>NZ_JACJTY010000003.1:0-293630 GCF_014698945.1 Synechococcus sp. FACHB-909 | reverse complement strand
GCATGGGCCCCGGGCCTGGGAGAGGGCAGGATGCAGGCATGCTGCAGCCCCAACCCCTGCCGATGGTTCTGTCGTGACATGGCGTCGTCGCTTTCGTCCTTGCTCCTGTCGCTGAGCAGGATCAGACGTTGATCTGCGCCAGGCTGGTGATCGCCTCGAAGGGACCGGGATCCTGTTCCGGGTTGTCCTCGCGCCGGCTGAAGCGTGTCGCCATCCCGCCGGCTCGGGCGGCTTCCAGCTCGGCCCTGACATCACTCACAAAGAGAATCGCCCCGGGCTCCAGACCCATGGCGGCAGCAATGGCCCGGTAGCTGGCAGCATCGCCCTTGGCCCCGGTGCTTGTATCGAACCAGTGGCTGAACAGGCCGCTCAGATCGCCGGCGTTGCTGTGGCGGTAGAGGAGCTTCTGGGCCTTCACCGATCCTGAGGAGTAGACGGCCAGCTCCAGCCCTGCCCGCCGCCAGGCCCGCAAGGCGGGGGCCACATCGTCGAAGATGGGGCAGCGCAGTTCGCCGCTCGCATACCCCTGGTCCCAGATCAGGCCCTGCAGCTCCTTCAGGGCCGGCAACTTGCGGTCCTGATCGATCAGTTCCTGAAGGAACCGGACTCTCCTGAGGTGGCTGACTGTTTCGCCTTGGTTGCTGTCGTTTCCTGTGGCTGCCATGGCCGCATCGATGGCTTCGATCAGCGGGGCCAGTGCCGGCTCATCGGACGCCGCCCGCAGAAAGCCATCGAGCCGCTCACGGGCGTAGGGGAAGAGCACCTGGCTCACGAAGGGCACCGGGCAGGTGGTGCCTTCAATGTCGAGCAGCACGGCCCGGATTCCGCTGGCCTTGGGATGCCGCTGGCCCACGGCCTCGAGCAGCAGCCGGCGCCAGCGCTGCTCCAGCAGCCACTCCAGGATCTCCAGGTGTCGCCGGGCTTCGGCGAGGTCGCGCCCCCAGGCGTAGAGACCATGGCCGCCGATCAGCAGGCCGTGGGGAGCGTCCACGAGCAGCGGGCCGGCGGCGGCACTGAGCCGCGCCAGGTCCTGGTCGTTGGCCAGCACCGGCAGTGTTACCCGGTGGCAATGACTGTCGATGCCCGCCAGTCCCTTGAGCATTTCCAGGCCCTGCAGCGGCAGGGATCCCGCGTCCGTCCCCTCCCCCAGGCACCAGTCGGAGAGCAGGGTGGCCGCGTGGGAATGGGTGTGCAGCACGGCGCCCGCGCCGGTGCGGGCCACGATTTCCAGATGCAGCAGGGTCTCGGCGCTGGCCCGACCCTCGCCTGCCATCACCTGCCCATGGGCGTCCACCTGGATCAGGGCCTCCGGGGCGACCGTGCCCTTGTCGACGCCGCTGGGGGCCATCAGCAGAACCAGGGGGTCGCGCGAGAGAACGCAACTGAAATTGCCGCCGGTGCCGTCGCACCAACCGCGGGCGTGGACGGCCGCCATGGTCTGGCTGAGCTGTTCGGCGAGGGCGCTGGTCACGCGGGCTTGGGAACGAAGGGAATGGCTGGCGAACGAAGCGATGACGGGGACGCGCCCCTGGTCAGCTCTGGCAGCAGGGGCACCAGTGGCTGCTTCGCCCCCCCAGCTTCTCGCGCAGGATCACCGTGCCGCAACGGCGGCAGGTTGACCCGCCGCGGCGATACACCCAGGCCTGGCCGCCGTAGTTGCCATTGGTGCCCTGCAGGTCCCGGAAATCACTGAAGGTGGTGCCACCGGCGCCGATGCTGGTCTCGAGCACCTCCACCAGGGAGAGGCGCAGCCGCTCCAGGCGGCTCAGCGGCAGACGGCCGCTGGGCGTCTGGGGCAGGATCCCGGCGGCGAACAGGGATTCATCGGCGTAGATGTTGCCCACCCCCGCCACCAACGACTGATCGAGCAGGGCGTTCTTGATCGGCCGGCGTGAGCCCTTGAGCCGCTGCAGCAGGTAGGCCCCGCTGAACGCCGCCGCGAAGGGTTCGGGCCCCAGACGCCGAAGACCGCCCATCACCTCCTCGTCGGCCACCCCGGGCGGCACCCACCACATCTGGCCGAAGCTGCGGGTGTCGACGAAGCGCAGTTCCTCGCCTCCCTTGCTCCAGACCCGCACCCGGGTGTGGGGGCAGGGGGGACGGTCCTCGGCCAGCCAGAGAAACTGGCCGGTCATGCGCAGGTGAACGCCCCAGCGGCCCGCGGGGCTGCCGTCCGGGGCTTCGAGATCGGCCAGGAGGTACTTGCCGCGGCGATGCCACCGGCCCACGCAAAGGCCCCGAAGAGCCCTGCAGAAATCGGCAGGGTCTTCGGGGCTGGCGATGGCGCGGGCTCGGAGCACCTCAACGCGGTCGATGACGAGACCGGACGTCTGGTGTTCAAGCCCCCGGCGTACGGTTTCGACCTCCGGGAGCTCGGGCATGCCCGGGATCGTAGGGCCGGGCGTGGAGGGCCGGGAGCGACGCTCAGGCCTTGACGAGCTCGCTCTCGGCGAAGTTGTTGGTGTTGATGCCGCCGTCGGAACCGCTGTAGCCGTTGTAGTTCACCTTCTCGAAGCGAACGACGACCGGGTAGCGGATGCCGGAGGTGTCCACGGACGCCACGGTGCCCACTTCGTTGTACCAGTAGGACTCGGGACGCTTGATCCGTACTTTGTCGCCGCGGGAGATGGCCATCGCTGGGCTGGAAGGTCGGGTGGTCTGCGGAGCGACACTACCGGCGATCAGGGGCCCGTGCCCGGGCGATGTCACGGTTCGTTGCCGGCCCCGTGGCAGCATCCCCGCACCCACCGCCGGCCCCGCCGATGGTCCCGTCCATGGCCCTGCCCGAGGCCCCCCAGCTGCGCCTGGATCTGCCTGATCCGGAGAGCGACACCCTCAGCACGATGGAGTTCCTGGCCCGGCTGGAGGAGGCCTGGGCTGTCTGCGACCGTTTCGACCTGCAGACCGAAATCTGGCGGGGACGGATCCTGCGTTCGGTGCGCGACCGGGAACGCCGGGGCGGCGAGGGCCGCGGTACCGGCTTCCTGCAGTGGCTGCGGGAGCGGGAGATCAGCAAGACCCGGGCCTACACCCTGATTCAGCTGGCGGAGTCGGCCGACGGCCTGGTGGGCGAGGGCCTGCTGGAGGAGGCCAGTGTCAACAACTTCTCCAAGCGGGCCTTCCTGGAGACGGCCCAGGCGGACCCGGAGGTCCAGCTGATGATCAGCGAGGCGGCCAATGAGGGCCAGCAGATCACCCGCAAGCAGGTGCGACGGCTCACAGACGAGTTCACCGCCGCCACCAGCCCCCTGCTGCCGGAGGAGATCCGCCAGCGCACCGCCGACAACCTGCTGCCTCCCCGGGCCGTGGCGCCCCTGGTGCGGGAACTGGCCAAGCTGCCCGAGGAGCAGCAGGACGACCTGCGTCGTGTGCTGCGGGATGAACCGGAGCTGGAGCGGGTCAAGGATGTGACCCTCACGGCCCGCTGGCTCAGCAAGGCGGCCGAGGCGGGCCTGGCGGTGCGGGCCTTCCAGCAGGGGAACCTCGACCTGGAGAAGGCCCTGCAGGAGGCCCAGCGCCTCGATGCCCTCGGCCTCCTGGCCGATGCCGTCGGCCAGGCCCAGGCCCTGGAGAGCGCCGTGCTCAAGCTCCACACCAGCTGGCGCCGGCTGGGGGGCCTGCAGGAGCGGCTCTGGGTGGAGAGCGGCAGCAGCACGCCCCATCTGCGGGAGCTGCTCACCGTGCTGCAGAGCCTCAGCGGCACCACCATGCGGGTGTCCTTGGGGGAACTGGCCGGGGGCAAGCGGGTGCGCCTCCAGCTGGTGGAGGAGTCCCCCGACCAGCTGGAGCCGCCCCCGCTGCACTGATGCGGCGCCCCCCACATCTGGTGGGAGCTAGGGTCTGGCGGTACCAGCGGTGGAGTGAGCTTGGGGGCCGATCCCCTCACCGAGAGCCTGCAGCGCCATTTCGGCTGGGAGAGCTTCCGGCCCGGTCAGCGGCCGGTGGTGGAGGCCCTGCTCGCCGGCCGCGACTGCCTGGCGGTGCTGCCCACCGGTGCCGGCAAGTCGCTCTGCTTTCAGCTTCCCGCCCTGGTGCGGGACGGCCTTGTGGTGGTGATCTCCCCCCTGGTGGCCCTGATGCAGGACCAGGTGAGCCAGCTGCAGGCCCGCGGCATCCCGGCGGCCTGCCTGCACCGGGGCCTGGATCCGGGGCAGCGCCGCCAGCTGCAGCAGCGCCTGGCGGCCAACCGGCTGCGCCTGCTCTACCTGGCCCCCGAACGGGCCCAGGCGGAGGCCACACGCCAGCTGCTCGACGAGGCCCTGGAGACCGGCCGGCTGGTGGCCCTGGCGGTGGACGAGGCCCACTGCATCAGCGCCTGGGGCCATGATTTCCGCCCCGACTACCGGCGCCTGGGCCAGCTGCGGGCGCTGTGCCCGGGCGTGCCGCTGGTGGCCCTCAGCGCCACCGCCGCCCCCCAGGTGCGGGCCGACATCATCCGTCTGCTGCAGCTGCGGCGCCCCCTGGTGCAGGTGCGATCGGCCCGCCGCGGCAACCTCGCCTACACGATGCGGCGGCGCCCCGCCGATCCCCTGACGGAGGTGGTGGCGGCGATCGGCGAGGCCCGTGGGGCGGTGCTGATCTATGCCCGCACCCGTCGCTCGGTGGAGCAGTGGGCCGCGCGCCTGACGGCGGCCGGGGTGGAGGCGATCGCCTACCACGCCGGCATGGACCCCGAGAGCCGCCAGCTGGCCCTGCGCCATTTCCAGGAGCATCCCGCCCCGGTGCTCGTGGCCACCGTCGCCTTCGGCATGGGGGTCGACCGGCCGGACGTCGGGCTGGTGCTGCATCTCGACCTGCCCGCCAGTGCCGAGGGCTATCTGCAGGAATCGGGGCGGGCCGGCCGCGATGGGCAGCCCGCCCGTTGCCTGGTGCTCTTCGATCCGGCCGATCGCACCAGCCTGGGCTGGGCCATGCGCTCCGCCGGCCAGCAGCTTCCCCCCGACCAGCGGCTGCTGGAGCGCCACCGGCTCGAACTGGCCCAGCAGCAGCTGCGGCGCATCGAGGCGGTGGCCGAAGGGGAGGGTTGCCGGGAGCAGGCCCTGCTGCTGGCCGTGGGGGAGATCTCCCCACCCTGCGGCCGCTGCGACAACTGCCTCTCGGCCCGGTCCAGCAACGACTGGGCCCCGCAGGCAGCCGTGCTGCTCTCCGCCCTGGAGGACCGCAGCGGCCGCGACCTGCGCAGCCTGGCCGAGGACCTGGCCGGTGCCCACGGGGAGGAGGAACCCTCCTGGGCCTGGCTGGCCCGCCGGCTGGTGCAGGAGGAACTGATCAGCGAGAGCGATGACGGGGCCCAGCGCCTGTACCTGCGCCCGGTGGGCCGCAGTTACCTGCGGGATCCCTGGCCCCTGCGCTGGTCGGCCTGAAGCGTCAGCCCCAGGCCGCCGCTCAGCTGCGGGCCTTGCAGAGGTCGGAGACCAGCTGCTGCTCGAAGTCGGCCTGGGGGTCGTCCCAGCTCTTCCACTGCCCGGCCTGGCTGGTGGCATTGAGCTTGCGGGCGCTGCAGTTGACGGCCAGATAGAGGGATTCCCCCTGGGAATTGAGGGTGGGGGCCACCATGCTGCCGCCCATCGGCTGCCAGTTGGCCCAGTCCACCTGCAGGGGGCCGTAGTTGCGCCAGTCCGGCTTGCCGGGGGTGGCGGTGCTGGCGGGCCGGGGGGCGGCCGCCACCGTGGCGGGCTGGGGTCGGGGCGTTGGTGCCGGGGTGGCCCGGGCGACGCTGGGGGCGGGGCGGCTGGCGGCGGGAGTCTGTGCCGGAACTGGCGCAGGCCTGGCCGCCGTCGCGGCCGGCTGGGGGCGGGCCGCCGGTGCCGGCGCGGGCCTGGTCGCTGTGGCGGCGGGCTTGGGCGCCGGTTTCGCCGCCGCTGCGGGTCGGGCGGCCGGCCTGGGGGCGGGGGCGCTGGCCGGCTTCAGCCGCAGCCGGGTGCCCGATTCCACCAGGTCGGGGTCGCTGATGCGGTTGATGGCGATCAGCTGCTTCATCGGCACGCCGTAGGCGTCGGCGATCTGGGAGAGGCTCTCGCCGCTGCGGACCACGTGCTCGGTGGCCTTGCGGTTGACCGCGGCGGCCGGGGCGGCGCTGCGGGAGGAGGAGGGCACCACCAGCTTCTGGCCGGCTTCAATGTGGTCCGCCTTGCTGAGGCCGTTCAGCTGCATCAGCCGGCTGACGGTGATGCGGTGGCGTTCGGCGATTTCGGAGAGGGTTTCCCCGGGGGCCACGGTGAGGCTGCCGCCGGAGGCCCGGGGTCGGGCCGCTCCACCCGGCAACGTCAGGCTGCGGCCGGCTTCGACGAGATCGGGATCGCTGATCCCGTTGATCTTCATCAGGGTGGACACGCTCACCCGGTGGCGCGCGGCGATGTCGGAGAGGGTCTCACCGGGCTTGACGGTCACCTGGGCAGCCAGAGCCGGCAGCGGCAACACCATGGCTAGAGCCAGGGCGATGAGGGGGCGGCGCATGGGCACTAGGGATAGCTGATGGCACGTTAAGGGCCACGTCCAGGCCCGCCCAGCCCCCCCTCAGCCCATCAGCCGACGGACCAGGCCCAGCTTGCCGGCGTACGGGGGGAAGCGGATCGGGGGGTCGGGCCGCAGCGACCGGCTGATCACGCTGCGCCGGTGCGAGAAGGTGAGGAAGCCGGCTTCCCCGTGGTAGGCCCCCATGCCGCTGGGGCCGATGCCGCCGAAGGGCAGGTTGGCCATGGCCCCCTGGATCACCGTGTCGTTCACCACCAGGCTGCCCGAACCGCTGCCCGCCAGCACCCGTTCCCGCTCCGCGCCGCCGCCGCCGAACAGATAGAGGGACAGGGGTTTCGGCTGCCGGCGCACCAGGACCAGGGCCTCCTCCAGATCCGCCACCGTCAGCAGGGGCAGGATCGGGGCGAACAGCTCCTCCTGCAGCAGCGGATCGTCGTCGGGATCGTCGACCGCCACCACGGTGGGCTCGATCTTCCGCGCGGTTTCGTCCCAGCGTCCGCCCAGCAGCACCCGGCCCCGCTCCCGCGCCTGGGCCAGCAGCCCCTGGAGCCGCTCGAAGCGTGCCGCACCCACCAGGTTCCCCAGGTCGGGGCTGGCCAGGGGATCCTGGCCGTACAGGGCCTGGGACTGTTCGCGCAACGCCGCCACCAGGGCCTCCCGCACCCCGGCCGCCACCAGCACGTGGTTGGGGGCCAGACAGGTCTGGCCGGCGTTGAGGCAGCGGCCCCACAGCAGCCGCCGCGCCGTGATCGTTGGCTCCGCATCCGCCAGCACGATCGCCGGGTTCCGGCCCCCCAGCTCCAGGGTGACGGGGGTGAGATGGCGGGCGGCGGCGGCCATCACCAGCCGACCCACCCGCTCGCCGCCGGTGTAGAGGATGTGGTCGAAGCGCTCCCGCTCCAGCAGCCCGGCGGCCACGGCCCCGTCGCCGCACACCACCTGCACCACAGCCGGGTCGAAGTGGGTGCCCAGAAGTTCGGCCAGCAGGGCCGCCGAGGCGGGGCTCAGTTCGGAGGGCTTGACCACGGCGGTGTTACCGGCGGCCAGGGCATGCAGCAGCGGGTGGAGGCAGAGCTCGAAGGGATAGTTCCAGGCGCCGATGATCAGGACGCAGCCCAGCGGCTCGCTGTGCACCGCCCCCTGGCCCGGCCAGGCCCACAGGGGCAGGGGGCGGCGGCGGGGACGCATCCAGCGGGCCAGGTGGCGGCGGGTGTGGCGCAGTTCCTGCCGCAGGGTCGCCAGCTCCAGGCTGCCCTCCATGGCGGGGCGGCCCAGGTCGCTGGCCAGGGCTGCCAGCATCCGCGGTTCCTCCGACTCCAGCAGGCGAGCCAGCCGCTGGAGCTGCTCCAGCCGCCAGACCAGGGGCCGGGTGGTGCCCTCCTCCACCAGGGCGCGCATCGTCGCCACCGGCACCGTCAGGAAAGAGGACATGGGGTGGGCCCTTTTGGCCCAGGCTGGCAAATCGCGCCCCGCCACGGCCCCCGCCGGACCCCCTGGCGCTCAGGTGCTGCCGCAGCCGGCCAGGAACACAGCTCGCCGCAGGTTGTCGAGCCGGGGGGAGGCGGGGCCTTCGAGGGCGTAGAGCAGGGCCAGGCCCAGGCTGAGGTCCCCCTGGTCGAAGGCCCGCTGGATGGCGGCCCACCACAGGTCCGGATCGGTGCCCAGTCCGTCGAGCTGCCGCTGGGCCCGCCCCATCCGCTCGGCCGGATCTCCCTCCAGCTCGATGATGGCGAAGTCGTCCGTCCGGACGCCCAGGGGCCGCAGCAGCAGCACCAGCCGCTGGCCCGGGCGGATCGGTGCCAGGGGCCAGGGGATCGGCCCCTCGATGGGCTCGCCGGGGAGGGCCCGCCGCTGCCAGAGCACCTCACCCTCCCCTTCGATCCGCACCTCCTCCAGGGGTTCGGTGCTCAGGATCGTGGGAGCTCCGATCGGGACGGCGGCCACAGCCTCGGCCCGGGCGTTGAGCGCCAGCCTGGGGGTCAGCACGCAGACCGCGGCCGCCTGCAGCCGGGCGGGTCCGGGCAGCACGGCCAGGGCGAGGCCCAGACCGATCGCCAGGCAGGTCCGGCGCACGGCGGGGAGCAACGGGGTGCCGACCAAGGGGATGGGGGGACGCTAACGGCTGGCGCTCAGCCGGCCACGGTCAGCAGGTTCAGGCCGTGCAGCCCTTCGACCAGCAGGTAGGCCCCGAGCACCAGGGCGAGGACCCCCACAAGCCACTCGGCCTTGTGCTGCAGCCATTCCTCAAGACGGGTGATCGGCTCGCGAATCGCCCCGCCGCTGACCAGCCAGGCCAGGGGCGGCAGCAGCAGCAGGGAGCTGGCCATCAGGGTGAACAGCCCGGTCACCTCGGCGTCGGCGGTGAGGCCGGGGTCGTTGAGCAGGAGCAGGCCGGCCTCCTTGAGATAGAAGACCAGGTTCTCCGGGGTGAGCAGGGCGCTGGTGGCACCGATCAGCACCAGGGTGAGGGTGCTGAAGTCGGGCAGCTGGTTCATCAGCCGCAGGGCCATGCCCTCCTCACCGATGTTGGCCTGGGGGGTGAGCTGATAGAGCCCCAGGCCCACCAGCGCGCCGGCCCCGAGCAGGTCGATCAGCACCTGCTCCCGCTCGCCGTGGCTGAGGCTGATGGCGAAGGCCTCCCCCAGCACCATCAGCAGCACGATGGCCAGGGCATTGGCGGCCGCCCAGCCCGCCACGTAGGCCATGGCCCGCTGCAGCGGCGAGCGACCCAGCAGCAGCAGGGTGACCACCGCGATGTGCAGGGGGCTGAAGGCGATGCCGATCCCGAACAGGGACGACTGGGTGATCAGGGCCGGCGACAGGAGCGCCGGGATGCCGAGGACGAAGGGGGACAACAGGGGCGGCAAGCAGACCGTCCGGGCGGCGAAGGTCCCGCATTCTCGGGCATGTTCCCGGCTGACTGCGAACGGGACTGCACCTCCGCCGCAGGGTCGGCGGGGCGGGGAATGGGCTGGGGGGGAAAGCCCTTGACGAGATTTGAACTCGTGACCTCTCCCTTACCAAGGGAGTGCTCTACCACTGAGCTACAAGGGCATGTGGAAAGGTGGGCCGGGTTGGATTTGAACCAACGTAGGCAGAGCCAGCGGATTTACAGTCCGCCCCCATTAACCACTCGGGCACCGACCCGAACCACACCTTCAGAACTTACCAGCCGACCCTCCCTCCCCCATGCGCCTGCTCGTGCTCCATGGCCCCAACCTCAACCTGCTCGGCCAGCGGGAGCCAGGCCTCTACGGCAGCAGCACCCTGGCGGCCATCGATGCCGCCCTGGAGCAGCAGGCGGCGGCGCTGGGGGTGGAGCTCGCCTGCTTCCAGAGCAACCACGAGGGGGCCCTGGTGGACCGCATCCAGCAGGCGGGCGGCCAGGCCGGGAGCCCGGCCTGCGACGGGATCCTGATCAATGCGGCCGCCTACACCCACACCTCGGTGGCGATCCGTGATGCCCTGCTGGCGGTGGCCCTGCCCTTCGTGGAAGTCCACCTGAGCAACACCCACGCCCGCGAAGCCTTCCGCCATCGTTCCCTGCTGGCGGACCGGGCCCTGGGGGTCATCTGCGGCTTCGGCCCCACCAGCTACCGCCTTGCCCTCGAGGGCCTGGTGGCCCACTTGCAGGCGGCGGCATGAGCGGCGCCTCCCTGCCCGTGGCGGACGAGGCCCCGCCGGCCGCGGCGACCCGGATGAGGTGGCTGGCGGCCCCCAGCAGCGCCGCCTGGCTGGAGCAGGCCCTGGCCCACCCGGAACTGCTGCTGATCGACCATGCCCACTGCGAGCGCAAGGCGGCCGGCGCCGCCCTGCAGCTGATGTTCCGCTACCCCTCCGACGGGGAGCTGGCGGCCGTGCTCAGCCCCCTGGCCCGGGAGGAGCTGGAGCACTTCGAGCGGGTGCAGGCCCTGCTGGAGCGGCGCGGCCTCGGCCTGCGGGCCCTGGCCGCCCCGCCCTACGGCGCCGCCCTGGCCGCCCTGGTGCGCCGGCAGGAGCCGGCGCGGATGCTCGACAGCTTCCTGGTGGCGGGTCTGATCGAGGCCCGCAGCCACGAGCGGATGGCCCTGCTGGCCGCCCACAGCCCCGACCCGGAGCTGGGGGATCTCTACGGCGACCTGCTGGCCAGCGAGGCGCGCCATTTCGGCCTCTACTGGGTGCTGTGCGAACGGCGCTGGCCCCGGCCGGTGGTCACCGATCGGCTCACGGCCCTGGCCGCGAGCGAGGCGGAGATCCTCTCCAGCCTCCATCCCCAGCCGCGCATGCACAGCTGAGCCCTGCCGCGCAGGCACCGCTGAGCCGCCCGATCAGGCCGCGGCCAGCACCTCCTCCAGGAGGGGGAAGCGCGTGGCGATCGGATCGCCGGTGAAGCTGGCCACCCAGCCGTCGCTGTTGTCGAAGAAGCGCAGGGCGCAGAAGGACGGACGCTCGCCGGTGTCGAACCAGTGGCGGGTGCCGGCGGGCACCCCGATCCAGTCGCCCTGCTCGCACACCACCTGGAGCACCTCGCCTTCGATGTGCAGGCAGAAGAGGCCGCGGCCCTCCACGAAGAAGCGCACCTCGTCCTCGGCGTGGGTGTGCTCGGAGAGGAACTTGGCCCGCAGGGCCTCCCGGTCCGGATGGTCGGGGCCGAGACGGATCGCGTCCACGGTGCGATAGCGCCCCTCGGCCTGCACCCGGGCGATCTCCGCGGCGTAGGCGGCCAGGATCGCGGCCTGGTCGGCGTCCGTCGCCAGGGAGGCCGGCGTGGCCCAGCGCTCGAAGCGCACCCCCCGGGCCCCGAGTTCCCGGGCGATCACGGCGGCGTCGCTGCTGCGCAGCTGGGGGGCGGCGTGGCCGTCGCTGGCGGCGGAACGGATCACCAGGTGGGTCATGGGTCGCTCCAGGGCGTTCTGGGGATCTGCAGCCTAGAAAGGTCCGCAGCGGACTTCCCCCCATCGCCGACCGTGCTGCCAGCGCCGGCCTCACCCTGGTGGGGGTGGGGCCCGGCGATCCCGACCTGCTCACCGTGGCGGCGGTGCGGGCGATCGAAGCCGCCGACACCGTTGCCTACCCGGTCGCCCGCGAGGGGGCCGAAGGGATGGCGGCCGCCGTGGCCGGCCCCTGGATCGGCCCCGGCCAGCGGCGCCTGCCCCTGGTGTTCCCGATGGTGGCGGCGGCCGAGCCCCGGCGTCAGGCCTGGCATGACGCCGCCGACCGGCTGGCGGCCGAGGTGGCCGACGGCCGGTCGGTGGTGCTGCTCTGCGAGGGTGACGTGTCGTTGTTCGCCAGCAGCAGCTACGTGCTGCTGGCCCTGCGGGACCGCCATCCCGGCCTGCCGGTGCGCCTGATCCCGGGCATCAGCGCCGTGGCGGCGGCGGCCGCTGCCGGGGCCTGGCCCCTGGCCCTGCAGCAGGAGGGGCTGCTGATCCGCCCCACTCCGGAGCTGCCTCAGGAGCTGGAGGACCTCTTGGCCCAGGCGGCGGCCGGCGGCTGGGTGCTGGCCCTGCTCAAGCTGGGGGGGCGCTGGCCCTGGGTGCGCCCGCTGCTGGCCGAACGGGGCCTGCTTGCGGACGCGTTGTTCGCCCAGCGGGTGGGCTGGCCCGACCAGCGGCTCTGTCCGGCGGCCGAGGTGCCCGCTGCCGAGGTCCCCTACTTCTCCCTGCTGCTCATCCGGCAGGGGTGGCCCGCGGTGCTTCCATGACCGTTCGCGATTTGCCCCGCCCTTGCCGATGTCTGCCGCCGGGATGACCGCCACCGGGATGACCGTCACCGACTGGTTCGCCCTGCTGCACCCGGTGCTGATCATCCTGTTCGTCTACCCGGTGGTGGGCGCCACCATCCGGCTCGGGATCCTGGCGCGGGAACGGCGCCTCGACATCAATCCCCTGCCGCCGACGGTGGGGGTGGAGCACACCGACCACGGCCGCTGGGTGACCTCGGGCGTTGTGGTGGCCGTGCTGGTCGCCATGGCGGCCACCTACGCCCGCGCCGGTGCCGACGGCGGCGCCGGCACCGGCGCGGCCCTGCTGCTGGCCGGCGTGGGGTGCCTGGTGAGCTGCCTGGCCCTGTGGCGGGCCAAGGGCCCCTGGCTGCGGGCCGGCTTCGCCCTGATCTGCTGGCTGGGGCTGCTGACCCTGGGCAGCCAGCCGGCCCTGTGGCACCTGGGCCGCAGTCCCTTCGACGGGGGCGTGTGGGGGTCCCACTACTGGAGCGGTGTGCTGCTCTGCGGCCTGCTGCTGTTCGCCATGGCGGCGGCCCCCGAGACCCTGAGGTCCCCCCGGATGCGGCGGCTGCACGTCAGCGCCGCCTTCCTCACCGCCCTGCTGCTGGCGGTGCAGGCCATCAGCGGCAGCCGGGACCTGCTGGGCATGGCTCTGGGTCACTGACCTCCAGCTCCGCCTCCGCCCGATCCAGCAGGCCCAGTGCGCTCTCCAGGCTGGGGGCCACCATCAGCTCCCGGCGCAGCCGGGCGGCGCCGGCGAAGCCCTGGCAGGTCCAGCCCAGGTGCTTGCGGGCGATCAGCAGCCCCTGATCGCCGCGGGCGGCCACCAGGGCCTCCAGGTGCTCCCTGGCCAGGGCGATCCGGGCGTGGCTATCGGGCTCGCTGGGCAGGGGCCGGCCGGCGAGGGCCGCCGCGATGCGCCCCACCAGCCAGGGGCGCCCCAGGGTGCCCCGCCCCACCATCACCCCGTCGGCGCCGGTGATCGCCAGGCAGCGCAGGGCGTCTTCCGGGCTGGCGATGTCGCCGTTGGCGATCAGGGGAATGCGCAGGGCCGCCTTCACCCGGCCGATCGCGTCCCAATCGGCTTTGCCTGAGAACCCCTGCTCCCGGGTGCGGCCGTGCAGGGTGAGGGCGCGGGCGCCGGCGTCCTGCACGGCCAGGGCGAAGCCCACAGGATCGGCGCTGGACCCGCACCAGCCCAGCCGGGTCTTCACCGTCACCGGCACCCGAACCGCCGCCGCCACCGCCGCCACGATCCGCAGGGCCAGATCCGGCTGGCGCAGCAGGCCGCTGCCGCCCCCCTTGCGGGCGATCTTGCGCACCGGGCAGCCCATGTTGATGTCGATCAGCCAGGCCCCGGCGGCCTCGGCCCGGCGGGCCGCTTCGGCCATCGCGTCGGGCCGGTGGTCGAACAGCTGCACCCCAACCGGGCCGGGATCCTGGTCGAGGGCCGCCATCTTGGCGCCGCCGTGGCCCAGTTCCAGGGCCGTGGCATTGACCATCTCCGTGAACAGGAGCGCCTCGGGGGCCCAGCGGCGCACCAGGGCGCGGAAGATCCCGTCGCTCACCCCCGCCAGGGGCGACTGCAGCACCCGGCAGGTGAGCAGCCTGTCGGTGCCGTTGCCGTCCAGGCGGAGGGGGCCGGTGGGGCAGGGATGGGGGGCGGGGCTGGGCATGCTGGGGTCACTCTCGGATGCCAGACGCCGCTTTGGACGCTGCCGCCGCTCCCCCCTTGAAGCCCGATGGCGCCCCGGAACCCTTTCCCCTCAGCCGCGCCCTGCTGGAGGTGGTGCTGGATGACCGCACCAGCGATCGCTTCGTCTGCCGCCTCATCTGGGAGCGGCTGGGCTACCGCCCGGACGCCGAGGGCCGCTGGCAGGCCGGGCCCGACACCCCGCCGGCCTGGGCCGAGGCCTTTCCCGAAGCGCCGCAGCTGATCGCCGAGCGGCCCGCGAGCGTGCGGCTCACCCGTTCGGTCGCCCCCGAGCACAAACAGCTGCTCAAGCAGCAGCTGGGCTTCGCCGGGTACCGCATCGGCGGCCTCTACCCCCGCCGCACCCGGCGGGCCACGGCGGTGAACTGGCTGCTGGCCCACCTGGCCGAGCGGGGCGAGCCGCTGCCGGAGGCGGGCCCGTTGCCGGAGCTCCTCGACCCCCCCGAAGATCCGGTGGCCGGCCATCCCGGCGATTCCCCGGTGGGTTGAGGCGTCCGTGGCTCTGTAGGGTCTAGGTAACGCATCCGTCGTAAGGAATAAGTCAGATTGGCGCTCCCCGTCGTCGCCGTGATCGGACGCCCCAACGTGGGCAAGTCCACGCTGGTCAACAGGCTCTGCCGCAGCCGTGAGGCCATCGTTCACGACCAGCCCGGTGTGACCCGGGACCGCACCTACCAGGAGGGTTTCTGGGGTGACCGCATCTTCCGGGTGGTGGACACCGGCGGCCTGGTGTTCGACGACGACAGCGAATTTCTGCCAGAGATCCGGGAGCAGGCCAACCTGGCCCTGGCCGAGGCGTCGGTGGCGGTGGTGATCGTCGACGGCCAGCAGGGGGTGACCGCCGCCGACGAATCGATCGCCGAGTGGCTGCGGGGCCACAACGTCCCCGTGCTGCTGGGGGTGAACAAGTGCGAGTCGCCTGATCAGGGCCTGGCCATGGCGGCCGACTTCTGGGGTCTGGGTCTGGGCGAGCCCCACCCGATCTCCGCCATCCACGGAGCCGGTACCGGCGATCTGCTCGACCGGGTGATCAGCTTCCTGCCGGCCACCACCGAGACGGACGAGGCCGAGCCGATCCAGCTGGCGATCATCGGCCGTCCCAACGTGGGCAAGTCCAGCCTGCTGAATGCCATCTGCGGCGAGAACCGGGCCATCGTCAGTCCGATCCGCGGCACCACCCGCGACACGATCGACACCACGATCGAGCGGGAGGGCCACACCTGGAAGCTGCTCGACACCGCCGGCATCCGTCGGCGCCGCAGCGTCGACTACGGCCCGGAGTACTTCGGCATCACCCGCAGCTTCAAGGCGATCGAGCGCAGTGACGTCTGCATCCTGGTGATCGATGCCCTCGATGGGGTCACCGAGCAGGACCAGCGCCTGGCGGGCCGCATCGAGGAGGACGGCCGCGCCTGTGCCGTGGTCGTCAACAAGTGGGACCTGATCGAGAAGGACAGCCACACCATGAGCGCCATGGAAAAGGAGCTGCGCGCCAAGCTCTACTTCCTTGACTGGGCGCCGATGCTGTTCACCTCCGCCGTCACCGGCCAGCGGGTGGAGAGCATCTTCGCCATCGCCGCGGTGGCGGTGGAGCAGCACCGCCGCCGGGTGAGCACCTCGGTGGTGAACGAGGTGCTGCAGGAGGCCCTGCGCTGGCGCTCGCCCCCCACCACCCGCGGCGGCCGCCAGGGCCGCCTTTACTACGGCACCCAGGTGGCGACCCGCCCGCCCAGCTTCACCCTGTTCGTCAACGAACCCAGGCTGTTCGGCGACACCTACCGCCGCTACGTCGAGCGCCAGATCCGCGAGGCCCTGGGCTTCGAGGGATCGCCGGTGCGGCTCTTCTGGCGCGGCAAGCAGCAGCGGGACGCCGAGAAGGAGCAGGCCCGCCACCAGAGCCGGGGCGGCTGAGGTCGATGGGGACGGCGATTCCAGGGGCGATCCAGGAGGGCCTGGCCTGAATGGACTGGTTGCGGCAGCTGCCGATCGGTCAGTACGTCGATGACGGCGAGGGCGGTGAGTCTGGCGATACCGGCGGCCGCGGCAGCTGGCTGCGACGGCTCGATCCCCGGGTGAAGCTGGTCTGGACGGTGGCGTTCCTGGTGACGCCGATCCTGGCCGGGCCCCTCTGGCGGCTGGCGCTGGTGGGGCTGCTGCTGCTGATCACTGCCGTCAGTGGCCTGCCCTGGCGCCTCTGGCGGCAGAGCCTGCCCCTGCTGATCGCCCTGGCGCTGCTGGTGGGCCTGCTGGCCGCCCTGCTGCCGGCCGGAGGGGGCGCACCGGCCAGCCTCCAGCGTCCCCCCGCGGAGCTGCGGCTGGTCCCGGCCCCCCCCGGTGCCCCACCCCCGTCCCGGGCCGGCCTGTCCTGGGAACTGGTGCGCCGGGGCCCCGTGATGGCCGGGCCCCTGGAGCTGGGCCCCCTGGTGGTGACCCGCCGTTCGGCCGAACTCGGCATCAACGGCGCCACCCTGCTGTTCACCGTCATCCACAGCGCCAACCTGCTGCTGCTCTCCACTCCCCCCGAGGAGCTGGTCTGGTCCATCGCCTGGTGGCTGGCCCCCCTGCGGGCCCTGGGCTGGCCCGTGGAGCGCCTGGGCTTCACCCTGCTGCTGTCCCTGCGCTTCCTGCCCCTGGTGCAGGAGGAACTCCAGAACCTGCTGCGCTCGATCGCCACCCGGGCGGTGAACCTGCGCCGCCTGGGCTGGAAGGCCAGTCTGGGCCTGGTGCTGGCGGTGGGGGAGCGGCTGCTGGCCAACGTGCTGCTGCGCTCTGAACAGGGGGCCGAGGCCCTGATGGCGCGCGGCGGGATGTGGCTTCCCCCCGACCGCCTGCACCAGCCGGCCGCCACCCCCTCCGGCGCCAGCCTGGCGGCAGTGCTGGCCCTGGCGGCCCTGCTGGCGCTCCGCTGGAAAGTCGGTGCCCTTTAATGGCCCCAGCCTGCAGGGAGTCGTGAGCACGGAGCGCTATCTGAACCACCCGACCTTCGGGATGCTCTATCGGGTAGCGCCGGTGGCCGAGAGCCGCGACCTCTATGCCACGCTCTACGCCCAGCGGATCTTCTTTCTCGTCACCCTCCAGGAGCGTGGCGCCCATTTCGAGGTGATCCCCCTGATGGACGCCCGCCACTTCGCCGAGCAGAACCTGGCCCGCTGCCGGCGCGAGGGGCCCGAGGCCCAGGCCCGCTGGCGCCAGCTCTTCGACCAGACCTTCATCTGATGGCACAGGCGTCGCCCGCGGCGGCGGAGGCGTTCGGTTCCAGCCTGGCGGAGCGGCTGGCGGCCCTCCAGGCGGCGTTGCCAGCCTCCACCCACCTGCTGGCGGTGTCGAAAGGCCATCCGGCCGAACTGGTGCGCCAGGCCGCGGCCCTGGGCCAGCGGAGCTTCGGGGAGAGCCGGCTGCAGGAGGCCATCGCCAAGCAGGACGCCCTGGCCGACCTGCCGGCCCTCGACTGGCACTTCATCGGCCGGCTCCAGGCCAACAAGGCCCGCGCCGTGCTGCGCCGCTTCGGCACGATCCATTCCGTCGACAGCCTGGAGCTGGCCGAGCGGCTGCAGCGCATCGCCGCCGAAGAAGGCCTGGCCCCGGGGATCCTGCTGCAGGTGAAGTTCCGCCCCGACCCGGCCAAGACCGGCTTCGAACCGGACGAGGTGCGGGCCCTGGGGGCCGACCTGGGGCGCCTGGCCCCCCTGCGCTGCCTCGGTCTGATGACCATCGCTCCCCTGGGGCTCACCCCCGGGGAGCGGCTGGAACTGTTCAGGGAATGCCGCGACCTGGCCGATGCCCTGGGGCTGCCGGACTGTTCGATGGGGATGAGCGGCGACTGGCGCGACGCCGTGGCGGCGGGCAGCACCTGGGTGCGCTTCGGCAGTGTTCTGTTCGGAAGTCGCCCAATCCAGCCATGAAAGGGCGTTGGGATCTTGCCGGCTCGGATGTGGGACGCTATTCAAGGCCAAGCATCCTTCCCGAGGTCGACTCCGTGTCGTTGTTCTCCCGCCTGCGTGCCGTCGTCTCCGGTGACGACTATCTCGATGGCGACTTCGACGACGAACTCGACTACGACCCCGGCGACACCACCACGGCCGCGACCACTTCCACGGCCGGCAGAAACACCGGAGCCCTCGCTCTGAGCACCGATTTCTCCAGCGATGATCCCTTCGCCGGAACCAACGTCATCGGCATGCCCGGCATCACCAGCGCCGTGGCTGAGGTGTGCCTGATGGAGCCGCGCAGCTTCGACGAGATGCCCCGTGCGATTCAGGCTCTCCGGGAGCGCAAGACCGTCATCCTCAACCTCACGATGATGGAGCCGGACCAGGCCCAGCGGGCCGTGGATTTCGTCGCCGGCGGCACCTTCGCCATCGACGGTCACCAGGAACGGGTGGGCGAGAGCATCTTCCTGTTCGCCCCCAGCTGCGTCACGGTCACCACCGCAGGCGGTGAGGAAGCCGCCTCCCCCACGGTGGTCTCCGGCCGCACCGGCCCCGTGGATGACCAGCAGGAAGCCGCCCCCAGCCCCGCCTGGGGCCGTTCGGATGCCATGGTCTGACACCGTCGGGGTGGTGGGTCTCGGCCGCATGGCCCGGGCCCTGCTGCTGCCCCTTCTTGATTCCGGACTGCTCGAGCGCTCCGCCGTCCGGGCGGCGGTGGCCAGCGAGGCTTCCGCCCGGCGGCTGAGCGACGAACTCGGGATTCAGGTCTCCACCGATGCCGCCCAGGCCTGGGCCGCGCCGGTGGTGCTGCTGGCGGTCAAGCCCCAGCAGATCGAAGCGGTGGCCCCCGCGGCGACCGAAGCCCTGGCAGAGGCCCTGGCAGCGGCAACCCCCGGCGGAGAGCCGCTTCTGATCTCTGTGCTGGCGGGGGTGACCCTCGCGCGGCTGCAGGCCCTGTTCCCGGGACGGGCCTGCGTGCGGGCCGTGCCCAACACCCCGGCCCTGGTGCGGGCCGGACTCACGGGGCTGAGCTGGGGCGAGGGCGTCGGCGAGGCCCGGCGCGAGCAGGTGCGCCGGTTGTTCGCCGAGGTGGGTGAGGTGCTCGACCTTCCGGAGCCCCAGCTCGATCCCTTCCTGGCCCTCACCTCCTCCGGTCCCGCCTTCCTGGCCCTGGTGGCCGAATCGATGGCCGACGGGGCGGTGGCGGGGGGGTTGCCCCGGCCGCTGGCCATGCACCTGGCCCACCGCACCATGGCCGGCACGGCGGCGCTGCTGCAGGGGCAGGAGCTCCACCCCGGCCAGCTCAAGGACATGGTGACCAGCCCCGCCGGTACGACGGCCGCCGGGCTGCGCCAGCTGGAGCGGGCCGGACTGCGCTCGGCCCTGATCGAGGCCGTGCTGGCCGCGACGGAGCGCAGCCGCCAGCTGGGGTGACTCCCACCGGTTCGCCTCGCGTCCCGGTTCCCTTCAGCTGCGGCCGGCCCCGAGCCGCGGTTCGGTGCCGGCCATCAGCCGCTGCAGGTTGCTGCGGTGCCGCCAGAGCACCAGCGCCGTGGTGAGCAGGGCCAGGCTCAGGTAGGCCGGCCGCAGGCCGTCGGCGCCGAAGGAGCCCAGCATCAGCAGGGGCAGCGACAGGGCCGCCACCACGCTGGAGAGCGACACGATGCGGCTGAGGCTCAGCGTGGTGAGGAAGATGCCGAAACAGGCCAGTCCCACGGGCCAGGTCAGCCCCAGCAGCATGCCCAGGCCGGTGGCCACCGCCTTGCCCCCTTTCCAGCCCAGCCATAGCGGCCAGATGTGGCCGGCCAGGGCCGCCAGGCCCGCCGCCACCACCCCCCAGTCGCTGATGGCGCTGAAACCGAGGGGCTGCAGCACCGCCTTGGCCAGCAGCACCGCGGCGGTGCCCTTGAGCACGTCCAGCAGGAACACCACCAGGGCCGGCCCCTTGCCCAGCACCCGCAGCACGTTGGTGGCACCGGTGGAGCCGGATCCTTCCTGGCGCAGATCGATGCCGGCGAGCCAGCGGCCCGCCAGCCAGCCGAAGGGAATCGAGCCCAGCAGGTAGCCCGCCGGCAGCACGAGCAGATCGGGGAGGAAAACCATGGCAGGAGAGGTCGGGTGGGTCAGTAGAGATCGGCTTCGGCGTCGATCTCCCCGGGGCCGGCGGCGAAGGCCAGCCAGAGGGGGAACTGCAGGATCGGAATCTCGATCACCTGCTCGGCCGCGTCGATCACGATGAAGGGCAGCTCGCCCCTTTCCTCGAGGCGGTCAGCCCGCTCGATCAGGGCATCGGCCCGCTCGAACAGCACGATGCCGCTGGCGGGGCCGAAATCGTCGCGGCTGAGGCCCAGGCAGTCCTGCAGTCCCCGCCGCCATTCGCCGAGGCGCTCCGGCTGGCTGGCCAGCACCAGGGTCTGGAAGCGCTCGCCGTAGAGCTCCCCCAGGATCGCGATCGCCGCCGCCGCCGCCAGGGCATTGCGGCTGCGGCTGCCACCGCTGGGCTGGGCGCCCCGGCCGCCCTGGGTGAGGAACCAGTCCTCGAGCCGGGTGGCGGCGGAGCGCTCCAGGGTGCGGCGCAGTTTCCAGGGATCGGCGTAGAAGTCGGGCTGGCCGCCGAACTGCTCCAGCCGCTCCCGGACCAGGTCCGCATCGTCACGGAACAGACCAGCGGCGGCAGGGGCCGCGGCGGCCTCCGTCGCCTCGCCGGCCCCAGCGCCGGGCGTCGCCTGGTCGAGGGGGGAGGGCTGCACCACCAGCGGTTGCACCACCAGCTCCATCTGCTCGGCGGCGGCGGCCAGATCCTGCAGGGCCCCCACCAGGTAGTCCTGGAAGCCCTTGAGCCGCCGGGCGATCGCATCCGACTGGCCGGCGAAGCTGCCGGTGATCTCCTGGCGGATCTGCTCCCGGCGGCTCTCCAGCTCGCCGATCTCCCCCAGGAGCTCGGCGCGGCGTTGCCGCAGTTCCGTCAGGGCCAGCTCCAGGAGCCCATCGGTCCCGGCAGCGGCCGATGCGGGGGCGGTGGCCGGGGTGGGATCCGGCGGGGTGATGGCGGGCGGTTCGGGTTGGTCGCTCATGGCAGGCGGGGGGGCAAGGCGGCGGAGGGCTCGGGCGGGGTGCGCGGTCACGGGGACCCGGGTTGAGGGGGAGCGGGCTCAGGGGGGGACGGGGGCGGCAGACGCCGCTCCAGCTCCTCCCGCAGGGCCGTGGCGTCGAAGAGCATCGGCAGCAGGTGGATGCTCTTCTGCTCCCGGAAATAGAACAGCACCGGCAGGGCCGGCCACCAGACCCGCCAGCCGATCCAGGCGTCGTAGGGGAAGCGGCGGATCACGGTGTCGCCGCGGGACACCAGCAGGGCGTCGGCCGCAAAGCGCAACCGCAGCAGGGCCGTCTGCAGCAGCAGGAACAGCCCCATGATCCCCATCGCCAGGGCCGGCCAGAGCGCGGCGCTCCACAGGGGCCGCAGGCCCAGGACGGCGCCCGCCAGCGTCAGCAGCCCGAGCGGCACCCAGGCCCGGGGGCTGAGCACCACCGCGTCCGCGTCGCTGCCGCCGGGGGCGGCGCTGGCCGGAGGGGGGGAGGGGGCGAAGGTCATTGGCCGAAGAGCAACTGGGTGAGCAGCACGTCCACCAGGGCGACGCTGACGAGAATCATGACCACCGCGCCGGTGGTGCTGGCGCCCACCTCCTTGGGCCCCCCCCGGGTGGTGAGCCCCCAGCCGCAGGCGATGACGGCGATCATCAGGCCGAAGACCACGGCCTTGAGCAGCATCGAGGGCAGGTCGTCGGGTTCCATCCAGACCCGCACCGAGTTCCAGAAGACGGAGGGAGGAATGCTGTACAGCAGGGTGCTGCTCACCTGGCCCGACCAGATCGCCATCCAGAAGAACAGCAGGCACTGCACCGGCGCCATCACCACCATGGCCAGCACCCGCGGCACCACGAGGTACTCCACCGGGTCGGTGCGCAGCATCGTGATGGCGTCGATCTGCTCGGTCACCTTCATGGTGCCCAGCTGGGCGGCGTAGGCGGTGGCCACCTTGCCGGTCAGCAGGGTCGCCGTGAGCAGGGGGGCGATCTCCCGTGAGAGGCCAAGGGCGAGCAGTCCCCCCACGGCGGCGCTGGCCCCCTGCTTGGAGAGTTCGGCCGCCACCTGGATGTTGAACACCGTGCCGGCCGCCAGGGCCGTGATCAGCACGATCAGGAAGCTGCCCGGCCCGGCCTCCAGCAGCTCCTGGACCAGGTCGACCATGCCGATGCGGCCGCGGGCGATGGCGCTCACGGCCTGACCGCCGATCATCAGGCTGGCGCCCAGCCGCTGCAGCCAGCGCGGCGCCTTCATGGCGCCGAGGGCGTCAGGGTCTCCGGCTCGGGGCCCCGCTCCGGCCAGCGGCGCATCACCACCAGGCCCAGCACCACCAGCAGCGCCGGGATCAGGCCCATGCACATCCGGATCGCCAGCAGGGCGCTGTCCGGCTGCAGGATGCCCTTGGCCGCCTGGTAGCCGCTCAGGCTCATCAGGTTGCCGAAGAAGAACAGGGCCAGGCTGATGCAGATCTTCTGGGTGAACACCATCCAGGCGCTGTAAAGCCCGGCGGGCTTCTCCGGATCGGCATCGATGGCATCCGGCAGCAGGGCCCAGGGGATCAGGTAGGCGGTGGAGGCCCCCAGGCCGACGATCAGGATCGTCACCACCAGGGCGGTGAGACGCACCAGGTTGGAGGCCGAGGCGGTGGGGCCGATGGCGGCATCGAGGGGCACCAGCAGCATCGCCATCACACAGGCGGCGATCCAGAGGGCGGTGCCCCAGTGCAGGGCCGTCAGGCGACCGCGGTGGCGGGCGATGGCGGTCCAGAGCTGGAGCCCCACCAGGGTGCTGACCTGGAACGGCAGCAGGATCCAGTTGCTCCAGCCCTCCGGCAGCCGCATCACCACCGGCAGGAAGATCAGCGCCGCCGTCTGCATGATCTGCAGGGCGCACCAGAGCAGCAGGTACAACCCCAGGACCATCTGGAAACGACCGTTGCTGCCCACCCGGGCCAGGAGCCGCCGGGTGGTGCCCCGCTGGCTGGTGGGTCGCTGGCAGTGCCGCGCCGCCGGGGCGATGCCCCAGCCGCAGAGCAGGGTGGAGCAGGTGATCAGCACCCCCGAGAAGATCCCCACCTGCAGGTAGCTGTCGGGGTTCTGGTGATCCTTGAGCAGCACGCCCCCCAGCACGATCCCCACCAGGCCGGCGATGATCGATCCGGTGAAGCGGGCGCTGTTGAGCCGGGTGCGCAGGTTGACGCTGGTGGTCAGTTCCGCCGCCAGGGCGGAATAGGGAAGGTTGACGCAGGTGTAGAGGGTGTTGGCCACCATCGAGATCGCCACGAACACGGCGAACCGGACCCAGAGCCCCCCCGGCGGCAGCCACCACATCAGGGCCATGGCGAAGCCGAGCGGAACGGCGCTGCCCAGGATCCAGGGCAGCCGGGGCCCCCAGGAGCTGCGGGTCTTGTCGCTCAGCCAGCCCACGACCGGGTCGTTGATGGCATCCCAGAGCCGGGCCGTCATCAGCACCAGCCCGGCCATCCAGGCCGGCAGCCCCGCCGCCGAGGTGTAGAAGATGAAGAGGTAGAAGCCGATCAGGGAGGCCGCCATGCCGGTGCCGGCGTCCCCCATGCCGTAGGCCAGCAGCACCCTGCGGCGTTCACCGGCGGGAAGGTCCGCCGTATCCACTACGCCATCCGCCACACCCGACGGCAGGCCCGGCGCTGCCGGTGGCGGGGAGGACGGTGTGGGGGTGGTCAAACCTGGAGGGGCTCCGGTGGTGGTCGTCCGGTTGTGATCGTCCGGCGGAGGTCGGCCGCAGCAGGTCGGCCGGTGCAGGTCATAATGCTGCAGCCGGTTCCAGGGAGCCAGTTCCAGGGAACCAGTCGCCAGTACTTCTGTACTGCTGCGGGCGTAGTTTAGTGGTAAAACCTCAGCCTTCCAAGCTGATGATGCGGGTTCGATTCCCGCCGCCCGCTTGCTCCTCCGCCGGAGCCCCCACGGCAGGCCCAGCCTGAGCTTCCGTGTCCTCCAGCAGCGGGGTTGCCACCAGCAGCATCAGGCTGCGGCTCTCCAGGGGCGCCGTCGGCAGCAGCCAGGGATCGGCTTTCGCCGGCAGGTCGTGGTCGCCCGGGATGGCCGTGTCGATCACCCGCCGCCAGCCCGCGGCCTGGGCCGGCAGCTGGAACTGCATCGGCTGGTAGTAGGCGTTCATTCCGCACCAGAGCAGGGGGCCGAGGCTGGCGTCATGGAGGCTCCAGGCCAGGCAGTGGGACCAGCTGGCCCAGTCGGGTTTGCCCAGCTCGAGGCCGTGCCACTCCCGCCAGAGGGGCAGGCTGCCGGCGCCCCGGGCCGGGCCGGCAGGGGCCGGGGCCAGGGGCAGTTCCTGGTTGAGCAGGGGAGCGAGCCGCTGACGCAGCTGGATCAGGCGCCGCAGGAAGCGGCGCAGGGCCATGTCCCCGGCGTCCGGCTGCCAGTGCATCCACCCCAGGGGGTTGTTCTGGCACCAGGTGTTGTTGTTGCCCCCCTGGCTGCGTCGCACCTCATCGCCCATCAGCAGCATCGGCACCCCGGGGGCCAGCAGCAGGGAAGCCAGCAGGTTGCGCAGCTGCCGGTCCCGCAGGCCATTCACGCCGGCGTCGCTGCAGGGACCCTCCACGCCGTGGTTCCAGCTGTTGTTGTGGTTGTCCCCGTCGCGGTCGTTCTCGCCGTTGGCCAGGTTGTGCTTGCGGTCGAAGCTGACCAGGTCCGCCAGGGTGAAGCCGTCGTGGGCGGTGAGGAAGTTGATCGTGCGGCCCACCGGAGAGGGCTGGCCGTTGAACAGATCCGGATTGCCTGACAGGCGCTGGCTCAGGGTCCAGGTGCTGCGGTCGTCCCCCTTCCAGAAGCGGCGTACATCGTCGCGGAAGCGGCCGTTCCAGCTGGCCACCCGCCGGGCCGGGAAGTCGGCGAGCCGGTAGAGGCCGCCGCAGTCCCAGGGTTCGCTCACCACCTTCAGATCGCTGAGATCGGGATCCGCCTCCATCTCCTCGAACAGGGGGGGCGCATCGAGGGGGGCCAGGGCCTCGCCCCGGGTCAGGGCGATGCCCAGATCGAAGCGGAAGCCGTCGATGCCCAGCTCCGTGCTCCAGCAGCGCAGGGACTCCAGGATCAGGCGCCGCACCAGGGGGCGGTTGGCGGCGATCGTGTTGCCGCAGCCGCTGACATCGAGGTAGTCGCCCCTGGCCGTCTGGTGGTAGTAGAGGGCGTCGCCGAACCCCCGCCAGCTCAGGGTGGGGCCCTCCTGGTTGCCTTCGCTGGTGTGGTTGTAGACCACATCCAGAATCACCTCCAGGCCGGCCTGGTGGCAGGCGGTCACCAGCTGGCGCACCTCGTTCCGGCCCTGCAGCGGGTCGCCGTCGACCAGGTAGGCCGGATGGGGGGCCATCCAGCTGACGGGGCTGTAGCCCCAGTGGTTGAACCGCCCGGCGGGGGCATCCTGGGGATCGAAGGCCATCACCGGCAGCAGTTCGATCGCCGTCACCCCCATCGACTGGAGGTAGGGCAGGGTGTCGATCAGCCCCAGCAGGGTTCCCTGCCGTTCCGCCGGCACCGGACAGCCGGCGCCCCGGGTGAAACCGCCCACGTGCAGCTCGTAGATGACGCTCTTCTGCCAGGAATGGCGCGGCCGGGGGGCGGCGTCGAAGTCGAACCGGTCCCGCTCGGTGACCACCCCCTTGAGGCAGGCGGAGGCATTGGGGACGGCGCCGACGGCGGCGCCCCGCTGGTAGACGTCCCAGCCGGTGATCGCCCTGGCGCAGGGATCGAGCAGCACCTTGGAGGGGTTGAAGCCATGGCTCCCGGGCTGGATCGGGCCGAACACCCGGTAGCCGTAGCAGCAGCCGATGCCGAGCCCTTCCACCTCCACATGCCAGTGCTCACCGGAGCGGTGGGCGGGGTCGAGCTCGATCACCTCCAGGGGCTCCCGGGCGGCCCCGTCCGCGAAGATCAGCAGCTCGATGCGGGTGGCCAGGGGGGCCACCACGGAGAAATTGACGCCCCGGCGGGTGACGGAGGCCCCCAGTGGCCAGGGATGTCCGATCCGGGTCGCCGACAAATCACTGGCCTGGGTTCCGCCCAGGCTACGCCGGGCCTCCGGAAGCTGCCGCCGGGGGTTCAATGGGGCGATGAACCCTTCCCCCGCCGCTCTGCTGCCGTCCGAGGAGGGCCGTCCGCCCCTGCCGGTCCGGCCGGGGCTGTGGCTGTTCGCCCCCAGCCGCGAGAGCCAGGGGGGCAGCGCCTGGCTGCTGGAGGCCGCCGGCGCCGACCTGCTGATCGACTGCCCCGCCTACACCCGGGCCAACCTGCGCTTCCTGGCCGGGCGCCCCCGCCATCGGACGGCCGGGAACGGGCCGCCACCGGCCTGGATCGTGCTCACCGGCCGCGGCGGCCACGGCCGCTGCCGCCGCCTGCAGCAGGCTCTTGGATGGCCGGTTCTCGTCCAGGAACAGGAGGCCTACCTCCTGCCCGGTGTGGATCCGCTGCACACCTTCGCCGCGGAACACCGGCTGGAGCCCGACGTGCGGCTGCTCTGGACGCCGGGGCCCTCCCCGGGCGCCTGCGTCGTGCATGTCGCCCCGGCGGCGGGGGACGGCCTGGGCGGGCTGTTCTGCGGCCGGCTGCTGGTTCCGGTGGCGCCGGCCCGCGTCGCGCCCCTGCGGCAGCGGGGCACGTTCCACTGGGGGCGCCAGCTTCGCAGCGTCGAGCGTCTGCGCCGCTGGCTGCCGCCCGGCTCCCCCGGCTGGATCGCCAGCGGCGCCGGACTGGGGGCCCTGAGGGGGCCGAAGCTGGTGGAGCAAGGTGCCGCCCTGCTGGGGGACCTGGATCTGGAGTCCCTGACGCTGCAGCCCCCGGGGGGCGGGCTGGAGGTCGCCCCCATTACCACGGAACACCCCACTGCGGGCCTCCCGCCCCCCAAACCGCTGTCATGAGTGGACTTCTCCTGTTGCGGCCCTGCCGCAACGCCCATACGATTGGCGCGCTGAACGCACCGGGCGGTCGGGGACTTCCGATTCGCCTCCACCACTCGACGACCCGAACCCCGCCATCGCCACCTACCCGGAGGCTTCCCCCGAACAATGAACAAAGCTGATCTCGTCAACATCGTCGCTGCCCGCACGGAGCTCACCAAGACCGACGTCTCCCTCGTCGTCGATGCCGCCATCGAAACCATCGTCGATTCGGTGGTCGAGGGCAAGAAGGTGTCCATCCTCGGTTTCGGCTCCTTCGAGCCCCGTGAGCGGTCCGCCCGTCAGGGTCTGAATCCCAAGACCGGCGAGAAGATCAAGATCCCCGCCAAGCGCGTGCCCGCCTTCACCGCCGGCAAGCTCTTCAAGGACAAGGTCCAGGGCTGATCCCCAGCGGCCGCACTCCTGGCATGACGACGGCCTCAGGGGTTTCCACACCTCCCCTGCGGCTGCCCCTCCATCTCCAGGAACGCCTCGCCGCGGGACTGGAGCTCAGGCGGCAGGGCTACCGCACCCGTTTCGCCCCCTCCCCCACCGGTCCCCTGCACCGGGGCAACCTCCGCACCGCCCTGATCGGCTGGCTCGAAGCCCGGCTGAGGGGCGGTGTTTGGCTGTTGCGCATCGATGATCTCGACGGGCCCCGCAACCGGCCGGGCGCCGAGGCCTCGATCCTCGACGACCTCCGCTGGCTCGGTCTGGAGTGGGATGGTCCCGTGGCCCGGCAGAGCGACCACCGCGGCATCTACGCCACCGTTCTCTCGGCCCTGCGCCAGGCAGGACGGCTCTATCCCTGCCGCTGCAGCAGGCGGCTGCTGGCCGATGTTTCCGCGCCCCACGGGGCGCTGGCGGTGTATCCGGGCTACTGCCGGAATCGCCCGCCCCTGTGGGGCCCCCAGGCCGGGCGGCTGCCCAGCTGGCGTCTGCACCTGGAGCCCGGCGCCCTGCGCTGGCAGGAACGCTGCGGGTCCGCTGGCGGCCAGGACGGCCCCGCCGACGTGGGAGACGTGGTGCTGCGCCGGGCCGACGGGGTGGTGGCTTACCACCTGGCCACAGCCGTGGATGAGCTGCTGATGGGCATCAGCGAGGTGGTGCGAGGGGAGGATCTCTGGCCCTCCACCGGGGCCCAGGTGGCCGTGATGGCCGCCCTCGGCGCCGACCCGCCGTCCTATGCCCATGTGCCCCTGTGGCGGGATGGCCAGGGGGAGCGGCTGAGCAAGCGGGAGGGGGCCGAGGGGCTGGCCGGTCTGCGGCGCCGGGGCCTGGATGCCCCCGGGGTGATCGGGGCCCTGGCCGCCAGCCTCCACCTGGTGCAGACGGGCAGCCGGCTCAGTGCCCGCGAGCTGGCGGACGGCCTGAGCCTCGAGGTCCTGCAGGGTTGCCTGCGCCGGGGGCAGGGCGCCAAGGCTTAAGGAAGATTTCGGGATCCAGGGGGTCTGGGCGAGGCACAGTGAGGAGATGAAAACAAACCCCTGCGAACCGGCCACGGCTGCCCAGGTTCCTGCCCCCGTGTCGAGGGGCCAGTCCCTCGGTCAGAGCCGATGTCCCCAGTGCGGCGGCAGCGGCCTGCTGCGCATCGATGATCAGCGTTACCGCACCTGCCTCGACTGCCTCGGCCAGGGCCGCTCCCCGGCCATGGGGGGCGAAGGGGTCCTCTTCCGGATGGTCACTTCGAGGTCCGTTTCTTCCGCCAGATGAAGAAAGCGGCGGTGGCCACCACCACGGCCAGGGGCGCCGCCGTCAGCAGCAGCAGGATCACGGCCGTCCAGTCGGTGTACATCGGTGCGGGTGTTGAAGCGGTGCCATCATCCCAGCAGATGCCCCCTCCGGTGATGGCCGACGCTCCCCAGCCCAGCGACGTTTCCCGGCCCGGCTTCGGGGTCCGGGCGGGCTCCCTGGCCGGCTTCCTGCTGCTCGTCCTGGTGGGGGGAGCGGGCAGGGCCCTGGCGAACGTGCAGTTCGAGAATTGCGTCACCGGCGCCGATGGGTCGATCACCTGCGACACGGTGCCCACCGGCAACACCCTGATGAATGACGTGGACGCACGCTACGGCTTGCTGCAGAACGCCAGTCCCGGCTGGAGTGAATTCGAGCCCTACCAGGGCTATGACGATGACTTCGGTGGCAATGAGACATGAGCGGCCGGAACGGTCAGGTTGCAACGACATGTGGCGCCCCCTCGCGGCCAGCGGGTCCTCTGGAGTAGTTCAGAAGGGTCACTCACGGGGGTTGTGATGCATTTCTGGGCGCCCGAGATCGATCCGGCCCATCCCCTGGAATGCACCCAGGCCGAGCGCTATGTGCTGCAGCGTCTCTCTGACGGTTCCTACGTCTCCATCCGTCCCGACGACCAGGGCCTCGGGGACGTGAGCGAACCGACCTCGGCCTATCTGTTCCATACCCACGAGGCGGCCGTGCGCGCCGCCGGTGAACTCAATCGCCTCGGCGGTGACGACTTCGACGTGGTGAAGGTGGAGTGGCCCATCGCCCTCTGCTGAAGCCGCCACGGGTTGGCGTTGGTTCGTGGCATCAATCGGCAGGGCGCCATGGGCAGATCCTCCAATGGCGACAAGCGACGAAACCTTTATAGTGTGAGTCGAAAGGTCTTTCCTACTTCCGATGCTTACCGGATCTGATCTCCTGGCCAAGGTCAAGGAACTGGGCGATGTCTCGAAATCCGATCTGGTGCGTGGTTGCGGCTACGTCAGCACCAAGAAGGACGGGGCGGAACGTCTGAATTTCACGGCCTTTTACGAGGCTCTGCTGGAAGCCAAGGGCGTCAGCCTGGGCGAAGGCGGTGGCAAGGGTGCCTCCAAAGGTGGCCGCAAACTCAGCTACGTGGCCACCGTCCAGGGCAACGGCAATCTTCTGGTGGGCAAGGCCTACACCGCCATGCTCGATCTGCAGCCCGGCGATGAATTCGAGATCAAGCTCGGCCGTAAGCAGATTCGCCTGATTCCCGCCGGCTCCACCGAAGACGACGACTGAAGCTTCAGCCCGTCCCGGCGGGTGATGACCGTTTTCTCTGGCGATCGCAGGCCACCAGGAACGCCGTCACCCGTTCGCCCCAGTTCACCACCACCAGCAGGTTTCGGGGTGATCGCGCAAACCCCTGCTGTGACAGCACGGCGAACTGGTTGAGGTCGTCGTGGCTGACCAGGGGCCGCTGACCCTCCAGGCCCTTCCAGGCGCCCAGGAAAGTCTCCCCCTCGAGGGCGCGGCAGCGGGCATAGGCCTCGCCCACGTCGACCCCCCGGCGTCGCAGCCGCACGAAGGCATCCAGATCCGGCCCGAGATGCTCGATCCAGCGTCCCAGGTCCCCGACGGCCACCACCTGGCTGCGGTCCTGGCCTGCGGCCTGCAGCAGCAGGGCCGTCGTCGCCAGCGACCATGCCGGCTCCGCCAGCAGGCGTTCGGCGGCCAAGCAGAGGGCCCCGTGGTGGCTCTCAAGCAGCCGTTCATGCCGGGCCTTCAGATCATCCATGGCCGTTCAGGGCAGCGCTGGAGTGGCCAACGATGGTGGGGAGATCCCGTCGCCGCAAGCGGGCGCGTCGGAAGGCTCAGGACCGCCGGCTGGCAACGGGAGCGAGGGGAGCGAAGAAGCCGGTGATCGGATTTGAACCGACGACCTACTGATTACGAATCAGTTGCTCTACCCCTGAGCTACACCGGCATCGGCCAAGAAATTAGCATTCGTCGGATCACCACCTGCTGGGCACCACTCCATGGGATCCGACCCGAACAGATCCCTGGATCCGGCGCTGCGCCAGCGTCTGCTCAACGAAGCGAGGACGCCCTGGCGGGGGCTCAGGCGGGCCCTGTGGTTCGCCCTGGTGGCCTCCGCCGGGCTGGGTCTGGCCACCATGGCCCTGCGGGCCTCCGCCGGCTCTGAGGTGGCCTCAGCCGATCTCCTGATCCAGGTCGGCGCCTTCGGCCTCTTCGGGGGGCTGCTCTGGTTCGACCGCAACCGCTCCGACAGCTGAGGGCTCGACGGCTGAGGGCTCGGCGTCTGGGACCTCGGGCGCCTGGGTTTCCGGTGGCGGCTCAGGCGTCTGCGCTTCCGGTGGCGACTGGGCTGGGGGTGGCTCCTGGGCTTCTTCTGGCGGCGTCGCTTCGGGCGGCATCACCGCCTCGGCCAGCTTCAGGGGCTCGGGCAGCAGCAGGGGCAGGCCCAGGCAGAGGCGCTGCTGCTCCAGTTCCTCCAGGCTGAGGGGGCGGGTGGCGGCCACGACCTCGGGGCTGCGGCTCAGCAGCCACAGGGACTGGATCAGCTGCTGCCACTGCCACAGCATCACCACCAGCAGCAGGGCCGCCAGCAGCAGGGCCACCAGGCGCGGGCAGGAGGCGAAGGGGGTGAGGGGCGCGGCCACGGCGGCATGGCCATCGATCCACCACAGCAGGGGCAGGGCGAGGGCGGCGCCTCCGGCGGTGGCCAGGGCCAGCCCCGGGGCCGCCTGGAGCCGGCTCAGCCGCCGCTGCAGCTCCCGGCGGCCCCGCAGCGGGGTCTGCAGCAGCAGCAGCGACCAGACGTCGGCGGGACGGCGGGCCAGCAGCAGGGAGGGGGCCAGGGCGCCGATCGCCCAGCAGAGCAGCCGCTCCAGGCCCGGCAGGGGGCCCGGGTCGCTCCCGGCCAGGATCAGCAGCAGCAGCAACGCCTCGAGCGGCAGCACCCCGAGGGCGATCAGCTGGAGCCAGAGCAGCGGCTCGCCGCGGGGCGTCACGGGATCAGGTGCTGAGGGTCCGGCGCTGGGTGACCAGCTTGAAGGCCTCGACCCGATCCTTCTCCTGCCAGCCGGTGAACCGATCGCAGCCGATGCCGCATTCGAAGCCGGTGGCCACCTCCTTGACGTCGTCCTTGTTGCGCCGCAGCGAGTCGAGGTCGCCTTCGTAGACGAGCTCCTTGCCGCGGTGGACGCGGATGCGGCAGTTGCGCTGCAGCTTGCCGTTGGTGACGTAGCAGCCGGCCACGGCGCTCTTGCCGATCGTGAACACGGCCCGCACCTCCGCCTCGCCCAGGCTCTCCTCCACCATCTCGGGCTCCAGCAGGCCCTCCATGGCCATCTGGATGTCCTCCAGGAGCTTGTAGATGACGTCGTAATCGCGCACATCCACCCCGGTGGCATCGGCGGCGCGCTTGGCACCGGAGGCCATCGAGGTGTTGAAGCCCACGATCACGGCGCCCGAGGCGGCCGCCAGGTCGACGTCCGTTTCGGTGATCTCGCCCGGTGCCGACAGCAGCACCCGCACCTGAACCTCCTCCTGGGGCAACTGCTCAAGGGATCCGAGGATCGCCTCGACGCTGCCCTGCACATCGGCCTTGAGGATCAGGTTGAGCTCCTTGAGCTCGCCTTCGCTGGCCTGGCCCGACATCGACGCCAGGGACACCCTTCGGGAGGCCATCTGCTGGGCCAGGCGGGTGGCCCGGGCCTCGGTGGCCCGGTCGCCGACGACCGCCCGGGCGCTCTTCTCATCGGCGTAGACCTCGAACTCGTCGCCGGCGGTGGGCACCTCGCTGAAGCCCAGGGCCTCCACGGCGCTCGACGGGCCGGCCTGCTTCACCCGCTTGCCGGTGTCGTCGACCATCGCCCGCACCTTGCCGAGGATCGGACCGGCCGCCAGCACGTCGCCGGCCTTGAGGGTGCCGTTCTGGATCAGCAGGGTGGCCACCGGACCCTTGGCCTTGTCGAGGTGGGCCTCGATCACCGTGCCGCGGGCCATCCGGTCGGGGTTGGCCTGCAGGTCCTCCACTTCGGTGACCAGCAGGATCATCTCCAGCAGCTTGTCGATGTTCTCCCCCTTGATGGCGCTCACGGGGACCATGACGGTGTTGCCGCCCCAGTCCTCGGCCACCAGATCGAGACCGGAGAGCTCCTGTTTGACCCGGTCGGGCTGGGCCCCTTCCTTGTCGATCTTGTTGATCGCCACCACGATCGGCACCTCGGCGGCGCGGGCGTGGCTGATCGCCTCCAGGGTCTGGGGACGGACGCCGTCATCGGCGGCCACCACCAGCACCGCCACGTCGGTGACCTTGGTGCCGCGGGCCCGCATGGCGGTGAACGCTTCGTGGCCCGGGGTGTCGAGGAAGGTGATCTTGCGGTGCTCGTCGCCGTGGGGCACATCGACCTGGTAGGCGCCGATGTGCTGGGTGATGCCGCCGGCTTCCCCGGCCGCCACGCGGGTCTTGCGGATGGCGTCGAGCAGGCTCGTCTTGCCGTGGTCGACGTGGCCCATCACGGTCACCACGGGCGGGCGCCGGATCAGGTGCGCCCTGTCGCTCTCCTCGATCATCTCCACGGTCTTCTTGGCCGCGGCCTCGACGTCGTCCTCGAGGACGGGCACGCCGAACTCCTCGGCCACCGTCTCGATCGTGTGCAGGTCGAGGGTCTGGGTGACGGTGGCGCTGATCCCCTTGAAGAACAGGGATTTGATGATCTCGGAGCTCTCCACGCCGAGGCGGTCGGCCAGCTCCTGCACCGTGAGGTTGCCCTCCGGCACGATCAGCATCTCGGGCCGCTGGGCCTTGGCTTCGCGGGAGGCCCGCAGCTCCATCGCCCGGCGCCGCTGGCGCTGGCGGGTGGTCTCCTTCTTGCGCTTGCGCACGGCCACCGTGGGCTTGGCAGCGGTGCCAGGAGCGGAGCGGGGCTTGGCCGGGCGGGCCAGGCTGGCCTGGAGCACCAGGGCTTCCTGCTCGCCGGCGTAGCCGCCGGTTTCGGCGGTGAGGGCATCATCGTTTTCGCCGATGATGTGCACCTTGGTGCGCTGTTTCTGCGGGGTGCGGCTGCGCAGGGCCTCGAGCTTGGCGCTGTCGTCCCAGTCGGGCCGCCGGGCACCGGGGGCACGGGCGCCGGCCGGCGTGGGCGGCCGGAAGCCGGGGCGGCGGGGGGCCGCCGGCGGGGTGGCGGTCGGGCGGGTGACGCCCTCCGTCTCACCACCGGCCTCGGTGCCGCCTTCGCTGCGGTCGGGCCGGCGCGGCGGCGGAGCGGTGGGGCGACCGGTGGGCTTCTGGAGCTGCATCAGCTCGCCGGGGGCCATCGGCTTGCGCATCCCCGCGGGGATGCCCGGGCGGCCGGGGGCCGCCGGACGACCCGGGGCCGAGGTGCCGGGACCCGCCGAGTCGCGGCGGATCGGCTTGCCGACCAGTTCGAGCGGGGTGGGGCCGGGCCGTCCTGGGGCCGAGCCGGCCCTGGCGCCGGCGCTGCCGGGACGGATCGGTGCCGGGGCACCGGGCCGTTGGGGACGGGCCGAGGGTGGGGCGGGCCGGCTGCTGGTGGGGCCGCCCTGGCCGGGCTGTGGCCGCCCGACGAGCTGGGGCCGGGTGGCGGGCGGCCGGGTCGGGGTGCCGGCCTGGACGGGCCGGCCCGGAGCCGGGGCCGGGGGACGCTGGGGCGAGGCGACCCGGACCGGGGGCTGGGAGGTGCGGTTGACCGGGGCCGGACTGGTGGGCTTCGGTGCCGCCAGGGGCTTGGCCGGTGGGGCCACGGAGGCCGGGCGGGCGGGTGCCGCCGGGACCGGTCGGGCCGGTGGGCCGCCGGGGGAGGGCGGCGTCGCCGCCGGGCCGGAGGCCGGGGGTGCGGCGGCGGGTTTGCCCATGATCGTGGGCGGCCGGCCGGCCGGTTTGCCGGCCTCGACAGGCCGTGGGCGCGCCGGGGCGGGTGCCGGGGCCCCAGCGGGCCTGGGCCGCGCCGCCGGGGGCTCGGGGCGGGACGGGGCCGGGGCCGGTGGCGAAGTAGCGGCCACCGGGCGGGGCGCGGGGGGCCGGCTGGCGGGGGGAGCCGGGGGTGCGGCGGCTGAAGCGGCGTTGGCCGGAGCTGGGGACGCAGCGCTGGCCCTGGGGGCGCTCACCGGAGCCGGAGCGGCCTTCTTCACCGCCAGGATCGCCTTGGCCGGGGGGGTGGGCGCCGGCGGTTCGGGCCGTGCCGGTGACGGGGTGGTGACGGTCACAGCGATCAGGGAACGGATCCGGGAGGCCTCGTCATCACTGATGGAGCTGCTGTGGCTCTTGGCCGCAATGGAGAGCTTCTCGGCGGCATCGAGCACGTCCTTGTTGTCCAGGCCCAGGTCCTTCGACAGCTCGTAGATTCTCACTTTGCCGCTGCTGGTCATTCAGAAAGGTCTCCGTACGGTGGGGCCGAAAGGACCCCGGGGCCGCACGCACGTGGCGACCATGGTTCATCTTGCCTCAGAGGTCGCGGGGCCGATCGCTCGAGACGTGCCTCGAGGCTGGCGAGGATGGCCTCGCTGACGGCGCAGCGCAGGCCGCGCTGGAGACGGCGACGGCGGCGGGCTTCCTCCAGGCAGCTCGGTTGCGGGCAGAGATAGGCCGATCGGCCCATCCCCCCATCCAGGCTCACCGTCCCGTCGGCCTGGCGCACCACACGCCAGAGCTGGGTGCGGTCGCACAGGCGGCGGCAGGAGACGCAGCGCCGCAGCACCGGCCGCCCGGTCGGCGCCGTCACCGGACGTCCTCGCCAGGGGTCTCCTCGGTGGCCTCGTCGACGGCCTCGTCGATGGGGGGCTCCGGCTGGTCGTCCGCCTCGGCTTCGGATGGGGCGACGTCCTCGCCGCCCTCTACGCCTTCCTCGCCATCACCCTCGCCGTAGGACTCATCGTCTTCCGGCAGGGGGTAGAGCTCCCGCAGGCGGGCGTCCTCCTCGGCGCGGGTGGCCTGTTCGGCCTCCAGACGGGCCTCGGCCTCGGCCTGCAGGGCCTCCTCCTCTTGGCGCTGGGCGATCAGGGTCGCCACCCTCTCGTCCTCGCTGACCTGGTCGTACTCCTGGGCATCCTTGATGTCGATCTTCCAGCCGGTGAGGCGGGCCGCCAGGCGCACGTTCTGGCCCTCCCGGCCGATGGCCAGGCTCAGCTGATCGTGGGGCACGAGCACATGGGCGTGGTGCCCTTCGGGATCCACCAGGCGCACCATCTCCACCCGCGCCGGGCTGAGGGAGTTGGCCAGGTACTGGGCCGGGTCCGGGGACCAGCGGATCACGTCGATCTTCTCGCCCCGCAGTTCGTTCACCACTTGCTGGATGCGGGAGCCGCGGGCACCGATGCAGGCCCCCACCGGATCCACTTCCCGTTCGACGCTGTCGACGGCCACCTTGGTGCGGGGGCCGACGGCGCGGGAGGGGGGGTTGGCCTCACGGGCCACGGCGACGATCCGCACCGAACCCTCCTGGATCTCGGGCACTTCGTTCTCGAACAGATAGACCACCAGGCCCGCATTGGCCCGGGAGACGAACAGCTGGGGACCGCGGCGGGGCACCTCGCTGACCTCCTTGAGGAACACCTTGAAGGTGGCGTTGGCGCGGTAGTTGTCGTTGGGCAGCTGGTCGCGGCGGGGCAGTTCCGCCTCCACCTCCGGCCGGCCCAGGCCGCTGCTGACGGCCATGATCACGCTCTGACGCTCGAACCGGATCACCCGGGCGGTGAGCACCGGATCCTCCAGGTCGGCGAATTCCTCCTGGATCATGCGGCGCTGCTGGTCCCGCAGCTTCTGGGCCAGCACCTGCTTGGTGGTGGATGCGGCCATGCGGCCGAAGTCGTCCTTCTCCGGGGTCACATCCAGCACCACCGTGTCGCCGATCTGGGCGTCCTCCGCCACCTGGCGCACTTCCTCGATGGCGATCTGGTGGTCGTCGCTCTCCACCTCCTCGACGATGATCTTGCTGGCCAGCACCCGGTAGCCCTCCTCCTCCAGATCGAGGGCCACATCGAAGTTGCTGAAGTAGTCCTCTTCGAAGGGGTCTTCGCTGATGCCCAGATAAAGGGTGCGGCGGTAACGCTCGTAGCCCTTCAGCAGCGCCTCCCGCAGGGCCGCCTCCACCACCTGGGGAGCCAGCTTCTTCTCGTCGCTGATGTCCTCGATCAGGTTGTTGAGACCGGGGAGCAGAACCAGGGCCATGAACTCGGGGGCGTGGGGGCAGGAAAGGGAACGGGGGGTGAACCGAGCGGTTCAGGAATCGGGAGGCGCCTGGGTGAGCCGCACCCGCAGCACGTCGTCGCGGGGGATGCGCAGGATGCGGCCGCGCTCGTTGAGCTGCACCACTTCGGCATCGCGGCCGAGCAGGAGGCCCATTCGCCGCACTTCTGCACCGTCAGCGTCCCGGCGGATCACCTCCACCGGAAAGCCCCGGAAGCTGACGAAATCCCGGTCGGAGTGGAGATCCTCCCCGATGCCGGGGCTGCTCACCTCCAGGACGTAGGCCATCGTCAGCAGCCCGGAGGCCTCGATGGCCTCGGCGAGGGGACCGCTCACGGCGGCACACTCATCGAGATTGACATCGCTCCCGTCGGCCCGCTGCACCCGCACGACGACCGTCAGGGGGATGCGGTGGGCCAGCACCTCGACCGACTGCACCTGGAGATGCGCCGCCTCGACCACCGGCCGAGCCAGCGTCTCCAGGTCGTCAGTGAGGGGATGGGGCAAGGACGGGCGGCGTAGGGAGAGGTCTCCCGCTGGCGGGATGGTCCGCCGCGCGCTGCAGTGTTCACTGCCCCCAACCGCCAGGCTGCCTCCCGTCAGGGGGAAGGCCGTGCGGAACAAGGGTGAGGCCCGGCGGGCACCAATTCACCCTAGAGGATTGGCCTCCGGTGGCCTCGGAATCTCCAGGATGGGAGCCTCGGCGTAGTAGTCGTTGGCGGTGACTTCGCCCCGCAGGCTGAGGTCCTGGTTGAGGCACTGGCCGCACTGGTCGGGCGTGCGCAGGTACTGACACACCCGGGCCCAGAGCTTGGCGCGGCTGCCCGGGGCCCCCTGGCTGAAGTGGACCAGGTCGTTGCCTCCGGCCATCCCCTGGATCTCCACCTTGCAGAGGGTGCAGCGCTGCCGCGTGCCGGGGGGGATCGGGGCCATGGCCTCGGGGAGGAGTGGGGGCAAAGTTAAGCCGATTCAGGTCGCGTGGTCCCGCCCCGGGCCGGCCGGAGCCGTCTCCGATGCGAATTCTTCAACTCAGCGATCCCCATCTGCTCGCCGATCCCGCCGGTCGCTGCCACGGCCGGCCGGCGCTGGCCCTGCTCCGCCACGGGCTCCGCGAGGCCCTCGGCCAGCTCCGCAGCGCCGGCGAGGCCCCTGATCTGCTGCTGATCAGCGGCGATCTCTGCGATGACGAGAGCTGGGGCGGGTACGCCCGCCTCGGGGAGCTGCTGCAGGAATTCCCGCTGCCGGTGGCCCTGCTGGCGGGCAACCACGACCACCCCGCCCTGCTGCGGGCCGACCTGGGGCGCCGCGCCGTGGTGGCTCCGGCCCTGATCCGCTGCGGCAGCGGGCAGCTGCTGCTGCTCGACAGCCACCGCAGTGGCGACACAGCCGGCGAGCTGGGCCGGCTCCAGCTGGACTGGGCGCGGCGCCGCCTGGCCGCCGGATCGGCCGATGGGGAGCGGCCCCTGGTGGTGGCGGTGCACCATCCCCCGGTGCCGATCGGCGATGCCGAGATGGATGCGATCCGCCTGCGGGACGGTGAGGCCCTGCTGGATCTGCTGCGGCCGGTGGCCGCCCTGCGGGGGCTGGTCTTCGGCCACGTCCACCAGCACTGGCAGGCGGGGTTGCCCGGGCGCCCGGCGGTGCCCCTGCTGGGCTGTCCTTCCACCCTGCGCAGCTTCGGGCCCGTGCAGCCCTGTCCCCTGGGGCGGCCGGCCGATCCCGGCGGGCGCTGGCTGGCGCTGGGGGACGACGGCGTCCTGGGGCAGCGGTTGCTGCGCTGGGCGCCATGCGACGGCCCTAGCCTCCCCTGATGCAACGTCCCTTCCCCCTGTCTTCCCTGCTCCGGCGGCTGCGGGGCCTGATGGCGGTGGCCCTGCTGCTGGTGTTCGCCGCCCTGCCCCTGCCGGCGGCGGCCCTCGAGGAGGCCCCCCCGCTCCTGACCCCCCACAGCTTCGTGGCCGACGCGGCCCGGCGGGTGGGGCCGGCGGTGGTGCGGATCGACACCGAGCGCAACGTGGCCCGGCCCCCGTTCGATCCGGCCCTGCTGGATCCCCTGCTGCGGGATCTGTTCGGCGATCCCTCCGGCAGCACGCGCGAACGCGGCCAGGGCTCGGGGGTGGTGATCGACAGCCGCCGCGCCCTGGTGCTCACCAACGCCCACGTGGTCGACAGCGTGGACCGGGTCACCGTCACCCTGGCCGATGGCCGCCAGCTGGACGGGACCGTGGTGGGCACCGACCCGGTGACCGACCTGGCGGTGGTGCGCCTCACCGGCCAGGGCAGCCTGAGCGCCGCCCCCCTGGGGGATTCCGAGGCCCTGGAGGTGGGCGACTGGGCCATCGCCCTGGGCAGCCCCTACGGCCTCGAGCGCACCGTCACCCTGGGGATCGTCAGCAGCCTGCATCGGGACATCAACAGCCTGGGCTTCGCCGACAAGCGCCTCGACCTGATCCAGACGGATGCAGCCATCAATCCGGGCAACTCCGGTGGCCCCCTGATCAACGCCGCCGGCGAGGTGATCGGCATCAACACCTTGGTGCGCTCCGGCCCGGGGGCCGGCCTGGGCTTCGCCATCCCCATCAACCTGGCCAAGAAGGTGGCCGACCAGCTCGGCGAGGGTGGCAGCGTTGTTCACCCCTACCTCGGCCTCCAGCTGGTGCCGCTCACGGCCCGGATGGCCCGCGACAACAACAAAGATCCGGATGCCCTGCTGCAGCTCCCCGAGCGGGACGGCGCCCTGGTGCAGCGGGTGCTGCCGGAAAGCCCGGCGGAGGCGGCCGGGCTGCACCGCGGCGACCTGGTGGTGGCCATCGCCGACCAGCCGGTCAATACCCCCTCGGCCCTGCTCCAGCAGGTGGAGCGGTCCCAGGTGGGACAGCCCCTGCCGCTGAAAGTGGTGCGCGGCCAGCGGGAGCTGCAGCTCTCGATCCGGCCGGCGGCCCTGCCCCAGGCGGGCTAGGAGCCAGGGGGGGCTGGACTGTCCCCCTTGCTACGGTCTGCGCCATTTCCGGCAGACCCCGATGTCCGATCTTCAGGACCGAATGAAGGAGGCCGTGGCCACGGCGGCGGTGGATCAGATCCGTGACGGCATGGTGGTGGGGCTGGGCTCGGGCTCCACGGCGGCCCTGATGATCCGGGCCCTCGGCCGCAAGCTGCAGCAGGGCGAACTCAGCGGCATCGTCGGGGTCACCACCTCTTTCCAGGGGGAGGTGCTGGCCGCCGAGCTGGGCATCCCCCTGCAGACGCTGAACGCCGTGCAGCGCATCGATCTGGCCATCGACGGCGCCGATGAGGTGGATCCCTCCTTCCAGCTGATCAAGGGGGGTGGGGCCTGCCACGTGCAGGAGAAGCTGGTGGCCCGCCGGGCCGACCGCTTCGTGGTGGTGGTGGATGCCACCAAACTGGTGGAGCGCCTCAACCTGGGCTTCCTGCTGCCGGTGGAGGTGCTGCCCGGGGCCTGGCGCCAGGTGCGGGATGAACTCACTGCCATGGGCAGCCGCGTCGAGCTGCGCATGGCCGTGCGCAAGGCCGGTCCGGTGGTCACCGACCAGGGCAATCTGGTGCTGGATGTGGCCTTCGACGGGGGCATCGACGATCCCGCCGCCCTGGAGGCAACGATCAACAACATCCCCGGGGTGCTCGAGAACGGGCTGTTCGTGAACCTCGCCGATCAGGTGCTGGTGGGTGAGGTCGTGGACGGCGAGGCCGGGGTGCGCGACTTGGCGAGGCGCTGAGCGGCTCTTCTGCTGGGCTGCCTGGCGGTTGGCCCCCAGAATGGGGCGATCCTCTGTGGGCTGGGCGAGCGGTGCCCCACGGCGACCTCAGCAAGCCGCTGCTCCAGCTTCTGGCGGAGACGGCAGAGGCGTTCATCGTCGAGCCCACGAGTGAACTGGACGCCACGATTGATCGCACCCTGGCGTCCATCGGCGGCCTGTTCGATGTGGATCGGGCCTATGTGTTCTCCCTGACGCGCTATCCGGGTTTCGCCAGCAACACCCACGAATGGTGCGCGCCCGGGGTGGAACCGCAGGTCCAGCATCTCCAGCACGTGTCGGAGGTGTCCATCGCCTGGTTGATGGGGGAAATGCGGGCGGGGCGGGCGATCAATCTCGAGTCGCTGGTCGATCTCCCCGTCGGGGCCGATGCCGAGCGTGCCCATCTCAGCTCCCAGGGCATTCAGTCGCTGCTGGTTCTTCCCCTGGTGCGGCGAGGCGAGCTGGAGGGGTTCGCGGGCTTTGACCACATCCGCGGCTGCCGCCGCTGGAGCGAGCAGGAAGTGGCCGTGCTCTCGATCGTGGTGAGCGGCTTCGCCCAGGGATTCGAACGTCGTCTGATTGACCAGCAACTGCGTCAGCTGGCCTACGAGGATCCGCTCACTCGCCTGCCCAATCGCTCCCTGCTGAGTCAGCGTCTCGGCGAGGAGCTGGAGCGGGCCAGGCGCAACGGCACCCACCTGGCGGTGGGCTACCTCGATCTGGACAACTTCAAGCCCATCAATGACAGCCACGGCCATGCCGTCGGAGACCAGTTGCTGGTGGCCGTCGCCGAGCGCCTCTGCCGTTGCCTGCGACCCGGCGACACGGTGGGCAGGCTGGGGGGGGACGAATTTGTGGTGATCCTTCCCGGCCTCAGCAGCCTGGCCGAGCTGGAGTCGCTGGGGGAACAGCTGCTCAGCGCGGTGGCCGAGCCCACGCTCATCGGCGAGACGCTCTGCGTGGCCTTGAGCACCAGCATCGGCTTCCGGCTGGTGCCTCCCGACGATGCCGATCCGGATACCTTGCTGCGCCAGGCCGACCAGGCCATGTATGCCGCCAAGCGAGATGGTCCGGGGCGGATGCACCACTTCGACGTGGAGCTGGAACGGCGCCAGTCGCTGCAGCGCTTCCGTCTGGAGCGGGTGCGCCAGGCGATCGAAGAGCAGCAGCTGCGCCTGTTCGTGCAGCCGGTGATCGATCTGGCCACCGGGCAGCTGTGCTTTGCCGAAGCCCTTGTGCGCTGGCAGCACCCCCAGCAGGGGCTGCTGTTGCCGGAGGCCTGGCTGGGCTGGATCGAGGATCAACCGGAGATCAGCCGCCTCGGAGACTGGGTGCTGGAGCAGGCCCTGCGCCACTGCTCCGCCTGGATGCGGGCAGGGCTGGCTGTGGCGGTGAGCGTGAACATGTCGGCCCGGGAGCTGCGCGATCCAGGTTTCGCGGAGCGGATCGGCGCGGCCCTGGCCCGCCATCCCGATCTGCCTGCCTCGGCGTTGAGGCTGGAGGTGCTGGAAACAGCCGCCCTGGAGGATCTGGAGCAGGTGGCCCAGAACATCGCCCACTGCCGCGAGCTGGGTGTGAGCTTTGCCCTCGACGACTTCGGCACCGGCTACTCCTCGCTCACCTACCTGCGCAGGCTGCCGATCTCCACGATCAAGATCGACCGCTCGTTCGTGGCCAGGATGTTGGTGGACCCCGCCGATCGGGCCATCGTCAAGGCCGTGGTGGATCTGGCCCATGCCTTCGGCCGCACCTGCGTGGCCGAAGGGGTGGAGACGCCTGAGCACCTGCAGGCGTTGCGGGCGATGGGCTGTGAACTGGCCCAGGGGTTCGTCATCGCCCGGCCGATGCCGGCGGAGGACCTGCCCGGCTGGAAGCTCCCGCCCTCCGCAGGCGGATGAGCAGCGGTTCGCTCAGCTGTCCGGGGCCCCGAGCCGCTGGCGCACCGATTCGGCGTGGCTGTGCAGCCCCTCGCTCTCGGCCAGGGTGACCACCGCCGGACCGGTGGCCTCCAGGGCCGCCCGGTTGAAGTGGATCAGGCTGGTGTGGCGCAGGAAGGTCTCGACGCTGAGGGCGCCGGCGAACCGGGCGGTGCCCGAGGTGGGCAGGGTGTGGTTGGGGCCGGCCAGGTAGTCGCCCACCGCCTCGGGCGACCAGGGGCCGAGGAAGATGGCGCCGGCATGGGTGATCCGATCCGCCAGGGATTCGGGATCGTCCACCAGCAGCTCGAGGTGCTCCGGGGCGAACCGGTCGCTGAGGGCCGCCGCCTCGGTGAGATCGTCGCAGACCACGATCAGGCCCCAGTCGTTGAGGGCCTGCAGGGTGATGGCGGCCCGGGGGTGCCGCTCCAGCTGGGCTTCGATGGCGGCCGGCACGGCCGCGGCCAGCGCCTCGCTGGTGGTGATCAGGATCGCCGCCGCCAGGGGATCGTGCTCCGCCTGGGCCATCAGGTCGGCGGCCACCTGGGCGGGCCGGGCGGTGTGGTCGGCGATCACCAGCACCTCGCTGGGGCCGGCCAGGGAATCGATGCCCACCGTCCCGTAGACCGCCTTCTTGGCCAGGGTCACGTAGAGGTTGCCGGGGCCGCTGATCACATCGACCGCAGGGATCGTTTCGGTGCCGTAGGCCAGGGCCCCGACCGCCTGGGCGCCCCCCACCCGGTAGACCTCCTCCACCCCGGCGCGGTGGGCGGCGGCCAGAACGGTGGCGTTCGGCTCGCCGCCGGCGCCGGGCGGGGTGACCATCACCAGCCGTTCCACACCCGCCACCCGGGCGGGAATCGCATTCATCAGCACCGTGCTGGGGTAGGAGGCCCGGCCGCCGGGGACGTAGATCCCCGCCCGCTGCACCGGGCGCCAACGGCGCCCCAGCCGCTCGCCATGGGGGCCGGTCACGGCCAGATCCGCCGGCATCTGGCGGCGGTGGAACTCCAGGATCCGGTCGTGGGCCAGGTCGAGGGCCCGGCGCAGGGGTTCGGGACAGTCGTGCCAGGCCTGGGCCAGCCGCTCGGGGGGCACCCGCAGGGGATCGGGCCGCAGGCCGTCGAAGCGCTCGCTGAAGTCGAGCAGGGCCGCGTCGCCGCGCTCCCGCACCTCGGCCAGGATCGCCGCGACCCGCGCCTCCTCCTCGCGCATCCGGCCACCCTCGGTGCGGGCGGCGATCGCTTCGAGCCGTTCGCCGGCCCGCTGGCGGTCCCGCAGGCAGGTGATCCGCAGCGCCGGCCGGACTCCATCGGCGTCACCGGTGGCGGCAGGGGCGACGGCACGGGCGGGGGTGGTGCCGGCAGGGCTGCTGCCGGTTGGGGTGGAAGCGACCACGGGGCTGTGCCGGAGGCGGAGGGCTGCCTTGAAACTAGGGCCTGGAAACGGCCGGGGCCCACACGGTAGGATCCGCGTTTGCCGAGTCAGCGCCCCTACGCCTGTGGCCAATAACAAGTCTTCGAAGAAGCGCATCGAGATCGCCGAACGCAATCGCCTGCGCAACCGCACCTACAAGTCCGCCCTGCGCACCCTGATGAAGCGCTGCCTCACCGCCTGCAGCGCCTATGGCCAGCAGCCCGGCGAGGAGGCCAAGGCCGCTGTCCAGTCCAGCATGAGCGCCGCCTTCAGCAAGATCGACAAGGCGGTCAAGGTGGGTGTGGTGCACCGCAACACCGGCGCCAACCAGAAGTCGCGTCTGAGCGTGGCGGTGAAGAAGGTGCTCGAGCCCGCCGCCGGCAGCACCAGCGCCTGAAGCCCTCCCCATGGCCGTGAGCTCCCAGCAGGCCGCCCCATCCCTGGTCGACAGCCACTGCCACATCGTGTTCCGCAACTTCGAGGCGGATCTCGACGAGGTGGCCGGCCGCTGGCGTGAGGCGGGGGTGAAGGCGCTGGTCCATGCCTGCGTGGAGCCGGCGGAGATTCCGGCGATCCGGGCCCTGGCCGATCGCTTCCCCGAACTGCGCTATGCCGTCGGGGTCCACCCCCTCGACACCCAGCACTGGCATGGCGACACCGCCGCCACCCTCGAGGCGGCGGCCCGTTCCGACGACCGGGTGGTGGCGATCGGCGAACTGGGTCTTGATCTTTTCAAGGCCACGAACCTCGACGAGCAGCTGGCGGCCCTGGGGCCCCAGCTGGACCTGGCGGTGGCCCTGGATCTGCCGGTGATCATCCACTGCCGGGATGCGGCCGAACCGATGCTCGCCGAGCTGCGCCGGCGCGAGTCTGAGGGCCGCTGCCCCCGTGGGGTTATGCACTGCTGGGGGGGCACCCCCGAGGAGATGGCCGGCTTCCTCGAACTCGGGATGTTCATCAGCTTCAGCGGCACGGTCACCTTCCCCAGGGCCGAGCCCATCCATGAATGCGCCCGGCTGGTGCCGGCCGACCGCTACCTCGTCGAGACCGACTGCCCCTTCCTGGCGCCGGTGCCCCGCCGCGGCAAGCGCAACGAGCCCGCCTACGTGGCTTCGGTGGCCGCCCGGGTGGCCGAACTCCGGGGCGAGACGCTCCACGAGGTGGCGACGACCACCACTGCCAATGCGGCCCGTCTTTTTAGGCTGCCCCTCCAGGTTGTATGATGTCTTATTGGCCTGGAAGCGGAAGCGCTCCTTTTGTCCACGACGGCATCAATTGAGTCGGCAAACCAGCAGCGAGCCCTGTAAGCGCCCCCGCCGGATCGTTCGTCCCTGTTCCAGGGGCGGACGTTTCGGCTGAGCGCCTGTTGGCATGGCCCGTCCCGCCGTCCGTCCCCGTCCAGGTCCGCCCCACCACCTCGTTCCTGCAGGTTCACCGCATGAGCAGCGCGATCCAGGTCGCCAAGACCGTCACTTACCTTCCCGATCTCGTGGAGGTACAGAGGGCGAGCTTCAAATGGTTCCTGGAGAAGGGCCTGATCGAGGAGCTGGACAGCTTCTCCCCGATCACCGACTACACCGGCAAGCTGGAGCTGCATTTCATCGGCGATCAGTATCGCCTGAAACGCCCTCGCCACGACGTGGAAGAGGCCAAGCGTCGCGATGCGACCTTCGCCTCCCAGATGTACGTCACCTGCCGCCTGGTCAACAAGGAGACCGGTGAGATCAAGGAGCAGGAGGTCTTCATCGGGGAGCTTCCCCTGATGACCGAGCGCGGCACCTTCATCATCAACGGCGCCGAGCGGGTGATCGTCAACCAGATCGTCCGCAGCCCCGGCGTCTACTTCAAGGACGAGCAGGACAAGAACGGCCGCAAGACCTTCAACGCCAGCCTGATCCCCAACCGGGGCGCCTGGCTCAAGTTCGAGACCGACAAGAACGACCTGCTGCACGTGCGCGTCGACAAGACCCGCAAGATCAACGCCCACGTGCTGATGCGGGCCATCGGCCTGTCCGACAACGACGTCCTCGACAAGCTGCGGCACCCGGAGTACTACCAGAAGTCGATCGAGGCCTCCAACGAGGAGGGCATCTCCTCGGAAGACCAGGCCCTGCTGGAGCTCTACAAGAAGCTGCGTCCCGGTGAACCCCCCTCGGTGAGCGGCGGCCAGCAACTGCTGCACAGCCGCTTCTTCGATCCCAAGCGCTACGACCTGGGCCGGGTGGGTCGCTACAAGATCAACAAGAAGCTGCGTCTCACCATCCCCGATGCGGTGCGCACCCTCACCGCCGAGGACGTCCTCTCCACGATCGACTACCTGATCAACCTGGAGCTCGATGTGGGCGGCGCCTGCCTCGACGACATCGACCACCTGGGCAACCGCCGGGTGCGCTCGGTGGGCGAGCTGCTGCAGAACCAGGTCCGCGTTGGCCTTAACCGCCTGGAGCGGATCATCAAGGAACGGATGACCGTCGGCGAGACCGAATCCCTCACCCCCGCCCAGCTGGTCAACCCCAAACCCCTGGTGGCGGCGGTCAAGGAGTTCTTCGGCTCCAGCCAGCTGAGCCAGTTCATGGACCAGACCAACCCCCTGGCCGAGCTGACCCACAAGCGCCGCATCAGCGCCCTCGGCCCCGGCGGCCTCACCCGGGAGCGGGCCGGCTTCGCCGTGCGCGACATCCACCCCTCCCACTACGGCCGCATCTGCCCGATCGAGACCCCCGAAGGACCCAACGCCGGCCTGATCGGCTCGCTTGCCACCCACGCCCGGGTGAACGAGTACGGCTTCATCGAAACCCCTTTCTGGCGCGTCGAGAACGGCATCGTCCTCAAGCAGGGCGATCCCCTCTACCTCTCCGCCGACCTCGAAGACGAGTGCCGGGTGGCCCCGGGTGACGTGCCGACCGACGCCACCGGACGCATCACCGTCGATCTGGTGCCGGTGCGCTACCGCCAGGACTTCGAGAAGGTGCCCCCCGAGCAGGTGGACTACGTCCAGCTGTCACCGGTGCAGGTGATCTCGGTGGCCACCTCCCTGATCCCCTTCCTCGAGCACGACGACGCCAACCGGGCCCTGATGGGCTCGAACATGCAGCGCCAGGCCGTGCCCCTCCTGCGCCCCGAACGGCCCTTGGTGGGCACCGGCCTGGAAACCCAGGTTGCCCGCGACTCCGGCATGGTGCCCATCACCAAGGTGAACGGCACCGTCTCCTTCGTCGATGCCACCGCCATCGTCATCCGTGACGACCAGGGCCGCGACCACACCCACTTCCTGCAGAAGTACCAGCGCTCCAACCAGGACACCTGCCTCAACCAGCGGCCGATCGTCCGCCAGGGCGATCCGGTGATCGCCGGCCAGGTGCTGGCCAACGGCTCCGCCTGCGAAGGCGGCGAGATCGCCCTCGGCCAGAACGTGCTGATCGCCTACATGCCCTGGGAGGGCTACAACTACGAGGACGCCATCCTGGTGAGCGACCGACTGGTCCAGGACGACCTCTACACCTCGGTGCACATCGAGAAGTACGAGATCGAAGCCCGCCAGACCAAGCTCGGTCCCGAGGAGATCACCCGGGAAATCCCGAACGTGGCCGAGGAGAGCCTGGGCCACCTCGATGAGATGGGCATCATCCGCATTGGCGCGTATGTCGAATCCGGCGACATCCTGGTGGGCAAGGTGACCCCCAAGGGCGAGTCGGATCAGCCGCCGGAAGAGAAGCTGCTGCGCGCCATCTTCGGTGAGAAGGCCCGCGACGTGCGCGACAACTCCCTGCGGGTGCCCAGCACCGAACGGGGCCGGGTGGTCGACGTGCGCATCTACACCCGCGAGCAGGGCGACGAACTGCCGCCGGGCGCGAACATGGTCGTGCGGGTCTACGTGGCCCAGCGCCGCAAGATCCAGGTGGGCGACAAGATGGCCGGCCGCCACGGCAACAAGGGCATCATCAGCCGCATCCTTCCCCGGGAGGACATGCCCTACCTGCCCGACGGCACCCCCATCGACATCGTGCTCAACCCCCTGGGGGTGCCGAGCCGCATGAACGTGGGCCAGGTGTTCGAGTGCCTGATGGGCTGGGCCTCCTCCCACCTCGACTGCCGCGTCAAGGTGGTGCCGTTCGATGAGATGTACGGCCCCGAGAAGTCGAAGCAGACGGTGCAGGCCTACCTCGAGGAAGCCGCCAAGCTGCCCGGCAAGGACTGGGTCTACAACCCCGCCAACCCCGGCAAGATTCAGCTGATCGATGGCCGCAGCGGCGAACCCTTCGACCAGCCGGTGACCGTGGGCTACGCCCACATCCTCAAGCTGGTGCACCTGGTGGACGACAAGATCCACGCCCGCTCCACCGGCCCCTACTCCCTGGTGACCCAGCAGCCCCTGGGCGGCAAGGCCCAGCAGGGCGGCCAGCGACTCGGGGAGATGGAGGTGTGGGCCCTGGAGGCCTACGGCGCCGCCTACACCCTGCAGGAGCTGCTCACCGTCAAGTCCGACGACATGCAGGGCCGCAACGAGGCCCTCAACGCCATCGTCAAGGGCAAGCCCATCCCCCGGCCGGGCACGCCGGAGTCGTTCAAGGTGCTGATGCGGGAGCTGCAGTCCCTCGGCCTCGACATCGCCGTCTACACCGATGCCGGCGAGGAAGTCGACCTGATGCAGGACGTCAACCCGCGTCGTAGCACCCCCAGCCGTCCCACCTACGAATCCCTCGGTGTCGCGGATTACGACGATGACTGATCGCTTGATTCACCGGCTCTGATTTCTCCGTCTCTCTCGATCACCCTGCGTCCCCGCCATGTCCAACAGCAACCTCCGCACCGAAAACCACTTCGACTACGTGAAGATCACGCTCGCTTCCCCCGAGCGGATCATGCAGTGGGGGCAGCGCACGCTGCCCAACGGACAGGTGGTGGGTGAGGTCACCAAGCCGGAAACGATCAACTACCGCACCCTCAAGCCCGAGATGGACGGGCTCTTCTGCGAGAAGATCTTCGGCCCGTCCAAGGACTGGGAATGCCACTGCGGCAAGTACAAGCGGGTGCGGCACCGCGGCATCGTCTGTGAGCGCTGCGGCGTCGAAGTCACCGAGAGCCGGGTGCGGCGCCACCGCATGGGCTTCATCAAGCTGGCGGCTCCGGTGTCTCACGTCTGGTACCTCAAGGGCATCCCCAGCTATGTGGCGATCCTGCTCGACATGCCCCTGCGGGACGTCGAGCAGATCGTCTACTTCAACTGCTACGTGGTGCTCGACAAGGGTGACCACAAGGACCTCACCTACAAGCAGCTGCTCACCGAAGACGAATGGCTGGAGATCGAGGACCAGATCTTCGCCGAGGATTCCGAGATCGAGAACGAGCCCATGGTGGGCATCGGCGCCGAGGCCCTCAAGCAGCTGCTTGAGGACCTCGACCTCGAGAAGGAGGCCGAGCAGCTCCGCGAGGACATCAACAACTCCAAGGGCCAGAAGCGGGCCAAGCTGATCAAGCGCCTGCGGGTGATCGATAACTTCATCGCCACCAACGCCCGTCCCGAGTGGATGGTGCTGGATGTGATCCCGGTGATCCCCCCCGATCTGCGCCCCATGGTGCAGCTCGACGGCGGCCGTTTCGCCACCAGCGATCTCAACGACCTTTACCGGCGGGTGATCAACCGCAACAACCGCCTGGCGCGCCTCCAGGAGATCCTCGCCCCCGAGATCATCGTCCGCAACGAGAAGCGGATGCTGCAGGAGGCCGTCGATGCCCTGATTGACAACGGCCGCCGCGGCCGCACCGTGGTGGGGGCCAACAACCGGGCCCTCAAGTCGCTCAGCGACATCATCGAGGGCAAGCAGGGCCGCTTCCGCCAGAACCTGCTCGGCAAACGGGTCGACTACTCCGGTCGTTCCGTGATCGTGGTGGGCCCCAAGCTGAAGATGCACCAGTGCGGCCTGCCCAAGGAGATGGCGATCGAGCTGTTCCAGCCGTTCGTGATCCATCGCCTCATCCGCCAGAACATCGTCAACAACATCAAGGCGGCCAAGAAGCTGATTCAGCGCGCCGACGACGAGGTGATGCAGGTGCTGCAGGAAGTGATCGAAGGGCACCCGATCCTGCTCAACCGGGCCCCGACCCTGCACCGGCTCGGCATCCAGGCCTTCGAGCCCAAGCTGGTGGATGGCCGCGCCATCCAGCTCCATCCCCTGGTCTGCCCCGCCTTCAACGCCGACTTCGACGGTGACCAGATGGCCGTGCACGTGCCCCTGGCGATCGAGGCCCAGACGGAGGCCCGCATGCTGATGCTGGCGAGCAACAACGTGCTCTCCCCCGCCACCGGCGAGCCGATCATCACCCCGTCCCAGGACATGGTGCTCGGCGCCTACTACCTCACCGCCGTCGACCGGGAGAAGGCGCAGCCCGCCTTCGGCGACCGTTCCCGCACCTTCGCCGACCTGGAGGACGTGATCGCCGCCTTCGAAGAGAAGCACCTCACCCTGCACGACTGGGTCTGGGTGCGCTTCAACGGCGAGGTGGAAAGTGACGACGAGGACAACGAGCCCGTCTCCACCGACACCCTCACGGATGGCACCCGCGTCGAGCAGTGGAAGTTCCGCCGCGACCGCTTCGATGAGGACGGCGCCCTGATCAGCCGCTACCTGCTGACCACCGTGGGTCGGGTCGTCATCAACCACACGATCATCGACGCCGTGGCCGCCTCCTGAGTTCCACCGGCCGGGCCGAGACCCGCGCCCCGTGTCTTCCGATTCCCTCCAGCCTTCTCCATCGCGCGCCTCCATGACCGCCACCCCCGCCAAGAAGATCAGCAAGAAGAGCGCCAAGGCCGCCGCCGAACTGGCGGCCGCCACCGCCGCCGCCGAACTCGCCGCCTCGGCCCTCAGCAAGCAGGCGCCGCCGTTCCGCAACCGGATCATCGACAAGAAGGCGCTGCGCAACCTGGTCTCCTGGGCCTACAAGCACCACGGCACCGCGGCCACCGCGGCGATGGCCGACGAGCTGAAGGATCTGGGCTTCCACTACGCCACCCAGGCGGCGGTGTCGATCTCGGTCGACGACCTGCGCATCCCCGGCGACAAGGCCGTCCTGCTGGAGGAGGCCGAGGAGCAGATCACGGCCACCGAGGAGCGCTACCGGCTCGGTGAGATCACCGAGGTGGAGCGCCACACCAAGGTGATCGACACCTGGACCGAGACCAACGAGCGCCTGGTGGCGGCCGTGCGCCGCAACTTCAACGACAACGATCCACTCAACTCGGTGTGGATGATGGCCAACTCCGGCGCCCGGGGGAACATGTCCCAGGTGCGTCAGCTGGTGGGCATGCGCGGCCTGATGGCTAACCCCCAGGGGGAGATCATCGACCTGCCGATCCGCACCAACTTCCGTGAGGGCCTCACGGTCACCGAGTACGTGATCTCCTCCTACGGCGCCCGCAAGGGCCTGGTGGACACCGCCCTGCGCACCGCCGACTCCGGCTACCTCACCCGCCGTCTGGTGGACGTGGCCCAGGACGTGATCGTGCGGGAGGAGGACTGCGGCACCCACCGCTTCATCCCCATCAACGCCGACGAACGGGGCCGCTTCGGCACCAAGCTGGTGGGCCGTCTGGCCGCCCAGCCCGTCGTCGACAGCGACGGCGTCGTCATCGTCGACCGCAACGGTGAGATCGACCCGGCGATTTCGGCCGCCATCGAGAAGGCGGCGATCGCCACCGTGATGGTGCGCTCGCCCCTCACCTGCGAGGCCTCCCGTTCGGTCTGCCGCAAGTGCTACGGCTGGGCCCTGGCCCACAACGAACTGGTCGACCTGGGTGAAGCCGTCGGCATCATCGCCGCCCAGTCGATCGGTGAACCGGGCACCCAGCTCACCATGCGCACCTTCCACACCGGTGGTGTGTCCACGGCCGAGACCGGCGTGGTGCGCTCGCTGGTGGATGGCGTAGTGGAATTCGGGCCCAAGGCCCGGGTCCGCGACCACCGCACCCCCCACGGCGTCGAGGCCAAGCTGGCCGAAACCGACTTCACCCTCACCCTCAAGCCCTCGGGCAAGGGCAAGGTGCAGAAGATCGACATCACCAACGGCTCGATCCTGTTCGTGGCCGATGGCGATCCCGTCGCCAACGACATCATCCTGGCCCAGATCTCCTCGGGCTCGGCGGTGAAGAAGAGCGTGGAGAAGGCCACCAAGGATGTCATCTGCGACCTGCCCGGCCAGGTGCGCTTCGAGGATGTGATCCAGCCCCGGGAGGTCACCGACCGCCAGGGCAACATCACCCACAAGGCCCAGCGTCTCGGGCGCCTGTGGGTGTTCAGCGGCGACGTCTACAACCTGCCGCCCAACGCCCTTCCCGTCGTCGAGACCGACAAGCCGGTGACCGCCGGCGATGTGCTGGCCGAGAGCCGGCTGCAGAGCGAATACGGCGGCGCCGTGCGGCTGCGGGAGTCCACCGGCGATTCCCGCGAGGTGCAGATCGTCACCGCCAGCCTCACCCTCAAGGACTGCAAGCTGGTGGGTGAATCCAGCCACACCGGCGAGAGCTGGCACCTGGAGGGCAAGGACAACACCCGCTACCTGGTCAAGACCCAGCCCGGCACCAAGATCGGCGCCGGTGAGGTGATCGCCGAACTCACCGACGACCGCTTCCGCACCCAGACCGGTGGCATGGTGAAGTTCGCCCCCGGTCTCTCGATCAAGAAGGCCCGCTCCGCCAAGCACGGTTTCGAGGTGAGCAAGGGCGGCACCCTGCTGTGGATTCCCCAGGAGACCCACGAGATCAACAAGGACATCTCCCTGCTGATGATCGAGGACGGCCAGTGGATTGAGGCCGGCACCGAGGTGGTGAAGGACATCTTCAGCCAGACCGCGGGCATCGTCACCGTCACCCAGAAGAACGACATCCTGCGGGAGATCATCGTGCGCTCCGGTGAGCTGCACCTGGTCTCCGATGCCAAGGTGCTCGGTCGCTATGGCGAGGACGGCAAGATGGTCAACCCCGGCGAGGAGATCGCCCCCGGCCTCAAGGCCGAGGCGATGAAATTCGTCGAGAAGGTCGACACTCCCGAGGGCGGCGCCCTGCTGCTGCGCCCCGTCGAGGAATACGCCATTCCCGATGCCGCCCACCTGCCCGAGCTGTCCACCGTCAAACAGACCGGCGGTCCCTCCCTGGGGCTGAAGGCCACCCAGCGCCTCACCTTCAAGGACGGCGAGCTGATCAAGTCGGTGGAAGGGGTGGAACTGCTGCGCACCCAGCTGATCCTGGAAACCTTCGACACCACCCCCCAGATGACGGTGGATGTGGAGGCGGTGGCCGACAAGCGGGCCAAGACCATCGAGCGGCTGCAGCTGGTGATCCTGGAAACCCTGCTGGTGCGGCGCGACACCCTCTCCGACGCCAGCCACGGCTCCACCCACACCGAACTGCAGGTGGAGGACGGCATGACCGTCAAACGGGGCGATGTGGTGGCCACCACCCAGATCCTCTGCAAGGAGAACGGGGACGGGGTGGTGCAACTGCCCGAGCCCGTCGTCGGTGAACCGATCCGCCGCCTGATCGTGGAACGGGCCAACGACACCCTCAGCCTCGATCTCGGCACGGCCGCCCCGATGGTGGCGGTGGGCGACCGCATCGTCGACGGCAAAGTGCTCGCCGACGGGGTGCTCTCCCCCTGCTGCGGCCAGGTGGAGGCCATCGACGGCAAGACCCTCACCATCCGTCTGGGCCGGCCCTACATGGTGTCGCCCGATTCGGTGCTGCACGTCCGGGACGGCGAACTCGTGCAGCGTGGCGATCCCCTGGCTCTGCTGGTGTTCGAGCGTCAGAAGACCGGCGACATCGTTCAGGGTCTGCCCCGGATCGAGGAACTGCTTGAAGCCCGCCGCCCGCGGGAATCGGCGGTGCTCTGCCGCAAGAGCGGCACCGTGCAGATCAAGCAGGGTGAGGACGACGATTCGATCACCGTGTCGGTGATCGAGACGGACGACGTCATCACCGAGTACCCGATCCTGCTCGGCCGCAACGTGATGGTCTCCGATGGCCAGCAGGTGAGCGCCGGCGAGATGCTCACCGACGGACCGATCAACCCCCACGAACTGCTCGACTGCTTCTTCGAGGACCTGCGCAGCCGCAAGCCCACCATGGAGGCGGCCCAGGAGGCGATCTCCAAGCTGCAGTTCCGCATGGTGACGGAGGTGCAGAACGTCTACAAATCGCAGGGGGTCTCGATCAGCGACAAGCACATCGAAGTGATCGTGCGCCAGATGACCAGCAAGGTCCGCATCGAGGACGCCGGTGACACCACCCTGCTTCCCGGCGAGCTGATCGAGCTGCGTCAGGTGGAGCAGGTGAACTCCGCCATGGGCATCACCGGCGGCGCCCCCGCCGAGTTCACCCCCGTGCTGCTGGGCATCACCAAGGCCTCCCTGAACACCGATTCGTTCATCTCGGCGGCCTCCTTCCAGGAGACCACCCGGGTGCTGACCGAAGCGGCCATCGAGGGCAAGAGCGACTGGCTGCGGGGCCTCAAGGAGAACGTGATCATCGGTCGCCTGATCCCCGCCGGCACCGGTTTCGGTGGCTTCGAGGAGGAGCTGCGCGCCGAGGCCGGGCCCCACCCCGACATCCTCGAGGAGGAGGCCGCCGGCTATCGCCGCAACCAGAACCTGCGTCCCGACTACACGGTCGAAATGCCGGCCCCGGCGGTCACCGCCGCCGTGCTGGACGACCCCTCCGAGGAGGATCTGGAGGCCACCCGCAGCCGCCACGGCATCGAAGCAGCCGCCAGCGGCTTCGCCGCCTTCGCCCGTCCCACCGCCGAGGAGGGCCTCGAGGAGGAGCTGATCGCCGATCCGGCCGCCCTCGAGGGTCTGCAGGAGGAGGGACTGCTCAGCGATGACTGATCCCGCCGTCGCCACCCCTGCCGCCCCCTCCCGGACCACCCCCGTGCCGGTGCGCCGGCTGCCGCGCTTCGGCTTCCACACCCACACCGAGCGCCTCAACGGCCGAGTGGCCATGCTGGGCTTCATCGCCCTGCTGGCGGTGGAGTGGAAGCTGGGCCACGGCCTGCTGATCTGGCCCTGATGGCCGGGCCTGCCCCCCTGCTGGGGATGGGCCAGGCGGCCCTGGAGGCCTGGGCCGGTGACCAGGGCCAGCCGGCCTTCCGGGGCCGGCAGCTGCACGACTGGATCTACGCCAGGGGGGCCCGCAGCCTCGACGCGATCACGGTGCTGCCCAAGGCCTGGCGCGAGGGCCTGGCGGCGGCCGGCACCGGCATCGGCCGCTCGGCCCTGCTGCACCGCAGCGACGCCAGCGACGGCACCACCAAGCTGCTGCTGGGCACCGCCGATGACCTCAGCCTCGAGACCGTCGGCATCCCCAGCGGCGACCGACTCACGGTCTGCGTCAGCAGTCAGGTGGGCTGCCCCATGGCCTGCCGCTTCTGCGCCACCGGCAAGGGGGGCCTGCAGCGCTCCCTGGCGGTGCACGAGATCGTCGACCAGGTGCTGAGCATCCGCGAGGCCATGGACCGGCGCCCCTCCCACGTGGTGTTCATGGGCATGGGCGAACCCCTGCTGAACACCGAAGCGGTGCTGGAGGCCATCGCCTGCCTCTGCACCGACCTGGGCATGGCCCAGCGCCAGATCACCGTCAGCACGGTGGGGGTGCCACGCAGCCTGCCCACCCTGGCGGAGCGGGCCCTGGAGCGGCTGGGGCGGGCCCAGTTCACCCTGGCCGTGAGCCTCCATGCCCCCGACCAGCGCCTGCGGGAGGAGCTGATCCCCACCGCCCACACCTATCCCCTCGAGGCGCTGCTGGACGACTGCCGCCACTACGTGGCCATCACCGGCCGGCGGGTCAGCTTCGAGTACATCCTCCTGGGGGGCGTCAACGACCATCCCCGCCAGGCCGATGCCCTGGCCCGTCTGCTGCGGGGCTTCCAGAGCCACGTCAACCTGATCGCCTACAACCCGATCGCCGAGGAGGACTTCCGGCGCCCCGCTCCGGAGGCGGTGGAGGCCTTCCGCGCCCAGCTGGAGCGGCGCCACATCGCCGTCAGCGTGCGGGCCAGCCGCGGCCTCGACCAGGACGCCGCCTGCGGCCAGCTGCGCCGCCGGCTGATGGACGCCCCGGCGGGGTGAGCGCCATTTCGATGCCGCCACGCGCTGCCACGGCCCTGGCGGTCCTCCTGGCCGGCGGACTGGCCTACGGGGCCCTGTGCGGCCTTCTGTTCCTGCGCCAGCGCTCCCTGCTCTATTTCCCCCAGCCCCGCTCCGCCGATGCGCCCGGCGAGCTGCTGGCCCTGCCGATCACAGGCGGCCCGCCGGGGGCCCGGGTGCTGGTGACGGTCCGCCACCGCCCCGGCCCGAAGGCGCTGCTGTACTTCGGCGGCAATGCCGAGGATGTGGCGGGCCAGCTGCCCCTGCTGGCGGCCGCCTTTCCGGAGCATGCCCTCTATCTGCTGCACTACCGGGGCTACGGCGGCAGCAGCGGCCAGCCCTCGGAGCGGGCCCTGTTCGCCGATGCCCTCGTCCTCTTCGACCGGGTCCGGCCCGACCACGACCAGATCGCCGTGATCGGCCGCAGCCTCGGCAGCGGCGTGGCGGTGCACCTGGCGTCCCGGCGCCCCGTCGCCCGGCTGGTGCTGGTCACGCCGTTCGACAGCATCGAGGCGGTGGCAGCCCAGCGCTTCCCCCTGGTGCCGGTGGGGCTGCTGCTCCAGGACAGGTACCGCTCCGACGAGGCGGCTCCCCGGGTCGGGGCGCCCACCCTCCTGATCGCCGCCGAACGGGACGAGGTGATCCCCCGGGCCAACACCGACGCCCTGCTGTCCAGCTTCCGGCCCGGGGTGGCGTCCCTGGTGGTGCTGCCGGTCGAGGGCCACAACGCCGTGGAGGGCTCTCCGCGCTACATCGGCCTGCTGCGCGGCGATTCCTGAGCCGTACCGGCTGGCGGGGCACCAGCCAGCCGCTGCAGCTCTTCGAGGCTCGGTGACATCGATCGGCGACGTCGATCGGTGACATCCTGAGCCTGAAACTTCACACCCGATTCTCAGCGGAATAACCTCGTGGATGAATCATTGATGCCGCTCTTTGTGCCGGAGAGAAAACTGTTTGTGGTGGATTCTGGCGCGATGGGATTCGGTCAGTATGGGCCAGCAAACTTTGTCTTCTGTGTGAGTTGCTGATGGGCTCTCCACCGTCCTTCCAGGTGATTGGCGATGACATGCAGGCCGTCGAGATTGACCTGGCCCCAGGCCAGGCAGTGATCGCGGAAGCCGGCACCCTGATCCTTCTGGAGGAGGGCATCACGTATCAGGCCCTGATGGCCGATGGGAGCGAGCCCGCCGGCCAGGGACTTCTCGGTAGCCTCAAGGGGGCCGCCAAGCGGATGGGGTCCCAGGCCGGGCTCTTTCTCACTCACTTCACCAATCTGACTCAGAACAGTCGTAAGGTTGTCTTCGGTGCGAGTAATCCCGGCAAGCTAGTCCCGGTAGAACTGCCGTCCTGGGGCGGTCAGATTCTGTGTGCAGCCAGCAGCTTTGTGTGTGCCGAGATGGGCACGAAATTGGATGCCGCCCTGGTGAAAAAACCCACCGTCGGATTCTACGGAGGATATGGTTTTATCTTGCAGAAAATCTCAGGGGATGGCCTGGTCTTCCTCCATGCCACCGGTTCCCTGTTGCGGCGTGAGTTGAAGGGTGAATCCCTGCGCATCGAGCCGGGTGCCCTGGTGGCGTTTTCCGCGGATCTGGACTATTCGATCGAGCGGGCTGGAGACCTCAAGACCATGCTGTTCGGCGGCGAAGGTCTGTTTTTGGTCACGTTGCGTGGGCACGGCAGTGTGCTGATCAACAGCCTGCCGTGGCACAGGGTCGTGCATCAGATCTTGGAGCAGGTGCCACGGCAATGAGCGTGACCGCGCCCATGAAACGGCGCGCTCAGTGCCCGTCCCGCTCGGCGCTGTAGGCGCCGCGGGCGCCCTGGCCGTTCCAGGGGGTGAGCCGCAGCATCAGCAGGAAGGCCGGCAGGGCCGCGGCGGTGGTGGCCAGGAAGAAGCCCGGCCAGCCCAGCCGCTCGGCCACCAAGCCGGCCGGGGCGGCCAGCAGGGAGCGGCTCAGGGCATAGACGCCCGAGAGCAGGGCGTACTGGGTGGCGGAGAAGCGGGGGTTGCAGAGGCTCATCAGCAGCGCCACGAAGGCGGCGCCCACCATGCCGCCGCCGATGTTCTCCAGGGCCACGGCCGTCAGCAGGGCCGGCATGCCGCCGTCGAAGCGGGCCAGGCCCCAGTAGGCAAGGTTGCCCGCCGCCCCCACCAGGGCGAACAGCCACAGGGAGCGGTTCATGCCCAGCCGGCCGAACAGCACCCCCCCCAGCACCGTGCCCACGATGGTGGCGCCGATGCCCCAGCCCGCCAGCACCGACCCCACCACCTCAGGGCTGAAGCCCTTCTGGATCAGGAACGGCACCGCCATCAGGCCGAGCAACCCGTCGGGCCAGCGGTAGAGCAGCACCAGGGTGAGCAGGGCCACGGCCCGGGGGCCGCCGCTGCGGTGCAGGAACTCCCGCGCCGGACCCAGCACCGCCTGGCGCAGGCTGGTCACCGGCACCGCCAGGGGTTCCAGCCGCGGCGCCGTGAGGGTGAAGGGCACCACCACCAGCATCAGCAGGGCCGAGAACAGGAAGGCCAGGGGCCAGTCGAAGCGGCCGGCCAAGATGAAGCCGCCGGCCCCCACCGCCAGCATCGCCGTGCGGTAGCCCAGGTTGGAGGCGGCGGCCCCGGCACCCCGCTCGAGGTCGGGCAACAGGTCGGTGCGGTAGGCATCCACGGCGATGTCCTGGGTGGCGCTGACCACCGCCAGCAGCACCGCCATCACCCCGATCGCCGTGAGGCTGGCCGGATCGCTCGACGGCCGCAGCAGGGCCATGGCGCCGATCACCGCCACCAGGGTGAGCTGCAGCACCAGCAGCCAACCGCGGCGGCGGTCCGGCCAGGGCAGGGGCCAGCGGTCGAGGGCCGGCGCCCAGAACATCTTCAGGGTGTAGGGCAGCTCCGCCAGCCCCAGCAGGCCGATCAGGCCCAGGGGGATCTGGCTGGCGGTGAGCCAGCCCTGCAGCAGCTTGGTGCCCACCATGTAGGGGGTGCCGCTGGCCACCCCCTCGGCGGCCACCGCCAGGAGGCGACGCCAGGGGCGGACACTGCTGGAGGCAGGGCTGGCCATGGCCGCTCGCGGATCGCCGAACCCTAGGGGTGACCGGTCGGACCACAATGCAGCCAGCACCCCCGTCCCTATCCCCCATGTCCTTCCTGCGCTCCACGCTGCTGCCGGTCGCGATCGTGCTGCTGTTCGCCCTGGCCCTGTTCGCCGTCAGCGCCCGCATCTGGCTGCCCGGCGACATGGCCGCCCCCGCCCCGCTGGGCTGATCCCCCGCCCCGCTGGGCTGATCCGGCGCCGCCCGGCTTTTACGATGCCTTCACCTGGATGGCTCCATGCCGGACGACGGCCTGCCCTTTCCCGAAACCACCCACGCGCTGGCCCTCGATCCGGAGGTGCTGGCCCGGGAACTGGCGCAGGAGCTCCTGGGTGATCCCCTCGATGAAATCGACAGCGTCGCCCCCTCCAGCTCCGATGTGGCCGCCGAGTGCGACCTGGGCATCGAGCTGCTGAAGGGGGGACGGGAGGAGCGCCTGCAGGGCCTGCGCATCTTCTGCGAGCACCGCGATCCCCGGGCCATTCCCCTGCTGCTGCCGCTGCTGAAGGCCGGCTGCCCGATCGTGCGGATGAGCGCCGTCTACGCCCTCGGCCGCAACCCCCACCCCCTGGCGGTGGAGCCCCTGCTGGGCCTGCTGGCGGCCGACGACAACGGCTACGTGCGCAAGGCGGTGGCCTGGAGCCTCGGCAACTACCCCGAGGCCCCGGTGCTCAACCCGCTGATCCGGGCTCTGGAGCTCGACATCGCCGCGGTGCGGCTGTGGGCGGCCAGCTCCCTGGCCGATGCCGGCGCCACCGGCGTGGCCAAGGCCGACCCCGCCGCCGCCCAGCTGCTCCTGAGCCTTCGCATCGACAGCGAGCCGGCGGTGCGCAGCAACTGCGCCTGGTCCCTGGGCCGGCTCTACACCGATCTGGTGGAGCCGCGCCAGCGGGACGTGGTGGAAGCCCTGCTGCACACGATGCTGCACGACGGCGACCCCACCGTCCGGGACGAAGCCCGCATGGCCCTCGAGCAGCTGGAACAGCCCGAGGTGCTTGAACGGCTGCAGACCCTGGTGGACGAGGGACTGATCAGCTGACGGCCGCCGGACAGCCCTGGCCGGCGGCCGCGAGCTCCGGAAATCGCGGTTAAGATCCCGGTCTCACCTGTGCAGCCCATCCGGGATGGCCCAACGCACCATCCGATTCCGCATTCGCCCCGACGGGCGCGTGGAGGAACTCGTGGAGGGCGTGCAGGGCGAGGGGTGCTCCCAGCTGACGGAGCGGATCGAGGCCCGGCTGGGCAGCGTGCAGCAACGACGCAGCACCTCGGAAGCGTTCCAGACGCCCCCCCTCGTTCTCCAGGACCCCCAGGTGGTCGTTCAGCACCACGGCCCCTGAGCCCCCGCTCCCCCTTCCCTTTCGTCCCATGTCGCACTTCAGCACCGTCAAGACCGAGCTGCGCGATCGCCAGGCCCTGGTGGAAGCCCTCCGCGACCTGGGCCACCCTCCGGCCGAGGGCACCTGCCAGGTGCGCGGCTACCGCGGCCAGACGGTGACCGCCGATCTCGCCATCCCCCAGGCCGACGGCGTCGACATCGGCTTCCGATTCAACCCCGACAGCGGCAGCTACGAGCTGGTCACCGACCTGGAGCTCTGGAAGCAGCCCATCCCGGTGGAGCGCTTCCTGGCCAAGCTCACCCAGCGCTATGCCCTGCGCACCATCCTGGCCAGCACCGTCGAGGAGGGCTTCCAGGTGAGCGAGCAGACCAACCACCAGGACGGCAGCATCGAACTGGTGGTGACCCGCTGGGACGCCTGATCCCGTGAGCGCGACGGGTCCCTCCGCCGGTCTCGACCCCGCCCTCGCCTTCCGCACCGCGGTAGCCCCCGAGTCGGCAGCCACCGGTCGGGAGCCCGTGCTGGGCGGGGCTCTGCGCCAACAGGCCGTCTGGGTCGATGAGGCCGTCTGCATCGGCTGCCGCTACTGCGCCCATGTGGCCGGCAACACCTTCGTGGTGGAACCCGACTGGGGTCGCTCCCGGGCCCTGCGCCAGGACGGCGACAGCACCGAGCGGATCCAGGAGGCGATCGACACCTGCCCCGTCGACTGCATTCACTGGGTTCCCTATGAGCAGCTGCCGGTCCTGAGGGCCCAGCTCGACGACCAGGAGATCCAGCCCCTGGGGCTCCCCTCCCATGGTCGCCGCCGCCGCACCCTGCCCCGCTCCGTCCCGCCATCGACGTGACCATCCCCAGCCGGCGTTTCGGCCGCACGGGACTGGCCATGCCGGTGCTCTCCCTGGGGGGGATGCGCTTCCAGCAGAGCTGGAGCGACCTGCCGGCCGAGGCGGTGGAGACCGGCAGCCAGGCCAATCTTGAGGCCACGCTGCGGGCCGCCATGGGGGCGGGGCTGCACCACATCGAGACCGCCCGCCACTACGGCACCTCGGAACGGCAGCTGGGCTGGTTGCTGCCCCGGCTGCCGGATCCCCGGCGCATCCTCCAGACCAAGGTGCCCCCGGCTGCGGACCCGGCCGCCTTCGAGGCCGACCTGCGGACCAGCTTCGAGCGGCTGGGCCTGGACGGCGAGGGGGGGCTGGGCGGTGAAGCGGGCCGGGTCGACCTGCTGGCCATCCACGGCCTCAACACCCCGGAGCTGCTCGATCAGACCCTGCGGCCCGGCGGCTGCCTGGCGGTGGCCCGCCGCTGGCAGGAGGCGGGCCGGATCGGCCACGTGGGCTTCTCCACCCATGCGCCGCTGCCCCTGATCCTGGAGGCGATCGCCAGCGACCAGTTCGACTACATCAACCTGCACTGGTACTTCATCCGCCAGGACAACCTGGCGGCGATCGAGGCCGCCACCGCCCACGACATGGGGGTGTTCGTGATCAGCCCCACCGACAAGGGGGGCCACCTGCACAGCCCCTCCCAGCGCCTCTGCGAGCTCTGTGCACCGCTGCATCCGATCGTCTTCAACGACCTGTTCTGCCTGTCGGCCCCCGGCATCCACACCATCAGCGTCGGCGCCGCGTCCCCCCAGGACCTGGACCTGCACCTGGAGGCGGTGGCGCTGCTGCCCAGGGCCGGCGAGCTGCTGCCGCCGATCCTGGCCCGCCTCCAGGAGGCCCGCCGGGAGGCCCTCGGGGACGACTGGCTGGCCAGCTGGGACCGGGGCCTGCCCGCCTGGGAGGACACCCCCGGCCGGATCAACCTGCCGGTGCTGCTGTGGCTGCACAACCTGCTGGAGGCCTGGGATCTGGAGGCCTACGGCCGCGCCCGCTACGGCCTGCTGGGCCAGGGCAGCCACTGGTTTCCGGGGGAGAACGCCGAGGCCCTCGATGGCGCGGTGAGCGAGGCCGAGCTGCTGGCGGTGCTGCAGGCCAGCCCATGGGCCGCCGAGATCCCAGGCCTGCTGCGGCGCCTGCGGCAGCGGCTGGGCGGTGAGGCCGTCAAGCGGCTGCAGGTGGCCTAGGCCCCTGGCGTGATGGCCCCCGGCGCGATCGGTGTTTTCTGGGGCACCCCCACGGCCCGGGGGTAGGCGGCCGGACAGGGGCCGGTCGGCCGCAGCCAGAGGCCGTGGCGCACGCCCCGGCCCGCCGGCAGGTCGCGGCGCTGCACGGGATCCACCGACGCCCGCAGCACCCCCACGGCCGCCTCCAGATCCCGCTGGTCGTCGGTTCCCCACTGGCCCCGGTAGAGCAGGGCCAGGCCGTCGGGCTTGAGCAGGGGCACCAGGTATTCGGCTACCACGGGCGCGCTGGCAACGGCGCGGGCCATGGCGCGATCGAAGCGTCCCCGGCAGTCGCGGGCGCGGCCGGTGCGCTCCACCCGTTCGCAGCGCAACCGCAGGCGACCCTCCAGCCCCAGGCTGCGGGCCATGGCCCGCACCGCCTCCAGCTTGCGACCCACCGAATCCACCAGGGTGATCCGGGCCGTGGGCAGGGCGATCGCCAGGGCCAGCCCGGGGAAACCGCCGCCGGTGCCCACGTCGATCAGCTCCAGGCCGTCCGGAACGCCGCCCGGGGCCGTGAGCAGCGGCACCCAGGGCCAGAGGCTGTCGAACACCTGGGCGATCCAGAAATCGTCGCCTTCCACGAGGCGGGTGAGGTTGACCCGGCCGTTCCACAGCCGCAGCTGCTCCTGCAGGGCCACCAGCGCCGCCAGCTGGTCATCGGTGGGGGTCCAGCCCAGCGCCTGCCAGAGGCCGGCATCGGCGGGGGGGCTGGGGTCGGGGCTGGCGGCCATCCGCTACGGCAGTGGTGCTTCTCCCTAGGATCCCTCACGCCGGGCAGGCTGCCACCGCCGCCTCAGGGACCATGTCCTCCACAGCCAAGCCCTCCACCCCCACCCACTACCAGGTGCTGCAGCTGCAGCCCACCGCCACCGACCAGGAGCTGCGCCAGGCGTTCCGGGGCCTCAGCAAGCGCTACCACCCCGACACCACCGCCCTGCCGGCGAGCGAGGCCGAGGTGGCCTTCCGGCAGTTGCGTCAGGCCTACGCCGTGTTGAGCGACCCGGCCGCCCGACGGCTCTACGACGCCGCCCTGGCCCAGCCGCCCCCCCCGGCGCCGCTGCGGCCTCCCCCGGCGCCCGTCGTCCGGCCCGTGCCGGTGCGCCGTGCCCTGTCCGGCGGCGAGTGGTTCGCCCTGCTGCTGCTGGCCCTGGCCCTGGTGCTCAGCCTGGTGCTGGGGCTCGGGGTGGCCTGGGCCCGCGGCACCGAACTGATGGCCTGGCCGAGCTGGTGGTCGGAGCTGGAGGCGGCATCAGTCCCCCCGGCCACCCTGGAGCCTGCGCCCCCGGCCCCCCTGGCTCCAGCGCCCGAGACGCCCCCGCTCCCCGAGCCGCCCGCCGCCTGACCATCCCTCCCCCTGTCGATCCGATGGCGACCCTGCCCCCCGAGCCCACCACCCCCCTCTACAACCACCCCCTGCCCGCCCTGGAGGACTGGCTGCGGCAGCTCGGGGCCAGCCAGTCGCGCAGCAATGTGGCCCACTGGGACCTGCACCGCCCCGAGTGGAGCGCCCGGATCGAGATGGACGTGGAGGAACTGCGGGTGAGCTGGCACCAGGAGGGCCGCACCACGGCACGCCAGTTCCCCTATGGGCTGTCACGGGCCGATGTGGAGGCGGCGATCCTGGCGGGCCCCTGAACCCTCGCGCCCGGACCCGGCATCCGGCGGCCGCTCAGAGGCTGGCCAGGGCCGCCCCGATCACCGCGTAGCAGTGGGCCAGCTGGTCGTCGTCGATGCACAGCGGCGGCAGCAGGTAGACCACCTGGCCCAGGGGCCGCAGGAACACCCCTCTCGCCAGGGCCTGCCGCTGCAGCCGCTGGCCGACGGGATTGAGGTAGCCGGGGGCGTCGGTGGCCACCTCGAAGGCGGCCACGCTGCCCAGCAGCCGCGGTCGCCGCACCAGGGGGTGGCGTGCCAGGGCCTCCAGGTGGGGACGGTGGCGCGCCTCGAACCCCTGGTGGCGCTCCGGCCGCTCCTGGAGCAGCTCAAGGCTGGCCAGGGCCGCGGCGCAACCCAGGGGGTTGGCGGTGAAGCTGTGGCCGTGGAAGAGGGTCAGGCCGGGGGTGGTGCCGATGAAGCCCTCGAAGATGGCTTCGCGGGCCAGGGTGACGCCCATGGGCAGGAAGCCGCCCGTGAGCCCCTTGGAGAGGGCCATCAGATCCGGGCGGATGTCCGCCCGCTGGCAGGCGAACAGGTGGCCGCTGCGGCCGAAGCCGGTCATGACTTCGTCGGCGATCAGCAGGGCACCGCTGGCACGCACCAGCGCCTCCACCTTGCGCAGGAACTCCTCCCGCACCAGGGCCATGCCGCCGGCCCCCTGAAGCAAGGGTTCGAGGATCACCGCCGCGGTGGGCGTCTCCAGCAGCTGTTCCAGCCGCTCCAGGGCCGCCGCCTCCCGCGCCTCCACCCCCTCGTCGTCCCACCAGGTGGCGGGCCAGGGGGCCCGGGCCACGGCGAACAGCAGCGGCTCGAACGCCTCCGAGAACAGGGAGCGCTCCCCCACCGCCATGGCGCCGAAGGTGTCGCCGTGATAGGCCCCATCGAAGGCGATCAGCTGCCGGCGGGGTTCGCCCCGGTTGCGCCACCACTGCCAGGCGATCTTCAGGGCCACCTCCACCGCCGTGGAGCCGTTGTCGGAGAAGAACAGGCGATCCAGCCCGCTGCAGGCGGCCAGGCGCTCGGCCAGCTGCTCGGCGGCCGGGTGGCGGAAATCGGAGAAACCCACCTGCTCGAGGCTGCGGGCCTGGCGGGCGACGGCGTCGGCGATGGCGGGCTCGGCGTGGCCGTGCAGGGTCACCCACCAGCTGCTGATGGCATCGATCAGCTGGCGGCCGTCATCCAGCTCCAGCAGGGCCCCTTCGCCCCGCACCACCCGCAGGGGCGGGTCGGCGGTGGCCACCTGGGTGAAGGGGTGCCAGAGGTGGGGATGCCAGCCGGGTCCGGTCACGGTGGGGCTCAGCGGCAGACCTCCGAACGGCGTTCGCCCTCGGTGGCGATCGGCCCGCAGTTGACCCAGCGGGTGACGCTGGTCTCGATGTCGGTGAACAGCACCAGGATGCCCGCACAGAGCGCGGCCACGGCAGCTGTCACGAGCAGATGCTTGCGGCTCATGGCTGCAGGCTACGGGCCAGACCACTGCGCTGCCATTGGCGCTCCAGACCCTTCCGGTCGAGGGGATCCAGGGGCGGCAGCTCCGCCAGCACCGGCACGCCGCCGAGGGCCGCCAGGGTGCGGGGATTGTCGAGGTGGGGGTCGCCGTTGAGCACCAGCCCGAGGACGGGGATCGAACGCCGCTCCAGGGCCTCGAGGGAGAGGAGGGTGTGGTTGAGGGTGCCCAGGCCGCTGCGGGCCACCAGCAGCACCGGCAGCCCCCAGACGGCGATCTGCTCGATCTGCAGCCAGTTGCGCCGCAGGGGCACCAACAGCCCCCCCGCCGTCTCCACCACCAGGGGGCCATCCCAGGCCGGCAGGGCCAGCCGGGCCGGATCGATGCTGAGTCCGTCCCGCTCGGCTGCCCAGTGGGGGGAGACGGGGGCGGTGAGGCGGTAGGCCTCCGGCCACACCCGTTCCGGGGGCAGCCCCAGCAGCTGCTGGACCCGGCCCGTGTCGCCGCGGTCGTCGGTGCCGCTCTGCACCGGCTTCCAATAGGTCGCCCCCAGCCCCTGCACCAGCAGGGCGCTCACCACCGTCTTGCCCACGTCGGTGTCGGTGCCGCAGACCACCAGCCTCACGCGATCCTCCGGCCCACCAGCAGCAGCACGTCCCACGAGATTGCCGCATCGGAGGGCCAGTGGCGCAGCAGGCGGCGCAGCTGGGCGGGGCTCAGGGGCGCGGTGCGGCTGCTGCCCGCGCCCAGATCGCGCAGGCGCCGCAGGGTGGCCAGGCCATTGCCGGCCGGGCGGCTGAAGCGCAGCCGTTGCTGGAGGGTGGTGGCCAGGCCGGCGCTGGCCAGGGCGCCGATCAGTTCGTCGGCGTCGGGCAGCTCCAGGGCGGTGCAGGGCACCCCGGCGGCGGCGGCGGCCTGGCGCCACTGGGGAAAGCTGCCGCGCACGGGCACCGCCAGCGCCAGCCAGCCGCCCGGGGCCAGGGCGCGCCCCCAGCGCTCCAGTTCCCGGGCCGGCGCCTCCAGCCACTGCAGCGCGAAGCTCGACACCAGCAGCCCCGCCGGCTCCAGGGCGGCGGGCAGGCCGCCGTTGAGATCCCACACCAGCGGCGGCGGGCCGGCGGTGGCGAGGGGATTGCGGGCGAGCAACTCGGGGCAGAGATCGAGCTGCAGCAATGGGCGGCTGGCGAAGCCGGGGCAGTGGTGCAGAAGGGCGCGGCTGAGCAGGCCGCTGCCGGCGCCCAGATCGGCCCGGGGGGCCTCGGGCGGTGGGGGAGGCAGGTCGCGGCAGAGGCGGGCGAGCCGCCAGGCGATGCCCCGCTGCAGGCCGGCCTGGCCCTCGTAGTCGGCGGCATGGCGGCCGAAGGCCCCGCACACCTGCAGGGGGAAGGCGGTCATGGGCCGAGGGTGCCGGTGATCCAGCGGCGCAGCTCCGCCGGCAGGGGCGCCTGCAGCAGGCAGTGGCCCGCCCCCTCGAAGCGGAGCACCTCGGCGTGGGGCAGGCGTTCGCGCAGCAGGGCCCGCGCCATGGGCCCCACGATCCGATCGGCGCCGGCCTCCACGATCAGCACCGGCACGTCCTCGGGAAAGCCGGGCGGCAGATCGGCGCAGGCCGCCAGACGCTCGAGGTCGTCGCGCAGCCGCCGCCGGCCCTCGGGCTCCACCGGCTGGCTGGCGGGGCCGTGGGGCAGGAGCTCGGGCGGATCAGGGGAGGCCGCCTTCTCCAGGAAGGCCTGCAGCATGAGCTGGGCGCGGCGGGCCGTGTCGGACTCGTCTGGCCCTTCGGCGAGCTGGGCCGCCATGCCGGCGAGGGCGGTCTGCAGCCGGCGGCCTTCGCGGCCCGGGGGCAGGAAGCGGGCGAAGCTGGCCAGCAGCACCACGGCCTCGGCCTGGGCCAGTAGCGAGGGAGGCAGCAGGTGGGGCCCCATCGAATGGCCGATCAGCAGCCGCCGGCCGCCGGGGGCCCACTGGGGATGCTCGGGCGTGCGGCCGCCGTAGCCCCGTTCGCCGCACTGCCAGTGCCAGTCCGGCGCAGCCAGGGCCTGGCGCAGCAGGTCCCAGCCCAGGCCGTCGCCGGCCCAGCCGTGCATGGCGATCACCTGCAGGGACGAAGCCGGGGCGGCCTCAGGGGGCGAGGGCATGGCGGGGGGCGAGGGGGCCGGGGCCGAGCGCGGCCAGCAGCCGCTCGAGGGAGCCGGTGGGGAGATCCTGGCGCAGCACCAGCCGCAGCCTGGCGGTGCCTTCCGGCACGGTGGGCGGCCGGATCGCCACGGTGAGCAGGCCGGCCGCCTCCAGCCGACGCTGGGCCGCCAGGGCCTCGGCGTCGCCGCCGAGCAGCAGCGCCAGGATCGGCCCGACGCCGGGGGGCCGGGGCCAGCCCGTGGCTTCGATGGCGTCGCGCCAGCGGGCGGCCCGCTCCGCCAGCTCCGCGCCCACGGCCGGTGCGGCCTCCAGGTGGCGCAGGGCCGCCAGGGCACCGGCCGCCAGCGGCGGGGCGAGGGCGGTGGTGTAGCGGAAGGCGCCGCTGCTCTGCAGCAGCCAGTCGCCCACCAGGGCGTCGGCGGCGAGGAAGGCGCCGCCGCTGCCGAAGGCCTTGCCGAAGGTGCCGCTCACGATCGCCACGGAGCTGGCGCCATGGGCGAGGCCGCGGCCGCCGGGGCCGAGCACGCCGAGGGCATGGGCCTCATCCACCAGCAGGGGCGCGTCGTGACGGAGGCAGAGGGCCGCCAGGGCGGCGACGGGTGCGCTGGTGCCTTCCATGCTGTTAAGGCTTTCGCAGAGCACCAGCAGCCGGCCAGCGGGCCGTTCGCGCCGGGCGGTGAGCAGGCGGCGTTCCAGGTTTGCGGCGTCGTTGTGGGCGAAGCGCTGCAGGCGGGCACCGCTGGCGCGCACGCCCACCAGCAGGGAGTGGTGGATGAGTCGATCGGCCAGTACCAGGGTGTGGCGATCGGCCAGGGCCGACACGGCGGCGAGGTTGGCCTGGAAGCCGCTGGGAAAGAGCAGCACCCGCTCGCGGCCGAGCCAGGCGGCCAGGGCGGCCTCCAGCTGCTGGTGGATGGGCCGGCTGCCGGTGACCAGACGGGAGGCGCCGGCCCCCAGGCCACCGGCGGCCAGTTCGGCCGCGGCGGCCGCGAGCACGGCGGGGTGGCGGCTGAGGCCGAGGTAGTCGTTGCTGGCCAGATCCAGCAGGGGGAGCGCGTCGCCGGGGGGTGAGGGCTGGAGGCTGGCGGCGGCGGCGGGCTCAAGGGTGCGCAGGGCGCGGCGGCGGGCGGCGGGCAGGGCCGCGAGGGCGTCGCGCAGCTGCCGGCGCCAGGGGGGCTCGGGGGCGGTGGGGTCGCCGCTCTCCGTGGTGGGGGGAGGAGGGATCAGGGCGGCCCGACACCAAGGACAGGGGACAGTCTGGGATGGGGGGTGGGTGAAGGCTCGGTCTGGCTGTCTCTGAACCTTTGGCGGAGCGTGACCGGGAGATGAAGACGTGCACCGCACAGGTGTAGCCCGGGATACAGGTGGTTCACGCGTCCGAGAACCAGGGACGAGCTATTCACGTCTGGGGTGGATACCCTATGGCCTGACTGTGTTTTGGCCATGCCGATGTTCGGGGCGCACCTGTGGTTCACGGAAAGGACAGGCGACTGGGGCGTGGTTATCGGAACCGTCTAATGATTAGTTAGCCTTACAGAAGACTTTTCATCATGGAGTTTAAACTAAATCCGCTTGAGATTCCATCGGATCAGCCATTTCGATTCGATCGACTCAATCGTGGGGAGTCGGTTACGACTCTTGTGTCACTAATCCAAAGTCTATCAGGCCCCTATGTGATTGCCGTCGATTCCCCTTGGGGAACAGGCAAAACTACGTTCCTCGGCTTTCTCAGGGCAGTGCTTGAGTCAAGTGGCATGGCCTGCTTATACTTTGATGCCTGGAAGACCGATTTCTCCTCGGATCCCCTCATCGCATTTCTTGGCGAGTTAAATGATAATCTTCCAGCCGCGTCAAAAGATGATACCAAGTTCAACCAGTTCTTTGGTAACGCCAAGCGAATTGCCTCCGTTCTTGCAAGGCGCGCGATTCCTGTTGCAGGGAAAATAGCCACGGCAGGGATCCTTGATCTCGATGACTTTACAGAGGAGACAATCTCAGAGTTTGTAGGTACCCAGCTGAATGACGCGGTTGACTCCTATACAGCGGAAAAGAAGCTTATTCAGTCATTTCGCGAGAATCTCTCTGCCGCCTTGGGTTTGATAGACAGTAGTCAGACTGATCGCAAGCTTATCATTGTCGTTGATGAGCTCGATAGATGCAAGCCCACATATGCAATTCAGCTTCTTGAACGCATAAAGCATCTGTTTGACCTTGAAAACGTAATCTTTATTGTGGCGCTTGACAAACAACAGCTTGGAGTGAGCTTGGGGGCCGTGTACGGCGCAGGAATAGATGCAGATGAGTACCTTAGGCGCTTCTTCGATCTTGAGTACTCTCTCCCAAAGGCAGACCCTTCAGAATTTACGAAATGTCTCTATGAGAGATTTGGTTTCGATGAATTCTTTGATGCAAGGACCCACAGTGAGCTTAGGCACGAAAAGCAACATCTTCTAGAAACCTTCGTCGCTCTGAGTCAACTACTAGGCCTCAGCCTGAGGGCGCGTGAACAGTGTTTTTCAAGGATTCGCATCGCTCTTCTCATGACCAAGGAGAATCACTTTCTGTATCCGATTCTAGTTTCAACTCTAGCCATGCTCAAGGTTGCCAATCCTTCGCTGTATCGTGGCTATGCGTTCGGGTCGACCACTTCTAGAGAAGTTATCGACTTTCTCGCTAGTAAGCCTGGCGGCAGTGAACTGCTTAACACTCACTTTGGCGCCATCATAGAGGCCTATCTTGTATTATCGAAGTCCTCCCCTCACGAAGAATGCACAGAGCTAGTAAATTACCGAGCCCTTGCTGGTGACTCAAGTATTGCCCACGAGACTCGTGAGCGTGCAAGCAGAATATTGGAGATTGCGAATCATTTATCTTCGAGGAATCGGCCTCAGCTGCGCTATGTTGTGGGCAAGCTGGAGTTGGCAGCTCAGTTTGAGAGATGAAGGCTAACATCAAGATTCAGAAGACGGGAGCAAATGATGCCCTCCCTTCGCACTGGTCTCTGCCCGCTTCTGATCTTGAGCGTTAGACATTTCATCCACCTTTAGGAGACCGCGATGGACGTTGCCGTAGTTATCGTCGAACAGCTTGACTCAAATAGCGCTCTACGCACGTTTCGGATGCAAGCAGAGCACGGCGATCAGTTGACTGTCGCATTCGCCGATGAGTACGAAGAACCTAGGAGCGGGCCATTTCACTTTCTAGACGATCTTCACGAGAGTGCGTTTCGAAATGCCTTTGCAGAGTGCAAAAGCCGCCGCGTTCCTAGTTCACGCTTTACTAGCAGTGACGGGCTCTTCCACTTTCATACTTCATGGTTAGGTATTCCGACGGAGAAGCAACGTCTAAGCTACTACGCTCTTTGCCTTCCTGAGCACGCGATCCCCACCCGAGTACGGTTTACCGATCCACGAAGCGAGCGCGAGTACAAGAAGGCTGTCGTTCGCGATGATCAACGCGAACGATATGTTTTGTACCTCGCATGCAGATCATCACACGGCGCTTTTGATTTTGCCTTGGAGGTGGACTTCCGAATCACTGCGGAAGAATTCGCGTCCTCTGAGTTCTGCGACGAAACCACAACCCCGTATGGCGCGTACGTTGACGCCTACGAGTACTTGCTTCCACACAGTGATCAGATAGTTGTTCAACAGTTCTTTTCCAAGGAGATTTCCATGGGTGATCAATACAGCGTCAGAGGGCAGGTCGGAGCCGTCGGCCCCAACGCCAAAGCCGAAAACAACACGTTCAACCAGGCATGGCCGCAAGCCGCAGCGAACCTTGACATGAAAGCCCTTGCTGCTGAACTTGCCACGCTTCGCGCTTCGATGCGACAACAAGGTACAGAAATTGAACATGACCAAGCAATTGCTAGCATTGGGGCTGCAGAGAGCGCAGCGAAGAATCAAGATGGAGCAGGGGCTTTGGGCCATCTCAAGTCAGCTGGAAAATGGGCATTTGATGTCGCGACTAAAATTGGAACTACCGTCGCTGCCAAGGCAATTCAAACTGCAATTGGTTTGTAGAAAGTGTCTAACCCTATGTTGCACCCAACGCACTCCGGCCCGCGGCCTCCGCGCGCGGGTGAACTTAAACGTTAGGAGGTCAAAAGCCAGCGCCCTAGTGAGAAACCTGCTATAAGGAAAGCCTTGACACTGCGCTTAAACATGACTCAATCCAACCCTGCCCCAGAAAGTGGAACAAAAGCCCAGGCTTTTATCGCACGCAAAGGGGCTCTCGTTATGAAGGAGTTTCATCCAATTTCAACCGTAGAGTCAGTTTATGACGGTGAAATGGAAATCGAGACACTCGTCTTTAGCGTAATGAGAGGCCACCAAGTTGATCGCACCTATGGCGTTAAGGTGACATGTAGAACCGGTGACGAGGATTACCAGCAAGATGTATCACTTGTGGACTTAGACGAATTACCCGAGCTCTTGGATGGCCTGCGTTATCTCGACGAGAAATATACACAATTGACTTCTGTCGGGATTACAGACTATACGGAATTGAATTACAGAACAAAAGGTCTCTTTAGTGTCGGATTTTATTTGCAGTTTAATTCCGTCAACCGATCTTTCGATTCGCGTGTCTTCAGCTCTTGTAATGGAGGCGAATCCTTATTTTTCGAGAGAGAAGCAATTCTACGTATACTGAACTCATTGGTATCTGCCCAGCAGTACCTTGTGACGATTTCTGAAGGATCTATTTCCAGCCGTCCCCCGCTTCCCCCTCCTCCATTGATTGGGTAATCTTATTTCTGCAAAAGGAAACAATCAAGATGTTGACGTAAAATCCCAATCGAGTTGGGGCAATCCTCCTAACATTGCCATACACCTGAGCCGCCCGAATGATCACCGCGTTTTGTGCACAACCCCTGCGGCCAGGCGATGGCGAGCGTTAGTTGCTTGAGGAATGCTTAATGATTGATGTCACAAGAGCAGAACAATTGTTTGGAATCCTCGCTGAAGTGACGGATCAGCCCCTCTATGAGGACTCTGCGCGAGCTGAGCTGAGCGCCACGCTCGCCATCACAGCTCTCGAAATCGCACGATCGGTAAGAATCCTGTGCGCAGCCGACCAGCTACTCGGCGCAACGGTCTGCCTTCGTAGCCAATTCGAGTCGCTCGTCAGAAGTGTGTGGACTTTGCACTGCGCAAGTGAGCATGAAATCAGACGTCTATCCACAAATAGTCTTACGCCTGAGACGGCGCAAGGAGCAAAAAACATTCCACTTGCCGCACAAATGCTCGAAGACCTGGAAGAGATTCCCAGTTTGAAGAATCTGATGGTCGCTCTCAATGAGTTCAAGGCCTCGGCATGGCGTCCACTAAACTCATTCGTACATGCTGGCCTTCACGCAGTGATTCACACGAAGTTCGGGTGGCCACAAGATCTCGTCGGCCAAACGTTTCGAATGAGCAACGGGCTTTGCTTGCTTGCCTTTACGCAGATCGGCTTACTCAACGGAACACCAGGGATTCAAGGAGAGATCATTGCTTTAGCAGCTAGCTTCTCCAGTGTTCTTCCAAAGTATCGCGATAGCACGTAGCATCGCCATTCACCTGAGCCACCTCCTAGTCGTAGAGAGCTATACAAATACCCCCCCTGCGGCTAGGTGATGGGAAGAGTTCAACTTGTCAAAAAAACCAGTATCTTCAGCACACTCCCACCTGATCAATAAAGCTCAGGTGTGCCTTCACCCAATAGGCACATGCTCCACAAGCACAAGCCGGCGGCCGGTCTTGGTGCTGATCATGCTCTGCCGCGGGGCTGGTCCATCGACGGCGTACTCCTCATACTCCGCGATCACTAGCTGCAGCTCTGCGCCTTCCGACTCGGGCAGGTCGATCCGCCCGTCCCAGAGCGGCGGGCGCAGCCAGAGCTGTTCCGCCCCGACCCCAAGGACCAGGGCTTCGGCGAAACGGCGTTCGGCGATCAGCTCGCGGCCCAGAGCCAGCCGTTCCGGCGCCGGCGCGAATGGTCCGCCGGCTAGCTCCCCGTCGGCGGCCACGCCGTCGCCGATCCGGGCCCAGCCGAAATCGCATCCGAGCGTGGGTTCCAGCCGTTCGAGCCACACCTCCACCACCGGTTGTGGCGACACCGGCGTCACCTGATCCACCTGCCCGCTCAGAACGTCGATTTCGGAGCGCGGCCGTACCTCGCGCGAGCGTCCGCCTGCAGGGTCGCGGCTCCGCACCCAGCCCACCTCCTCTTGGCCTTCCAGCGCGATGGCCTTCATCAGGGCCGCTGGCCGAGCGCAAGGGCAGGCGTGCCGGTGATCAACCCCTTCTCGCGCACCGGCTCCCACGGCGCCTGAGCCGCCCCCTGGGGCGGCCGCGCCATAGGATCCCCCCCATGCCCTCCAGCCCCACCGTCGGCTCCGCTGACACCACCACCGGTGGCGTGCCGTCGCTGGAGCAGCTGTTCCCCTTCCCCCTGGACGGTTTCCAGCTGGAGGCGATCGATGCCCTGAACCAGGGCCATTCGGTGGTGGTGAGCGCCCCCACCGGCTCCGGCAAGACCCTGGTGGGCGAGTACGCCATCCACCGGGCCCTGGCCCACGGCCAGAAGGTCTTCTACACGACGCCCCTCAAGGCCCTCTCCAACCAGAAGCTGCGCGATTTCCGCCACCAGTTCGGCGACGAGAAGGTGGGTCTGCTCACCGGTGATCTCAGCCTGAACCGGGAGGCCCAGGTGGTGGTGATGACCACCGAGATCTTCCGCAACATGCTCTACGCGGAGATCGACCACCTCGACGACGACCCGCTGGCCGATGTGGAGGCCGTGGTGCTCGACGAGTGCCACTACATGAACGACACCCAGCGGGGCACGGTCTGGGAGGAATCGATCATCCACTGCCCGTCGCGGGTGCAGCTGGTGGCCCTCTCGGCCACGGTGGCCAATGCCGGCCAGCTCACCGACTGGATCGAGCGGGTGCATGGCCCCACCCGGCTGATCCACAGCGACTTCCGCCCGGTCCCGTTGGCCTTCAGCTTCTGCAGCGCCAAGGGACTGCACCCCCTGCTCAACGACGAGGGCACCGGCCTGCACCCCAACTGCAAGGTCTGGCGCCCTCCGAAATCCACCCGCCGCAAGGGACCGAAGGAACCGCGGCCGCCCCAGCCGGAGGCGCCGCCGATCGGCTTCGTGGTGGCCCAGATGGCGGAGCGGGAGATGCTGCCGGCCATCTACTTCATCTTCAGCCGCCGCAACTGCGACCGCTCCGTTCGCGACCTGGCCAAGGTGTGCCTGGTGGATCCCCAGGAGCAGGCGCGCATTCGCCAGCGGCTCGACGCCTTCATGGCGGTGACCCCGGAGGCGGTGCGGGAGGGCGGCCATGCCGACGCCCTGCTGCGGGGCATCGCCGCCCACCACGCCGGCGTGCTGCCGGCCTGGAAGGAGCTGATCGAGGAGCTGTTCCAGCAGGGGCTGATCAAGGTGGTGTTCGCCACCGAGACCCTGGCCGCGGGCATCAACATGCCGGCCCGCACCACCGTGATCTCGGCCCTCTCCAAGCGCACCGAGCGCGGCCACCGGCCCCTGATGGGCAGCGAATTCCTGCAGATGGCGGGGCGTGCCGGCCGCCGCGGCCTCGACACCCAGGGCTATGTGGTGACGGTGCAGAGCCGCTTCGAGGGGGTGCGGGAGGCCGGTGCCCTGGCCACCAGCCCGGCCGATCCCCTGGTGAGCCAGTTCACCCCCAGCTACGGCATGGTGCTCAACCTGCTGCAGCGCTACGACCTGGCCAAGGCCCGGGAGCTGGTGGAGCGCAGCTTCGGCCGCTACCTGGCGGGGCTGGATCTGGCCGAGGACGAATCCCGCATCACCGAGCTGATGGCCCAGCTGGCCAGCCTGGAATCCAGCGGCGGCGAGGTGCCCTGGGACGACTTCGAGGACTACGAGAAGGTCCGCGGCCGCCTGCGGGAGGAGCGGCGCCTGCACCGGATCCTGCAGCAGCAGGCCGAGGAAACCCTGGCCCATGAGCTCACCCTGGCGCTGCAGTTCGCCAGCGAGGGCACCCTGGTGAGCGTCAAGGCGCCGGCCCTGCGCAGCCGGGTCACGCCGGCGGTGATCGTGGCCAAGGTGCCGGGATCCGGCCAGTTCCCGCTGCTGCTCTGCCTCACAGACGAGAACGTCTGGATCCTGCTGCCCTGCCACGCGGTGGTGACCCTGCACGCCGAGCTCAGCTGCCTGCAGGTCGACCAGCTGGAGCCGCCGGAGCTGCACCACGCCAACGAGCTGCGCCACGGCGACAACGCCAGCGGCGGCCTGGCCCTGGCGGTGGCGTCGATGGCCCGCCGCCACGACATGCACACCCCCCGCTACGACCTGGCGGGCGAGGTGCGCCAGCAGGGTGAGCTGGTGCAGCGGCTGGAGCAGGAGCTGGAGGCCCACCCCGCCCACCGCTGGGGCGACCGCAAGCACCTCAAGAAGCACCGCCGCCGCATGGAGGAACTCCAGGAGGAGATCGGCGAGCGGCAGCGGCTGCTGCACCACCGCGCCAACCGCCACTGGGACACCTTCCTGTCCCTGATCGACATCCTGCGCTTCTTCGGCGCCCTCGACGGCGAGGAGGGGCTGGAGCCCACCGAGGTGGGCCGCACCGTGGCGGCCCTGCGGGGCGATAACGAGCTCTGGCTGGGGCTGGCCCTGATGAGCGGCCACCTCGATGCCCTGGACCCGGCCGAACTGGCGGCGGTGCTGGAGGCCATCTCCACCGAGGTGAACCGGCCCGACCTCTGGTGCGGCTACCCGCCGCCACCGGCCTCCGAGGAGGCCCTCCATGACCTACGCAGCCTGCGGCGCGAGCTGCAGCGCCAGCAGGAGCGGGCCTCGGTGGTGGTGCCGGTGTGGTGGGAGCCGGAACTCACCGGCCTGGTCCACGCCTGGGCCCGGGGCGCCAGCTGGAATGACGTGATCGCCAACACCTCCCTCGATGAAGGCGACGTGGTGCGGATCCTGCGCCGCACCGTCGATCTCCTGGCCCAGATTCCCTACTGCGAGGCGATCAGCGAGCAGCTGCGCCGCAACTCACGGTTGGCCCTCAAGAGCATCAACCGCTTCCCGGTCTGTGAGATCGAGGATCTGCTGGCGGGCGGCAACGGCAAGCTGGATCCGGCGACTGAGAGGCCGCCGGCGGTTTAGGGGGCGGCCGCCGGGGCTGGCGGTGAAGGGCCTTTATTGGCGGAATGGCCAATACGATGCCAGTATTGGCTTGCGTCCGGACGCTGCCAATACCCTCTCCATGGCACTTCCGAACCTCTGGAGGCTCTACAACCTCCGCTCCTCGCCCTTTTTCCAGGCCACCCTGCGCCAGGACTCGGAGGCCACACCGCTCAGCCTGTTCGTGGGGCGCCGGGACGAGCGGCAACGGCTGCTCAACGCCATCGGTGGTTCCCGCAGTTCCCGTCAGGCGGTGGCGGGGAGGCCTGGCATCGGCAAGACCACCTTGGTGCAGGCCGCCAAGGCCGACGCCCTGGCTGCCGGCTACTGGACCTCAGCCGAGATCATCCCGATCACCGCGGATCTGACCAGTGAGGATCTGATCGGCCAACTGCTCGCCGGCGCCTTTGATGCCGTGCTCGCCTCCTGCCCGCAGGCGAGCGGCCCCGCCGTGGAGGCTGCGCAGCAGTTGGTGCGCACCATCCGTCTGCGCGGTGGTGGCTTCACGGTTTCGGCCGCCGGCTTTGGGGCGGGCGGCACCAGCACCCAGGCGGTCTCCTCGCCCCCCGGGGCCCTGCTGCTGGATGGACCCAGGGTTCTGCGCGATCTTCTGGCCTTTGCGCTGGAGCAGGGCGCCTCCGGTGTGGTGCTGCACCTCAACAATCTCGAGAACCTCAGTGAGGCCGATTCCACCCGTGCTGCCGATCTGCTGCGCAGCATCCGCGACCAGGCCCTGTTACTCGATGGCCTGCACTTGATCGTGGTGGGCACCACCGATGCCGTGCGCATCGTGGTGCAGAGCCACACTCAGGTGCGCTCGGTGTTCAGTGATCCGGTGGTGCTCGAACCCCTGGAGCCGCAGGAGGTTCACCAGTTGCTGGAGGCGCGCTACCGATCCCTGCGACTGGAACCGGGCCTGCCGGTGCAGGCGCCCGTGCAGGGTGCGGTGATCGATGCGTTGCATGAGCTGTTCCGAGGCGATCTCCGCGGACTGCTCAAGGCCTTGGAGGACGGCATCTCTGCCCTGCTGGGTCTGACCGGCGACGGTGAGGGCCCACAGCCGATTGACCTGGCCGACCTCACCCTCGTGCTGAGCCGTCGCTACAGACTGGAATTGCTGGACCAGCTCGGCACCACCCTCTGGCAACGGTTGGAAGCCTGGGGCGAGCGGGACCTGCAGGCGGTGCTGACCCAGGCCGACCTGGTGAAGCTCTGGGGGATCAAGCAGCCCTCGGTGTCCCAGACGTTGCAGCAACTGGTGCATTCGGGTGCCGCGGACGTGCTGCCACGCCGGGGAGGGGAACCGCTTCAGTACTTACTGACCGGCGCGACGCGGCTGGCCCTCAGCTGAAGGGCAACGTATTGGCTGATCGGCCAATACCGGCGACGTATTGGCTGTTGGCAGCCACCAGCCAATACCCCACCTGCTCGCCGCCCGCCCCCCTCAGATCCCCAGCCGCTCCCAGATCACGTCCAGATTCGCCCGGTGCAGGTCGGTGGCGAAGCAGGCCTCCAGCTGCTCGGGGCCCAGGTGGTCCGTCACCGCTGGATCGCCCGCCAGGTTGGCGCGGAAGTCGCCACCCTCGGTGTTCCAGGCGGCGTGGGCGTGGCGCTGCACGATCCGGTAGGCCTCCTCCCGGCTGAGCCCCGCCTCCACCAGGGCCAGCAGCACCCGCTGGCTGAACACGACGCCGCCGTAGACGTTCATGTTGCGGGCCATGTTCTCGGGGTACACCCCCAGCCCCTCGACCACGGCGGTCATCTCCCGCAGCATGAAGTGCAGGGTGACCGAGCAGTCGGGCAGCATCATCCGCTCCACCGAGCTGTGGCTGATGTCGCGCTCGTGCCAGAGGGCCACGTTCTCCAGGGCCGCCACGGTGTAGCTACGCAGCACCCGGGCCAGGCCGCTGATGCGTTCGCTGCGGATCGGGTTGCGCTTGTGGGGCATGGCCGAGCTGCCCTTCTGGCCCTTGGCGAAGTTCTCCTCCACCTCCAGCACGTCGGAGCGCTGCAGGTTGCGGATCTCGGTGGAGAAGCGCTCCAGGGAGGTGCCCACCAGGGCCAGGGTCTGGACGTACTCGGCATGGCGGTCGCGGCCGATCACCTGGGTGCTGGCGGTGTCGGGCTCCAGGCCCAGCAGCCGGCAGGTGATCGCCTCCACCTCGGGGTCGGTGTTGGCGTAGGTGCCCATGGCGCCGCTGATCTGGCCCACGGCCACCACCCGCTCCAGCCGCTCCAGCCGCTCCCGGTTGCGCTCGGTTTCGGCCAGCCAGCCGGCCACCTTGAAGCCGAAGGTGATGGGCTCGCCGTGGATGGCGTGGGAGCGGCCGATCATCACCGTGTCCTTGTGGGCCCGGGCCAGCCTGCGCAGGGCGTCGGCGAGGCCATCGAGCTCGGTGCGCAGCAGGGCGACCGAGGCCTTCAGCTGCAGGGCCAGGCCGGTGTCCAGCACGTCGGAGCTGGTCATGCCCACGTGGATGTAGCGGCCCGCATCACCGACGTGCTCGTTGACGTTGGTGAGGAAGGCGATGACGTCGTGGCGCACCTCCGCCTCGATCTCCAGGATGCGGGGCACCTCGAAGGCCGCCTTCTCCCGGATCGTGGCCAGCGCCTCGGCGGGCACCCGGCCCAGCTCCACGTTGGCGGCGGTGGCGGCGATCTCCACCTCAAGCCAGCTCTGGAACTTCGCTTCCTCGCTCCAGAGGCGGCCCATTTCGGGCAGGGTGTAACGCTCGATCAAGGGCCGGGCGGTGGTGAACGATCCCCCAACCTATCGAGCCGCCCCCTCCGGCTCAGGCGGCGGCGGTGAGGCGGCGGTAGGGCAGCTCCAGATGCACCATCGACCCCCAGGCCTGCTGCCGCACCCAGCAGCGGGTGCCGCGGCGGCGGATCAGCTGGAAGGGGGGCAGATCCTCCGGATGGTCCCGCAACCGCACAAAGCTGCCGGGGTGGAGCAGCTCCACCACATTGGACCCGGGGGCCGCCGTGGATCGAGGGCCAGCCATGGGAGGGAACCGGGAAAAGACTGGGGCCATCCTGCGACTGTTCCGCGCCGAACCGTCTGGCCATCGGTTTTTGTTCGGTTTGGATCGCTGTTCGGTGACAACATGCCGGTGGAGCGGCAGGACCCATGGCCGAAAAGCAGCATGGCCCGTAAGCAGCGGCTCGATCGCCGCCTGGTGGATCTGGGCCTGGTGACCAGCCGCCAGCAGGCCCAGCAGCTGATCAGGGCCGGACGGGTGCGCGGCGGTGGCGAGGTGCTCGACAAGCCCGGCACCGAGGTGGCCGAGAGCCTGCCCCTGGAGGTGGAGCAGCCGCCCCGGTTCGTCTCCCGGGGGGGCGAGAAGCTGGAAGGGGCCCTGGCGGCCATGCCGATCCGGGTGGAAGGCCGGGTGTGCCTCGACGGCGGCATCTCCACCGGCGGCTTCACCGATTGCCTGCTGCAGCACGGGGCCGTGCGGGTGTACGGGATCGATGTGGGCTACGGCCAGACGGCCTGGAGCCTGCGCACGGATGAACGGGTGGTGCTGCGGGAGCGCACCAACCTGCGCCACCTCACCCCGGAGCTGCTCTACGGCGAGGGCGATGCCTGGCCCGACCTGGCCGTGGCCGATGTGTCGTTCATTTCCCTCACCCGGGTGCTGCCGGCCCTGCGGGCCCTGCTGACGGGGGCGGGTGAGGCGCTGCTGCTGGTCAAGCCCCAGTTCGAGGTGGGCCGCCAGCGGGTGGGCAAGGGGGGCGTGGTGCGGGATCCGGCGGCCCACGCCGATGCCATCGCCACCGTGATCACGGCGGCAAGGGAGCTGGACTGGCACCCGGCGGGGCTGGTGGCGTCACCCCTGACCGGGCCCGCCGGCAACCACGAATACCTGCTCTGGCTGGTGCCGCCCGGAGCGGGTGCCGAGCCTCCCTCCGAGGACACGGACTGGTCCGGCAGGATCGCAGCCCTGGTGAAGGACACCCTGGCCGGGGCCTGAGGGGCCCACGGCCAGGGTCAGGGAGGCAGGGGCTCAGATGGCGCCGCTGTCGAGGTCGCCGGTGCGGATCCGGATCACCGAATCCACGGTGCTGATGAAGATCTTGCCGTCACCGATCTCGCCGGTGCGGGCCGCGTCCTGCACCGCCTGGACCACAGTGGCCACCCGGTCGTCGTCGACGACGATCTCGAGCTTGAGTTTCTGCAGGAATTCCACCGTGAATTCGGATCCGCGATAGCGCTCCACCTGCCCCTTCTGCCGGCCGAATCCGCGCACCTCGCTCACGGTCATGCCGACGATGCCCGCATTGACAAGGGCGATCTTCACGTCCTCGAGCTTGAAGGGGCGGATGATGGCCTCGATTTTCTTCATGGCTGTGCTGCGGTCAGGAAGGCGACGGTTGGAGTCTCTCAGAGTCCCCGCCTGAGGAGGGGACGGCTCCATTACCGCCGAGCCTTGCCGGGGTCGTCGTAACGGTTGCTACGCGAGCTCCGGGGCGCTGACGGGCGGCCGGGGCCCTTGACGTGGGCTCCGCGCCATGGGCCAGCTCCTGTACGGTCAAAAACCGTCTCCCAGTCCTGCTGACCATGGCTTCCGGTGTCGCCGACCAGCCCCAGACCGTGACCCCCCTGTACGGGGAGCGGGCCATCGCCGAGGCCCAGCTGGTCTGCTTCGCCAATCCCCGCGAGGGTCGCGCCTACGAGGTGTCCATCGAACTGCCGGAGTTCACCTGCACCTGCCCCTTCTCCGGCTATCCCGATTTCGCCGTCCTGCGGCTGCTGTATCAGCCCGGCCCCCGGGTGCTGGAACTCAAGGCCCTCAAGCTCTACGTCAACAGCTACCGCAACCGCTCCATCTCCCACGAGGAGGCTGCCAACCGGATCCTCGACGACCTGGTGGCCGCCTGCGATCCCGTCTGGATGCAGCTGGAGGCCGATTTCAACCCCCGCGGCAACGTCCACACCGTGGTGCGGGTCAGCCACGGCGAGCGCCGGCCCTGCTGAGTCAGGGCTGGGGTTCCAGCCGCTGCAGCAGCGCCGGCAGCTCGGCGGCGAAGGCCGTGAGGTTGCGGTTGCAGAGGCCCGCCACGTGCAGCCGGCCGCCGGGTCCATCGGCGATGGCCCAGAGCTGGCGGGTGGCCACCAGGCTCAGGGCACCGCCCGCCAGGGCGATGGCGAAGCCGGTGTACACCAGGGGCACGCCGGGGTCCCGTTTGAACAGGATGCCGCTGGCGGGCAGCACGCTCGCCACCCGGATCGGCAGCCCCTTCACCTCCTGGGCCTCGCCGCCGGGCACCAGCTGGGCCAGGGCCACGCCATCGGGGCCGAACACCTGCACCGGCCCCTGTTCGCTGGTGAGGCTCAGCAGCACCGGCTCGGTGCCATCGGGGCGGGTGGGCAGCACCAGCCCCCAGAGCTGGTCGCCCAGCTGGGGGAAGGTCTGCAGCGGCAGCTCCAGCACCGGACTGCGGCCCAGCTGCAGGCTGATCGTCGCCAGGGACCAGTCGGCCTGATAAAGCGTCATGCCCCGGTAGCGCAGGGGGTGGTTGACGCTGATGGCGGCTTCGGTGGTGGTGGCCGCATCGCCGGGGGTGATCAGCCGCAGGTTGGAGGAGAACTGCTCCGGCCGGCCGGCGGGATCCCGCTGGATGCGGAAGTCGTCGAGGGCCAGGGTCACCTGGGTGCTGCCGCGGCTGTCGAGCAGCTCCAGCTCCCGACCCGGGGCCAGGAAGCGCTCCAGCCGCTGGCCCCCCAGGGCGCCCCAGGCCGCCCCCACCATCAGCACCACCATGCCGGCATGGACCAGCAGGGGACCCACCCGTCCGAGCACCCCCCGGCGGGCCGCCAGGCGGTCGTCCTGACGATGGATCTGCCAGCCCGAACCGCGCAGTTCGGCCTCCAGCCGCCCGAGGCCGGCGACGGGCTCGGCGGTGACGAGGGTTTCGGCCACGCTCAGCTTGCTGAGCTGGCGGGGGCTGCGGTAGTCGATCCAGCGCAGGGAGGCCTGCAGGGCGGGCCACTGGCGGCGCCAGCTGCACAGGATCAGCGACAGGCCCAGCCAGGCGAGCAGGGCCAGGAACCAGCCACTGGAATAGACGTGATCCAGCTGCAGCTGCAGCACCCCATCCCCGTGCAGCAGCCCCAGCCAGGGGGTGGGGTCGTAGAGCTGGTGGTAGAAGGCGGCCTCCTCCTTCTGGGGAATGGCCGTGCCGATGCCGCTGGCGATGGCGATGACCAACAGCAGGCCGATCGCCAGGCGCAGGTCGGAGATCCAGGCGGCCAGGCGCTGCAGGGGGCGCCAGGGTGAGGCTGCCGTGCCGCTCATGGCAGCACCGACAGCAGGGTGAGGCCGCCGCTGGCGAGCAGCACCACGCCGCTGATCGGCGGCACCCACTGGCCCAGGCGGCGCAGCTGCAGAAGTCCGGGCAGGGAGGCGGCCACCGTGCCGGCCAGCAGCAGGGGCATCACCTGGCCGGCACCGAAGCTGGTGAGCAGCGCCATGCCCACCAGGGGCTTGCCGGCCTGGGCCATCCAGGCCAGCAGCACGGCCAGCACCGGGGTGGTGCAGGGGGTGGCGGCCAGGCCGAAGGCCAGGCCGGCCGCCAGCGGGGCCAGAGGAGCCGGCACCCGCCGACGCCAGCGCTCGGGGTCGGGCCCGGCCGGCAACGGCAACCGCAGCAGGCCCAGCAGGTTGAGGCCCATGACCACGGCCACGACGGCCACCAGCAGCGGCAGCTGGCCGGGGATGCGGCCGTAGAGGCGGCCCATCAGGCCACTGGCCAGGCCGAGCAGCACCAGGGCCGCCACGATGCCGGCCGCGAAGCTGGCGCTGCGCTGCCAGGGGGGACGCCCCTGGTCCTCAGTGCCGAAGCCGGCCAGGTAGGCCAGGGTGACGGGCAGCAGCGAGAGGGAGCAGGGGCCGAGGCTGGTGAGCAGGCCGCCGCTGAACACCACCGCCAGGGTCAGGGGGCCGGGGTGGGCCAGAGAACCCTGGAGCAGCAATTCGCTGCTGCGGGCCCAGTCGGCGAACGGCAGCCCGGGGCTGAACATGGCCGATCCAGATTTTCAGCAGGGCTCAGCCTATCGGGGCAGGCCGGGGGGCCCGCCGGCGGGGCCGGACCGGCTCGAGTCCGGAGGACTCCAGGGAGCAGCGCAGCAGCAGGCCCGCCAGGAACAGGCTGCTGAGCAGGGAGTTGCCGCCGTAGCTGATCATCGGCAGGGGAAGGCCGGTGGTGGGCATCGAGCCGCTGGCCACGGCGATGTTGAGGATCGACTGGCCCACCAGAAGGGTGGTGCAGCCGATGGCCACCAGGCGGTGCTGGTTGCTCCGGCAGGCCATGGCCACCCGCAGGCCCACGAACCCGAAGATCATCAGGAACATCAGCAGCATCACCGAGCCGACGTAGCCGAACTCCTCGGCGAAGACCGCGAAGATGAAGTCGGTGGTCTGGATCGGCAGGTACTGGAGCTTCTGGGTGGAGAGCCCGAAGCCCGAGCCGAGCACGCCCCCCGAACCGATGGCCAGCAGGCTCTGCACCAGCTGGTAGCCGTCCCCCTGGGCGACGCGCCAGGGGTTGAGGAAGGAGGTGACCCGGTCGAGCTGGTAGGGGTTGATCATGATGCTGATGCTGCCCAGCACGATCCCGCCGCCCGCGGCCCCCAGCAGCAGCGTCAGGGGCAGGCCGCCGGCCAGGGCCATCAGCCACAGCAGCAGGCCCAGCAGGGCGGCGGTGCTGAGGTTGGGCTGCTTGAGGATCAGCAGGATCACCACCCCGAAGATGCCGAGCCAGAGCAGTTTCTGGTCGAGGGCGATGCGGCGCCAGTGGGAGAAGATCACGGCCCCCTGCAGCACGATGAAGGGCTTGATCAGTTCCGAGGGCTGCAGCTGCACCGGGCCGAGCACCAGCCAGCGGCTGGCCCCGTTGACGGTGGTGCCCACCACCAGGGTGGCGGCCACCATCAGGGCCCCGACCAGAAGGGCCGGCGCGGCCAGGTGCAGCCAGCGGCGCATGGAGGTGCGCATGCCCAGCCAGAGGAGCCCCCAGCTGGCCACCAGCCAGATGGCCTGGCGCTTGACGTAATAGGCCCCGTCCCCCATCTCCCGCTCGGCCACCCACCAGCTGGCGGACGTGAGCACCAGCAGGCCCACCAGGCTCCAGAGGGCCACAAGGCCGAGCAGAAGGCGGGCTTCCGCGGGCCACTGCTGCCAGGGCAGCGGCAGGAAGCCGGCGCCGGGACGGCCGTGGAGCAGGCGGGGTGCTGGGGTGGACAAGGCCGCGGGAGGGTTCCGGGAATGGCCCATTCAGCCGTGACCGGGGTGGGTTTGTCGAGCCGCGGTGAACAATTCGCCGCCTGCGCCGCTGGCTTCGCTCGAGGGCAACAAAAAAGCCCGGCCATGGGCCGGGCGAGTGGGTGGGAACGCCGTGGCGTCCTCAGTTGCCGCAATTCTGCTGACGACGGCCGGTGGCCAGTTCCACCTTCAGGATCCTGCCGCCCTGCTTCATGATCCGCTGCTGCTCGGCGAACCAGCTGTGATAGGGCACCCACTTGGTGAAGTAGGTGTTCTGCAGCTCCCTCTGACTGCGCACCTTCTCGGGGCAGGGGATGCAGGCCGTGATCTTGAACAGGCGCATGGGTTGATCCTCGGAAAACGTGCCGTGTTGAGGGCGTTGCTGGGGATCAGTTGCCCAGGCCGGAGCTGATGTAGTCGAAGTAGACGCCCATCTCACGACCGGCATCGGGGCCGACGAGGGAGGCGGTGGCTTCCTTCATGGCCTGGATCGACTGCACCGTGGCGCCGATGGGCACACCCAGGGAGTTGTAGGTCTCCTTGAGGCCGTTCAGCACACGCTCGTCGAGGATCGACGTGTCACCGGCCAGCATGGCGTAGGTGGCATAGCGCAGGTAGTAGTCGAGGTCGCGGATGCAGGCCGCGTAACGACGGGTGGTGTACATGTTGCCGCCCGGACGGGTGATGTCCGAGTACAGCAGGGCCTTGGCGACGGCTTCTTTGATGATGGCCGAAGCGTTGGCGCTGATGGTGGCGGCGGCACGCACCCGCAGCTCACCGCTGGCGAAGTACTGCTCGAGGCGGCCCATGGAGCCTCCGTCGAGATAGAGCCCCTGGACGTCGGCCTGGTTGATGACGTTGGTGATGGCGTCTTGCATGGATCCTGGGTTTGATGGCTTTGGACGATAGGGAGGTGAAACCTCAGGAGAGGGCGCCGACCACGTAGTCGAAGTAGAAGCCGGCCTCTTCGGCATCGGAGCCGGTGAGGAGGCCCGTGGCTGCGGTCTTCATCTCGCGCACGGCTTCCGCCATGGCTTCGAGGGGAGTGCCGAGGGCGCGATACATCTCGCGGGCCCCGATGACGCCGATCTCTTCGATCGGGGTCACATCCCCGGCGACCACGCCGTAGGTGACCAGGCGGAGGTAGTAGTCCATGTCGCGCAGGCAGGAAGCCGTCATCTCTTCCCCGTAGGCGTTGCCGCCGGGGGAAACGAGATCGGGGCGCTTCTGGAAAAGCTGGCCTCCGGCCTGCTTCACGATGCGCTCCCGGCTTTCAGCCAGGACCTGGGCGACGCGCAGACGACGCTGACCTCCTGCCACGAACGACTTGATCTGGTCAAGTTCGCCAGGGCTGAGGTAGCGGGCTTCGGCGTCCGCGTTGATGATCGAGTTGGAGACGATGCTCATGCAGTTCTGCCTCGAAACAAGCGGTCACCGTGAAGGAGACCGGTATCCGGTGGGTAAGGGTGATCGGCTTGGCCGACCGTCGCATCATTCTGTGGCAAGGGCCGTCGCTCCCATGGCAGCCGGTAACAGTTCTTCACGGCGGATCGCCCCGCGAGATCCCTTGGCTTGCAACGGCTTTGGCCGGAGTTGTTATCACCGTCCAAGCGCAGCAATTGTTCATCTTTTGAGCTTGCCGTCCACGACGTCGCAAGTGCATCGACAGCCCAATCTCTCCGTCTCGTTGTAGAGACGGAGCAAAAGAAACCCCCCGGGACTGACCCGGGGGATCATCGGATGGGCCGCAGGGGCGCCTTCAGGGGTGAGTCGGGATGGCCCGGGGGCGGATCAGATCGCGCCCTTCACGGAGGGGGTGAGCCCGGCGTTGCCGCCGTAGAGGGCGGCGGTCCGGTTCACGGTCGTCAGGGGCACACCGTCCTCGGTGCCGAGGCCGCGCAGGTACGGGACTGTGTCCTGGCCGAAGGCGGTGGCGTACTCCCGGGCGCTGAGCAGTTCGCCGACAGCGGCCTGCTGGCCGGCGGTGGCGCGGGTGGCGAGGAACCGGCTGACCTCGCCCGGCATGGCGGCGCGTCCGAGCAGGGCCAGGTAGGCGGCGGAGGCGGCCCGCAGGGGGGCCATCCGCTGGAGCCGCTGCTGGAAGAGATCGCTGCCGGCGATCTGGGCCACGAACTCGGCCACCGAGAGCTGGCCGTCACGTAGCTGGGACTCGGGATCCATCTGGCGCTCGGCCGCGAAGGGCACGCGGTTGAGGAGCTGGCGGTAGACCGCCTGCACCACTTCCTGCACCTGGTTCTCGCTGGGATCGCGGAGCAGCTGCACGGGCCTGGAGAGGCTCTGACGGCGACCGAATCCCTGGGGAGCGCCCGGTCGCAGGGCCTTGGCCATGGCGCCGTCCGGGGCGGTGGCGACACCGCTCAGGAGGTTGGTGCCCACCAGGGCCTTCCAGCCACTGGCGAGGCCGATGCTGGCGGGGGCCGCGTAGCCATTGACGCTGCCGGCGCTGGAGACGCCGCTGCGCCAGACGGGGGCGCCGCCGCCGCCGGGCTGCCAGGGGGACTGGCTCCAGCTGCGGGTGGGGGCAGGGGGCTCCCGGAGGGTTCCGGGACCGCTGGGTACGCCCATGGAGGTCGACGCACTCTGGCCGCCGGCCACCTCCGCCTTCCACTGTCCGCGCACCTTGGGCCTGGCCGTCAGGTTGCGGGGGACCAGATCGCCGACGGTGCGGATCTCCTGGGACACCGGCACGGTCGGCCGTTGCAGGGGGGTGATGTCGGCAACCGTCTCGAGGGTGCGCACCAGGCCCGGGACGCGGCGGGCGTTGCGATCGGCCGGGGTGATGAAGCGTTCGTAGGGGACGGTGTCCTCGCCGAAGCAGTCGTTGTATTCGCGGCCTTCGATCATGGCGTCGACGACGCCGTAGAAGCCCTTGCGGGCGGCGGTGTCGAAGTAGGCGTTGATCTCCCAGCGACCGAAGGTGGGACGGCCGAGGATGCGGCGGTGCATCACCTCGATGGCTTTGGTGATGTAGAGGCCGCTCCAGTAACGACGGCGGAAGGCGTTGGAGCGGGCCACCTGGCGGATGAACTCCCGCAGGCTGATGTCGCCGTTCTCGAGCTTGATCTCCTCGACCTTGTTGCGCTCACCGGCGTAGCCGGCGGTGCCGAGAACCTGCACGTAGACCGCATTGATGACGGCCTGGGTGCTGGATTCGGTGCCGCGGATGCTGGGCTGGCCGCCCCGGCGGGGGGTGGAGCTGCCGCCGGTGGCGATCTGGCTCAGGCGCACCACCTTCGGCCCCACCCGGCGCGGGGTGGCCTTGCGGAACTGGGCGCTGTCCATGGGCCCGGGCTGGGCCATGCCGTTGCCGATCAGGATCCGGCGGGTGTCGTAGCTGAAGGGGGCCGGGCGGGTGGCCACCGACGCCGTGCTGGACGGGAAGATCGCCCCGTAGGTGAGGGCCAGGGGATCGTTGCCGCCGCCGTAGGGGTGCTGGTCGGCGAGGGGCTGGCGGTAGGAGGCGTAGAGGGTGATGTACTGGGGCGCCCCCTCGAACGGCGCACTGAAGCGGAAGAGGTTGCGGTTGGATCCCCAGCCGGCGCTCTCCTGGGCCTCCTCGCCGATGTCGCGGAGGTAGGGCACCGTTTCCTCACCGAAGACCCGGGCGTACTCCATGCTGTTGACCAGCGCATCGACGAGGCCGTTGAGGCCCTTGGCGCTGACGATGGCGAAGTACTGGCGGAACTCCTCGATCGAACTCACGCCGCGGCCCAGGAAGTGGCGGAAGGCGAGCTCCACAACCCGGCTGTTGGAGAAGCGGCCGTAGAACTGGCGCCGGTAGACCTTGCTGCGGCCGAGGGCGCGGATGAACTCCCGCATCGAGAGCTGGCCCTGGCGCACCTGGGTGGCCTCCACCGGGCACACCACCTGGGAGTAGCCCTTGACGATGTCCCGCTCGAACACCTGGCGGTAGGCGGCACGGATGATCTCGGCCTTCTCGGCTCCGGAGAGGCCCGGCTTCATCACGAAGCGCTGGGAGCCTTCGGCGGCAAGGGCATAGATCGCCGGCAGCTGCAGGCCCTGGTTGACGGGGCTGCCCAGGCGGGCCCGGGTGGAGGGGGTGGGGATCTCGAGCTCCTTGAGGAGCACGTTGAAGCAGTCGATCACCAGCTGGCGGGAGTCCGGCTCCCCTTTGAACAGTCCGGCGGCGGCGGCACGCATCTCCTGCAGGGCCACGTTGGTGGCGGCCAGGGAGCAGGCCTTCTCGAGCACGTCGCGGAGTCCGCGGGTGTTCACCGCCAGGATGCTGGGATCACCGGCGATCACGGCATAGCCCACGTAGCGGAGGAACCAGGCCAGGTCCCGCAGCGACTTGCGCATGCGGGCGTTGCCGTAGATCGCCACCGAGATGGGGTTGAAGCCGCTGGGCAGCACGACCCGCACGTCGGCGTCGGCCTGGACACCCTCAAGGATGCGGCCGAGCAGACCACTGCCCCCCGATCCCTGGGCGAAGGTGCGCACCGAGCGCTGGAACGCGGCCTGGTCGGCGGCGAGGGCAACGCCGTCAGCGGCGCCCACGCTCGGCGTGCTGAGGGGGGCGTCGAGATAGGAGAGGGGCGTGCCGCCGGTGAAGATCCGGTTGGCGGCCTTGGCCACGATCGCGTCGGCGTTGGCGGAGATCCGTCGGGCGGCTTCGACGCGGATCTGGCCGCTGCGGAAGAAGGTGGTCAGGGCGTCCAGTTCGCCGCCGTCGGGGAAACGGTCCTGCTGCTCCGCCTTCCGGACGCTGGAGAGCGGCAGGGTGTCGTAGCGCTGGGGGGCGACCCTGGTGCTGCCGCTGCTGGCGGTCACGGTCATGAACGAGAGCGAGCCGGGCTGGGTCACGTTACGGCTGGCCCCCTGGCCCTCCGGGGCGGGATGAACAAATGTTTGCAGCCTTCTGATGCGCTCACGCTGAACGGCGGCCGGCGCCGTGGAATGCTGCCGGAACCCGCACCAAGGCATTGATGGATCACCCCCCGGAGGCCCCGCTGGATGCCGCCACGCCGGTGGTCAGCGCCTTCTACGACCGCTTCCCCTACCCGGGGGACCCCCTCCAGGACGGCCCGCCCCCTGGATACAACTGGCGTTGGTGCGTGGACAGCGTGGTGGCGGCCGTGGACGGGGCCCTGCCGCCGCCGCCGCGGCCCTGGCGGATCCTCGACGCCGGCTGCGGCACCGGGGTGAGCACCGACTACCTCTGCCATCTCAACCCCGGCGCCAGCGTGCTGGCGGTGGACATCAGCGCCGGTGCCCTGGCGGTGGCCCGGGAGCGCACCGCCCGCTCCGGCGCCGCCGCCCAGGTGGCGGAGCTGCGCATCGAGCAGCGCAGCCTGCTCGACCTGGCGGGGGAGGGCCCCTTCGACTACATCAACTCGGTGGGGGTGCTGCATCACCTCGACCGGCCCGAGGAGGGTCTGCGGGCCCTGGTGCCCCTGCTGCGGCCGGGGGGGCTGCTGCACCTCTTTCTCTATGCCGACGGCGGCCGCTGGGAGATCCACCGCACCCAGCGGGCCCTGGCCCTGATGGGGGTGGGCACCGGACCGGCGGGACTGCGGCTGGGCCGGGAGCTGTTCGCCACCCTGCCCGAGACCAACCGCCTGCGGCGGCACCACGAGCAGCGCTGGGCCCTCGACACCGCCGCCGATGCCAATTTCGCGGATATGTACCTCCACCCCCAGGAGACGAGCTACGACCTGGAGCGCCTGTTCCGCTTCGTCGACCAGCCCGGTATCCGCTTCGCCGGCTTCTCCAATCCCGAGGTCTGGGATCCGGCCCGGCTGCTGCAGGGAGAACTGCTGGAGCGGGCCCGGGCGCTGTCGCCGGCGCAGCAGTGGGCCCTGGTGGAGAGCCTCGATCCCGACATCAGCCACTTCGAGTTCTTCCTGCGGCGCCAGGACGGCGACGGGGCGCCGGACGCCTGGAGCAGCACGGCGACGCAGGAGTGGAGCGACGCGGCCCTGCTGGCAGCCGGGGGCGAGTGCAACCGATGCCTGTGGGGCTGGCCCTCCACGGCACTGCTGGGTCCCGAGCTGCGTCCCCTGACCATCTCGGAGGAGGAGCTGGCCCTGATGGAGGCCCTGGAGGCGGCCCCGGCCGGCACGCCGATCGGGGCGCTTCCCCTGGCCCAGGGCCCCGCCGAGCGGCTGGCGGCGGCGCGGCGGCTCCTGGAGGAGCGGGTACTTCTGTTGCTTAGAGCCTGAACGGGCCGAGTGATAAAGTCCGCACGCCAAGACGGAGCCTCGTCGGTTGCAGGCTGCCCTGACCCCCTCCCCGGATGCCGTCCCCCCCATGGAGACGTCGACCGAAGAGGTCGCAGTCCATCCGACCATCGAGCCTCCCCCCCAGCCTGAACTCGCCGCCGCTCCGGCGACGGTGAACAACGGCATGGACGGTTACCTGCGGCTGCAGCGCCGGATGCTTCTTTCCACGGTCTGTGCCACCGCCCTGGCGGTGCCCCTCACGGCCCTGTGGTTCGACCTTCCCACCGCTTTCAGTCTGCTGGTGGGAGCCCTGGCGGGGCTCCTGTACCTCCGCCTCCTGGCCCGCAGCGTGACCCGCTTCGGCGTCGAAACCAAGGGGGTGGGCAAGGCCCAGCTGCTGGTGCCGGTGGTGCTGGTGGTCGCGGCCGCCAGGCTCCCCGTCCTCGAGATCCTGCCCGCCGTGCTGGGATTTCTCCTCTACAAGCCCGCTCTGATCGTTCAGGCCGTCCTCGACACCTGATCCCTTTTCAGCCGCTCCGGCGGCCCTCTACAGCCGCTCCGGCGGCCCTCTACAGCCGCTCCGGCGGCCCAGACGTTCCGCCAGGCCCTATCCCCGATGGCTCCGTTGCCCCTAGCCCTTCCCTTCGCCGCCCTCGAGGTCGGCCAGCACCTCTACTGGCAGCTCGGCAATTACAAGATCCACGGCCAGGTCTTCCTGAGTTCCTGGGTCGTGATCGGCGCCCTGCTCGCCGTGGTCGTGGTCGGCACGCGCCGCCTGGAGCGCGATCCCAGGGGCGTGCAGAACCTGCTGGAGTTCCTCTGGGATTACCTGCGCGACATCGCCCGCGAATACATCGGTGAGAAGGCCTACCGCGACTGGCTTCCCTTCATCGGCACCCTGTTCCTGTTCATCTTCGTGAGCAACTGGGGCGGGGCCCTGATCCCCTGGAAGCTGGTCCACCTGCCCAGCGGTGAACTGGGCGCCCCCACCGCCGACATCAACACCACCATCGCCCTGGCGCTGCTGGTGTCGCTGGCCTACTTCTATGCGGGCCTGAGCCGCAAGGGTTTCCGGTACTTCGAGTACTACGTGGAACCCACGCCGATCATGCTCCCCTTCAAGATCGTCGAGGACTTCACCAAGCCGCTCTCGCTCTCCTTCCGTCTGTTCGGCAACATCCTTGCCGACGAACTGGTGGTGGCGGTGCTGGCGTTCCTGGTGCCCCTGGTGGTGCCCCTGCCGGTGATGTTCCTGGGCCTGTTCACCAGCGCCATCCAGGCCCTGATCTTCGCCACCCTGGCGGCCTACTACATCGGTGAGGCCGTCCACGAGGAGCACCACTAGGTCTGCCCCTCGCCGGCCCGTCCCCCCGGTCTGGCAAACTCTCTGCGCGCAGGTCCGGCTCGATCCGGGCCCGCCTTCCCAGGTGTCCCCGGCGCAGGGTTCTCGACAAGGTTCCTTCCGCGCTTCCCCGGCGCCCCACATTTCTAACCCCACCATGGATTCCCTTACTTCCGCTGCGTCCGTCGTGGCTGCTGGTCTTGCCGTCGGTCTCGGCTCCATCGGTCCTGGCATCGGCCAGGGCACCGCTTCTGGCGGCGCCGTCGAAGGCATCGCCCGTCAGCCCGAAGCTGAAGGCAAGATCCGCGGCACCCTGCTGCTCTCCCTGGCCTTCATGGAATCGCTGACCATCTACGGCCTGGTGGTCGCCCTGGTGCTGCTGTTCGCCAACCCCTTCTCCTGATCGGAGGCCATCGCGGGGATGACAGGGCCGCCCGTTCGTTGCGGCCCTTCTCCACCCCCGGCTCCATCCACGCCTCCACCACCGCCCGCCTTATTGCCCCATGACCAGCTGGCTTCTGCTTGCCGAGGCAGGTGCGACCGCAGGGTCGCCCGAGGGAGGTCTGTTCGACCTCGACGCCACCCTGCCGCTCATGGCGCTGCAGGTGGTGATCCTCACCTTCATTCTCAACAGCCTGTTCTTCCGACCGGTCGGCAAGGCCGTCGAGGACCGTGAGGGCTACATCGCCACCAGCCGGACCCAGGCCAAGGAGAAGCTCGCCCAGGCCGAGCGCCTCGAGGCTGATCTCAAGGAACAGCTGAAGGGGGCCCGTCTCGAGGCCCAGAAGGTGATTCTGGAGGCCGAGCAGGATTCCGACCGTCTCTACCGGGAGGCCCTGGCGGTGGCCCAGGCGGACGCCATCGCCAGTCGCGAAAGCGCCCGCAGCAAGATCGATGCTCAGCGCGCCGAAGCTCTGAGCGCTCTCGAGGCCGATGCCGACAGGCTCGCCGACCTCATCGTCGACCGTCTCCTGACCGCCTCATGATCACCTCCACAATCCCGTCGCTCCTCGCGAGCCACGGCAGCTTCGGCCTCAACCTCGACATCTTCGAGACCAACATCATCAACCTGGCGATCGTCATCGCCGGCCTGACGTGGTTCCTGAGGGGCTTCCTCGGGGGCATCCTGGAGCGCCGCCGCGAGCGGATCCTGGGGGAACTCAAGGACGCCGAGGAGCGCCTGAACGCGGCCACCGCCTCCCTCGCCGAGGCCCAGAAGAGCCTGGGTGAGGCCCGCACCCGCGCCGAGAAGATCCGCGCCGACGGCAAGGTCCGCGCCGAGGCCATCCGCTTCGAGAGCGAGAAGCGCACCGTCGAGGAGATGGCGCGCCTGAAGCAGGACTCCCAGTCCGACCTGGATTCGGAGGTCTCCCGCGTCAGCCGGCTGCTGCAGCGCGAGGCCGCCGAGATGGCCATCGCCAAGGCCCTGGTCAGCCTGCCCGGTCGCCTCGATGCCAGCACCCAGGCCCAGCTGATCGATCAGTCCATTCAATCGATGGGGAACGCCTGATGCCTCTGCTCAACACCATCACCACCCCCTACGCCGACGCCTTCCTTCAGGTGTGCGACGCCAACGGCGACACCGAGGCGGTGATCGATCAGGCCCGGGCGATCCTCGCCCTCTGGCACGACTCCAGCGACCTGCGTGAGGCGATGGCCTCCCCGGTCCTCGAGGTCGAAGGCAAGAAGGCGGCGCTCGAGAAACTCTTCGGCAAGGACATCTCCCCCTCCTTCCTCAACCTGCTCAAGCTGCTGGCCGACCGCCAGCGCATCGGTTTCCTCGATGCCGTCCTGGAGCGGCTCCTGGATCTCTACCGCGAGCAGAACCAGATCGCCCTGGCCACCGTGACCTCGGCGAGTCCCCTGAGCGAGGACCAGCAGGCGCTGCTCGCCGAGAAGGCCAAGGCCGTGGCCGGCACCGACAAGGTGGAGATCAGCCTCGCGGTGGATCCTGCCCTGATCGGCGGCTTCATCCTCAGTGTCGGTTCCAGGGTGATCGACGCCAGCCTCGCCGGCCAGGTGCGGCGCCTGGGCCTGACGCTCGCCAACGTGAGCTGACGCTTCCTTCCCTCCCCCCCACTCCTCCCCACTTCATCGCCTCCCCTCCGGGGACTCCCACCCATGGTTTCCATCCGCCCCGACGAGATCAGCGCCATCCTCAAGAAGCAGATCGCCGACTACGACAAGTCGGTCTCTGTCAGCAACGTCGGCACCGTCCTGCAGATCGGTGATGGCATCGCCCGGGTCTACGGCCTCGAGCAGGTGATGGCCGGCGAGCTGGTGCTGTTCGAAGACGGCACCGAGGGCCTGGCGCTGAACCTGGAGGACGACAACGTCGGCGTCGTGCTGATGGGCGAGGGCCTGGGCATCCAGGAGGGCAGCACCGTCAAAGCCACCGGCCGCATCGCCGCCGTGCCGGTGGGCGACGCCATGCTGGGCCGGGTGGTGAACGCCCTGGGTCAGCCGATCGACGGCAAGGGTGAGATCGCCACCACCGAGACCCGCCTGATCGAGTCGATGGCGCCTGGCATCATCCAGCGCAAGTCGGTGCATGAGCCCATGCAGACCGGCATCACGGCCATCGACGCCATGATTCCCATCGGCCGGGGCCAGCGCGAGCTGATCATCGGCGACCGCCAGACCGGCAAGACCGCCATCTGCATCGACACCATCCTCAACCAGAAAGGTGAGGACGTCGTCTGCGTCTACGTGGCCATCGGCCAGAAGAACGCCTCGGTGGCCAACGTGGTGGAAGTGCTGCGTGAGCGCGGCGCCCTTGATTACACCGTGGTGGTGGCGGCCAGCGCCTCGGAAGCGGCCGCCCTCCAGTACCTGGCCCCCTACACCGGCGCGGCCATCGCCGAGTCCTTCATGTACAAGGGCAAGGCCACCCTGGTGGTGTACGACGACCTCACCAAGCAGGCCCAGGCCTACCGCCAGATGTCCCTGCTGCTGCGCCGTCCCCCCGGCCGGGAGGCCTACCCCGGCGACGTCTTCTACTGCCACAGCCGCCTGCTGGAGCGGGCCGCCAAGCTGTCCGACGCCATGGGCAAGGGCAGCATGACCGCCCTGCCGATCATCGAGACCCAGGCCGGTGACGTCTCGGCCTACATCCCCACCAACGTGATCTCGATCACCGACGGCCAGGTGTTCCTCAGCTCCGACCTGTTCAACTCCGGCCTGCGGCCCGCCATCAACGTGGGCATCTCCGTCAGCCGGGTGGGTGGCGCCGCCCAGACCAAGGCCATCAAGAAGATCGCGGGCACCCTGAAGCTGGAGCTGGCCCAGTTCGACGAACTGGCCGCCTTCTCCCAGTTCGCCTCCGACCTCGATGCCGCCACCCAGGCCCAGCTGGCCCGGGGCAAGCGTCTGCGCGAGCTGCTCAAGCAGCCCCAGTTCAGCCCCCTGATCCTGGCCGAGCAGGTGGCCGTGGTGTACGCGGGCGTCAAGGGTCTGATCGACGACGTGCCCGTGGAGCTGGTTCCCCAGTTCGCCCGCGAACTGCGTGAGTACCTCAAGAGCAGCAAGCCCGAGTACATCAGCAAGGTTCAGACCGACAAGGTGCTGAGCGACGAATCCGAAGCCATGCTCAAGGAGGCCATCCGCGAGGTCACCTCCACGATGCTGGCCGCCGCCTGAGGAATCTCCACCCATGGCCAATCTCAAGGCAATCCGTGACCGGATCAGTTCGGTCAAAAACACACGCAAGATCACCGAAGCCATGAGGCTGGTGGCCGCCGCCAAGGTGCGTCGCGCCCAGGAGCAGGTGCTGCGCACCCGCCCCTTCGCCGACCGCCTGGCCCGGGTGCTCCAGAACCTCGAATCCCGCATGGGCTTCGAGGGCGCCGATTCACCGCTGCTGGCCGAGCGCCGGCCGGTGGGCACCATCACCCTGCTGGTGGTCACCGGCGACCGGGGCCTCTGTGGCGGCTACAACGCCAACGTGATCCGCCGGGCCGAGCAGCGCTTCGCCGAGCTCAAGGGCCAGGGCTTCACGGTGGACATGGTGCTGATGGGCCGCAAGGCCATCACCTACTTCACCAACCGCTCCTACCCGATCCGGGCCACCTTCACCGGTCTAGAGCAGGTGCCCACCTCCCAGGAGGCGAACGACATCGCCAACGAAGTGCTCGCAGAGTTCCTCTCCGCCAGCACCGACCGCGTGGAGATCGTCTTCACCCGCTTCATCAACCTGGTGAGCTCCCAGCCGGTCGTCCAGACCCTGCTGCCCCTCGATCCCCAGGGCATCGCCAGCTCGGACGATGAGATCTTCCGTCTCATCACCCGGGACGGCCGACTCGGGGTGGAGATCGGCAAGGTGGAGAACGCCGAGCCGGCCCTGCAGCCCGACTTCGTGTTCGAGCAGAGCCCGGAGCAGCTGCTTAATGCCCTGCTGCCCCTCTACCTGGCCAACCAGCTGCTGCGCTCCCTCCAGGAAGCGGCGGCCAGCGAACTGGCCAGCCGGATGACGGCCATGAACAACGCCAGCGACAACGCCAAGGCGCTCGCCAAGACCCTCACCCTCGACTACAACAAGGCCCGCCAGGCGGCCATCACCCAGGAGATCCTGGAAGTGGTGGGTGGCGCGGCCGCGATGGGCTGATCGTCAGCTCCAGGTGGCCGGTGGCGGCATCCCGCTCCCGGCCCAACTGCCAGCCTTCCGGGCAGAGCAGCAAGATTTCCATGGTCGTCCGGACCCGGCTTCCGTGGCAGAGGTGGCCCCCCAGGGTGTGCCCCTCGGCGTCGGCCACCACCAGGTGCAGGTGGGCCCCATCCCTGCTGACGCTGCCCGCCAGCGTGATCACCTCCTGCGGCCCGGCCAGCATGACCCCCAGGGCCTGATCGGCGAAGCGCAGCACCGGACTCTCCAGGCTGCCGATCCCAGAGACGATGAAGCCGCAGAACTCCGGGTCCGCCTGAGCGAGCCGTTCGAGTTCGCCGCGCAGATCCACGCCCGGCGGTAGACGGAGGGGTCGGTACGGCATGGCGTGGCGGCGCCCTTCTTCAGGCGTTGGAACAGGCGCAGCGGTAACCCTTCTCGCGGAAGACCCGCAGACAGGCGTCCACCACGAGGGAGTCGTAGAGCACGCCGCGGTTTTTCTCGATTTCCCGGAGGGCGGCCTCGGTGCCCAGGCCGGCCCGGTAGGGGCGGTGGGCGCACATGGATTCCACCACGTCGGCGACGGCCACGATCAGGGATTCCGGCAGCAACTGATCGCCCGTCAGGCCGTTGGGGTAGCCACTGCCGTCCATCCGCTCGTGGTGCTCATGGACGATGCGCGCGATCGGCCAGGGGAAGGCCACGTCCTTGAGGATCTGGAAGCCGGCCTCGGCATGTTCCTTGATCAGGTCGTACTCAAGGCAGGTCAGCTTGGTGGGTTTGGAGAGAATTTCCGCCGGCACCATGATCTTGCCGATGTCGTGCACGGACGCCGCCAGCCGCAGGCCCTCCAACTCCTTCGGTGCCAGCCCCAGCTCCTCCCCGATGGCGACCGCCAGGTTGGCCACTCGCTTTTGGTGTCCGGCGGTGTAAGGGTCCCGCATCTCCGCCATCGCCCCCAGCACCGAGACGAGCTGCCGGTAGAGCAGCTCCTGTTCCCGGAGGGTGTCGATCCAGCCCGCCTCCGCCAGCTCCCTGGCAACGAGGCTGCCGAGTCGGGTGGCGATCGTGTCCAGCAGCAAGCGCTCCTCCGCCAGGAAGGGGCCTTCGCTGGCGTCATCGAAATGGTCGGTGTAACCCACGTCCACCGAGCCGTAGACCCTGTCGTTGACCCTGATCTCCGAAGACTGCACCGACTGGCAACGCTCCAGATCACCCGTCTGGTAGCGGCGGTCGCCGTGGCGGATTCTGGCGATGGCGTTGGCTGGATGCAGCCAGGCCGCCGGGATCGTGGTGACGATCTCCGCCAGCATGTCGTCGATCGTGCCCTGGCTGGTGCTGATGATGCGCTCGATCTGATGGAGGCAGTGGAGCTCCTTCATCCGCTCGATGAGGGCCTGCTCCAACGGCAGCGCCAATCCCTCGAGGGAGCTGGCCGCCACCCTCGTTTTCCTCCCGCCATGGGGCCCGTATCGCTTCCTTATCCCAGCGTCCATTGCGCCTTCACTCCCAGAGGAGCAGACAAGCACGAAGCACCTGCAACGGCGGTCGGTGCTTTTCTGTTGTCTTCACGCTACACCTGTGTCAGCGACCACGCACCTGTCTGGGGATTCCGTGGGACAACGCGGCTGCGGGGAGGAAAACGGCCTCCAGCGGGGTAGCGACCGCATGACCGACCACGCCGATCCCTTCCCGCTGCAGCAGCTGGGCCTGGGTGTCGCCGTTGGGATCGCGCTTGGGCACGCCCAGGCTTCCGTCTGCTGACACGACGCGAAACCAGGGAACGTCCAGCTTCGTGCTGTCGTCCAGCTGGCTGAGGATGTAGGCCACGTGCCTGGGCATCACCGCCAGATGCTCGCCGATGGATTGGTAGGTGGTGATCTTCGATTCGGGAATCGTCGCGACGATCCGGAGCACCTGATCCTTGATGCGGGCGAAAGCCTCGGACTTCGCCATGGGGGACTAGTTCTGGTCGCGCACGGAGATGATGACGTTACCCTTCTTTCGTCCCGTGTCGACATAGCGGTGGGCTTCCGCGATCTGATCGAACGGATAGATCCGATCGATCACGGGTTGGAACGCTCCCGCCTCCGCCAGGGCGGCAAGCGTGAGCAGATCGTCGCGTTTCACGGTCGCGGGGCCGGCGATCACGCTGCGGCCGGATGTCAGCGAGACCCACAGCCCCGTCAGCATGTCGGGCAGTCCGGCCAGCACCAGCAGCAGCCGCCCCCCCTTCCGGAGTGAGCGCCGGCAGCGAGAAAAGGGCGCCGTGCCGACCGTGTCGACAATCACGTCATAGGTTTCGCCGTTGCGGCTGAAGTCCTCCCGGGTGTAGTCGACGACCTGGGTCGCCCCCAGGGAGCGCACCAGCTCGAGGTTCGCGGAGCTGCACACCCCGGTGACCTCGGCCCCGGCGTTCCGGGCCAGCTGGATAACGGCGCTGCCCACCGCCCCGGAGGCCCCATTCACCAGCACCTTCTCGCCGGGTCGCACCCTGGCCCGGCGCAGGAAATCCAGGGCCGTCGTGCCGCCGAAGCACAGCGCGGCGGCCGTGGCGTCCGTGAGGCCGGGCGGTGTGGCCACCACCATGCCGTCCTCGGGCAGGCGGAGGTACTCGGCATGGCAGCCCATGGCCATGTCGCTGAAGGCGAAGACCCGCTCCCCCACCTGGAATCGGGTGACATCCCTGCCGATCGCAGCGACAACCCCGGCCAGCTCCGATCCGAGGATCGGCTGCCTGGGCTTTCGCAGGCCGAACACCAGCCGCATGATCAGGCCGAATCCCGTCGGCACCGTCTGGCTCCGAATCCGCCAGTCGGCCGAGGTGACCGTGGTGGTATGGATCCGGATCAGGATCTCCTTGGCCTTCGGGGTGGGTGTGGCGATCTCTCGGATCTGCAGCACCTCCGGCGGCCCGTAGCGTTCGGCGAGCACGGCCTTCATGGCAGGGGGGATCCGAGAAAGGAGGAATAGGCCCTGGAGAGGGCTTGCTTGCCGCCCGTTTCCACCACGGCGCCGTGGGCCACGATCACCCGGTCGAAGTCCCACCGCAGGAGAGCTTTCATGGCCTTGAGCAGCGCAGACCTGTCGGCGGTGGCCAGGCGCTCGAGAATGGTGGGCTCCAGGCGAGCGTAACCACCGCCGATCCGGGTGAGGCAGCGGGTGAGCCAGGGGGCGGAGGCATCGAAGTGGAAGGCGCTGTCCGTCAGGACGAGGGTCCGGCTGGGGGTGTGGCAGAACGCCACCTCGTGCAGCGGCGATGGGCCGGTGGGCCCCAGGGTGTGGAGCCCGCTGAGGCCGCACAGCAGCAATCCCGGCCATGGGGAGGGCTCTTGAGCGTTGAGCAGACGGTCCAGCTCCAGGTGGGGACACTTCTGCCTCAGGAAGGGCGGACCCCAGCTGATGGCCTGGGGAAAGCGCTGCTGGAAGGCCTGGAGATAGAGATGGTGGAAGGCGTTGGGCGCCACGATGTCGGTGACGACACCGATGGCGGCCAGTTCGATTTCGAGCTCAGGGGTTGGCTGAATCGGCGAAAGGATCACCAGCCGGTTGCTGTTCTCCAGGCGGATGACGGTCATCCGGGTGCCGATGCTCAGGCCGAAGTAGCGCTGCGGTTGTTCGGCCACCCAGAGATCATCGGCGAGGCGCCGCAGCATGGGTGTGGCGGAAGGCTTGGCCCAACCTAAGGGCCTGCGCCAAGCGGTGGCTGGCGTCAGCTGGCCGGGCGAAGAATCCGCAGCATCGCGTTACCGCCGCGCTGGAATTCGTAGGGCACCGGTTCGATCGCCACCGTGAAACCCTCGGCGCGCAGGGCTGCCGCACTCTCCTCCAGGTGGGGCGACACTTCGCCGCCCAGGGTGAGCAGCGGAAACACCCGCACCTCCCGCGCCACGCGGAGCAGCTCGAGCAGCGAGGCCCGATGGAAAGCGGCATCCAGCTGCAGGCTGTACAGAAACAGCAGATGGGAGCAGAGAGCCAGCGCGAAGCTGGCGTCGGCGAAGGGCAGGGAAGGCAGCGCGGCCTCCACATAGCGCCCCTGGGCCACACCGGTCGGATAGTCGTCCAGGAAGGTGCCCATGGCCTGCAGGCGTCGTCGGCCGAGTTCCTCGGGCGTGGGGATGGCCTCCCAGACGAAGTCGCTGTGGTTCTGCCGGATCTGTTCGATGACCTGGTCGTAGGTGGCGGCGATGCGGGAGGCGATCTCCTCCCGGCTGAAGCGATAGATCGGATCGCAGGAGATCACCGCCGTGCCCCTGCGACTGGCTTCGGCATTGAAGCTGGCCGGTCCATCCCCGCTGCCCAGGATCCGGCGCGCCAGGTCGTCCGCCGTGAGGGCGAACATGGCCCCGTACTCCTCGAAGGAGCGGCCCCAGGGGACGACCTGATCCAGGGTGAACATGGTGGAGCTGGAGAGGGACGGCGACCCAGGGAATGATGGTCCCGTTCCCGCCCGGTTCGTCCATGGCCGATGCCGCCGCCCCCGCCGCCACCCCCGCCGCGCTGGCGATCGAGTCCCTGTTCCCGATGGCCCTGGGCCGGGTGCAGCTGGCCCCCGATCCCCTCGACACCGCCCTGCTGCTGCAGCGGGCCCTGGTGCTGCGGGAGCGGGACCCCAGCGAGGAGGGGGTGGCTTGGACCGGCGATGTGCGCGGTGCCGGGGAGCTGCACCGCGACCCCCTGTTCGCCCCCCTGATCGGCCGGCTGGCGGGCCATGCCTGGGCGTATCTGGCGGCGCTGGGGTTCGATCGCCGGCGCCTGGCCCTGCACGTGCAGCGCAGCTGGCCGGTGATCAGCGAGGCCGGCGAGCAGGTGGGGCGCCACCACCACCCCAACGCCCACCTCAGCGCCATCTATTACCTCAATGGCGACGGCAGCGGCCGCAGCGGCTGCCTGCGCCTGTTCGCTCCCCGCCAAGTCAATGAGCTGGTGCCGGGGCTGGCGGTGGGCCAGGACGGGCCGATCGGGGCCGATGCCGCCCTCAACCGCCCCTGGCACGACGTGGCCCCCCGGGCGGGGCTGCTGCTGCTGTTCCCCGCGTCGGTCGACCATGCGGTGCTGCCCAACGAAGATCCCGACGACACCCGCTTCTCGCTCAGCATCGACTTCGTCCTCACGGCCCCGGCGAACGCGCCCGATCCGGGCGAGTACCTCGCCCCCCACCCCGGTCGCTGGCTGGCGATCGGGGAAGATGGGACCGAGCCGGGAGCCTGAGCCGCCCTGCCGACGCCGCCCCTCCCCGACCCCCATCCCCCGTGTCCGAGACCACCCCAGCGACCACCCCGGAGCTCCCCGTCTTCCAGATCAGCGCCAGCCTGGATGGCACCGCCTACAGCTTCCCCTGCCGCAGCGACCAGACGGTGCTGAGCGCCGCCGAGGCCGCCGGGGTGCCCCTGCCCAGCTCCTGCTGCTCGGGGGTGTGCACCACCTGCGCCGCCCTGCTGCGCAGCGGCACGGTGCACCAGCCCGATGCCATGGGCGTGAAGGCCGAGCTTCAGGCCAAGGGCTATGCCCTGCTGTGCGTCTCCTATCCCCTCGCCGACCTCGACCTGCTGGCCGGCCAGGAGGACGCCCTCTACGAGGCCCAGTTCGGTCAGTTCCAGAAGTGAGAGTCCTGGTGCCCCTGGAGCTGTGGCTGCAGGCCTGCCCCGGTCCGCTGCTGCCCCAGCTGCGGCAGGGCCTGGCGCGGGAGGCCCGCCGCCTGGCCGGTGAGGGCGCCGAGCCCCTGCGCTGGGCGATCACGGCGGTGGATCCCCACCGCGGCCTGCGGCTGGAGGGGATCGTGGTGGCGCCGGCCCCCGGCCCTTGAGCGCGGCGGCCCCGCCCCTGCCCACCCTGCTGGTGATCCCCACCGGGGTGGGCTGCGCCGTGGGCGGCTTCGCCGGCGACGGCCTGCCGGCGGCCCGGCTGCTGGCGGCGGCCAGCGGCTGCCTGATCACCCACCCCAACGTGATGAACGCCGCCTCCCTCTACTGGAGCGACCGGCGCCTGCACTACGTGGAGGGCTGGAGCCTCGACCGTTTCGCCGCCGGCGAGCTGGCCCTCGCTCCGGTGCCCAGCCAGCGGGTGGGCGTGCTGCTGGATGCGGGCATCGAGGCGGAGCTGCTGCTGCGCCACCGCCAGGTGATCGATGCCTGCCGCGCCAGCCTGGGGCTGGCGATCGGTCCGGTGCTGAGCAGCGACGTTCCCCTGGAGGTGAGCCTCTCGATCGGGCCCAGCGGCAGCAGCTGGGGCACCATCGGCCGCCCCGACGCCCTGCTGCGGGCCGGAGAAGCGCTGCTGGCGGCCGGGGCCACGGCCATCGCCGTGGTGGCCCGCTTCCCCGACGAGCCCGGCAGTGACGCCCTGGCGGCCTACCGCCACGGCACGGGGGTGGATGCCCTGGCCGGGGCGGAGGCGGTGATCAGCCACCTGCTGGTGCGCCACCTGGGGGTGCCCTGTGCCCATGCCCCCGCCCTGGCGCCCCTGCCGCCCGACCCCGGGCTGGATCCGCGGGCGGCGGCCGAGGAGCTGGGCCACACCTTCCTGCCCTGCGTGCTGGTGGGCCTCAGCCGGGCCCCCTCGCTGCGGCCCGAGCCAGCCAGCGGCAACGGGCTGCTGCACGGCGCCGATGTGGGGGCGGTGGTGGCGCCGGCGGGAGCCCTGGGGGGGGAGGCGGTGCTGGCCTGCGCCGAGCGGGGCGTGCCCGTGATCGCCGTGGAGGGGAACCCCTGCCTGCTCCAGGTGGGTGGCGAGGCCCTGGGGCTGCCGGTGATCCCGGCTGCCAGCTACGCCGAGGCGGCCGGAATCGTGCTGGCCCTGCGGGAAGGCCTTGATCCTGCGGCCCTGCGGCGCCCCCTGGCCCAGACCATGGGCCGGGGCTGAGGGGGCTCAGGGTTCGCCCAGGAAGTCCCGCTTGCCCAGCTCCACGCCGTTGTGGCGCAGGATGTCGTAGGCGGTGGTGACGTGGAAATAGACGTTGGGCAGCACGAAGAACAGCAGGAAGCTCTGGCCGCTGAAGCGGAGGGTCTCGCCGCGGATCGGCAGTTCGATCGCCTTGGTTTCGGTGCCATCGATCTGCTCGGGGGTGAAGGCCTCCAGGCTGGCGAGGGTCGTCTCGATGCGGCCGATGAGGTCGCCGAAGCCGGCTTCGTTGTCTTCCATGGAGGCGCTTTCCACCCCGGCAAGCCGGGCCAGGCCGCGGCGGGCGATGTCGGTGGCGATCTGCACCTGGCGCACCAGGGGGAACATGTCGGGGTAGAGGCGGGCCTGCAGCAGCACCGCCGGATCGATCCCCTTGGCTTCGGCGTGGGCGGCCGCCTTGGCCAGGATCTCCGCCAGGTTGCGCAGGCTGCGGGCCATGGGCGGAACGGCCGCCTCGAACATCGAGAGGGTCATGGCTGGGGCGGGGGCCGGGGGCAGGCGAAGCGGACTGTAGGCCGGTCGAGCGGGTGGCCCGGCAGCGGCGATGAGCAGAAACACTCAGCCGGTTTCCCCCCTAAGGCGGACCGATTGCGAGTTAAGCTCTCTGCGATCGCTGCTCCGGGCGGCGCGTCGTCAAGTCGTTCTTCACACATTCACATGGCTGTCATCGAAAAGGTCCCCAGCGTCGTCTTCAAGACCCGTGTGCGCGATGAATCCGTGCCCGGCCCCAACCCCTTCCGCTGGCAGGACCTGACCACCGACGACATCTTCAAGGGCAAGAAGGTGGTGGTCTTCTCCCTCCCCGGTGCCTTCACCCCCACCTGCTCCTCCAACCACCTGCCCCGCTACGAGGCCCTGTACGAGGAGTTCAAGGGCCTGGGTGTCGACAGCATCGTCTGCGTGTCCGTCAACGACGCCTTTGTGATGTTCCAGTGGGGCAAGCAGGTGGGCGCCGACAAGGTGTTCCTGCTGCCCGACGGCAACGGTGAGTTCAGCCGCAAGATGGGCATGCTCGTCGAGAAGGACAACCTGGGCTTCGGTGCCCGCTCCTGGCGCTACTCGATGCTCGTCAACGACGGCACCGTCGAGAAGATGTTCGTGGAGCCCGGTCTCGAGGACAACTGCCCCACCGACCCCTTCGAGTGCTCTGACGCCGACACGATGCTGGCCTACCTGAAGGGCACCGCCCCCGCCGGCGTCTCCGCCCCCAGCCGCGAATTCGTCGGCTGAGGCCTCGCCACCGCTGATCAGATCGCCCCCGACTCCTGCAAAGGAGCCGGGGGCTTCCCGTTTTCGGGAGGATGCCCCAACGGCGAAGCGTCGCCAGCATGGGCCCATCAGCCGGGGGCGGACGAGACGGTGAGTGACGGGATCGGCACCACCAGCTTCCGTTTCCGCCCCCAGGGTCCCGGCCGCTTTTTCGTGGCGGCGTTCCTGTCGTTCTGGCTGTGTGGCTGGCTGGCGGGGGAGATCTTCGCCCTCTGGGTCCTGTGGCGATTGCTGGGAGGCGGGCTGGCCACCGGCCAGTGGGCCCTGCCGGCGGTTCTGTTTCTACTGGTGTGGCTCAGCCTCTGGAGTGTCGGCGGCGCCGTTGCCCTGCGACAAGTGCTGGGCGCTCTCTGGTCGGAGGATCGACTGGTGCTCGGGGCGGATGGCAGTCTCGTGCGCGAGGCCCATCGCGGACCCTTCCGCCGCCGCCGGGCCCTGCCCGGCCGGGAGATCCGTCAGTTCCAGGTGCGCGGTGCGGGCGTCTGGGGTGGGCCGCTGGTGGCCGAGCTGCCCGGACGCAGCCTCGAGATCACCCGGCTCGGCAGCCTGCGGGAGCGGCAGGAGGCGGCCGATCAGCTCAACCGGCGGCTGGGCCTGCGCCCCCTCGCCGAAGACCCGGCCGATGGCCCGGGCCAGGCCCAGAGCCATATCCCCGCGGTGCCGGTCCTGCCGGCGGGCTGGCAGGAGCTCACCCCCTCCTTCGGCAGTGCGCTGCTGGTGCCCGACCAGGCCCTGCGGCGGCAGCAGCGCCGCGTGATGGGCCTGGCCAACCTGGTGCTGTGGGGGCTGCTGGCCCTGCTGCTGCGGGGCGGCCCCGCCGGGCCGGTCTTCTGGGTCCTGGGGATTCCGCTGGCGCTGCTGGCCCTGGCCGGCGGCTGGGGCCAGCTGTGGCTGGCCTTCGGGCGCCTGGAGTGGCGGCTGGAGCCACGGGTGCTGGTGCTGCAGCGCCGTTTCGGCCAGCGCCTGCGCACCCTGGGGGAAGCCCGGGCCCTGGAGCTGGTCGAGCTGGTCGATTCCGAAGGGGACCGCTCCTACCGCCTCCAGGCCCTCCGCCCCCCCGATCCGCCCCTGCGGGTCGACGACCACGCCACCGATCCGACCCCCCTGCGCCACCTGGGGGCCTGGCTGGCGATGCGCTCCCACGTGCCCTTCGACGACCGGGTGCCCAGCGAGGAGCAGCGGCGCCGGCAGCGGCGCGCCGAGATGGAGAGACTCCGCCAGCAGCTGGCCGGCTCCGGGCGGCTGGGGCGCTGGGCGGCCCGGCAGCTGGAGCGGGCCGAGGCGGCCGGGGCCGAAGCGGCCGCGCGGCGGCCGGACACCTGATGGGCCCGGATCCTGCGGGGATCAACCATCCGCTGGCAGCAAACATCTGCCGGGGATCCATTGCTTCTCCCGGTGCCAACGGTGGCGCCGTCACGGTGGCTGAACCAGGAAAGTCGACTAGCATTTTTTTTGTGATCTCTACAGATTTGCCGCAGAAGGGCTGCTTCACCCCAGTGCTTCTGCCCCGGATCTGCATCACGCCCCATGGAGATGGTGAACGGTTTCGATGGGCTTTTCCGACACGTTTCCTTTCCTGCATCCGGTTTCCCGGCAGAGAAAACGCAAAAAGGTGATCAGCGATACTGCCGTTAACTGTGAACCTCTTCTGGAGAGGTTGACGGCGATGGCTGAGCCCCGGACTTCTCCCCTTCCCGACGCCTCCTTGGCGGCTGCGGGTGCGGCGGCCGGCCTCCAGCCGATCCTCGACGCCCTGCCGGACCCGTTCCTGCTGCTGCGGCCCGAGCGGGTCTCCGGCGGCGCCATCCACGATTTCATCTGCACCTATGCCAACGGGGCGGCCTGCCGTCTCCATGGCCACCAGCTCGACCGGATCGTGGGGGCCCGGCTGCTGGATCTCCATCCGTCCCGGTGCCCCAGCGGCCTGTTCGAGCAAGGTGTCCGGGCCTTCGAGGCGGGCCAGACCGTGGAGGTTTCAGCCCCCGGCCGGCCGGGCGATGTCCCGGTGGCCCCACGGACCCTGCGGCTGTTCCCCGCCGGCGGGTGGCTCTGCTGCCTCTGGAGCGGGGCGAGCGAACCGGCCGACCTGCGCCGACGGCTTTCGGAGCTCGACCACAGCCAGCGCCACGACGCCGTCTCCGGCCTGGCCGTCCGCAGCGTCGCCCTGGCCCGGATCCGCCAGGCCCTCGATCGCCAGGCGGGCACCGGCTCGATCCTGGCGGTGCTCAGCATCGGCGTGGACGGGCTCACCCCGGTGAACGATGCCCTTACCCATGCCGGCGGCGACCAGCTGATCGCCTTCCTGGCGGGGAGGATCGTCCGGGAGATCGGCGAGCCGGACCGGGTGGGCCGCGGCACCGGCGATGAATTCATCGTCCTGCTCAGTGATCTGGCCTCCGCGGCCGAGGCCGCCCACACGGCCGAGAGGATCCTCACGGCCTGCCGGGCGCCGATCACCATCGGCGGGCAGCCCATCGATCCCACCGTGAGCATCGGCATCGCCACCACCGCCGGCGGCGCCCTCCCCGACGAGCTGCTGCGGGATGCCAGCCTCGCCATGCGTCAGGCCAAGGCCCGGGGCCGCAACTGCTTCGCCCTGCTCGACGACGCCCTGGCCACCGAGGCCCACACGCGCCTGCTGTTCGCGGCCGAGATCCAGCGGGGGCTGGTGATGGAGGAGTTCGCCGCCTGGTTCATGCCGATCGTCTGCTTCGCGAGCGGCGAGGTCACCGGCTACGAGGCCCTGGCCCGCTGGGTGCGCCCCGATGGCATCGACGTCACTCCCGCCGAGTTCCTGCCCTGCGCCGAGCGCCGCGGCCTGATCGCCCGGATCGACCAGCTGGTGCTGCGCCAGGCCCTGGCGGCCCTCTCGCGGCTGCCCGAAGGCCTCACCATGGCGGTGAACGTCTCGGCGGCCACCCTCGCCCAGCCCGATCACCCCGAGCTGGTGGCCGAAGCCCTCGAGGCCGCCCGGGTGAGCCCGGATCGGCTGCATCTGGAGGTCACCGAGACGGCCCTGCTCAGCGTCACCGACCGGATCCGGCAGCAGATGGAGCAGCTCGCCGGCCGTGGGGTCCGCTGGTACGTGGATGACTTCGGCACCGGTTACTCCTCGGTCAGCCATCTCCGGGATCTGCCCATCGCCGGGCTGAAGCTGGACCGTTCCTTCACCTGTGCGATGCGGGCGAAGGACACCAAGAGCCTGCGGCTGTCCCAGGCGTTGGTGGGGGTGGCCGAAGGCCTGGAGCTCGACACCGTGGCCGAGGGGGTGGAAACCATCGAGGAGGCCCGTCTGCTCACCTCCCAGGGCTGGCTGCGGGGCCAGGGCTGGCTCTACGGCAAGGCGGCTCCCCTGGCGCCGTAGGGCCCTGCCGGCCGGAGCTGATTCAGCCCAGTTCGGCGCAGCAGGCCGCGAAGGCCGCCGCCGGGTCGGCGGCGCCGCTGATCGGGCGACCGATCACCAGCTGGCTGGCGCCGGCCGCCACGGCCTGTGCCGGTGTCATCACCCGCCGTTGATCGGCCGTCTCACTGCCGGCGGGGCGGATCCCGGGGGTCACCAGGGCGAAGGGCCGGGGATGGGCGGCCCGCAGCCGGGCCACCTCCAGGGGGGAGCAGACCGCACCGGTGAGGCCCGCCGCCGCCGCCAGCGCCGCCAGCTGGCCCGCGTAGGTCTCCAGCGGTGCTTCGATGGCCAGTTCGCAGCGGAAGCGGTCGGGATCCCAGCTGGTCAGCACGGTCACCGCCAGCAGGGTGGGGGCGCCCAGTCCCTCCTCGGCGGCGCCCTCCACGGCCGCGGCCTGGGCGGCGGCGAGGGCCTCGCTGCCGGCGCAGGCGTGCACGGTGATCAGCTCCGCCCCCAGCCGGGCGGCGCTGCGGCAGGCGCCGGCCATGGTGGCGGGGATGTCGTGGAACTTCAGATCCAGGAACACCCGCAGGCCCCGCCGCCGCAGCTCCCGCACCACCCCTGGCCCGGCGGCCGTGAACAGCTCCAGGCCCACCTTCACCCAGCGCAGCTCCGGAACCGCCGCCACCAGGGCCACGGCCTCCTCGGCCGTGCCGCGGTCGAGGGCGAGGATGATCCGATCGGCCGGGTCAAGGGCGGGCTCCATGGCCGTGGCGGGGCGTGCGGCGTCCGCCATCAGGCCACCAGCCGCCGGAAGGTTTTCCGGCCCAGCTGCAGCACCTTGCCGTCGAGTTCCTCGGCGCTGGCGAACTCCTGGTTGGGGTCGCTGAGCTTTTCGCCGTCGAGCTTGACGCCGCCCCCCTGGATCTGGCGCCGCCCCTCGCTGCTGCTGGCGCAGACCTGCAGGGCGCTGAGCAGGTAGAAGGCCTTCAGCGGGAAGGCCAGCCCGGCCAGGGAGGCTTCGGGGACGCTGTCCGCCTGGAGGCCGTCCCCAGCCCCCCCCGCTCCGGCGAGGCCGGCGCCCACCAGCCCGGCCGCATCCCCCTGGGCCTGCAGGGCCGCGTCGCGCCCGTGGCGGCTGGCGGTGACCTCCAGGGCCATGGCCTTCTGCCGCTCCCGGGGGTTGGTGGGCAGGGCCGCCGTGTCCAGATCGGTCAGCAGGGTGAGGTAGTCCTCCACCACCGCGTCCGGCACCTTCTCGAGCTTGGAGTACATCGACAGGGGGTCCTCCATCAGCCCGACGGTGTTGCCCAGGCTCTTGCTCATCTTCTGCACCCCGTCGAGGCCGGGCAGGATCGGCAGCAGCAGCCCGAACTGGGGCCGCTGGCCGAAATGCCGCTGCATGTCGCGCCCCATGGCCACGTTGAACTTCTGGTCGGTGCCGCCCAGTTCCAGGTCGGCGGCGACGGCCACCGAGTCGTAGCCCTGCAGCAGGGGATAGAGGAACTCGTGCAGGCTGATGGGTGTGCCCGAGCCGTAGCGGTTGGCGAAGTCCTCCTTGGCCAGCATCTGGCCCACGGTGCTGATGCCCAGCAGCTCGATCACCTGGGGCAGCGCCAGGCCGGCGAGCCACTCGGAGTTGCGTCGCACCTCCAGCCGGCCGGGGGTCTCGAAGTCGAGCAGGGAGCGCTCGGGGGGCTGGCCCTGGCCCAGCTGGGCCAGGTAGGTGGCGGCATTGGCCTCGACCGCCGCCGCGTCCAGCTGCACGCGGGTGCTGCTCTTGCCGGTGGGATCGCCGATGCGGGCCGTGAAGTCGCCGATGATCAGCACCGCCGTGTGGCCGGCGTTCTGGAAGGCGCGCAGCTTGCGGAACAGGAGGCTGTGGCCGAGGTGGATGTCGCTGCCGGTGGGATCGATGCCCAGCTTCACCCGCAGGGGCCGCCCCTGGCGTTCCGCCTCCGCCAGCCGGGCCTCGAGCCGCTGATCCGGGTCGGGATCCTTGCCGGCGGGGAACAGGTCAGCCATGCCCCGGGCCAGGGCGTCGGCCAGCGGCGGCACCGTCAGCGGCGCTGCCTGTTTCGCGTGCTCCGCTTCCCCCATCGACACCAGCCGCCTGCCTGGGGGGGATGGTAGGCAGCCGTGGTGCTCCGCTCGCTCAGCCCAGCAGGGCCACCACATCGGCCGCGGCCCGCTCGCCACTGGCCACCGCACCCTCGAAGAAGCCCGGCCAGCGCTCCGCCACCTCCGTGCCGGCCCAGAACACCCGGCCGTGGGGCCGCAGCAGGGCGTCGCCGCTGCCGGTCCACAGCCCGGGGGGCATCCAGCTGGCAAAGGCGCCGCCGACGAAGGGCTCCCGCGGCCAGTCCTTCTCGACGTAGTCGAGCGGCTCCAGCGCCATCGGGCCGAAGTAGGCGGCCAGATCCTCCAGGACCGCCGCCCGGCGCTGCTCGGCGTCCAGGGTCGACCAGCGCCCGTGGCGGTGGCCCGCCACGAAGGCGGCGATCACCCCCAGACCGGTTTCGGGATCGGAGCTGTCGGCGCAGAGTTCCACCCAGGGGCGATCGCCGATGCCGATGCCGGCCAGTCCGGCCTCCCGCCACCAAGGGCTGCGGTAGGCGACCAGCACCTTGGCGCAGCGGCCCATGGCCATGCCCTCCTGGAGGGCGAGCCGATCGGCCGGCAGCTCGGGCGTGAAGCGGATCGCGCCCGCCATCGCCGGTGGCATGGCCACGATCACCGCCCGGCAGCGGTGGCTGGCGTTGTCGGTGGTCACCGTGATGGCGCCCTGCGCGCCGGGGCCGGCGGGACCCTTGCTCTGGTGGATGGCCCGCACGGGCTCCCCCAGCACCAGGGCGTCCCCCAGGCCTTCGGCCAGCAAGGCCGGCAGCTGGCCGGCACCGCCGTGGATCAGCTCCTCCTCGGGGTGGTCGCCCTGGGAGGCCGTGCGCTGCCCCCAGGCCACGTGCAGCAGCGACACCTGCTCCGGCTCCGCCGGCCCGAGAAAACCGACGGCCCGGCAGAAGTAGGCGAAGTACCAGGCGGCGAAGGGGGTGTGGGTGTGGGCCTCGATCCAGTCCTGGAAGCTCAGCCGGTCAAGGGCGTCGGCGTCGGGATGGTGATGGGGATGGCCCTCCGGCAGGGACGCCACCAGCTCCTGGAACCGCTCCAAGGCCTGCATCGCGTCTTCCCAGTCCGCCCTGGGCACGGAGGGCGGCTGCCCCTCCGGGAACCCCTGGAAGAAGCCGCTGAAGGTGCAGCGATGGGAGCCGAAGCAGAGGACCGTCTCACCGTCGTGGGGGGAGGGGAAGCGGCGCAGGCCGTGCTCCTCGAGGAGGGAGCGGAAACGGGAGTGGGTGGCGCCCACCCACTGACCGCCCAGGTCGATCCAGGCGGCGGGCTGGCCCCCGGCTGGCCCGGCCCCCGCCACGTTCAGGGGCGCCCGCACCATGCGGCCGCCCACGGCCGGCGCCGCCTCGATCAGCTGCACCGTCAGGCCGGCCCTGCGCAGGTCCCTGGCGGCCACCACCCCGGCCAGCCCCGCTCCGACGACGATGACGTCCTTCACTCCGGATCAGCCCGCCGCATCGAGCTGGCCCTTCATCCGCTCGAGGGTGAGGGTCATCTGTTCGAACATCTTCTCGGGGGTGAGGCCGAACTGGCCCAGCTGGGTGCGCAGCTGCTCGACGGTGAGCTTGGCCTGGAAGTCCTCGGAGAGTTCGAAGCGCTTCATGAACACCTGATAGCGCTCCATCATCTCCTCCATCCGCTCGATGTACAGCTTCTTGCCCTCGCGGTCGAACTTGCCGTATTCACTGCCCAGCTGCATCAGCTGCTGGTAATCGCTGAACAGCCGCTTCGCTTCGTCCTGGACGATCTCGGAGTCGAAGAAAGCCATGGGGACGTCTGCTCCGGACTGCGGGAGAGATCGATTCTGCAGAGAGCGGGCACCCCTGGGGAGTGCGGATCCACGTATCGCGGTGCCCGGCCCGCCATGGCCGATACCGAAATGGAGCCGATTCCCTTGTGAGGATGACTGGCCCCCATCGCTGGGGTGTCCCCGCCGCTGCGCCCGTGGACCTCACCCCCCTGCTGCCCCAGGTGCGTGACGACCTCAGCCGGGGACTGGCGCTGCTCAACGGTGTCCGGCTGGTGCTGTGCCTGGGCAGCCGGGCCCAGATCACCCTGCTGATGGGCACGCCCGCCCGGATCCTGGGGGCCGCCACCACCGCCGCCGAGGGGCTCGCCCAGGTGCGCCGCCATCGACCCGCCCTGCTGCTGGTCAGCGACCGGCTGGAGGAGGGCTGCGGCGTCGACCTGGTGGTGCAGGTCAAGGCCCGCCACCCCGAGGTCCGCACCCTGCTGCTGGTGACCCAGGAGCACCGCTTCGCCCGGATCCGCCAGGCCCTGCAGGCGGGCTGCGACGGCATCGTGTCGGAGTCGCGGCTGCTCGGCTCCGGTCTCCAGGCCCTGCATGCCGTGCTCAGCGGCGACCTGTACCTCGACCGTGCGCTGGTCGGGGCGGTCCTGGCGGACCAGGAGCCCGGCGGCGACGCCGCCGAGCCGCTCAGTGCCCGGGAGCGGCAGGTGCTCGAGCGGGTGGTGCACGGCCTGACGAACCACGAGATCGCCGGGGAGCTGATGGTTTCCGTCGACACCATCAAGACCCACGTCCGCAACGTGCTGCTCAAGCTGCGGGTCCGGGGCCGGATCCAGGCGGTGGTGATCGGCCTGCAGCTGGGCCTGGTCGACTGGCCCCGACCGGGAGGCACCCGCTAGTTTCAGGCCCGACGTGCGCGCGCTTGGGCCTCCATGGCAGGACGCCACTGGCTGGATCCCCTGGCCCGCCGCCTGCTGGAGGCCACCGGCCAGCTGCCGCCGCTGACGCCATCACCGCCGCAGCCAGGGGCCGCCGGGACTGGGGTCGCCGGGATGGGCGCTGAAGAAGCCGTCGAGCGGGAACTGCTCTCCCTCAAGCTGGCCCTGAACCCGGCGCTGCGGTTCCGGGATGGGGCCGAGGTGCGCCAGGCGGCTGCCCTGGGCTGGAGCCTCGAGGTCAACCTCGCCGAGGCCGGCGACTGGCTGCGGCTGCCCGGCTGCCCCCCTGAGCTGGTGGACCGGCTGACCCGGCTTCAGGGCGAGGGTCAGCAGTGGTCGGGCCCCGGGGATCTGGCCGCCGGGCTCCAGGTGTCCTCCGCCCAGGTGGGGATCTGGCTGCCGGTGCTGCGCTTCCGGCGCCGGGGCCAGCCCAGGCCTGCGCCCTTGCCGCCGCCACTGGCGATCAACCAGGCCTCCGAACGGCTGCTGCAGGAGCGGCTCGGCCTGGGGCCGGAGCGCTGCCGCTGGCTGCTGCAGGAGCGGGCCCGCCAGCCCTTCCGGGACCTGGCCGATCTCCAGCACCGCCTGGAGATCTCCCCCGAGCAGGTGGAGCGCTGGATCGGCCGGTTCCGCTACGACGCCGCCCCGGGGCCGGTGCTGCCCCCGGCCCCGGGGCGGGCCCGATGAGCCGGCAGGGGGAACTGTTTCCGGCGGCGGCGGTGGCCGGCGCCCCGCTGCCTGCTTCGCTGCCCCTGTGGCGGGAGCAGCTGCTCGCCTGGCAGGCCCGACTCGCCGACCATCAGGCGCCGCTCTATGCCGCCACCGGTGCCGCCGCCGCTGCCGCCGCCCCCCTCCAGCAGGGGCAGCTCTTCCCCGTCCCCGCCGACCCCGGCGATCCCCTGGAGCAGGCGCGGCGCCTCGATCCCCTCAGCCTCAGCCCCCAGAGCCTGTCCTTCTGGCGCTGGCCCCGGCTTCCCCAGCAGGGGGCGGCCCTCTATCTGGTGATGGATCGCCCGCCCCAGCTGTCGCTGCCCCTGTTGCTCTACGTCGGCGAGACGGGCCGGGCCGACCAGCGCTGGAAGGGCGACCACGACTGCAAGGACTATCTGGCGGCCTACGGCGAGGCCCTGGCGCGGGCTGGCCTGGAGGCGCGGCCGAGCATCCGCTTCTGGTCGGACGTGCCGGCGGCGGTCGCCCCCCGCCGGGCCCTGGAGCAGGCCCTGATCCGGCGCTGGCTGCCCCCCTTCAACAAGGAGACGCGGGACCGCTGGGCCACCCCGTTCACGGCCGATCCCGCCTGAATTCCAGGGCTGGCCTGGCTACGATCACTGGTCGCCTGCGCTGGGTCCATGGAGTTTCGCTGTCTTGCCGTCGACCGGGACGGCCAACGTCCCCTCACGGAGAGCTGGACGGGGGACACCCTGGTGGTGGGTCTCTTCGCCGGCGGCGGCAGCGGCGACGGGCGGGACCTGGTCGAGGAGCTGGTGGGGGAAGCCCTCAAGGGCTGGCTGCAGCGCCGCCGCTTCGAGGCCAAGAGTGGCCAGACGATCACCCTGGAGCGGCCCGGCGGCACCCCGGCGACGCTGATCCTGGTGGGCCTGGGGGATCCGGCCGAGTTCGGGCTGGACGCCCTGCGCCAGGCCGGTGCCGGTGCGGCCCGCACGGCCGCCAGCGCCGGTGCCGAGGAGCTCGGCCTGTGGTTCCCGCTGGAGGGGCTCGAGCCGGCGGCGGCGGCGGCGGCGATGGCGGAGGCGGTGCGGCTCGGCCTCTATGACGACCAGCGTTTCAAGAGCGAGGCCGAGCCCCGCCCCCTGCCGGCCCGGGTGACCGTGCTCGGGCTGGGGGAGGCCGCGGCGGCGGGCCTGGCCCATGTGGCAGCCACCTGCAGCGGCGTGGAACTGGCCCGGCGGCTGGTGGCGGCTCCGCCCAACAAGGCGACCCCCCAGTCGCTGGCCGACGAGGCCGCCGCCATCGCCGACGCCTTCGGGCTCGAGCTCAAGGTGCTGGAGCGGGCCGACTGTGAGGCCCTCGGCATGGGGGCCTACCTGGGGGTGGCCCAGGGCTCCGACCTGCCCCCCAAGTTCATCCACCTCACCATCAGGCCCACCGGAGAGGTGACCAGGCGGGTGGTGCTGGTGGGCAAGGGGCTCACCTTCGATTCCGGCGGCTACAACCTCAAGACGGCCGGCTCCCAGATCGAGATGATGAAGTACGACATGGGCGGCAGCGCCGCGGTGCTGGGGGCGGCCCGCGCCATCGCCGAGATCCGTCCCGCCGGCCTGGAGGTGCACGTGATCGTGGCCAGCTGCGAAAACATGATCAGCGGCGGCGCCATCCACCCGGGTGATGTGCTCACCGCCTCCAACGGCAAGACCATCGAGATCAACAACACCGACGCGGAGGGGCGCCTCACCCTGGCCGATGCCCTCGTCTACGCCTGCGGCCTGGAGCCCGATGCCATCGTCGATCTCGCCACCCTCACCGGCGCCTGCGTGATCGCCCTGGGCGAGGAGATCGCCGGACTCTGGTCCCCCAGTGACGGCCTGGCCGAGGCCCTGATCGCCGCCGGCACGGCCGGTGGCGAGGCCCTCTGGCGCATGCCCCTGCGCGGCTCCTACAAGAAGGGGCTCAAGAGCCACGTCGCCGACATGAAGAACACCGGCCCGCGGCCCGGGGGCTCGATCACCGCCGCCCTCTTCCTGCAGGACTTCGTGACCCGGGGGCTGCCCTGGGCCCACCTCGACATCGCCGGCACCGTCTGGAGCGACAAGGCGAGGGGGCTCGATCCGGCGGGGGCCACCGGCTTCGGGGTGCGCACCCTGGTGGCCTGGCTGGTGGCGGGCGCCGCGGTCTGAACGGCAGCGCCGCCGTCCCCGGCGGCTTTGGCGGCCGGAGCTTGCGGCCTAGGTTTGCTTCCAGACCAGACAACGCATCGCCCCATGGCCGTTCACAAGATCCGCTGGTACGTGAAGGCCCAGCTCGGTGTGCTCCTGCTCCCCGCCGGGCTCTGCCTGTTCGGGGAGGGGGTGATCCGCAAGGGCATCCAGACCTGGTCAGCCCTGGCGGCAGCGGCCGACCAGGGGCAGTCGCTGCCGGAGGCCGGCCCCTGGGTCTGGTACGGGGCCCTGGGCCTGATCCTGATCAACGCCGGGGTCGGACTGATGATCGAGAGCGGCCTGCTGCGTGGCTATCCCCGCACTCCGCCGCGGGCCTGAGCCACCCCTCAGACCGCCACCGGCTCGGTGTCGCCCCTGCCGGGGATGTGGGCGTGCAGTTCGGCGGGGGATTCCAGGCGGTGGATCTGCCAGGTGGCCTTGTCACCGAAACGGGCCTGGAGCTTGTCGAGATCGTCGGACGCCTGCCTCGGGCTCGCGTAGGGCCCGATGTGGCGCGTCTGCAGACCGTCCCGGATGGTCAGCAGATACATACAGAAGCCCTCCGGTGATGGAACAAACGCTAAGGCATTTTCCCGGTCGCGACAGGGGGGGAAGGGCTGTTCGGATTCCCCTGCGGCTGATCGGCATCACCGCCGATGTACGCCCTGCCAAAGGCCCGTCAGAAGGGCTCCGGCGCTGGCTCAGCCGCCCTGCCAGCGCTGGCTGGTGCGGGCCCGCCGGCCCCAGACCGTGTCCAGGCGCCGGTCGCGGCCGCAGGACCAGCGGTAGTAGTTGTACCGGACGCCGTTCCGCTTGGCGTAGTTCTGGTGGTAGCCCTCCGCCGGCCAGAACTTCGCCAGGGGCCGGATCGTCACTTTGATCGCCGCCGCCGGCTTGCCCAGCTCCCGGGCGGCCGCCACCAGGCTGTTGCGGGCCTCCACGGCCTGGTTGGCGCTGGTGGTGAAGATCACGGGCCTGTAGGAATCGCCGCGGTCGCAGAACTGGCCGCCGCCGTCGAGGGGGTCGATGTTGCGCCAGTAGGCCCGCAGCAGGGTGTCGTAGCGGATCTCGGTGTTGTCGAAGCGCACCCGGACCACCTCCTGGTGGCCGCTTCCGCCGGCCGAGACCTGTCGGTAGGTGGGGTTGGCCCCCTTGCCGCCGCTGTAGCCGCTCTCCACGTCGAGGACCCCGGGGAGCACCTCCAGATCGTGCTCCAGGCACCAGAAGCAGCCGCCGGCCAGCACGGCCTCCTCGGTGGCCGCCAGGGCCGGTGCCACCGGCCCGCCGAGGGCGAGCAGCAGCCCCAGCAGCAGCGCGATCAGTCGCATGGCGTGTGTCCCGAGAACGGTTCGAGGATGGCCGTCGCCGCCCGGCGGGTGACGCCCGGCTCCCCCAGCTTCTGCCGCAGCCGAACGTAGCCCTCCTGCACCCGCTCCCGTGCCCCGGAGGCGGGATCGAACAGGGGCAGAAGGGCCGCCAGGATGGCGTCCGGGGTGAAATCGTCCTGGAGCAGTTCCGGCACGAGCCGTTCCTCCAGCACCAGGTTCACCGGGGAGATGTGGGCCACGTTGAAGTGGATCACATGTTTCGCCAGGAACGCCGTCGGCCGGCTCACCCGGTAGCCGGTCACCTGGGGCACCCCCCGCAGGGCCAGTTCCAGGTTGGCCGTGCCGGATTTGGTCAGGGCGGCGTCGGCCGCGGCACAGATCAGGGGCCGCAGGGCATCGGCCTCACCGGCCGGGATCACCCGCACCGCCGTGGCTCCGGCCGCCCGCATGGTCTCGGCCAGGACCGCCTCGAACCCCGGCAGGCCGGCGGGAAGCAGCACCTGCAGGTCGGGATGCTGCCGCTGCAGCAGGGCCACCGCAGCGGCCATCGGCGGCAGCACATAGCGCAGCTCCTGCCGCCGCGAGGCCGGCAGCATCAGCAGCACCGGCGCCTCCGCCGGCAGGCCCAGCCGCTGGCGGGCGTCCTGCCGGGAGGGGCGCTGCTGCAGGGTGTCGATCAGGGGATGGCCCACCCAGGTGACCTGGGCGCCGCGTGCGGCGTAGAAGCTGGCCTCCTCCGGGAAGATCGCCAGGATGCGGTCGGTGAAACCGATCAGCCTGGTGGTGCCGCCGTCGCCGAGGCGGAAGGCCCACTCCTGGGGAGCGATGTAATAGGTGATGGGCACATCGGGGTACAGCCGCCGCAGGCGCAGGCCCAGGTTGACGTTCGCCCCCATGTAGTCGATCAGGACCACCGCATCGGGGGGGTGCTGCTTCAGCCAGCGCCGCACCCTGGCCTGCAGCTTGAGGGTGGGAATGACCAGCGGGATCGGTTCCCACAGGCCGATGGCCCCGAGCTTGGTGGTGTCCGCGAGGAGCTGGGCCCCGGCCCGCTCCATCCGACTCCCCCCGAGCGCCACCACATCGAGGGGCAGGGAACGGCGGGCCGCCTCCTCGTGCAGGGCCTTGACCAGCAGGGAGCCCTGCAGATCACCGGAAACCTCCCCGGTGCTGACCAGCAGTCGCACCATCAGCGCTGGGCCGGCAGCGGTCCGCGCCGGCCCGGCCCCACCGAGGCCTCCAGAAAGGCGCACAGCTCATCGGCCGCGGCCAGCAGGGGGCGCTCCCGGGCCTGGCGCAGGGCGGCGGCCAGCACCAGGTCGCTGCGGTAGATGAGGGTCCAGAGATCCTGCAGCTGGCGGAACTGGGCGCCGTCGTCGAGCTGGGCCATGCCGCTGCGGCGCAGCCCGACGCGGTTCAGTCCCCGGATGCGGCCGGGGTGGCCCTCCACCGTCATGAACGGGGGCACGTCCCGGTCGATGCGGCTCATGCCGCCCACCATCGCCAGGCTGCCGATGTGGACGAACTGGTGGATGCCGAGCACGCCGCCGATCACGGCCCGCTCACCGATCACCACGTGGCCCGCCACCGCCACCCCGTTGGCGATGACGATGCGGTCGGAGAGCTGGCAGTTGTGGCCGATATGGCTGTAGGCCATCAGCAGGTTGCCGTTGCCCAGCACGGTCCGCTCGCCCTCGGCGGTGGCGCGGTTGATGGTCACGCACTCCCGGATCGTGTTCTCATCGCCCATCACCACTTCGGTGGGGGCGCCGCCGTACTTGAGGTCCTGGGGCTCAAGGCCGATGCAGGCCCCCGGGAAGATCCGGTTGCCCTTCCCCATCCGCACCCGCCCGTCGATCACCACGTGGGGACCGATGCGGCTGCCCTCGCCGATCTCCACCTCCGGACCGATCACCGCATAGGGGCCGATCTCCACACCGGAGGCCAGCCGGGCCCTCGGATCGACCAGGGCGGTGGGATGCACCGATGTCGTCATGGCTGCACTCGACATCGCGTCAGTCCACGAGCGAGAACATCAGCTCGCCGGAGCAGACCCGCTCGCCATCGACGGTGGCGGTGGCCTGCACCTTGCCGAAGCGCTTGCGCTTGAGGCTGAGCAGTTCGCAGGTGATCAGCAGCTGGTCGCCGGGAACGACGGGCCGCCGGAAGCGGACCCCGTCGATGCCGGCGAAGACGAACAGCCCCTTGGGCAGATCCGGCATCTGGGTGACGATCAGGCCGCCCACCTGGGCCATGGCCTCGACGATCAGCACTCCCGGCATCAGGGGCCGGCCGGGGAAATGGCCCTGGAACTGCGGTTCGTTGAAGGTGACGTTCTTCAGGGCCACCGCCCGCTGGCCGGGGACGTACTCGATGACCCGATCCACCAGGGCGAAGGGATAGCGATGGGGCAGCAGGTTGAGGATCTGTTCGCTGCTGAGCACCACGGACCGGGCCGTGTCCGCAGCGGGGCCCGCGGGCGTGGCGGGGGCAGCGGCCGTGGCGGCCTCGGGAGCGGCGGAGGGAAGAACGGTCAAGGATTCAGTGGGTCGGTACGGGTACGGGCAGGCGGGGCGCCTGGGCCGCAAGGGCCGCGGCCATGGCGGTGTGCAGGCCATGGGAACCGCGGTAGGCAAAGACGTGGGCCGTCGGCAGGCCCACCAGCGCCAGATCTCCCAGCAGGTCCAGCAGCTTATGGCGCACCGGTTCGTCGGCGAAGCGCAGGGGTGGATTCACCCAGTGGTCCCCGTCACAGACCAGGGCATTGTCGAGGGCGCCGCCGCGGATCAGGCCCGCCGCCAGCAGCTGCTCCACCTGCTCCCGGAAGCCGAAGGTGCGGGCCGGCGCGATCTCGGACACGAAGCTCTCGGGGGTGAGATCGAGGGCATAGAGCTGGCGGCCGATGGCCGCCTGGGGAAACTCGATCGCCGCCGCCAGCCGCAGCCGGTCGTTGGGCAGGGCGGCCACGAAGCCCAGCCCCTGGCCGAGGGTGAGGGGCAGCGGGGGCAGCGGGGGCTCGATGCGCTCGCCCCGTTCGCTGAGGCCCGCCTCGGCGATCGCTTCCACCCAGGGCAGGCCGGAGCCGTCGAGCAGGGGGATCTCCTCCCCGTCCACCCACAGTTCCGCCTGGCTCACCCCGGTGCCGGCCAGGGCCGCCAGCAGATGCTCCACCGTCGCCAGGCGGCGATCGCCGAGCTGCAGGCAGGTGCAGAGGCGGGTGTCGCTGACCTGGGTGGGGCCGAGACGCTGCAGGGGGCGTTCCGGGGCATCCAGCCAGCCCAGCCAGTAGCCGGGCCGCTCCGAGGGGCCGAGGCGGACCCGGGAGATGGCGCCGCTGTGCAGCCCGACCCCGGAGCGCTCCACGCTGGAGCGCAGGGTCCAGGCCTGGCGATAGTCGCTGGGCCAGCTGGTCACTAGAACTTCCAGCCCACGCCGAGGTTGAAGCGCCACTCGCCGGTGAAGTCCTGGCTGGCCACCTCCAGGCGCAGCGGGCCGACGGGGGTGGTGACGATCAGGCCGGTGCCGATCGAGAAGCCGGAACCGGGCTTGTTGAGCAGGCCGCCGAGGTTGCCCGGCACCTTCGTCTGGCTGCCGAAGGTGGTGCCGCCGTCGATGAACAGCTCGCCGCTGACGATGCTGAACAGGGGGAAGCGGTATTCGATCGTGGCCTCGCCGAAGCTCCGGCCGACGCCGAGATCGCAGTCGAAGTAGCCCCGCACCGAGTTGCCGCCGCCCAGGCAGAAGGCTTCGTAGGGCGGCAGGTCGCCGATCACCGTGCCGGCGGACACCTGGAAGGCCAGGGCCTGCTTGCAGTCCTCCGTCTCGCCGGCCTTCGGCCGGCAGCCCTTGTAGAACTTCAGCCAGCGCACCGGGATGTAGTGGGTGAAGCTGCCCCGGATCCGGTTGAAGGTGGGGGAATCGGGGCCCACCGAGAAGAACTGCTCGGTGCCGATGCTGAGGAAGTTGCCCTGGGTGGGGTTGCGGGGATCGTTGAGGGTGCTCATCGTCGCCGCCAGCCGCAGGCCCACCAGCTGGTTGCGGGCGGCGCAGTTGTAGGCCAGGCAGATGAACGAACTGGTGGGGGCGGCCAGCAGCGAGGTGGCTTCGTTCGGGGTGGCCAGAGCGAAGCGGCGGGAGGTGCCGGAGAAGTCCATCGGCGTGGCCACCTGGCCGGTCAGCCCCAGCAGCACCGTCCAGGGCGCCCGCTTGAAGGGGTTGCCACCGTTGAGGGGACGCACGAACTGGACGTTGGCCCCGACGCGCTGGATCAGCACGCTGTTGCCGTCGAACTGGAACCAGCTGAGGTTCTGGCCGCTGGTCTCGGCGGCGATGCGGGCCGCCGTCACCGACGGGAAGACGTCGAGGAGGGGGTTGAACGGCGAGAAGATGTTGTAGGCGACCTGGGTGCCCGGGGCCTGATAGAAGTCGGAAACGGTGAAGAAGTTGCCGTTGTTCTGGCTCTGGAACACCTGGGGGGCGTCCCGGCTGACGAAGGCCTTGAAGCGGAAGGCGGTCCGGTACTTGTCCCCCTTGATCCAGGGGTCGCTGAAGGAGATGTCGGCCAGGCCGCCGAACTGGCCGTAGGTGAAGCTGGTGGAGAGGTCCCAGGCCCGGCCGAACAGGTTGCTGTCCTGCACCTGGATCTGGCCGAAGACGCCCTGGCTCTGGCTGTAGCCCAGACCGCCGGAGAGGGAGCCGGTCGACTGCTCGACGACCCCCAGCACGATCACCACCGAGCCGGGATCCTCCGGTTCAGGGCGCAGGGTCACCTTGACGTCGCTGAACAGGCCGGTGCCGTACAGGCGCTTGAGGTCGTCCTCCAGGTTGCGGCGGTTGAAGATCTCGCCGGTCTTGATGGAGATCTCCCGGGTGATCACCCACTCCTTCGTCTTGCCCTTGATCGGCTGGCCCTTGTCGTTGGTGGCCGATCCCTCCTTGTTGAGGAACTGGACCTCCACGCCCTTCACCGTGCCCTGGCGCACCAGCAGCTGCACGTCGCCGTCGGGTCCGATCCGGGAGGGGCCGGTGACGCGGGCCAGGGAGAAGCCCTGGTCGGCGTACCACTTCTGCAGCTCCTGCATGCGGCCCTGCAGGGTCACCAGGTTGAGGGTCTTGCCGTAATCGCTGGCGAAGGTGTCCTGCACCACCGTTTCCGGCACCTTGGCGTCGGCCGGATCCAGGCTCACCTTGGTGAGCACGGGGTTGGGCACCACCGAGACCACCAGCCGCACCCCCAGGGGGCCGTCCTGGGGCTGGATCCGCACGTCGGAGAACCAGCCCGTGGCATAGATGGCCTGCAGGTCCGTTTCCAGCTCGCTGCGGGTGATGGCGTTGCCAGGGGTCACCGCCATGGCGGCATAGGCCGCCAGCTCGAGACGCTCACGCTCGGGATGGTCGGCCAGGCCTTCGATCACCACCTCGCTGATCAGCACCCGGGGTTCGGTGGAGGCCGAAGGGGTGGGGGCCGGGCCCAGGGAGGGCTTGCCGGGCCGGTCGTCGCGGGCGGCGGGGGGGCTGGGCGTGGCGCCGGGGGTGGCGGCCGGTGCCGGGGCGGCCGCGGGGGCCGGTGTGGCTGCGGGGGCGGGCGTCACCGGGGTCGCCCCGGCCGGCGGGGTGCCGTCCGCCGGGCCGGCGAAGGGATCGGCGCCGGCCTGGGCCACGGGACCTGCGGGGGCCTGGCCCTTGCCGGGGGGACTTTCGGCGGCCCGGGCCTGGCCGCCGGCCAGGAGCAGGGCCACGAGCAGGGGCAGGGAGGCGGTCGCCGCCCGGGGCGTGACGCTTCGAAGGATGTGGGGCCTGCCGAGGCGAACGCCAATCATGGATGTCGTCTGCAGAGCGGCCAGGCCGCAAATTCCGCTGACCTTACCCGTAGACCCGCGCTTCGGGACAGACCCCTTGGACCCGTTTGAGGACCTCCCCGTAGGCCTCGACAACGCCGCCCAGGTCCTGGCGGAATCGGTCCTTGTCCAGGATCCGCTCCTGGGCATCGCTCACGGCCCGGTTCCAGAGCCGGCAGGTGTCGGGGCTGATCTCGTCCGCCACCACCAGTGCGCCGTCGGCGGTGAACCCCAGTTCGATCTTGAAATCCACCAGTTCGAGCTCCACCCGGGCGAAAAGTTCGCGCAGGGCGTCGTTGACCCGGAAGGCCAGTTCCCGGATCGCCCCCAGCTGGTCGGGCGTGAGCAGCTGCAGGCGCTCCAGCCGCGCTTCGCTGAGCAGCGGATCCCCCAGGGCGTCGTCCTTGTAGTACAGGTCGAGCAGGGGCGGATCCAGGGGGGTGCCTGCCAGGATCGGCATCTGGCGGCAGAGGGAACCGGCGGCCACGTTGCGCACCACCACCTCCACCGGCACCACCCGCACCGGCCGCACCATCATCCAGTGGTCCCCCTGCAGACCCAGGTAGTGGGTGGGCACCCCAAGCCGCTCGAGGTGCTCGAACAGCAGGGCGGAGATGCGGCAGTTCAGGGCCCCCTTGCCCAGGAGCTGGGCCTTCTTGAGGGCATTGAAGGCCGTGGCGTCGTCCTTGTACTCCACCGCCACCAGGTCGTCCTGGTCCGTGGCGTACACCCGCTTCGCCTTGCCTTCGTAGAGGAGGGGGCCGGTGGCAGGGGAGAGGGTCATGGGGCAGGGGAAGGGGTCGGGGCCGGAGTAGGGGTCGGGGCCGGGGTCGGAGTCGGGTCCGGCACCGCAAGGTCGGCGGCGTGGCCGCCCGGATCCCGGGGGGAGCGCAGCCGGATCTCCAGCTGGCGGGTGCGCGACGCCGCCGCCGGATCCTCGCGCCGCCAGCGCCATTCGCCGTAGGCGTCGTCGATGCGCCCGCTGAGCCGCAGGCGCCTGGCCACGGCCCGCTCGGAGGGCAGGGCGGCCTGGGTGTCCAGCAGCTCGGCCACCAGCCCCCAGGCCTTCGCCGCCGCCGCCTGCTCCAGGGCCGCCTCCAGCAGGGCCTCCCGCTGGGACGCCGGCAGCTCCGCCAGCAGACCCACCGCCTGCTGCAGCCGCAGAGCCCCGCCCAGGCCGCCCTGGCGGGCCCGGACCAGCAGTTCGCCGCCGACCCGGGCGAAGCCCCTCGATTCCAGGTGCAGGGCCAGCAGCTCCAGGGCCGAGCGGCTGATCACGGTGCCATCCTCCCGGCGCTGCAGCGGCAGGGCGATGCCATCGAGGGACGTGCCGCTCTCCTTCCGCAGCCGTTCCAGGGCCAGGGCCGCCCGACGGTGGTCCAGTCCGGCGGCGGCGGCACGCCACTGCAGTTGCAGCCACTGCACCCGCTCGGCTCCGGCAGCCGGGCCGTAGCGGTTGAGCACGTCCATGGCCTCGCTGGGCGCCCGGCAGCTGAGCAACACGTCGGCGTTGGCCAGCACGACCTCCAGGGGCTGGGGTGCCGGATGCAGCGTCAGCAGCCGCTGCTGCAGCTGCCGAAGCCGCTCGAGCTGATCGGCCTCGGCGCTCTGCCGGCAGGCCACGTCGATCTGCTCCAGATCCCCGTCGCGGAGCAGGTCGGCGAACTCCTTGTCGGTGAGGAGGGGCGGCCGCTCCTCGACGGCCTCCCCCGTGGGTTCCGCCGGCCCGCTGGGGCTGGCTTCAGTGGCGGTGGTCGCCGCTCCCGCTGGGGCGGGTTTTGTCACCGCCGCCTCCGGCCCAGGGGCCGCGGCACGGGCTGCCGCCGGCCCGATCCCCGGGAGCAGACCCATCAACGCCAGGGCTCCGAGGCCGCCGAGAACGGACCAGCCGCGGCCCAGCCGGGGCGCCGGCGGGACGGGGGTCGGCCCGGATCCGCTGGGCGGCACGGCAGTCGAGGCGGCGGTCGGGGAGAATGGCAAAGGGGAGTGGCAGCAAGGCTGGTGAGGGCGACCGGTGCAGCACCCGTGCCGGCGCACAACCTAGGGGAGCTCTCCACCCCGATCCACCCCCGTTCTGCTTCCCCTCCGCCCCATGGCCCCGTTGACCGCTTCCGACGCTTCCCTCCCGTCCCCGGTGCCGGCCCGGATCCTGGTGGTGGGCGGCGGTGGCCGCGAGAACGCCCTGGGCTGGGCCCTGGCGCGCTGCCCGGGGGTGGAGCAGGTGCTGGTGGCGCCCGGCAACGGCGGCACCGCCGCCCTGGCGGGCTGCGGCCAGCTGGCCATCGCCGAAACCGACCATGGCGCCCTGGCGGCGGCCTGCCATGCGCACGCCATCGACCTGGTGGTGGTGGGACCGGAGGCGCCCCTGGCGGCCGGCCTGGCGGACCGGCTGCGGGCGGAGGGGCTGGCGGTCTTCGGTCCCGGGGCCGACGGGGCCCTGCTGGAGGCCAGCAAGCGCTGGGCCAAGGACCTGATGCAGGAGGCGGGCGTGCCCACGGCGGGCTACTGGGCGGCGACGGATCGCCAGCAGGCCCTGGAGGCCCTCGAACGCCATGGCCGCCCCCTGGTGGTGAAGGCCGATGGCCTGGCCGCCGGCAAGGGCGTGACGGTGGCCGACAGCCTCGAGCAGTGCCGCGACGCCATCGAGGAGGTGTTCGCGGGCCGCTTCCAGAGCGCTGCCCCCGGGGAAGCCGCCGCCGCCCCCTCCCTGGTGCTGGAGGAGCGCCTGCACGGCCCGGAGGTGTCGGTGTTCGCCCTCACCGATGGTCGCTCCATGGTGCTGCTGCCTCCGGCCCAGGACCACAAGCGCATCGGCGAGGGGGACACGGGCCCCAACACCGGCGGCATGGGGGCCTACGCCCCGGCCCGGCTGCTGGACGCGGCGGGACTGGAGCAGGTGCGCCAGCTGGTGCTGGAGCCGATCCTGGCGGCCCTGCGGGCCCGGGGCATCGACTACCGCGGCGTGATTTTCGCCGGCCTGATGCTCACCGAGGCCGGCCTGCGGGTGATCGAGTTCAACTGCCGCTTCGGCGATCCGGAGTGCGAGACCCTGATGCCCCTGCTCGGCCCGGAACTGGCCCGGGTGCTCCTGGCCTGCGCCACCGGCCGCCTGGAGGAGGCCCCCCCGCTGACGATCGCGCCGCGCTGCAGCGCCTGCGTGATCGCGGCCGCCGAGGGCTATCCCGGCGAGGTGCGTCGCGGCGATGCGATCCACGGCGATCTGGGGGACGCCCCCGATCGGCAGCTCTTCCATGCCGGCAGCCGCCGCACCGAGGCGGGCCCCGTGGTCACGGCGGGCGGCCGGGTGCTGGCGGTGGTGGCCCAGGCCGACGACTTCGACACGGCCTTCGAGCGGGCCTATGACGGCCTGGAACGGGTGGGTTTCGAGGGCATGGTCTACCGCCGCGACATCGGCCACCAGGTGCGGTCGCAACGCCCGGCCCTGCCATGACCCGCTCCGTTTCCGGTCCCACCCTGGGCGGCAGCGAGGACGCCGGAGCCTTCAGCCTCTGGCGGGCGCGGCTGCAGCGCTGGTGGGCGGAGTTCAGCCTCCAGACCAAGCTGCTGGCGGTCGCCACCCTCGTGGTGAGCCTGCTGATGACGGGCATCACCTTCCTGGCCCTCAACGGCATCCAGCGCGATGCCCGCATGAGCGACACCCGCTTCGCCCGGGATCTCGGGCTGCTGCTGTCGGCCAACGTCACCCCCCTGGTGGCGGAGGGCAACGACCGGGAACTGGCCTCGGTGGCCGAACGCTTCTGGCAGTCCAGCCGCAGCCTTCGCTACATCTTCTTCGCCGATTCCGACGGGGTGATCTACCTCGGCATCCCGATGGGCGGCAGCACCGGCATGGGCGAGCGCGTGCTCAGCCGGCGCCTGGAGCTGCCGGCCGACATCCAGCGCCGCCCCGACAACCCCCTGATCCGCCAGCACCTCACCCCTGACGGCCAGGTCACCGACGTGTTCGTGCCGATGGTGAGCGACGGCCGCTACCTGGGGGTGGTGGCCCTGGGCATCAACCCCAACGAGACGCTCCTGGCCAGCGCCGCCCTCACCCGGGAGGTGACGGTGGCGGTGTTCATCTCGATCTGGGTGCTGGTGATCCTGGGCTCGGTGTTCAACGCCCTCACCATCACCCAGCCGGTGAAGGAGCTGCTGCGGGGGGTGCGATCGATCGCCGGGGGCAACTTCGAGACCCGCATCGCCCTGCCGGTGGGGGGAGAGCTCGGTGAACTGCTCAACGGCTTCAACACCATGGCCTCCCAGCTGGAGGTCTACAAGGCGGCCAACATCGAGGAGCTCACCGCCGCCCAGGTGAAGCAGCAGTCGCTGATCGCCACCATGGCCGATGGGGCCGTGCTGCTCGATGCCGAGGGGCGGATCGTGCTGGCCAACCCCACCGCCCGCCGCCTGTTCCGCTGGGAGGGCCGCAACCTGGAGGGCAGCGAGCTGGCCGCCGAACTGCCGGACCGGCTGGCGATGGAACTGCACGATCCCCTGGAGAGCCTGATCATCAGCGAGCGGGACACCACCGAGGTGCGCTGCAGCTTCGGGGATCCCCCCCGCACCCTGCGCATCGTGCTCCAGTCGGTGCGGGATGCCAGCGGCGAGAGCCTCAAGGGCATCGCCATGACGATCCAGGACCTCACCCGGGAGGTGGAGCTGAATGCGGCCCAGAGCCGCTTCATCAGCAACGTGTCCCACGAGCTGCGCACCCCCCTGTGCAACATCAAGAGCTACGTGGAGACGCTCCATGACATGGGCGACCTGCTCAGCGCCGAGGAGCAGAAGGAGTTCCTGAGCATCGCCAACGCCGAGACCGACCGCCTCTCGCGTCTGGTCACCGACGTGCTCGACCTGTCACGGCTGGAGTCCGACCGGGTCTGGCAGCTGGAGCCCATGGACCTGGCCCCGGCGATCGAGCAGACCCTGCGCACCTACCGGCTCAACGCCGAGGAGAAGGGGGTGATGCTGCTGTTCGCCGGCGATCAGCACCTGCCCCGGGTGCGGGGCAACTGGGATCTGCTGCTGCAGGTGTTCGACAACCTGGTGGGCAACGCCCTCAAGTTCACCCGCAGCGGCGGCCAGCTGCTGCTGCGCGCCTACCCCTGGCCCGACCACTGCCCGCTGGATCCCGACGGCGAAGCCGAGCACCATCCCTCCTGCACCCTCACCTCGCGCCTGCCGCGGCTGCGGGTCGAGATCGCCGACACCGGCTGCGGCATCTCCGAGGCCGACCAGGCGCGGATCTTCGAGCGCTTCTTCCGGGTCGAGAACGCCGTGCACACCGAAGCCGGCACCGGGCTGGGGCTCTCGATCGTGCGGGGCATCCTCGAGAAGCACGGCAGCCAGGCCCGGATGGCCAGCGAGCCCGGGGTGGGCACCACCTTCTGGTTCGACCTGCCCCTGGAGGAGGCCGACGGTGATGAACTGCGGGTCCAGGCGGAGCGCTCCGCCTCCCTGGCGGAGATCGAAGCGGAGCGAAGGATCCCCGCCTAGTTCGGGATGGTCTTGACCACGCGGGCGCCCCTGGAGCCCCCGATCGGCTTCAGCTCTCGCCGTCGACGCTGCGCATGATCCGGCCCAGGTCGGCACGTTCGTCGGTGGTGATCCGATGGGGAACGCCGCTGATGATGCGCTCGAAATTGGCGAAGGAATCCTTGATCTCCGGCCCGTTGCCGGTGATCACGAATTCCCGGATGCCCTTGTCGTGCCAGGAGCCGCGCATCTTGAACACGTTCAGGGCCCGGGCCATTTCACCGCGGATCTCCACATACTGCAGCAGCAGAATGGTGTCGGTGATGGTGGAGATGTGGGAGTCGGTGATCGAATGGCTTCCCATGAACTCCTCGGAGGTGTTGGTGAAGAAGCCAGCGATTTCCTCCTGTTTGGCATAGCCCGTCACCCCGATCACGAACTGCCGGAAGGCGTTGTGGCTGACACCCCGAGCCAGGGCGGAGAGGGAATCGATCGCCATCCGGGACGGCTTGAACTGGCTGATCTCCGTCTTGATGATCTGCAGGTGATCCTCAAGGCCGGTGGATTCCGGATAGGCGCAGATGATCTTGAGCAGGCCGTCCTGCTCCATCTGCTCGAAATCGATGCCCCAGCTGGTGGCGTTGCGCAGCAGCTGGGAGCGGGATTCCTCGTAGGCGAACAGGATCGCCCGCTCCTTGCTGCGGCAGGCGTCCTCCACGAACTTGCTGACCAGCAGGGTCTTGCCGGTGCCGGTGGCGCCGGTCGCCAGGATGATGGAGTCCTTGAAGAAGCCCCCGCCGCACATCTCATCGAGACGGGGAACGCCGGAGCTGAGGCGCACGTTGGAGGACCGCTGGGTGAGGCGCATCGCCCCCAGAGGGAACACGCTGATCCCGTGGGCGCCCATGGTGAAGGGGAACTCCCCCTTCATGTGGGTGGTGCCCCGGAGCTTGAGCACTTCCACCGTGCGCCGCCGCCGTTCGCCCTCCAGCACGTTGCGCAGGATCACGACGTTGTCGGAGACGAACTCCTCGACGCCGTAGCGGGCGATGGCGCCGTATTCATCGACCCGTTCGGTGGTCATCACCGTGGTGACGCCGATCTCCTTGAGCCGGGCGATCAGCCGGAAGATCTCCCGGCGTACCACGGAGATGGCGTCGTACTGCTGGAAGACGGCGGTGATGGAGTCAATCGCCACCCGCTTGGCTTTGTATTTGCGAATCGCGTAGTGGATCCGCTCAATCAGCCCGGAGAGGTCGAAGCTGCCCGACACCTCCTGGCCATCGGGGTCCGGGGAGGCATCGAGGACAAACAACTTGTTCTGTTCGACCATTTCCTGCAGGTTCCAGCCGAAGCTGGAGGCATTGCGCAGGATGTCGAGGGGCGACTCCTCGAAGGTGACGAAAATGCCGTGTTCGTTGAACTGCCGGATGCCGTTGCAGAGAAAGTTCAGGGAAAAGACCGTCTTGCCGGTTCCCGAAGTTCCGCTGATCAGAGTCGATCGGCCGATCGGCAGGCCGCCATGGCAGATGTCATCGAAACCTTCGATCCCCGTGGGAAGTTTCTGCATCTGCATTCGATTGGCAGCGGCGTCGTGGTCGTTGGGATCCTGCATCGAAGAGATGGAAGCGCGAGGGGTCTGAAGGGGAACGGGGTTGACGCTGGGATGGCCTGGTCCGGAAGGCGGCGGCAGACGTTGATCAGGGCTCAGGAGGTTTCCGGGGGAGAGGGAACATCGTCGGCTTCCAGATCATCGATGTCGAGCTTGAAATCCTCGGTGAGCTCTTCGTAAAGGAGATCGAGGCCGATCAGCACCCGGTCACGGTCGGAGAGATCGCCGATGATTCGCCGCACCGGTGGGGGCAGGATCTTCGCCAGGGTGGGGGTGGCCAGGATCTTGTCCTCCTCCGCCAGCTGGGGATTCTTGAGCACATCGATCACCTTCAGGGCGTAGACGCCGCGGAACTCGGACTCGAGGATGTCGCGCAGCGTCTTGAGGGCCCGCATCGAGTTGGGGGTGTTGCCCGCCACGTAGAGCTTGAGGATGTAGGTCTTGCGGAAGGTCATGGCTGGGACTCAGGCGGAGGGGCTGGTGGATTCGGCCACGACGGCGGGCACGATGGGCAGGTCGGGCGGGATGGAGCGTCGATACATTTCGCAGAGGTGAGCCATGACATCCAGGAGGGCCAGCCGGTAGTCCTGGAGAAAATCGTTCTTCTGTCCTTTGAGCATCAGCATCTTTCGAAACTCCTCGATCAGATTCACGTGGATCTCGACCATCTTGGTGATCGGCAGATCGGCGAAGAAGGCCGTGTTCACGAAGCTTTCGATCGCCTGGTTGGCGGCGGCGGGGTTCTTGAAGTAGCTGATCAGCAGGTCCCGGTAGGTGCGCCGCAGGGAGTCCAGCAGCTCGTTGCGTTCCTCGGCTTCCAGGTTGCGCAGGAAGCGGGAGGGATCCCGCTTGTAGTAGACGCCCAGGTAACCGAGCCGTCCGTTGAGCCGGTTCGGCAGTTTCCAGCCGTCGGGGGTGGCCGCCTTGGCTTCGCTGCCGGCGGGCAGCGTGTTGCTGCGCAGGAAACGGGAGACGGCCGCATCCAGGCTGTAGCTGAGCTGCTCCAGCTGGTCGGGCGGGAGGCGGACCTCCGCATCGTGGAACTTCACTTCGCCGTCCACCGGGCCGATCAGCACGGCCGGCAGCTCCAGGCCCTGGTCGTGGAGGCTGCCGAAGAAGGTCCCGTCGACGGCGCCCTCCTCCAGCAGGATCCCGTCGAAGTCCTCGCGGCGCTGCTCCAGCTGCTCCAGGGGCCCGGCGGCGAGATCCACCGGCACCAGCTGGTAGCGACCGCCCCTGAGCCACTGGCCGCAGGCTTCGGCCAGGGCCGGGGTCTGGATGAGAGAGAGGATGTTGAGAACCGGTTGGGGCATCGACCGCTGCGGCGGGGAGCTCCCCTGACCGGGCTGATTCTTGACGGAAGGGAGGCCCAGACGGGAGGATCTTAGTTCTGTCTTTCGATTCCGTGCGTCCAGGCCCAATGGTGGCTTCCTGCCGCCAGCCTGGCCACGCCCCCTGAGCGATGACCCAAGCCCCCCATAAGGAGACCCTGAGTGCACCTGCCACCGGTGCCCAGGGCGATGCCACCGGCGCCTACGCCATCGTCGAGGCCTCCGGCCAGCAGTTCTGGCTTCAGCCCGATCGTTATGTCGATCTCGACCGCCTCAATGCCGAGGTCGACAGCACCGTGACCCTGGAGAACGTGCTCCTGGTGAAGGACGCCTCCGGCACCACCCTGGGCCAGCCCTACGTGACGGGCGCCACGGTGGAGCTCAAGGTGCTGGCCCATCGCCGCGGCCAGAAGATCATCGTTTACAAGATGCGCCCCAAGAAGAAGACCCGCCGCAAGAACGGCCACCGCCAGGAGCTCACCCGGGTGATGGTCCAGTCGATCAAGGTGGGCGGCAAGGCGATCGCCTGATCGGGCCCCCAGCCTCTTCTCCAGTTCCCCCCGTTCTCCCTTCTCTGCTCTCCCATGGCCCACAAGAAAGGCACAGGCTCCACCCGCAACGGCCGCGACTCCAACTCCAAGCGTCTCGGCGTCAAGCGTTACGGCGGTGAAACCGTCAGCGCCGGCTCGATCCTGATCCGCCAGCGCGGCACCTCCGTGATCCCGGGCGTCAACGTGGGCCGCGGCTCCGACGACACCCTGTTCGCCCTGGTGGATGGCGTCGTCAGCTTCGAATCCATCAAGCGTGGCCTGCGCAACCGCAAGCGCATCAACATCGCCGTCGCCGCCTAGGCCCCCGGCAGGGGGGCGTCCGCCAGCTCGGTGCCGTCCCCCGGCACTTCCAGATAGCGCCTGAGCCAGCCCACCAGCAGGTAGAAGGGCAGGGTGTCGGCCAGGGCCGCCACCAGCTTGAACACGTAGCCGCTGGCGATGAACACGCCCAGCTGGGGCAGCACCGGCTCCTCCGGCCGGATCGGCAGCACATGGGCGGCGTAGTGGCTGATCAGCACCACCGCCGACGTGTCGACGACCTGGCTGATCAGGGTGGAGCCGTTGTTGCGCAGCCACAGGGCCTTGCCGTTGCTGAAGCGCTTCCAGAAATGGAACAGGCGCACGTCCGTGAACTGGGCGGCCATGTAGGCGGCCATGGAGGCCCCCACGGCGCCGAAGGCCAGCCGGCGCACCTCGAAGAACACCGGCACCCCGTCGGCGTGGGTGTCGGCCGGCAGGCCCGCCACCCCACCGAATCCGTCCAGGCCCGGCAGGATGCCACCGAGCCACAGCACCAGGACGATCCAGCCGTTGAGCATCAGACCCACCCACACCACCTGGGAGGCGCGCCGTTCGCCCCAGATCTCGCTGATCAGGTCCGTGCACAGGAAGGTGACGGGGTACGGCAGGGCCCCCACCGCCACGATGATCGGGAAGGACCCGATGCTGCCCAGGTGGAGGAACCGGGTCAGCCCCAGGATGTTGAGCATGCCCATGGTCCCCAGGAAGATGCCGGCCAGCACCAGAAAGGTGACCTCGCGCCGGTCCTGCAGCGTCATCGGCGCCTGAGCATGGGAGAAGGTCCCTCCAGGCTGCCGCCATCGCCTCCGTCGCGCCACGGCTGCGGGTTTCTGGTGCTCGACAAACCCGCCGGCCTGACCTCCCACGACGGCGTCGCCAGGGTGCGGCGGGCCTACGGCCTGCGGCGGGTGGGCCACGGCGGCACCCTGGATCCAGCCGTCACCGGGGTGCTGCCGATCGCCCTCGGCCCGGCCACCCGGTTGTTGCCCTACCTGCCCGGCGACAAGACCTACCGCGGCACCGTCCAGCTGGGCGTGCGCACCGGCACCGACGACCTCGAGGGCGAGGTGCTGGAGCGCTCGGCCGTTCCGCCCCTCGATCCCGAGGCCCTCGAGCTGGCCCTGGCCCGGTTCCGGGGCGAAATCCTCCAGGTCCCCCCCCAGGTCTCGGCTGTGCATGTGGATGGCCAGCGGGCCTACGCCCGGGTCCGGGCGGGGGAGCAGCTGGCGCTGGCGGCGCGGCCGGTGCAGATCCATGGCCTCGACCTGCTGGGCTGGGACGCCGAGCGCGGCCGCCTGGAGCTGGAGGTGCGCTGTTCCGCCGGCACCTACGTGCGTGCCCTGGCGCGGGATCTGGGGGAAGCTCTCGGCTGCGGCGGCGCCCTGGCCAGCCTGCGCCGCATCGCCGCCCTCGGCTTCGGGCTGCACCAGGCCGTTTCCATGGAGCGTCTGGCGAGCGGCCCCCTCCCGCCGCTGCTGGATCCCCTCGACGTGCTGGTGGATCTGCCGCGCCAACGCCTCGATCCGGCCCAGCTGTCCCCGTGGCGCTGCGGCCGGTCCCTGCCCCGTACGGTGGAGCAGTTGCCAGAGGGGGCGGTTGCCGTGCTCACCCCGGATGGCAACCTGGCCGGCATCGCCCGTGCCGATGGCAAGGGCCTGCTCCTGCCCCGGCTGGTGTTCGACGCCGCCGGTTGAACCCCCTGCGACATCGCGATGGCCGGCCACAGCAAATGGGCCCAGATCAAGCGCACCAAGGCGGTGGTGGACGCCCGGCGCGGAGCGCTGTTCACCCGTCTGGGGCGGGAGATCACCGTGGCGGCCCGCGGTGGTGCTGATCCGGCCGGCAACTTCCAGCTCCGCACCGCGATCGAGAAGGCCAAGGTGGCGGGGCTCCCCAACGCCAACATCGACCGGGCCGTGGCCAAGGGCAGCGGCCAGGGGGGTGGCGGGGCCGACCTGTTCGAGGCGGTGCGCTACGAGGGTTACGGCCCGGGGGGCGTGGCCGTGCTGGTCGAGGCCCTGACCGACAACCGCAACCGCACCGCGGCCGACCTGCGGCTGGCCTTCGGCAAGCACGGCGGCAACCTCGGTGAGACCGGCTGTGTCAGCTATCTGTTCGAGCAGCGGTCCGTGGTGCGGCTGGCCCTGCCCGGCGCCGACGAGGAGCGCCTGCTGGAGGACCTGCTGGCCCTGGAGGAGCGGGGTGGCCCGGCGGCGGCGGGCTACGAGATCGATGCCGAGGGCGTCGATGTGTTCGGCGCCTATGCCGACCTCGAAGCCCTCCAGGATGGGCTCAGGGACCTGGGGCTGCCCCTGGCCGGCTGGGAGCATCGCTGGATTTCCTCCCTGCCCTGCCGCCTCGAGGACGCCACTGTGCTGGCCGCCTGCCTGCGCATGCTGGATGTGCTCGAAGATCTCGATGACGTGCGCAGCGTCACCAGCAATCTCGAGGCGGATGAGGCCCTGATGGAGGCCGCCCTGCCCGGCTGAGGCCACCTCCCCGCCCTCTGCCGCGCCCTCCGCCGCGCCAGAGGTTCAGCCCATGGCCTCGGCGTCGGCGATCACCGTGAGGGCAGGGTGGTGCTGCAGCCAGCTGGCGGGCAGCTCCGGCGTGGGGGGCTCCCCCAAGGCACGGCGCAGGATCGTCGCCTTGGCCCCGCCGGTCACCACAAGGAGCACCCGGCGGGCCGCGAGGATCTCGGCCATCCCCAGGGTGATGGCCCGCCGGGGGACGGCGCCTGGGTCGCCCCCGAAGGCGCCGGCGTTCTGGCGACGGGTGTGGTCGCTGAGGGCCAGGCAGCGGCAGGCCACGGCCGCCCCCGCGGGGGGTTCGTTGAAGCCCACGTGGCCGTTGAGGCCCAGGCCCAGCAGCTGGAGGCCGATGCCGCCGGCGGCCGCCACGGCGGCGCCGTAGCGCCGCGCTTCGCCATCGGGATCGCAGGCCCGCCCATCGGGGAGCCATACCTTCCCGGGGTCCAGGCCGAGGGGCTCCACCAGCTGGCGGGCCATGGTGGCGGCGAAGGAGGCGGGATCCTGGGGCCCCAGCCCCACGTACTCGTCCAGGTTGAAGCTGCACCAGCCCTGACGCACCTGCGCCGCCAGGGCTGGCTCCAGGCGCCCCAGCCGTCGCGCCAGGGCGGCATAGACGGGCTCCATGGTGCGTCCGGTGGCCAGACCCAGGGGCCGGCCCGGCCGCAGCCGATCAGCCAGCAGCAGGGCCGCCACCCGCTCCGCCACCGCCGCCGCATCGGCCAGAACGATCGGGGTGATGGAGGCTGCGACCGGGGCGCTGGGGGCGTGGCGGCTCAACGGGTGCTTCAAAGGGCGGAGTAGGGCTGGATCCTGGCCCCCTGGTAGTAGTGCTGGAGGATCTGCCGGTAGTCCTCGCCGCGCAGGGCCAGGGCGTAGGCGCCCCACTGGCTCATGCCCACCCCGTGGCCGTAGCCCCGGCCGCTCACCAGCAGGGTCGGCGCCGCCGGCGGGCGGGGGGTCCGCCAGGGGGCCTGCACGAGGCCGGAGGCCAGGGAGCGGATCCCCTCGGGGGTGAAGACCCCCTGCAGGGACGGCAGCGGCGGCGGGAAGGGGGCGGCCCGGGGCGCCTCGAAGTCGAAGCGGGCCAGGGTGCTGCGCAGGCCCAGCCGCTGGCGCAGCTCGGCGCCGGAGAGCAGCAGCGAGCCACCGGGACCCGTCACCCGGGCCTGGCGGATGCGGCCGGAGCTGGTGGTGGAGAGCACCTCGATGCGGAAGGCTCCGTCGATCTCCCGGAAGGCCCGGGCCAGCTTGTCGGGCTCGACGCGCAGCTGCCAGACATGCACCGGGCTGGCCTGGTCGTAATCGGGCACGCTCACCAGGTAAGGCAGTTGCTGGCGCCAGATGTCGCCGCTGTTCTCCGTGAGGCCGCCACTGCTGCTGTGGAACACCGCGTTGATCAGGGCGGAGCCGTGCATCAGCACCTGGGAGCGGGTGCTGCGCACCGCTTCGCGGGTGGAGTCGGTTTCGGCCTCCACCCCCTTGTAGACCTGGCTGGAGACGGTGGCCTTGAGGTCGAAGGGCTCCGCCGGCCGGCGCTGGCGCAGGGCGTAGGTGCGGGCCGCCACCGCCTGGGCCCGCAGGGCCGCCAGCGGCCAGCTGGCCGGCATCTCGCTGCCCACCACGCTGGGCAGGTAGCTCTCGACATCGATCAGGTTGATCGCCTGCAGCCGATCGCCCTCGCTGCGCACCAGCAGCCGGCCGCGGTAGCGGCGCTGCTGCAGGGTCAACACGGCCTCGCTGCCCGCACCCCGTCCTGGGGCGGGATCGATCCAGGCCTGGCCCGACGGCAGCGCCACCCGGCGGGGCGGCCCGGTCGGTCCCTCCAGCCTGGCCTCCAGGGCCGGGCCGCTGCCCACCAGCTGCAGCCGCGCCCCCGGGGCCAGCTCCGCCAGGGTGCGCCCCGTGGCGTCGCCGAGGCGCAGCACGGTGCTGCCGGCCTCCAGTTCCAGGGTGGGGGCCTCCCGCAGCAGCACCCGCACCACGGGAGCCGGCGCCCTCGCCTCCGTGGGGACCGGCGCCGCGACGGCGGCGGGAAGCAGGGCCAGCGAGAGGCCGGCGCGCCATCCGAAACGGAGGAGGGTCACGAGGGTGCGCGAGCGACAACGGCTCATTCTGAACGGGTCATCCTGTCCACGCCATGGCGCCAGCCAGCACACCGGCCGGCGCCGTGGCAGCATGCGCTCTGAGGCAGCCAGGGTGTGCAGGTCACCTTCCTGGGAACCAGCTCCGGCGTTCCCACCCGCGCCCGCAACGTCTCCGCCGTGGCCCTGCGGTTGCCGCAGCGGGCCGAGCTGTGGCTGTTCGACTGCGGCGAGGGAACCCAGCACCAGTTCCTGCGCAGCGACCTGCGGGTGTCCCAGCTGCGCCGGATCTTCGTCACCCACATGCACGGTGACCACGTCTTCGGTCTGCCGGGGCTGCTGGCCAGCCTGGGGCTGGCGGGCAGCTGCGCCGGCATCGACCTCTACGGACCGGATCCCCTGCGGGACTACCTGGAGGGCGTGATGCGCACCTCCTCGACCCGCATCGGCTATCCCCTGCGCACCCACCGGGTGAAGGAGGCCGCTGCCCGCGGCACCCTGGTGCTCGACGACGACGACATCACGGTGCGCTGCACGGCCCTCACCCACCGGGTGCCGGCCTACGCCTACCGGGTGGATCAGAAGCCCCGGGCCGGCCGCTTCGACGTGGAGCGGGCCAGGGCCCTGGGCATTCCCCCCGGGCCGGTCTACGCCGAGCTCAAGGCCGGTCGAAGCGTCACCCTCGACGACGGCCGGGTGATCCGGGGCGAGGCCCTGTGCGGGCCGCCGCGGCCCGGCTGCAGCGTCGTCTACTGCACCGACACCGTCTTCAGCGAAGCGGCGGTGGCCCTGGCCCGTGGCGCCGACCTGCTGATCCACGAATCCACCTTTTCCCATGGCGAGGCGGAGCTGGCCATCGCCCGCCAGCACTCCACCAGCACGATGGCCGCCCAGACCGCCCTGGAGGCGGGGGTGAAGCAGCTGGTGCTCACCCACCTGAGCCCCCGCTACGTGGCGGGGAATCCCATGACCCCCGACGACCTGGTGGCCGAAGCCCGGGCCATCTTCCCCGAGACGGTGGTGGCGAAGGACTTCCTCAGCCTCTCGGTGGGGACGGCGGGCTGAGCCTGCAACAGTTCGCGTGATTCCGTTCCGGGGGACCCGTCGCCCGTGATACAAGGTCTCAGTTGCGGTCCGACCGCCATTCCGCCGGCTTCTCCCATGGCCCCCCTCCTTCGCTCAGCCGCCCCGCTGTCAGCCGCCCGTCGCACCGCCCGCCTCAGCACCGCTCCCCTTCGCAGCGCCCTCCGTGCCGTGGTCCGGACGCTGCTGATCCTTCCCCTGGCCCTGCTGGTCTGTTTCGCGGGCCCTGCGGCCGCGGCCCAGTGGAGCGCCGAGGATCTCACCGTGCCGGTCTCCCCTGACGGCACCCTGGTGACCTTCAGCGAGAAGGAGGTCAAGACCGGCCGCAAGCTCTTCAACGAAAGCTGTGGCACCTGCCATGCCGGTGGCATCACCAAGACCAACCAGAACGTGGGTCTGGACCCCGAGACCCTGGCCCTGGCCACCCCGGCCCGGGATTCGGTCGACGCCCTGGTCGACTACATGAAGGACCCCACCTCCTACGACGGGGAGTACAGCATCGCGGACGTGCACCCCAGCCTGCGCAGCAGCGACGTGTTCGTGAAGATGCGCGATCTGGACGACGAGGACCTGCGCCTGATCGCCGGTTACATCCTGGTGGCCCCCAAGGTCCAGGGCATCCAGTGGGGCGGCGGCAAGATCTACTTCTGATCACCGCGCCCACCTCCGCCGGCCGGCCCTGCGTCGGCCGGTTTTTTTGTGCCTGGACGCCTGCGCCTCAGGGGGCAGGGGTAGGCAGCGGCAGCGGTGGTGGCGGGGCCAGGTTGCCGGCCTCCAGCGACCCCGGCAGCTTGCTGTACCACCACTCCTGCAGCCCTGGGGCCAGGCGCTGGGGGAACAGGGTGATCACGGTGCGGGTGGGGCGGGCCCCCGGCTGCAGCAGCTCCACGGCGTAGGAGGGGCAGCGGCGGGCGGCCAGGTCGGGCACGAAGCGGCGGCCGACGCGGCGCCAGCTGGGCTCCTTGCTGCGCCAGGCCAGCCGGCAGCAGGGCCAGGGGAGCTCCTCCCGATCGAACAGCCGGCAGCAGGGCCCCAGGACCCGGTAGCTGTACTGGCCGCCGGGGCTGGGATGCTCGCTGCCGGAGGCCAGCACGGTGTCCACCTGAAGTGCCATGAAAAAGCCACCCCTGAGGGTGGCGGAGAAGAACGCGGGGTTCAAGTGGGCGATCCAACCGGACCGCCCGGCGAGGAGCTCAGTAGAGCTCTTCTTCGGTGTGGGTCTTGATGGTGCAGTCGGAGGTGGGGTAGGCGACGCAGGTGAGGACGAAGCCGGCCTCGATCTGGTCGTCGTCGAGGAAGCTCTGGTCCGACTGGTCGACGGTGCCGGCGGTGAGCTTGCCGGCGCAGGTGGAGCAGGCGCCGGCGCGGCAGGAGTAGGGCAGGTCAATGCCCTGCTCTTCGGCGGCGTCGAGGATGTACTGGTCGTCGGGAACCTCGATGGTCTTGTTCAGCCCCTCGCTCTCATTGACGAGGGTGACCTTGTAGGAAGCCATGGAAGAGATTGGAGCTCACAGACACCCGGCAGCCAGGGCCTGTAGGACCCGCCCTTCCTACATCCGACAGGGGGCATTCCCGGCGATCTTGGGCTCGCAGGCCGGGAAGCCCAATCAAAGCCAGGACACAGATCAGCGTGCCTTATGCAACATCCGATGCCGAACGGATCCGCAGCAGGCCCCAGCGGTCCTGCTCGACCCGCCCTTCCACCCGCCAGCCCGCTGCCGCCAGATCCCGCTCCAGGCCTGGAGCCTGATCCACCAGCAGGCCGCTGAGCAGGCCCACACCGCCGGGGCTCAGCAGCTGCCCGAACCAGGGAATCAGGGCCTCGATCACCGGCGCCAGGATGTTGCACAGCAGCAGATCCGCCGGACGTCCCTCCAGCAGCGCCACCAGGGCCTCGGCCGAGCCCGTGGTGACCGTGAGGCCACGGGCGCCGTCCAGGCCGTTCAGGGCGGCGTTCTCCCGGGTGGCCCGCTCGGCCAGGGGGTCGGTGTCGGCGGCGGCCACGCTGGCCGCCCCCAGCCGCAGGGCGGCCAGGCCCAGGATGCCGCTGCCGCAGCCCAGATCGGCCACCCGCAGCCCCTCCAGGCCCTCACCCAGGCCCGCCTGTTCCCGCTCCCCGGCGAGGGCCTCCAGGGCCTCCAGGCAGAGGCGGGTGGTGGGGTGGCTGCCGGTGCCGAAGGCGCTGCCCGGATCGATGCGGATCACCAGCCGCCCGGCCTGCTCGGGCGGCACCTCCAGCCAGGCCGGCAGCACCAGCAGCCTCTCCCCCACCGGATCGGGCCGCCAGTGGCTCTTCCAGCTCAGGCTCCAGTCCTCATCGGCCTGCCGCTGCCAGTGAATCTGTGGCAGCGCCAGGTCGAAGGGCTCCCCCAGCGGGGCCAGGGCCCGCTCCAGCTCCTGGCGCTGGTCGGCGGGCCAGTCGCTCTCCGGCAGCCAGGCCAGCAGCTGCCGCTGCTCCGGCGCCTCGGGGGGGTGCTGGAGCGCCACCCGCGCCACCCCCAGGAGCGGCAGCTTCCAGAGCAGGGACTCCTCCAGTTCGGCCGGGGCGGCCATCTCCAGCCGCCACCAGACCAGGCCCATCAGAGGGTGACCGGGTGGGCGGCCTGGATGCCGTTGATGCTGTGGATCACCGCCAGCAGGCTGGGGGGGATCGGGTCGTCGAGGCTCAGCACCATCACCGCGTCGCCGCGCACGATGCGGCGGCCCACCTGCATCGAGGCGATGTTGACGTTGTGCTCGCCCAGCAGGGAGCCCAGCTGGCCGATGATGCCGGGCATGTCCCGGTGGCGGGTGAAGAGCATGTGACGGCTGGGGGTCACGTTCACCGGGAATTCGTCGATGGTGGTGATGCGCAGTTCCCCGTCGGTGAACACCGCGCCGGTGACGCTGTGGTTGCCCCGGGGGCTGCGGGAGCTGAGCTGCAGCGAACCGCCGGCGAAGTCGCGGCTGGCGTCGTCCTTCACCTCGAGGACGTGGATGCCGCGCTCCTTGGCCTCCAGGGTGGCGTTGACGTAGTTGATGCTGTCGCCGAGGGCGGCCGAGAGGATGCCCTTGAGGGCGGCCACCACCAGGGGCTGGGCCGGGTGGGAGGCGAATTCGCCCTGCAGCCGCACCTCCAGCTCGCTGATCTGGCCGCCGGCCAGCTGGCTGAGCAGCAGGCCCAGGGTTTCCGCCAGCTGCAGATGGGGCTTGAGCAGCTCCATCACCTCGGGGGTCAGGCCGGGGATGTTGACGGCGCTGCGGGCCGGCAGACCGAGGAGCACGTCCCGGATCTGCTCGGCCACGTCGATGGCCACGTTCTCCTGGGCTTCCTCCGTGGACGCGCCCAGGTGCGGGGTGAGGATCAGCCGCTCCTTGACCAGGCGCAGCGGGGAATCGGCCGCCAGCGGCTCCTTGGCGTAGACGTCGAGGGCCGCACCGGCGATGACGCGGTTCTCGACCGCATCGGCCAGGGCCTGCTCGTCGATGATGCCGCCGCGGGCGCAGTTCACCAGGCGGGCGGTGGGCTTCATCGTGGCCAGCAGCGCCGCGTTGACCAGGTTCTCGGTGTCCGGCGTGCGGGGCAGGTGCAGGCTGACGTAGTCGGCTTCGGCGAACAGCTGGGGCAGGGGCAGCAGCCGCACCTGCAGCAGCTGGGCCCGCTCGGCGGAGATGAACGGGTCGTAGGCGGCCACGTCCATGCCCAGGGCCCGGGCGACACGGGCCACGTGGGAGCCGATCTTGCCGAGGCCCACCACGCCGAGGGTCTTCTTGTAGAGCTCGTTGCCGACGTAGGTCTTGCGGTCCCAGCCGCCGGCCATGGTGCTGGCGTGGGCGTGGGGCACGTGCCGCGACAGGGAGAGCATCAGCGCCAAGGCGTGCTCGGCGGCGGCGATCGTGTTGCCCTCCGGCGAATTGACGACGATCACGCCGCGGCGGGTGGCGGCGGGCACATCGACGTTGTCGACGCCCACGCCGGCCCGGCCGATGATGCGCAGGTGGCTCGCGGCCTCGATCACCTCAGCGGTCACCTGGGTGCCGGAGCGGATCATCAGCCCCTCGTACTCACCGATGCACGCCACCAGCTGCTCCGGGCTCAGCCCCGTGCGCACGTCCACCTGGGCGACCTGGGAGAGGATGTCGATCCCCGCCTGGTCGATGGGATCGGAGACCAGAACCTTCGTCATGTCCGGCAGCGGTGGGGAGGGCGGGGGGTGCGCCCCCAGGGGGGCAGGCCGGAGGTGCAGTGTAGAGAGCGGTGCGGAGACGAGCCCATGTCCCTGAGTGTGGTGGTCGTGCTGGACGACCGGGAACGCCTGTATGCCCTGCGGGATCGCTTGCAGGCACTTCAGCCGGCCCCGACCCGGGTGCTGGCGATCGGCAGCGGTGAGGCGACCATGTCGGACGTGGAGCGGCTGGATCCGGCCACGGCCCGACGGCGGCGCCAGCAATCGATGGTGCGCTGGCTGCTGCCCTTCGGGTTCCTGGCCGGGCTCACCTTCACCCAGATCACCGATCTGCACACGTTCAGCTTCGCCGGGGCCTACGGGGAGCCCCTGATCGGCGGCCTGCTGGGCATGGGCTCCGGCTGGATGGGCAGTTTTGCCGCCGCCGCCAGCGTCAGCTCGGAGGAGGACGACCGCATCCGCATCCTGCGCAACCGGCTCGACGAGGGCTGCTGGCTATTGCTGCTGGAGGCCCCCGTCGGCCGCGAGATCCCCTGGACCACCATCCAGCTGGCGCGACCGACGGCGGTGGTGCGACTGGACGACACCTGAGGCGCGGGGCCCATGCTTCCACGACGGGACCTGCTGGAGGGGAGTCGGCACCCGGAGGAGCTCGGGGCCCTGTTCAGCCTGGCGGAGACGGCCCTGCGCACCTGGGAGCCCCAGGTCAGCGGCTTTCTCGAGGCGGCGGTGCGGGAGGAGGCCGAGGACCGGCTCGGTGCCCTCAGCGAGCTGAGCCTCGCCAGTGACGGCGGCCACCCCGGTGCCGAGCGCCGCTGCCTGCTGCTGGCACGGTCGGGACAGGAGCCGACGGCCCCCGCCCTGCTGGGGTTGGAGATCAGCGGCAACTTCCTCTTCGATCCCGCCGCCGTGGCCGACATGGCCGCGGGACTGGCCGCTTCCGGCGCCGGGGCCGCGGAGCTGGGTGACCTGTGGCTGCGGGGCGATCGGGGCGGCCAGGCGATCGTCAGCGAGGCCCTGGCCCGGCGGCTGGACGGGACCGAGGGCCTGGTGCGCACGGTGCCGGTGCGGTTCGAGGCCCGGCCCATCGAGGCGCTGCAGCTGCCGGCCCGCCGGCTGCCCCGCCAGCTCACCACGGTGGAGGCCTCCCTGCGGCTGGATGCCCTGGCGTCGGCCGGCTTCGGGCTGTCCCGCAATCGCATGGCCACCCTGATCCGGCAGGGGGCCGTCCGCCTCGACTGGAAGGTGGTCAGCAGTCCCAGCCAGCCCCTGGCGGTGGGGGCGCGGGTCCAGCTGGAGGGGCGGGGAGAGCTGGAGGTGCTGGCCATCGAAGCCACCAAGCGGGAGCGTTTCCGGATCCGGCTGGAGCGCCATTGAGGGCCCGGCGGCGCAAGTTGACAGGAGGGAAGGCCGGCGAGTAGGAAAAGTCCTGGTTGGAGACGGATCCGACGGATCGACTGTGAAAGGTCAACTTTCGGTGATGCTTTCTTTTCCCCGAGAACCATCCATCTCGAGGGCCAGCCATTTCAACGGCAATCCAGCTCGGCCCTCATCGGGCTACCCATGATTGTTGTCTGAAATGGAGCCGCTTCGGTTTTTCCGAACTCGGGCGATTAGCTCAGAGGTAGAGCACTACCTTGACACGGTAGGAGTCACTGGTTCGATTCCAGTATCGCCCATTGATTGAATTAAAATCTTCCGATTCGATCCCGATTCGGTTCAGCGATCCCTTCGCTGCTACCCTCGGCCGATCCTGAGTATGAGTCTGCCAGCGTGAGTCCCGCCGAGGCCGTTGCACCTCTTTCCTGCGCGGTGGTGGTGGGTCTGGGCCGGTCCGGTCTGGGGGCGGCCCGCCTGCTGCAGGCCCGCGGCGAGACGGTGGTGGTCATCGAGAGCGGTGACACGCCGGAGCACCGGGCCCTGGCGGCCCAGCTGGAGTGCGAGGCCATCGCGGTGCGGCTGGGGGTGCCCCTGAGCCTCGAGGCGTTCCGGGAGCTGCCACTGCCGCCGTCGGTGGTGGTGGTCAGCCCGGGCATCCCCTGGAACCACCCGGTGCTGGAGGCGCTGCGCTCCCGGGGAGTGCAGGTGCAGGGGGAGATCGTGCCCGCCTGGCAGGCCAGCCGCGACGTGCCCTGGATCGCCATCACCGGCACCAACGGCAAGACCACCGTCACCTGCCTGGTGCACCACCTGCTGCAGCAGGCCGGCCGGGATGCGCCCCTCTGCGGCAACGTCGGCATCTCCGCCGCTGAGGTGGTGTTGCAGCGGCGTCTCGAGCAGGGGCCCCGCCCGGACTGGCTGGTGGTGGAACTGAGCAGTTACCAGATCGAGGCCGCCCCCGCCGTCGCACCGGCGATCGGCGTCTGGACCACCCTCACCCCCGACCACCTGGAGCGCCACGGCACCCTGGAGGCCTACCGGGCCATCAAACGGAGCCTGCTGGAGAACTCCCGCGTCCGCATCCTCAACGCCGACGACCCCGACCTGCGCCAGCACGCCGACAGCTGGGACCAGGCCGACTGGATCACCGCCGGCCCCAGGGAGGCCCTGCCGCCGGGCCTCGATCCGGTGCTCTGGATCGACGGCGACGACCAGGTGCGGGGCCGCCAGGGCCCCCTGTTCCCGGCCTCCGCCCTGGCCATGCCCGGGGCCCACAACCGTCAGAACCTGCTGCTGGCCGTGGCGGTGGGGCTCCATGCCGGGCTGGAGCCGGCGGTGATGGAGGCGGCCTGCCGTTCCTTCCCCGGTGTCCCCCACCGGCTTGAGCGCCTCCGCAGCCTCAACGGCGTGACCTGGTTCAACGACAGCAAGGCCACCAACTACGACGCGGCCGAGGTGGCCCTGCGGGCCCTGGAGGGTCCCCTGGTGGTGCTGGCCGGCGGCCAGTCGAAGCAGGGGGAGGCCTCGGCCTGGCTGGAGCAGCTCCGGCAGCGGGCCGCGGCGGTGGTGCTCTATGGCGCGGCGCGGCAGGAGTTCGCCGGCCTGCTGGAGTCCAGCGGCTACGGCGGCGTGGTCAAGCAGGAGGAGGGCCTGGAGGGAGCGGTGGCCCTCGCCGCGACGCTGGCCCCCTCTCTCGGCTGCCGGGGGGTGCTGCTCTCCCCGGCCTGTGCCAGCTTCGACCAGTACACCAGTTTCGAGGCCCGCGGCGACCACTTCCGCGGCCTGGTGCTGGCCCTCGACACCGACAGCTGAGGCGGACGCACCATGGCCTGGTGGTTGATGAAGAGCGAGCCGGACGTCTACGGCATCCACCACCTGCAGGCGGAGGGCACCACCCTCTGGGACGGCATCCGCAACTACCAGGCCCGCAACTTCATGCGTGCCATGCAGATCGGCGACCGGGCGTTCTTCTACCACTCCAATGCCAGCCCCCCGGGCATCGTCGGCCTGATGGAGGTGACCGAGACGGGGCTGGTGGATCCCAGCCAGTTCGACGCCGCCTCGAAGTACTTCGATCCGGCCTCCAAGCCGGAGGCCCCGCGCTGGGACTGCGTGCGCCTCGCCTATCGCGCCACCTTTCCGGCGATGCTGAGCCTGGAGGCCCTGCGGGAACAGTTCAGCGTCGAAGACCTGGCGGTGGTGCGCCGGGGCAATCGCCTCTCGATCCTGCCGGTGAGCGACGCCAGCGCCGCCCGGCTGTTCCGCCTGCTGGGGGTGGAGCCGGACGCCTGAGGTCAGGCCGCCGGCGCCGAGAACGCCTGGTGGCCAGGAAACAGGTTGGCCAGGTAGCAGCGGGTCACCCCGCGGTTGCGGATCCCGTTCTGCACCAGAAAGCCCGCCAGGGCGGCCTGGAACAGCCGGTACTGGTCCCAGTTGGGGTGCTCCTCGATGAACTCGCGCATGGCCGCCAGCAGGGGCGCGGGCACATCCGCCCGCAGGCTCACCAGAGACTCGGCCCCGTCCAGCGGCAGTGTTCTCGGGCGGGACATTGCGAATTCCTGGCTGGGCGTGAGCCAGTTCTCCACACCCAGGGGGCCGCGTCAAACGCCGCCGCCGGCGGCCATCCGTCCCCCGTCCCAGCCTGAGACACCAGCCACAGCAGGGGCTTGCGAATGTCCCCGTGGCCACTCCCGCTTCTCAGGAACGCTCGCCTTTCCCTGTCAAGCGGCAGCGGCGACACGGGCCGCTTCTCCCCATCCGGGGCCCGAGGCCAGCGGCGATCGCCACCGGCCTGGGGAGAAACGGTGCAAAACCGGGGGGCCGGCTGCGGAATCCGCCAACGATCACCAATCCTGATCCCCGCCGCCTTGCTCAGCGGGTCTCAGGCGCTCCAGCGCGGCGCTGAACGCCTCACTGGCGGCGGCGCTCCAGCCCCCCTCGATGCCCCGCAGTCCCGGGGCGGGGGTGAGCACCAGCTGCAGCGTCCAGTGCTGCCGGTCACCCTCCAGGCCCAGCCACAGGGATCCGGCGTCGCCTCCTTCGGGCTCTCCGATCGGCAGCTCCACCTCCATGGCCACGGCCTCTTCCGCCATCAGAACGTCGGCCATGGCCCGGTGCTGGGCGGTGAGGCGACCGGCGGCCAGCTGCAGGGCGCCCAGCTCGGCCGCCGTCAGTTCACTGGCCCAGCCGTCCCCGCCGATGAGGGCGATGAAAGGGGCCCGGGCGGGATCCACCACCAGCCGCCAGCCCGGGCCCTCGCAGATCTCCACGGCGGGGTGGTGGCGGGGACCCTCAGCCGGGCAGCAGGTCGGGCTGGTCCTGCTCGTCGCTGAGCTCGATGATGGCCCGCTGGACCGGCTTGATCATCGAGTCGTCGAGCAGGCCGTCGAAATCATCGAAGCGGCGCTGCTTGGCCCGGAAAGCGATGCGAACGGTGGTCAGGTAGCGGTTGCTGGAGTGACGGATCAGGCTCTCCCCGCGCTGGGCCAGTTCCTTGGCGTTGAGTTCGCTGCTCGGCATGCGGGCCTGATCATCAGTCTCAACACCCTAGATCAGCCCATCGGCCCGCCCTTTCCAGCCGCCACCGGCCTAGAAGGGGAGCCATCCGTCGACCCATGCCCGGAACCCTCGCCATCGACCTGGGCAGCAGCACCACCGTGGTGGCCTGGCAGGACCGCCAGGGACCCCCCGGTCTGCTGCCCCTGCCGCCCTACAGCTGCGGCGACCCCTGCGTGGTGCCCAGCCTGCTGTGGCTGGAGGCCCCCGACGCCGAACGCCCCCTGATCGGCCGGCAGGTGCTCGAGGCGGCCCTGGCCGATGGCGACCACCCCGGCCTCTGCCGGGACTTCAAGCGCCACATCGGAGCCCCGGCGACGGGCCCCTCGCCGGGCTGGCTCAGTGCCGAGCGGGCCGGTGCCCTGCTGCTGGAGGGGCTGTGGCGGGCCCTGCCGGCGGAGCTGGTGCCGGAGCGGCTGGTGCTCACCGCCCCGATCGAGACCTACCGGGGCTACCGGGCCTGGCTGGAGCGGGCCAGCCGCGACCTGGCGGTGCCCGAGCTTGCCCTGGTGGACGAGCCCACCGCCGCCGCCATCGGCGCCGGCCTGCCCCCCGGCAGCCGGGTGCTGGTGGTGGACATGGGCGGCGGCACGATCGATCTCTCCCTGGTGGCCCTGGAGGGCGGCGAGGGGCGGGCGGCGCCGATCGCCCAGCTGCTGCGCTTCGCCGGCCGGGACCTGACCCGCAGCGGCCAGAGCCTGCGCTGCGCCCGGGTGATCGGCAAGGCGGGGGTGGCCCTGGGCGGGCGGGACATCGATCGCTGGATCGCGGCCCACCTCTGCCCGGACGGGCCCGCTGACGGCGCCCTGCTGCAGCTCGCCGAACGGATCAAGTGCCAGCTCAGCGAGGCCCCCGAAGCCCGGCAGATCCAGGCGACGGCCGGGTCCTTCCGGGAGCTGACCCTGAGCCGGCCGGCCTTCGAGCGGCTCCTGGAGGAGCGCGGCCTGCCCCAGCTGCTCGACGGTCTGCTGGAGGCGGTCCTGGCGGCCGCCCGCCGGGAGGGGCTGGGGCTGGGCGACATCGACGCCGTGCTGCCGGTGGGTGGCAGCAGCCGGATCCCCCTGATCCGGCGCTGGCTGGAGAGCCGCTGCCCCGGCGTGCCCCTGCGCGGCGAGCGGCCAGTGGAGGCCGTGGCCCTGGGGGCCCTGGCCCTGACCCCCGGCGTCCAGGTCCGGGACGTGCTGGCCCGTGGCGTCTCCCTGCGCTGCTGGGACCGGCGCAGCGGGGCCCACCGCTGGCATCCCCTGTTCGTGGCCGGCCAGAGCTGGCCGACGGAGCAGCCCCTGGAGCTGGTGCTGGCCTGCAGCCAGGACGGCCAGGAGGAGCTGGAACTGGTGCTGGGGGAGCCCCTGCCGGAGGAGCGGGCCGAGGTGGTCTTCGAGGCGGGGCTGCCGGTGCTGCGCGAGCGGCCGGCGGGGGCGGCCCCGGTGCGGCCCTGGTCCCCGTCGCCGCTGACCATCCCCCTGGCCTCCCCCGGTCAGCGCGGCGTCGACCGGCTGCGGCTGCGTTTTTCCATCGACGCCCAGGCCCGGCTCCTGGTGGCATGGGACGACCTTGAGGCCCTCGCCGAGGGCGGCCGCAGGGAGCCGCTGCCCCTGGGCCCGGTGCGCTGAGCGCCAGGGGAACCGCTGCGCTGGGCGCCACCGGGCCTGGCCGATCGCCGCCGTCGGCGGTGGACGCCGACCAGGCTGCCCCCGCGACCAGGCGCCGGTGGCCGCCGTTGCATACAACGGTGGAGAACCGTGCTCTCTCTCCCCCCTTGGCCCTCCGCCGGCACAGACTCCCGCGCTTCTGGCTGGCCATCACCCTGGGTTCGGTCGCCGCCGCCGTCGGCCTGGGTTACTGGTGGGAGCGCCAGCTGCCCGTGCGCCTGGAGCAGGCCTCCGCCACCGGCCGCCTCGACGACTGCCTCCGCTACAGCGAGCAGCTGGCGGCCCTCAGCTGGCTGCCCGGCCGCACCCCCTTCGACCGGGGCCGGTGCCTGCGGGCCAAGGCCGACCAGCTCTGGGGCCAGGAGGACTGGAGCGAGGCCCTGCGGCTGCAGCGCCAGGTGATCAACTCCCGGGCCGGCACCCCCTCCGACCGCGAACGGCTGGCGCGCTGGCAACGCCAGCTGCGCCACCTGGCCAAAACCCGCTTCCAGGACGGCGATCTGCAGGGTGCCCTGGCGGCGCTCGCCCCCCTGGGGGAGGAGCGCAACGACGACGGCAGCGCCATGGGCGACGACCTGCAGGCGATCTGGAACCGCAACCGCTCCCAGCTGGAGCGGGCGACGCTCCTGGTGAAGCAGAAGCGCTGGTGGGAGGCCCTCGACAGCCTCAACCGCATCGACCACCCCTGGTGGCGCCAGCAGAGCGAGCCCCTGAGGCAGGAGGTGAAGAAGGGCCTCGACCAGCTCCAGGGCAAGGACCGGGAGCACGACAGCCACGGTTCCCTGCCCCACACGGTGTCCGGGGAGAAGCTGGATGCCCTGGTGCAGCGCCGCATCAGCGCCGGCATGGACGAATGGCAGGCCTTCCAGGAGGCCTGCAAGGAGCTGGGCGGGCGGGTGGTGGAGGCCGGGCCGGAGAGCGCCTGCCAGCGCTGAGCCCCATGACAGGATGGCCGCGCAGAGCGTCCCGGTGGACATGCAGCCAGGTGATCAGGTCAGGGTGTGCCGCAGTGTGGTCGTCTACAACCACCCCCAGCATCGGGGTGAAGCCTTTGATATGGAAGGTCAGCAGGGGGAGGTGTTCAACGTGCTGAACGACTGGAAGGGACGCCCGATCAGCCCGACCCTGCCCGTGGTGGTCGCCTTCGGCAAGTTCCGGGCCCACTTCCGCGAGGACGAGCTCGCCACCGTCTGAGGCCGAGTCAGTCGCTCAGAAGTCAGTCGCGCAGGAGTCAGTCGCGCAGGAGTCAGTCGCGCAGCAGGTAGACCCCCTCCTCGCCATCGATGGCCTGGAGGCAGAGCTGGATCGTCTCGTGGCGCGCGGTGGGCACCACCCGGCCGCAGAAGTCCGGCTGGATCGGCAGTTCCCGGTGGCCCCGGTCCACCATCACCAGCAGCCCCACCCTCCGCGGCCGTCCCCAGCCCTGCAGGGCCTCGAGGGCGGCGCGCACCGTGCGGCCGGTGAAGATGACGTCATCGACGAGCACCACCTGGCGCCCGTCCACCGGCACCGGCAGCTGGGTGGCTTCCACCAGACGGGTGCCCACCCGCTCCAGGTCGTCGCGGTGGAAGGTGGGGTCGAGGCTGCCGTGGGCGATCGGATGGCCGCAGATCGCCTCCAGCCGACCGGCCAGCACCCGCGCCAGGGCGACACCGCGGGTGGGGATGCCCAGCAGCACCAGGTCCCGGCTGTCGGCCACGGCCTCCAGCACCTGGGAGGCGAGCCGATCGAGGGTGCGTCCCAGATCCTGGGCGGAGAGCAGTTCCAGCCTGTCCGAGGGTCCCGTTCCGGCCTGAGTTCTGGCCACAAAGCGTATGGCGTGTAACCAAAGCCTGACGCATCCGTGCCGGAAGAAGGTGATGTCTGGGGAGGGCTGTAGGTTGGCGTGGCGTTGAAACGTGCAGATTTTCTCGCTGGTGAAAGCAGCTCCCTCCCAGAAGCAGTCCGCCAGCGGCACCGGCGAACGCGTCTCCTGCGAGACGGCTGCTCCCGTCGCCCCCATGGTTCTGGCGATCCTCGATGGCTGGGGATACAGCCCGGAGACCGACCACAACGCCGTGCGGAAGGCCGACACACCGGTGATGGACGCGCTGTGGCACGCCTATCCCCACACCCTGATCGAAGCCAGCGGCGCCGCCGTGGGCCTGCCCGATCACCAGATGGGCAATTCCGAGGTGGGGCACCTCACCATCGGCTCCGGCCGGATCATCCGCCAGGAGCTGGTGCGGATCGGCCAGGCGGTGCGCAGCGGCTCGATCGCCGGCAACCAGGCCCTCAACGATCTGGGTGACACCCTGCTGGCCAGCGGCCGCCCCTTGCACCTGATCGGACTCTGCTCCGACGGCGGCGTCCACAGCCATGTCGAGCACCTCGGCGGCCTGCTGCGCTGGGCGGCCGGCCGCGGCCTCACCGACGTCCTGATCCACGTCGTCACCGATGGCCGCGACTCGGCTCCCCATGGGGGCCCGGGTTACCTGGCCCGCATCCAGGAGATGGTCGTCGAGGCCGGCGTCGGCCGCATCGCCACCCTCTGCGGTCGCTACTGGGCCATGGACCGCGACCAGCGCTGGGAGCGCACCCAGAAGGCCTACCGCCTGCTGACCGAGCCGTCCGAGATCTGCCCCTTCACGCCGGAGGAGGTGCTGCAGGGCTCCTATGCCGCCGGCATCACCGATGAATTCCTCGAGCCGGTGCGCCTCAGCGAGGGGCTGGTGGAGAGCGGCGATGGGCTGGTCTGCTTCAATTTCCGCCCCGACCGGGTGCGCCAGATCATCCGTGCCCTGGTCCTGCCGGAGTTCGATGGCTTCCCGCGGGAGTGGCTGGGCCCCCTCCATGTGGTCACCTTCACCCAGTACGAGCAGGGACTGCCCGTGCGGGTGGCCTTCCCGCCCGAATCCCTCGATGGCCTTCTGGGCCAGGTGGTCTCCGAGCACGGCCTGCGCCAGTTCCGCACCGCCGAAACCGAGAAGTACCCGCACGTCACGTACTTCATGAATGGCGGCATCGAGCAGGCCTTCCCCGGCGAAGACCGCCATCTGGTGCCCTCCCCCCGTGTCGCCACCTACGACCAGGCGCCGGCGATGTCGGCGGAGAAGCTCACCGACAGCTGCATCGCCGCCATCGGCAAGGGGATCTACTCCCTGGTGGTGATCAACTACGCCAACCCCGACATGGTGGGCCACACCGGCCAGATGGAGGCCGCCACCGAAGCCATCGCCATGGTCGACCGCTGCGTGGGCCGGCTGGTGGAGGCCACCACCCGCATGGGCGGCAGCATGCTGATCACCGCCGACCACGGCAATGCCGAGGTGATGCAGGGCCCCGATGGCCTCCCCTGGACCGCCCACACCACCAACCCGGTGCCGGTGATCCTGGTGGAGGGCGAGAAACGCAAGCTGCCGGGCCATGGCAACGACGTCACCCTGCGGGAACACGGCGGCCTGGCCGACATCGCCCCGACCCTGCTGGAGATCCTGGGTCTGCCGAAGCCCGCCCGCATGACCGGCACCTCCCTGGTGGTGCCCGCCTCGGTGCCCGCCGCCCGCATCCCCCAGACCCTCGGCGCCTGAAGCTCCGGCCTGCGGCGGCTAGGCTGGCGCGATGGTCAAGAACCAGGCCTGATGGTCAAGAACATCGTCTCCTCGCTCTGGATGCTCAGCGGTGCGCTGCTGATCGTGAGCGTGCTGCTCCACAGCCCCAAGGGGGATGGCATGGGGGGCCTGGCCTCCAGCGGCGGCTCGATGTTCAGCAGCGCCCGCAGCGCCGAGAACACCCTCAACCGCATCACCTGGACCCTGCTCTCCCTGTTCCTGGGGCTGGCCGTGGTGCTGAGCGCCGGCTGGCTGGGCTGAACCCGATGGACCGCCGCAACTTCCTCTCCAGCCTGCTGGCCCGGCTGGGGGCGCCCCTGGCGGGGCTGCTGCCCTTCCTGCCGGCCGGCCGGGCCCTGGCGGCCGCCAAGGCCACCGACCCGGCCTGGCAGCTGAGCCCGGCCGAGTGGAAGAAGCGCCTCACTCCGGCGGCCTATGCCGTGCTGCGCGATGAGGGCACCGAGCGTCCCTTCAGCAGCCCGCTCAACAAGGAGAAGCGCAGCGGTACGTACGTGTGTGCCGGCTGCCGCCTGCCCCTCTTCAGTTCCAAGGCCAAGTTCGACTCGGGCACGGGCTGGCCCAGCTTCTGGCAACCCCTGCCCAACGCGGTGGCGACCAAAACCGACTTCAAGCTGATCCTGCCGCGCACCGAATACCACTGCCGCCGCTGCGGCGGCCACCAGGGCCATGTCTTCGACGACGGCCCCAAACCCACCGGCAAGCGCTACTGCAACAACGGCGTGGCCCTGGCCTTCGTGCCGGGGGGCTGAGGCTCAGGCGAAACGGGTCGGTCACTCCGCCCCCACCAGGGCGGCCTCCCTGAGGCTGACTGCGGCTACGGTCGGCGGCGGCAGCAGGGGATCGTGACCCAGCTGGGCTCCGATGCGCTCGCGGGCCAGGAGGCGGTACTCCCAGAAGTGCTCTCCGGCGGCGCACAGGCTGAGGTAAAGCGCCAGCAGCCTGGGTTTTTGCCGCCCCATGTCCAGCAGCTGGCGCCAGAACTGGTTGCGGATGTCTGCCCGACGCACCCCCTGGCTCCAGACCAGCCGCACCATCAGCCGGATGGCTTTGGCGAGGGGGTAGTTGATCTGCTGGGAGCAGTGGGGATTGGGGGTGATGGCGAGGCAGTGGCGCAGGCAGCGCTCCAGATAGGTGGCGGGCTCGTACATCCGCCAGAGGGCCTGCACGTACTCGCGGCCGATCTCCTCCGACGGCCGGGTGGGCACGAAGTTCATCAGGGTGTTCTGGTCGCCACACCAGCCATCGGCATTCGTCAGCAACCTCCCCTCCTGCTCCAGCCGTGTCCACAGGGCCGTGTTCGGAAGCGCCTGAAGAATGCCCAGCATCGGCTGGGGGATGGCCGTTTCGGCGACGAACGCCTCGATGCGCTCGCCTGCCCCCGATCGTTCCCCATCGAAGCCGAGGATGAAACCGGCGTAGATGACCAGTCCCGCCGCGTTGATCGTCCGGCAGGCCTCCACGAGTGGATGGCGGGTGTTCTGCTGCTTGCGGGTGACTGCGAGACTGTCCTGATCGGGTGTCTCGATGCCCAGGAAGACCCCGAAAAAGCCGGCCTGGGCCATGAGCTCGAGAAGCTCGGGCTGCTCGGCCAGATTCACTGAGGCTTCGGTAAAGAAGTTGAAGGGGTAGCGATGCTCCCGCATCCAGGGAATAAGGCTGCGGAGCAGACGTTTGACGTTGTGCTGATTGCCGATGAAGTTGTCGTCCACCATGAAGATGGAGCCCCGCCAGCCCAGGTCGCAGAGGGTCTGCAGTTCCGCCAGGAGCTGGTGGTTCTCCTTGGTCCGGGGCTTGCGCCCGTAGAGGTTGATGATGTCGCAGAACTCGCAGTTGAAGGGGCAACCGCGTGAGAACTGCACCGCCATCATCAGGTAGGCCTCACGCTGCAGAAGGTCGTAGCGGGGTACGGGGCTGAGGCTCACATCGGGCTTCTCTGCGGCCCGGAATACACCATCCGGCTCCCCTCGTTCCAGGGCCGCCAGGAAGGCGGGAACGGTGATCTCGCCCTCATCCAGGATCAGATAGTCGGCACCTGATTGGAGCGCATGCTCCGGCAGGGAGGTGGGATAGGGGCCACCGACCGCCACCTTCTTCCCCATCCCCACCGCCTTGCGGATCAGATGGTGAAAGTCCTCGCGCTGCACCATCATCGCCGAGACGATCACGAGGTCGCACCAGTGCCAGTCGGCCTCCGGCTCCTCGGCCACGTTCCTGTCGTGGAAGCGGAGGTTCCAATCCGGCGGCAGCAGGGAGGCCACCGTAAGGATGCCCAACGGCGGGATGAAGGCCTTCACCCCGGCCATCTCCAGGAACCGGTCGAACGACCAGAAGGTTTTCGGGAAGTGGGGATAGAGCAGGAGGGCGTTCATCACATCTGCAGCACGATGGCAATGGCCCGGCCGCGGGTGCCGGTCCGATCCTTCCTATCGAACGTAGGCAGCCGGAGAAGAATCACGCTGCCGCCACACATTTCTTGCGTCCGCTCACCGGCCGGTCGCTGGAGCGGAAGCGGCGATTTCTGGCCGTCCTGGCTGATTCAAATCTGCGCCGTGATTGCAGCCGTTCTACGGCGGATTCCCGGCACTCCGGTCGCGCTCATCATCGTTGGGACGGCCACGACGCCAAAACACGACGCCAAAAAAAAAAGCGCCCCCGCAGGGGCGCTTGGTGCTGAAGGCGAAGGATCGGAGATCCGACGCTGATCGCAGAGGCGATCAGTAGTCGAAGTCGCCGCCCATGCCGCCACCGCCACCGGCGGGAGCAGCTTCCTTCTTCTCGGGCATGTCGGCCACGATGCACTCGGTGGTGAGCACCATGCCGGCGATCGAGGCGGCGTTCTGCAGGCCGGAGCGGGTCACCTTGGCGGGATCGACGATGCCGGCGGCCAGCATGTCGACGTACTCGCCGGTGGCGGCGTTGTAACCCTCGTTGAAGGGCTTGTTGCGCACGTGCTCGGCGACGACGGCGCCGTTGACGCCGGCGTTCTCAGCGATCCGCTTGAGCGGGGCGGTGAGGGAGGAGGCCACGATGGTGGCGCCGATCAGCTCCTCGCCGGAGAGATTGGCGGCCGCCCACTCCTCGAGGGCCGGGGCCAGGTGGGCCAGGGTGGTGCCACCGCCGGGGACGATGCCTTCCTCAACGGCCGCCTTGGTGGCGTTGATGGCATCTTCCAGGCGCAGCTTCTTGTCCTTCATCTCGGTTTCGGTGGCAGCGCCCACCTTGACCACGGCCACACCGCCGCTCAGCTTGGCCAGACGCTCCTGCAGCTTCTCCTTGTCATAGGAGGAGTCGGTTTCGTCCATCTGCTTGCGGATCTGCTCGCAGCGGGCCTTGACCGCCGCCTCGTTGCCTTCGGCGACGATGGTGGTGGTGTCCTTGTTGATGGTGATGCGGCGGGCGGTGCCCAGCATCTCCAGCTTGGTGTTCTCCAGCTTGAGGCCGGCGTCCTCGGTGATCAGCTGACCGTTGGTGAGAACGGCGATGTCCTCGAGCATGGCCTTGCGGCGGTCACCGAAGCCGGGAGCCTTGACGGCGGCGACGTTCAGGACGCCACGCAGACGGTTCACCACCAGGGTGGCGAGGGCTTCCTTCTCGATGTCCTCGGCGATGATCAGCAGGGGCTTGCCGGTGCGGGCGATCTGCTCGAGCACGGGCACCAGGTCCTGCACCAGGCCGATCTTCTTGTCGGTGAGCAGGATGTAGGGCTCGTCGAGCACCGCTTCCATCCGCTCGGTGTCGGTGGCGAAGTAGGGCGAGATGTAGCCCTTGTCGAAGCGCATGCCTTCGGTGACCTCCAGTTCGGTGGTCATCGACTTGCCTTCCTCGAGGGAGATGACACCCTCCTTGCCCACCTTGTCCATGGCGTCCGCGATCATGCGGCCCACCTCTTCGTCGTTGCCGGCGGAGATGGTGCCCACCTGGGCGATGGCGTTGGAGTCGGAGATCGGCTTGGCGTGCTCCTCGATCTTGCCGACGAGGAACTCGGTGGCCTTGTCGATGCCCTTCTTGAGGGTGATGGCGTTGGCGCCGGCGGCCACGTTGCGCAGGCCCGCCTTGACCATGGCGTGGGCCAGGACGGTGGCGGTGGTGGTGCCGTCACCAGCGGCGTCGTTGGTCTTGGAGGCGGCCTGACGGATCAGGGCCACACCGGTGTTCTCGATGTGATCCTCCAGCTCGATCTCCTTGGCGATCGTCACGCCGTCGTTGATGATCTGGGGAGCACCGAATTTCTTCTCCAGCACCACGTTGCGGCCCTTGGGGCCGAGGGTGACGGCAACGGCTTCGGCTAGGATGTCGATGCCCCGTTCGAGCGCCCGGCGGGCTTGCTCGTTATAGATAATGCGTTTGGCCATGGAAGAAAAAAGATTGCTTGGTTGAAGGGGATGCCGACGGGAGTGCCGTCAGATCAGTTGACGACGGCCAGGATGTCCTTCTCGGACAGGAGCACGTACTCGTCGGTGCCGAGCTTGATGTCGGTGCCGGCATACTTGCTGTAGAGCACCTTGTCGCCGACGCCCACTTCAGGGGCCTGGCGGGAGCCGTCGTCGTTGCGCTTGCCGGGACCGATCTGGACCACTTCGCCCACCTGGGGCTTTTCCTTGGCGGTGTCGGGCAGAAGGATGCCACCGGCGGTTTTCTCCTCCGATTCGGACACCTTGATGAAGACGCGATCTCCGAGGGGTTTGACCGTGGAGACGCTGAGAGAAACGGCAGCCATGAATTGACGCGATGGATGGACGCGAAGGCAGCGACGGAAGACGACCGGGGCCGGCGCGTCGCTGGGACGGGGCGAGTTAGCACTCGCGCCCTTCGACTGCCAACCTAGGTGGCGCCTTCGCTGCGACGCCATCCCCGGGCTGTGCGGGTGACCGAACCCCAGGCCGCCAGGCACCCTGCAGTGGTAAGGTTGCGCGGCTTCAGACGGGTGGTTGGATCCCGCTGGCACCCCTCCTTCCCTCCTTACCTATGGCTGCTGCCGCTCCCGCCGTCCCTGGTACCAAAGGCACCGTGCGCCAGGTGATCGGCCCGGTCCTCGACGTTGAATTCCCTGCGGGCAAGTTGCCCAAGATCTTCAACGCCCTTCGGATCGAAGGCAAGAATTCGGCCGGCCAGCAGGTGGCCCTCACCGCCGAAGTGCAGCAGCTGCTGGGCGACCACCGGGTCCGCGCCGTGGCCATGAGCAGCACCGACGGCCTGGTGCGCGGCATGAGCGCCCTTGACACCGGCGCCCCCATCTCCGTCCCCGTGGGTGAGGCCACCCTGGGCCGCATCTTCAACGTGCTGGGTGAGCCCGTTGACGAACAGGGTCCGGTCTCCACGACCATGACCGCCCCGATCCACCGCCAGGCTCCCAAGCTCACCGAGCTCGAGACCAAGCCCCGCGTCTTCGAGACCGGCATCAAGGTGATCGACCTTCTGGCCCCCTACCGCCAGGGCGGCAAGGTGGGTCTGTTCGGTGGCGCCGGCGTCGGCAAGACCGTGCTGATCCAGGAGCTGATCAACAACATCGCCAAGGAGCACGGCGGCGTGTCCGTGTTCGGCGGCGTGGGTGAGCGCACCCGCGAGGGCAACGACCTCTACGAGGAGTTCAAGGAGTCGGGCGTGATCAACGCCGGCGACCTCTCCAAGTCGAAGGTGGCGCTCTGCTACGGCCAGATGAACGAGCCCCCCGGCGCCCGCATGCGGGTGGGCCTGTCGGCGCTCACCATGGCCGAGCACTTCCGTGACGTGAACAAGCAGGACGTGCTGCTGTTCATCGACAACATCTTCCGTTTCGTCCAGGCCGGTTCCGAAGTGAGCGCCCTGCTGGGCCGCATGCCTTCGGCCGTGGGCTACCAGCCCACCCTCGGCACCGACGTGGGTGAGCTGCAGGAGCGCATCACCTCCACCCTGGAGGGTTCGATCACCTCGATCCAGGCCGTCTACGTCCCCGCCGACGACCTCACCGACCCGGCGCCCGCCACCACCTTCGCCCACCTCGACGCCACCACCGTGCTGAGCCGCGGTCTGGCCTCCAAGGGCATCTACCCGGCGGTGGATCCCCTCGATTCCACCAGCACCATGCTCCAGCCCGCCGTCGTGGGCGACGAGCACTACCGCACCGCCCGGGCCGTCCAGTCCACCCTGCAGCGCTACAAGGAACTGCAGGACATCATCGCGATTCTGGGTCTGGACGAACTCTCCGAGGACGACCGCCGCACGGTGGATCGGGCCCGCAAGATCGAGAAGTTCCTCTCCCAGCCGTTCTTCGTGGCCGAGATCTTCACCGGCCAGTCCGGTGAATACGTGAAGCTCGAGGACACCATCAAGGGCTTCAACATGATCCTCGCCGGCGAACTCGACGATCTGCCGGAAGCCGCCTTCTACCTGGTGGGCAACATCGACCAGGTGAGGGCGAAGGCCGCCAAGATCCTCGCCGCAGCCAAGTCCTGATCCGGGAAACCCCATGACCCTCACCCTGCGCGTCCTCGCCCCCGATCAGAGCGTCTTCGACGGCACCGCCGACGAAGTGATCCTGCCCGGCACCACCGGCCAGCTCGGCATCCTCACCGGCCACGTCTCCATGCTCACCGCCCTCGACAGCGGCGTGCTGCGGGTGCGGGAAGGGGCCAACTGGCAGTCGATCGCCCTGATGGGGGGCTTCGCCGAGGTGGTGGCCAATGAGGTCACCGTGCTCGTCAACGGTGCCGAGCTGGGCAGCAGCATCAACGCCGCCGCCGCCCAGAGCGATTTCGAAGCGGCTCAGCAGGCCGCGGCAGCCCTGGAAGGCTCCGACCCCAGCCCCGAGAAGGTGAAGGCCCAGCAGGCCCTCGCCCGTGCCCGCGCCCGTCTCCAGGCCAGCACGGGCGCCTGATCGCGCCCCTGCGGACCGGGACGCCGCGGCCATGGGCAAGGGTCGGGAGCTGGGTCTGCAGCTGCGGGAGTGGATCGCCACCGGTTCCGTCAGCCTGGACAACCCCCAGGCCCTCGCCAACCGCCTGATCGACGCCCTCGGAGCGGAGGAGACTCTGCGCGGGCCCGTCCGGGACCTGGCCACCCAGCCCCTGCTGCAGCGGGTGTTGCAGCTCCAGGGAGGGCCCCAGCGCAGCGCCATCGCCGCCCTCAGCAGCCATCTGGCCGGGATCTATGCCCCGGCTGTGCTGGCCGAACTGCTCGACCTGCTCGAGGCCAGCTCCGGTGTGGCCTCCTCCAGGCCCGGCTCCGATTCGCTGGCTTCCGGCTCCCCTGTCGCTGCCCCGACCACACCGCTGGGCTGGCTGGAGATCCTGCGGCCCCTCGGCCCGGGCCTGGCCCTGGCCGCCGCCTCGGCCCCGGTGCTGTTCTGGGCCGGCGGGGAGCTGGAGACGTGGTTCTTCGATCCCTGGGGCTGGAGCAGCGGCCTCGTGCTGGTGCTCGCCCTGGCCCTGCTCCAGGCCCTGGCCCTCGGCCCCCTGAAGCCCCTGCGTCGCCGCTGGCCCCTGACCCTCGAGGCCAGCGCTGATCCCCACCGCGCCTGGTGCTGGATCACCGCCCCCTGGATCCATGCCGCCAACGGCGAGGCCCTGCTCAACCTGGGGATCCTGGTGATCGTGCTGGGCCGTTCGCCGCTGCCCCTCTCCTCCCTGCTGCTGCGCTACGCGCTCGTCGCCCTGGCCACCACGGCGCCGGCGGTGCTGGTGGCCCGCCGGGCCCGGGTGCTGCGGCAGTGGGACGGCGCCTCCGGCCCCATCGCAGGCCTGATCGCCCTGGCCTGCACCCTCAGCCTCCTGCACTGGAAGGTCCACCCCTTCCCGGTCGGTGAGGTCGACTTCCCGGCCTGGGTGCTGCTGGTGGTGTACGGGGCACTGCAGCTGGGCTGGCAGCTGCCCCGCCGGGATCCCCAGGACACCAGCACCCCCCTGGCCCGGCTCCTCAGCAGCCCCTGGTGCTGGGGCACCGTGGCCGGCGTCGCCTGGGCCCTGGTGACCCGCGCCCAGGAACTGGGCAGGAGCCTGGGCTGGCTGGGCTGAGCGTCGGGTCCGTGCCCCCTCAGCCCGCCAGGGCCCGCATGTACCGCCCCCAGAGCTCGGCCACCAGGGCGCCGGAGGCGGCCTCGGCGGGGTGGTTGTCGTCGTTGCCCATCCAGATGCCGGTGAGGATGCGGCTGGAGGGGGAGTAGCCCACGAACAGCACATCGACGCCGTTGTCGGTGGTGCCGGTCTTGCCGCGGGCATCGGCCACCACCCCGGCGGCGCGGCCGGTGCCGCCGCTCACCACCCCCCGCAGCAGGGCATCCATCTCGGCGGCCACCGCCGGTTCGATCAGCTGCTGGGGCCGCTCGCCGATCGGTGTGGTGACGCCGGCGGCCGGACAGGTGGCCAGGGAGCGCACCGAGCCGCAGATGCCCAGGTCGTAGATGCGCGTCACGCCGTGCAGGGGCACCGAGCGGCCGCCGTTGGCCACCACGGCATAGGCCCGGGCCAGCTCGTAGAGGAAGGTCTCCTTGCCACCCAGCACCATCGAGAAGCTCTCCTCCATCGGCGTGCTGATGCCGAGCTGGCGGGCCTTGGCCACCACCTTGTTCAGGCCGGCCTGCTGGGCCAGCCGCAGGGCCACCACGTTCTCGGAGCTGGCGAAGCCCGCCGCCACGCTGGTGCTGCCACCCCCGCCCCGGCAGCCGGCCACATACGAGAGGGGGGCGCAGGAGACGGCATCGCCGGGCTTCGCCCCCGCCTCCAGGGCCGCCAGGAAGGCGAACAGCTTGAAGGTGGATCCGGGCTGACGCAGGGCCTGCACCCGGTCAAAGCTCGAGCGGCTGTAATCGCCGCCGCCGACGTAGGCCAGGATCGCGCCGGTAGCGTAGTCGATCGAGATCATCGCGCCCTGGGTGAGGCCGGCCCGGCCCCCCGGCCCCTCGAGGAACGCCTTCAGCTCTTTCTGGGCGATGGCCTGCAGGCGCGGATCGATGCTGCTGATCACCGCGTAGTTGCCCCGGGCCTCCGCACTGCTGAGGTCGAGGGCGAAGCGGCGCCCTTCCAGCTCACCGATCACGTAGTCGCTGAAGAAGGGGTAGCTGGAATAGGTGGATTCGCGGCAGGCGGAGGGGTCGATGTTCAGCGGCCGGCGGCGGGCGTCGATCAGCGCCTGGTCGGAGAGATAGCCCTCGGCGTGCATCCGGCCCAGCACCAGGTCGCGCCGCTCCCGGCCCCAGGTGGGGTTCTCCCGGTTGCAGGGGCTGTAGCTGTTGGGGCTGGGCAGCAGGCCCACCAGGAACGCCGACTCCGCCACGTCCAGGGCGCTGGCCGACTTGCGGAAGTAGAGCTGGGCCGCCTGCTCGAAGCCCTCCGCCCCCAGGCCCAGGTAGGCCCGGTCGAGGTACATCTTGAGGATGCGGTTCTTGCTGAAGCCCGCCTCCAGCTGCCAGGCCACCCACAGCTCCCGCAGCTTGCGGGCCACCGACACGTCGGTGCCCACGGCCGGGTAGACCATGCGGGCCACCTGCTGGGTGAGGCCGCTGCCGCCGCCGGTGCCCTGCACCAGGGAGCGCAGGGTGCCGAACAGGTCGATGCCACTGTTCCAGCCGAAGCGCGAATCCTCCGAGGCGATCAGGGCCTGGCGCAGGTGCAGGGGGTAGTCGGCCAGGGTCGGCAGGGCCGTCGAGGAGCCCTCGGCCGCATCGATCTGGCGGCCGTCGGTGGAGAACACCTTCACCGGTCCGCTCACCGAGCGGATCGAGGAGCCGCCGGCGACGGTGGTGGCCAGCAGCAGGCCCCCCAGGGCCACGCCCGAGCCCACCAGGGCACCGATGGCGCCCCAGTGCACCAGTTGCCCCAGGGGGCTGCGGGGATGGCGGTACACCAGGGTCGGCGCCTCCCCCTTGAGCGGGGAACCGAGTTGGAGCCGGTCCCCGTCCCGCAGGCGGAGGGAGCGGATGCGGCGATCGCGGTGGAACAGGCCGTTGGCGGAGCCGAAGTCCTCGGCCCCATAGTCCCGATCACCGGGCCGTTCCTGCTCCACGATCGCGTGCACCCGGCTGACGCCCGTGGCGTCGGCCTGCAGCTCGCAAAGGGGATCCCGGCCGATCCGGTAGCGGCCCCCCTCCAGCGCCAGCCGCCGGCGGCACTGGCCGCCGATCCAGAGTTCCAGCCAGGCGCCGTGGTGCCTCAGCCCCCCGAGGGCCGCCGTCAGGTCCCGGCGGCGGCCACCCGCCGTTGGGGCGGTCAGGGCCCGCCAGAGGCCTGCCCAGCTGGTGGCTCCGGCCGGCGTGTTTTGGGGTGCGGTGTCCGGTGCGGCGTCAGCAGAGGTGGCAGGTGCGGTGCCGGAGACGGTGCTGGGTGAAGTGCTGTCGCCCGGCGACGCCTGCTCCGTCGTCCCCACCATCGCCGGCCCGTCCGCCTTGCTCCCATACGCTACCCGCAGCGATCGGAGCGGCCTGCCAGGTGGAGCAACGCCGGGATCCATGGGCACCCTTCCGCATCTGGATCGCCCTGACCATCGGGGTGTACGCGGTGCGGGCCAGCTTCGCCGCCACCTGGGTGGGGGCGATCCCTGGCTGGGTGCTGCTGCTGCTGCTGCTGGTGGCCCTGCTGCTGGCCAGCTGGGCGCTGCTGTTCCCCGGGCGGGTCGTCCCCTGGCGGGAGGGGGAACCGGTGGGCTGGTGGGGCCGGTTCCTGGCCGATCGCCGTCTCGGCCGCCGCGGCGGTGCCGTGGACGACCCCTGATGGGCGCCCTTCCCCGCCTGGTGCTGCGTGACGATCCCGGCCGGAGCGTGCCGCTGGATCCCCGCACGCCCCTCTCCATCGGTCGGGATCCGGCCAGCGGCCTCTGCCTGGCCGAGGCCCGGGGCGTCTCCCGCCACCATGCCCTGGTGCGGGTGTCGCGCACCCGGCCGGGCCAGTGGCTGCTTTGCGACCTGGGCAGCGCCAACGGCACCTATCTCGAGGGGGCCCGACTCAAAGACTGCCGCCCCCTCTCCGACGGCGACGAGATCCGCCTGGGCCTGAGCGGGCCGGTGCTCCAGTTCCGCGCCGGCTCCCCCAGCGCCCCCCCTGCAGCCCCTGCCGCCGCTGCCACCCGCGGGCGATCGGCGCCGGTGCCGACGGCGGTGGCCGGACAGCTGGATTTCGCCGGCCGTTCCCTGCCCCTTGATCGGATCCGCTCGGCCTACGTGCGCAGCCGCCGGCGCCATCCCCAGGCCTTCAGCTGGTGGCTGCTGCTCTGCCTGGGCGGGCTGCTGCTGCTCCCCTTCCCCTGGCTGTTCTGGCCGCTGCAGGCGGGGGCGCTGGCGGGCTGGATCGTGCTGGGCTCCCGCTGGGAGCATCTGCTGGAGGTGACGCTCCAGGACGGCCTGGCCTACCGGCACCGCTTCGACAGCCTGGCGACGGCCCTGGCCCACCGCAACGGCATCCGCCGGGCGATGGCGGCGGCGGCGCCGGCAGGGAGGCGGCCATGAACTGGATCCTGCCGGAGGGCGCCAGCCTCGACTTCGAGGGGCTGGCCGCGCCGCTGCGGATCGTCCGCGGCCTCGGGGGCGGCACCCAGGGCCAGGTGTACGAGGTGGAGCTGGAGGAGGAGCGGCTGGCGCTGAAGTGGTACCTGCCGGCCTGCATCGCCCGCGACGTCGGCCTGGAGCGGCGCCTGGCGGCCAGCATCCGGGCCACCGCACCGAATGACGCCTTCCTCTGGCCGATCGCCCTGCTGCGGGCCAGCCCCGCCAGCCGGCCCCTGATCCGCATCCGCGAGGAGAGCTTCGGCTATCTGATGCCCCTGCGGCCCCCCGCCTACGTGGGGGCCAGCGAGCATGCCGCCGGCCGGCTGGCGATCGGCCTGCGCCAGGTGCTGCGGGCCTGCTTCGGCCTGGCCGACGCCTTCCACGCCCTGCACCTGGCGGGCCTCTGTTACAAGGACGTCTCCCTGGGCAACCTCTTCCTGGAGCCCGGCGGCGGCGGCATCCTCATCTGCGACAACGACAACGTCGCGGTGGACGGGGCCGACCACGGCGCCGTGCTGGGCACCCCGGGTTTCATGGCCCCGGAGGTGCTGCTGGGGCAGGCACGGCCCGGGGCCGACAGCGATCTCTTCTCCCTGGCGGTGCTGCTGTTCCGGCTGCTCACCCGCCACGACCCCCTCAAAGGTCAGATGGAGCTGGCGATCCGCTGCCTCGACGAGCCGGCCCGCCGGCGCCTCTGCGGCGAGGACCCGGTGTTCATCTTCGATCCGGTGGATGCCCGCAACAGGCCCGACCCGATCGAGCATGCGGCCGCCCTGATCACCTGGCCCATCTACCCCCGCCCCCTCCAGGCCCTGTTCGAGCAGACCTTCTGCCGCGGTATGAAGCAGCCCTCGCGCCGGGCCCTCACCGGCCAGTGGAAACAGGAGCTGGCCCGCACCCTCGATCAACGCAGCCTCTGCCCCGCCTGCGGCCAGGAGAACTTCCAGGCCGCCGGCGCGCCGGCACTGTGCTGGAGCTGCGGCAGCCCCCTGCCGCAGCCGATCACCCTGGTCCTGCCACGGGGCTCGGTGCTGGCCGCCCCGGACAACGAGCTGCATCCCCACCACTTCGATGCCCTGGTCGGGGAGGATCTGCGCCGGCCGCTCGCCCGGGTGGTGGCCCATCCCCAGGACCCCCGTCGCCTGGGGCTGTGCAATCTCTCGGCCGCCGCCTGGAGCGCCGAGGCCACCGATGGCCGCAGCTGGCCGGTGGGGCCTGGCGAGAGCTGTAGCCTCGCGGCACTCACCCGGATCCTCACCCCGGCGGGTCCGATCGCCGTGCAGCGCCCCATCCCGCCAGCCCCCGCCGCCTGAGAGATGCCGTTTCCCGACGTCAAGCTGGCCAACCGGCCGCTCCATTTCCTTTACCTCTGCGACTGCTCCGGCTCCATGGCCGCCTCGGGCAAGATGCAGGCCCTCAACCAGGCCATCCGCCAGTCGCTGCCGGGCATGGCGGCGGTCGCCCGGGACAACCCGGAGGCCCGGGTGCTGGTGCGGGCCGTGAGTTTCGCCGACCATGCCGCCTGGCACATCGAGACCCCCACGCCGGTGGACCAGCTGGAGTGGCGCGATCTCCAGGCGGGCGGCATCACGGCCATGGGGGAGGCCCTGAAGCTGGTGGCGGCGGCGCTCCAGACCCCGCCGATGGAGGTGCGCGCCCTGCCGCCGGTGCTGGTGCTGATCTCCGATGGCCAGCCCACCGATGACTTCGCCGGCGGTCTCGAGGCCCTGCGGCGGGTGCCCTGGGCCCAGAAGGCGGTGCGCCTGGCCATCGCCCTCGGCCACGACGCCGATCTGGAGGTGCTGCAGCGCTTCATCGGCAGCGAGCCGGCGACGGCGGGCCGTTCCCCCCGCCGACCGCTGCAGGCGGGTAACGCCACCTCCCTGGCCCAGTACATCCAGTGGGCTTCCACGGCGGTGGTGGGGGCCGCCTCGATGCCCGCCAGCCGGGTGAGCGAGACGCCCCTGGAGCCCGCGGCGGGCAACATCCCCCTGCCGGATCTGCCCCCCACCGTGCTCGATCCCACCGACGACGTCGGTCCCGTGGTGTGGTGAACCGCTGGGTGGCGCCGATCGGTGCCAGCCGGACCGGGGCCGCCCACCGCCGCGCCGGCCGGCCCTGCCAGGACGCCGTGCTCTGCCGTGAGCTGCGGGGCCTCGAGGGCCAGCCGGTGATGGTGATGGCGGTGGCCGACGGCCATGGCGGGCGCCGCTACCGGCGCAGCGAGGTGGGCAGTCGGCTGGCCTGCGAAACGGCCCTGGCCGCGGTGCAGGGCGCCCTGGCCGCCAGGCCCCTGGACGGGGGGGAGGAGGGCTGGCGCCGCTGGCTGGAGCGGGACCTGCCCGAGGCGATTCAGCGCGGCTGGCTGGAGGCGGTGGCGGCCCACTGGCAGGGCGATCCGGGGGAGGGCGGCTTCGAGGCCCTGCTCTACGGCAGCACCCTGGGCCTGGTGGTGATGACCCCCCGCTGGTGGGGCCACACCGGCCTGGGCGACTGGGATCTGGTGCGGGTGGAGGCGGACGGCCAGGCCCGGCTGCTGGAGGAGGAGAATGAGCCCACCGCCCTCGGGGAGGCCACCTGCAGCCTCTGCCAGCCCCGGGCGGCGTCCCTGTTCGCCCGCCGGGCGGGCCTGCATCGGCTCGATGGCGGGGCCGGCGACTTCGCCCTTGTGCTCTGCACCGACGGCATCCGCAAGTCCTGTGCCACCGACGGCGACTTCCTCACCCTGGCGGCCTGGCTGGCCCGCGGCGACGGCGAGGCGGACCCCGAGGCGGCCGGCACCCTGCCGGCGGCGCTGGACCGGATCAGCCGCGAGGGCAGCGGCGACGACGTGACCGTGGCGGTTGGTCGTGTCTGCAGCCCAGGCGGCGGGCCGCCACCACCCCAGCCCCCGCCGCCCGTCGCACCGGCTCCTTTGGCGACCCCGACGCCCCCTGCAACGGAGCCCGCCCAGGGGCCCCTTCCCCGGCGGCGGCGCCCGGCGATCGGCCGGGCGGTGGCCATCGGCCTGGCCCTGGCCGGCGCCGGGGGGGGCTGGTTGGCCCTGAACTGGCCCCGCAACCCGACAGCTCTGCCGGCGGCACCCAGCTCCCCGGGGCTGCGGGCCGCCCGCCTGCAGGTGGAGCGGCTCTGCGGCCAGCCGGCCGCCATTCCCCTGGAGCTGCGCCGCCGCCGCGAGCTGTTCGTCGCCCTGCGCCAGGGCCGGCAGGAGCCCGCCCCGCTGAAGGCCGCGGCCGCCGCCGATCCCCTCGCCGCCCTGATCGCCGCCGATCTGCCGGCGGAGGATCACCGCGACGGGACACTCCCGGCGGCCCAGCCTGCTGCCGCCCAACCTGCTGCCGCCAGACCCCACCGCCCCCTGCGGGCACTGGGGGCCTGCCCCGCCCTGCTGGAGGCCCTCGACCGGCAGTGGGCCGTCACCCCGGCCGCCCCTACCCCCTGATCCCCATGGCCCTGCGTCTGCTGCTCGACTGCGCCGACCCCCTGGAGTGGGAACGCTGGCTGCCCAGCGGCCTGTTCCAGGGCATCACCACCAACCCGACCCTGCTGCGGCGGGCCGGTCAGCCCTGCCGCCTCGACCACATGGCGCAGCTGAGCGCACGGGCCGCGGCCCTCGGCTGCCGGGAGATCCATCTGCAGACCTGGGGCGGCGATGCCGACCAGCAGCTGGCGAACGGCCGGGCCCTGGCCGCCCTCGATCCCCAGCGGGTGTTCGTGAAGGTGCCGATCACCCGCCAGGGGGCGGCGGTGGCGCGCGACCTGATCGCCGAAGGCGTCCCGGTCACCTTCACGGCCTGTTATGAGGTGGCCCAGGTGCTGGTGGCCGCCGCCCTGGGCGCCGATGGCATCGCCGCCTACCTGGGGCGGATCAGCGATCTGGGCCGGGATGGCCACGGCGAACTGATCGCCATGCAGCGGGCCCTGGAGGGGGTGGGATCCGGCACGCGGCTGCTGGTGGCCAGCCTGCGCCAGCCGCAGGATCTGGCCCGGCTGGCCGCAGCCGGTCTGGCGCACCACACGATCAGCCCGGCGATCGCCGCCGCCCTGTTCGGCAGCCCGGAGACGGCCGCGGCCGCCGAGGGCTTCGAACGTGACGCCGCCGGGACCTGAGGCCCGGGGATCAGGCGGTCCCGCAGAAGGTGACGTCGGGGAACTTGAGCTTGGCTTCATCGAGGGATTTGCCGCGCCCTTCCTCCTGCCAGTAGTTGATCACCTCGGTGGCCTTGTTCAGGATCTCGACCCGTTCGTTGTCGGTGATCCAGCTCTTGGCCTCGAGCTCGCCCTTGAGGGTTTCCCAGGCGTCTTCCCGGGGCCAGAAGAAGTAGGCGGTGAGGGGGCTGGGCCCGCCGCCGACGATCTGATCCACCGCCAGGGCGACGTTGTCGGGGAGCCAGAGGATCTTCACCAGGAAGCGGCCCTCATCGGCCTTGGGGGTGTAGCCCGAAGGAACCCCGTCCTCGTCGATGGTGGCGGTGGCCAGGGCGGCACTGCCGCCGCGCAGCACCGGACGCCCTTCGGTCGTGTCGGCTGCGATGGCCGCCGGGATGGCGCTCAGGGCAGCGGCCTCGGCACTCTCAGGGGCTGTCACGGTTTCGGCGCTCAAGGAGAAACGGCAATTGCCTAACCTACCAGCCGATTCGCAGCAACCCCACTGGCCGCCTCCGCCGCCCCCCGCGCCGTCCTCCTCTTCGACATCGACGGCGTGATCAGGGATGTGGCGGGCAGCTACCGGCGCGCCATCGTCGAGACCGTCCGCCATTTCAGCGGCTGGGCCCCGGAGAGCGCCGTGATCGACGCCCTCAAGGGGGAGGGCCGCTGGAACAACGACTGGCAGGCCTCGATGGAGCTGCTGCGTCGCCACGGCACCGACCCCCTGCCCGCCTGGGAGGAGTTGGTGGCGGTGTTCAGCGACCACTACTTCGGCGGCGATCCGGAGGGGGACCCCGCCCTCTGGCGCGGCTTCATCGGCGGCGAGCCCCTGCTGGTGGACGCCCCCTTCTTCGCTGCCCTCAGCGACCGGGGGATCGCCTGGGGCTTCGTCAGCGGTGCCGAGCCCCCCTCCGCCCGCTTCGTGCTGGAGCAGCGGCTGGAGCTTGTGGCGCCGCCCCTGGTCGCCATGGGCCAGGCCCCCGACAAGCCCGACCCCACCGGGCTGCTGGCCCTGGCGGCCACCCTGGCCCGTGGGCCCCTGGGGGCCGGGGCCCCGCCCGTGGCCTACCTGGGCGACACCGTGGCCGACGTGGAGACGGTGCGCCGGGCCCGCGCCCGGGTGCCCGGCCAGCGCTTTGAGGCCCTGGCCGTGGCGCCGCCCCATCTGCAGCAGGCCGGCCGGGAGGCCGAGCGGCAGCGCTACGAGCACCAGCTGCGCCAGGCGGGGGCCGACCGCCTCCTGGGTTCCACCACCCAGGTGCTGGAGCTGTTCAGCGTTCCATCGCCGCCGGCGCCTTGAGGGCGGCGGCGGTGAGCACCTCGTGGCCGTGGTCGCTCACCGCCACGTCATCCTCGATGCGGATGCCGATCCCCTTCCAGCGCTCTTCGATGGCGGGCTGGCCCTCGGGCACCGCCAGCCGGTCGCTGACGTAGAGGCCGGGCTCCACCGTGAGCACCATGCCCGCCTCGAGGGCCACGTGGTGCTCGCCGAGCCGGTAGGCGCCCACGTCGTGGACGTCGAGGCCCAGCCAGTGGCCGGTGCGGTGCATGTAGAGATGGCGGTAGGCCCCCTGCTCGATCAGCCCGTCCACCGCCCCATTCAGCAGGCCCAGCTCCACCAGCCCTTCCACCAGCACCCGCACGGCCGTGTCGTGGACCCCTTCGGCGGTCTGGCCCGGGGCCACCGCCGCCACCGCCGCCTCCTGGGCGGCCAGCACCAGCTCGTAGAGGGCCCGCTGCTCGCCGCTGAAGCGCCCGTTGACGGGGAAGGTGCGGGTGATGTCGCCGTTGTAGTAATCGCTGAGGCTGCAGCCGGCATCGATCAGCAGCAGGTCGCCATCCCGCAGCCGGTCGTCGTTGGCGGTGTAGTGCAGGACGCAGGCGTTGTCGCCCCCGGCCACGATGGATCCATAGGCAGGCCCGCGCGCTCCCTGCTCAAGAAAGTGCTGCTCGATCACGGCCTGCACCTGCCGTTCGCTGAGGCCGGGCCGGGCCACCTGCCGGGCCAGTTCATGGGCTTCGGCGGAGATGCGGGCGGCCTCCCGCAGGCGGGCCAGCTCCTCCGGCTCCTTGCGCAGCCGCAGCTCGTGCAGCAAAGGGCAGGGGGCCACCAGCCCCAGGGCGGCCTTGCCGCTGCGGGGGGCCCGATCCAGCTGGCGTCCCCAGGCGGCCAGCACCAGGGGCTCCACCTGGGGGTGGCGCCCCACCCGGAAGGCGATCCCCTCGGCACCTTCGAGATACTCCGCCAGCCGTTCGGCCAGCTCGCCGCGGGGATGGGCCACATCGGCGCCGAACTGGCTGACGGCCCCGTCACAGCCCCAGCGGAAGCCGTTCCAGACCTCGGCCCCCGGATCCTTCGCCTCGACGAACAGCACGAAGGGGGTCTCTGGCCGGTGGGGCAGGAACAGGGCCACGGCACCGGGCTCGTCGAAGCCGGTGAGATACCAGAAATCGCTGTTCTGGCGGAAGCTGTGCTCCACGTCGGCGTGGTGGGTCACCAGCGCCGCCCCCGGGATCACCGCGGCCGCGCCGCCCAGCTGCTGCAGAAACCGCTGGCGACGGCGGGCCAGCAGGGCGGGGTCGATCGGGGCGGTGTGGGGCATCGAAGCGAAGGGACGGACAGCGAGAAGATGGCACAGCCGATTAAATACACGTGATCCCCCCGAACCTGCCCGTGCCGATCCTGTCTGTTTCGATCAGCCGCGGATGAACGATCTCCTGCTCCTGGTGCTGGCGGTGGTCGGGATGCTGATGGGGTCCTTTCTGTGTTCGGGGGTGGAGGCGGCCCTGCTCACCGTCAATCCGGTGAAGGTGCATGAACTGGCGAGCCGCCCCCGTCCGGTGGCGGGCGCCCGCCGGCTGGAGGCCCTGCGTCAGCGCCTCGGCCGCACCCTGGCGGTGCTGGTGATCGCCAACAACATGTTCAACATCTTCGGCAGCCTGATGGTGGGCGGCTTCGCCAGCGTCGTCTTTGCCCGCTACGGCGTCAGCGGCCCGGCCCTGCCCCTGTTCTCGGTGGCCCTCACCGTGCTGGTGATCCTGCTGGGGGAGATCCTGCCCAAGGCGATCGGCAGCAAGCTGGCCCTGCCCGTGTCCCTGGCGGTCGCCCCCGGGCTTGGGCTGTTCACCAAGCTGATGCTGCCCCTGGTGCTGCTGCTGGAGCGGATCCTGCCGGCGATCACGGCCGAGAACGAGATCAGCACCGACGAGGAGGAGATCCGCCTGCTGGCCCGGCTGGGTTCCCAGAAGGGCCAGATCGAGGCCGACGAGGCCGCCATGATCGCCAAGGTGTTCCAGCTCAACGACCTCACCGCCCGGGACCTGATGCTGCCCCGGGTGTCGGCCCCCACCCTGGCGGGCCACCAGAGCCTCGATGAGCAGCGCTCCACCCTGCTGCGCCACACCACCGCCTGGTGGGTGGTGCTGGGGGAGGAGGTGGACGAGGTGCTGGGGGTGGCCAGCCGCGAGCAGCTGCTCACCGCCCTGGTGGAGGGACGGGGGGCCAGCCAGGCCGCCGATCTCTGCGAACCGGTGGAGTTCGTGCCGGAGATGATCCGGGCCGACCGGCTGCTCACCAGCTTCCGCCGCAACGGCTCCGGGGTTCGCGTGGTGGTCGATGAATTCGGCGGCTTCGTGGGGGTGATCGGGCCCGAGGCCGTGCTGGCGGTGCTGGCGGGCTGGTGGCGCCGGCCCGCCTCCGCCGCGGAGACCGCCCCATGACGACGGCGGCACCGGCAGCGGCGATCGCCGCCCCCCCCGCCGCCGAGCGCTGCCGCCAGCTGCTGGCCCGCTGGCGCGCGGAACTGGTGCTCAGCGGCCGGGAGCAGGCGGCCCTGGCGCCGGAGTTGGCCAGCCTCGACCGCCAGCTGGAGCGCCTGCGGCGCCGTCGGCCGCGGGTGGCGGTGTTCGGCCGGGTGGGGGTGGGCAAGTCGAGCCTGCTCAATGCCCTGCTCGGCGAGGACCACTTCGCCACCGACGTGGCCCATGGCTGCACCCGCCGTCAGCAGCAGCGGGCCTGGGGCCAGCCCGTGGCCGGCCTGGAGGGGGTCGACCTCGTGGACACCCCCGGCATCGACGAGATCGCCGCCGCCGCCCGCTCCCGCCTGGCGGCCCGGGTGGCGGTGGGCGCCGACCTGGTGCTGCTCGTCATCGACAGCGACCTCACGGTGATGGACGCCCAGGCCCTGGACGACCTGCTGGCCTCCGGCAAGCCCCTGCTGCTGGTGCTCAACCGCAGCGACTGCTGGCCGGAGGCCGAGCGGGACGCCCTGATCGCCAGCATCGGCCGGCGCCTGCCGCCGGGGGCCCGCCAGCTGCGGCCCCTGCCGGTGGCGGCCGCCCCCCGGGCGGCCCGCCTGCGCCCCGATGGCCGCGTGCGCAGCGAGGCGGCCCCGCCCCGGGTGGAGCCCCTGCGCCGGGAGCTCACCGGCCTGCTGGAACGCCACGGGGAGCTGCTGCTGGCCCTCAACGCCCTGCGGGCCGCTGACCGCTTCAGCCAGGCCCTGCACCGCTGCCGGCTGCGCCACGGCCGCCGCCAGGCCCAGGGCCTGATCGGCCGCTTCGCGGCCCTCAAGGCCACGGGGGTGGCGGCCAACCCGCTGCTGCTGCTCGATCTGGCCGGCGGTCTGGCCTGCGACAGCGCCCTGGTGGTGCAGCTCTGCCAGCTCTACGGCCTGCCGATGACCCGCAGCGGTGCCCGCACCCTGCTGGCCCGTCTGGGCGGCCACAACGCCCTGCTGGGGGGCGCCCAGCTGGGCCTGCAGCTGCTGCTCGGCGGTCTGCGCCAGCTGCTGCTGCTGGCAGCCCCCCTGAGCGGCGGGCTGAGCCTGGCGCCGGCGGCGCCGGTGGCCCTGGCCCAGGCGGCCCTGGCGGTCCACACCACCCGGCGCACGGGCCGTCTGGCCGCCGCCGAGCTGCTGCGCAGCACCACCGCCGCGGGCCAGCCGGGGGCCCTGCTGCGCCGGCTGGTGCGGCAGGACCCGGAGACCCGGCGCTGGCTGAGCGAATGGCAGCAGCAGGGGGCGGAGGGGACCGCCGGCGGCGGCCTGCAGCCGTGACGACCGCCGGCACGGACGCCCCGTTGACCCGTCTCGCCCTGTTCGGCACCAGCGCCGACCCCCCCACCCGCGGCCACCGAGCCCTGCTGGAGGGGCTGCTGGGCCTGTTCCCCCAGGTGCTCACCTGGGCCAGCGACAACCCCCTCAAGCAGCATGGCGCCCCCCTGGAGGTGCGTACGGCCCTGCTGGGCGCCCTGGTGGCCGCCATCGACGACCCGCGGCTCAGCCTGGAGCAGGAGCTCAGCAGCCCCTGGGCGGTGGAGACCCTGGAGCGGGCCAGGGCCCGCTGGCCTGACCGGGAGCTGGTCTTCGTGGTGGGCAGCGACCTGGCGGGCCAGATCCACCGCTGGAGGCGGGCCGAGGAGCTGCTGCGCGGCTGCCGGCTCGGCATCGCCCGCCGTCAGGGCTGGCCGCTGCAGGCGGCGGATCTGGAGCGGCTGCGGGGGCTGGGGGCGACCCTCGACCTGCTGCCCCTGGCGATCCCCCCCAGCGCCAGTTCCCGGATCCGGGCCCAGCCCGATCCGGCCCAGGTACCGTCCGAACTCTGGCCGGTGCTGCTGCAGCACAATCTCTACGGCCTCTCCGAGCCCTGATGCGCCTCGCCCTGGCCCAGCTCAATCCCCTGGTGGGCGACCTGGAGGGCAACGGCCACCGGATCCTGGCGGCGGCCGATCGGGCCCGCGCCGGCGGCGCCGACCTGCTGCTCACCCCCGAGCTGTCGCTGTGGGGCTACCCGCCGCGGGACCTGCTGCTGCGGCCCGCCCTGATCCAGCGCCAGGAGCGGGTCCTGGCGTCCCTGGCGGCGGCCTGCCCAGACGGACTGGCCCTGCTGGTCGGGGTGGCCGAGCCGCTGGCCGGCCGGCGCCAGCCGGGGCTGCACAACGCCCTGGCCCTGGTGGAGCGGGGCGGCTGGCGGATCGTCTGCCGCAAGCGCCTGCTGCCCAGCTACGACGTCTTCGACGAACGCCGCTACTTCCTGCCCGGCGACGCCCCGGCGGTGCTGGAACTGGAGGCGGGTGGCCGCCCCTGGCGCCTGGGCCTGACCATCTGCGAGGACCTCTGGGTGGAGGAGAACCTCCGCAGCCGCTGGCCGGACGCGGTGGATCCGATCGCCGATCTGGCGCCCGGCCGGATCGACCTGCTGCTCAACCTCTCGGCCTCCCCCTTCGGCCGCGGCAAGGGGGAGGTGCGCCAGGGGCTGGCGGCCCGGGCGGCGGCCCGGCTGGGGGAGCCTGTGGTCTACCTCAACCAGGTGGGCGGCAACGACGAACTGGTCTTTGACGGCGCCAGCTTCGTGGTGGACCGCGCAGGCAGGCCCCTGCTGCGGCTGGCCTGCGCCGCCGAGGACCTGGCCGTCTGGGACGCCACGCCAACCACGACGCCCGCCACGACCACCGCCGCAGCGCCACCGGACCCCTGGGAGCAGCTGCTGCGGGTGCTGGTGCTGGGGGTGCGGGACTACGCCGCCAAGTGCGGCTTCCAGCGGGCCCTGCTGGGGCTGAGCGGCGGCATCGATTCGGCGCTGGTGGCGGTGATCGCCGCCGCGGCCCTCGGCCCCGCCCAGGTGGAGGTGCTGCGCATGCCCTCCCCCTTCAGCTCGGCCGGTTCCCTCGACGATGCCGACGACCTGGCCCGGCGGCTCGGGCTGGCCACCGCCACCCTGCCGATCGCGCCGTTGATGGAGGCCTTCGCCGCCGCCCTTCCCCCCGCCCTGGGGGCGCCTCCGGCCGGGGTCACCGAGGAGAACCTGCAGTCCCGGATCCGCGGCACGCTGCTGATGGCGGTGGCCAACCAGAAGGGGGGCCTGCTGCTCTCCACCGGCAACAAGTCGGAGCTGGCGGTGGGCTACTGCACCCTCTACGGCGACATGAACGGCGGACTGTCGGTGATCGGCGATCTCTACAAGACCACCGTCTTCGGCCTCTGTGAGTGGCTGGATGGCGAGGCCTCCGGCCCCTGCCGGGCCGCCCTGGGCCTGCCGACCGACGGCGAGCTGATCGGCGCGGCGATCCGCACCAAACCCCCCAGCGCCGAACTGCGTCCCGACCAGCGCGACAGCGATTCGTTGCCCGACTACGGAGTGCTCGACCCCCTGCTGAAGGCCTCGATCGAGGAGCTGCGCACCCCGGAGGAACTGGTGGCCGAGGGGGCCGATCCGGCCCTGGTGGCCCGGGTGGCCAGCCTGCTGCGGCGGGCCGAGTTCAAGCGGCGCCAGGCGGCTCCGGTGCTCAAGGTGAGCGACCGGGCCTTCGGCACCGGCTGGCGGATGCCCATCGCCTCGGCCTAGGGTTTGGCCACGATCGCCTCCGGGCGGCAATCCTTCCTGCCCCATGCCAGCTCCCGGCCCGGCACCCCTGGCCTCTCCGATGGCGAGCATCGGTGTGCCCACGGAGATCAAGCGCGACGAACAGCGGGTGGCCCTCACCCCCGACGGCGTCCATGAGCTGGTGTCCCAGGGCATGGAGGTGCGCGTCCAGGAGGGGGCGGGCCTGGGGGCCGGCATCAGCGACGACGACTACCGCGCCTCCGGGGCCCGCATCGTCAGCTGCGAGGAGGCCTGGGCCGCCCACCTGGTGGTGAAGGTGAAGGAACCGCAGCCGCAGGAGTTCGCTTTTCTGCGCAGCGATCTGGTGCTGTTCACCTACCTGCACCTGGCGGCCTACCCCGAGGTGGGCAAGGCCCTGCTGGAGGCTGGCACCACGGCGGTGGCCTACGAAACCGTGCAGCTCGAGGACGGCAGCCTGCCGCTGCTGGCCCCGATGAGTGAGGTGGCCGGCCGGCTGGCGGCCCAGGTGGGGGCCCACCTGCTGGAGAAGCCCCACGGCGGGCGGGGTGTGCTGATGGGCGGCTGCACCGGCGTGCGGCCGGCGCGGGTGGTGGTGCTGGGGGCCGGCACCGTGGGCTGGAACGCGGCCCGCATCGCCGCGGCCATGGATGCGGAGGTGTTCCTGCTGGATCGCTCGCCCCACCGCCTGCGGGGCCTGGAATCCGACCGACGCGGCCGCATGACCAGCCTGGTGAGCAGCCGCAGCCTGATCGAGCGGCTGGTGCCGGGGACCGACCTGCTGATCGGCGCCGTGCTCCTGCCCGGCGGCCGGGCCCCCACCCTGGTGAGCGAGGAGCTGGTGCAGCGGATGCGGCCCGGGTCGGTGATCGTGGATGTGGCCATCGACCAGGGCGGCTGCATCGCCACCAGCCGCGAGACCACCCACACCGATCCGGTGGTCACCATCCACGGGGTGCAGCATTACGCGGTGGGCAACATGCCCGGCGCCGTGCCCTTCACCTCCACCGAGGCGCTGGTGAGTGTCACGCTCCCCTACATCCTGGTGATGGCGGGAAGGGGCCTGCTGGAAGCGGTCACCGACCGGCCCGAGCTTCTCAGCGGCCTGAACACCGTGGACGGGGCCGTGTGCCATCCCGGGGTGGCCAAGGCCCTGGGGGTGGCGCCGCGCCATCCGATGGCCTGCCTGCGCTGAGCCGGCGCCCGCAGAGTCGGGCGTCGGTTCAGGCGTCGGTTCAGAGGGTGGCGCGGAAGATCACCGAGGCGGGCTGGCCGCTGAGGGGATCAAGCGGTTCGCGCAGCTCCCGGACCACCAGGCCATGGCGCTGGAACAGCCGAACCCAGGATTCCAGGGTCCGGAAGAACCAGGGCGCCGGCGTGCGGAAGGCCGGGGAGAACCCGGCCCAGGAGCCCTCCCGCCAGCCGTCCTCGTAGGGATGGTCGGTGCAGATCAGCATCGGGTGCAGCGTCTGGACGAGGACGCTGCCGTCGGGCGCCAGCAGGGCCGGCAGCGCCGCGAACAACTCGTCGAGGCTGCGATCCCCGAGCAGGGAGAAGTTGGCCACCACCACGTCGAAGCGCTCGTTCAGGCTGCCGGCGCCGATCTGCTGGTGCGAAAGCGTCCGGAAGCGGGCGCCATCCGGTGCATCTTCGGCAGCGATGGTGGTGAGTTCGGCCACCGCGTCGGTCCCGAGCACCGCGATGCCCTGGCGGGCGCAGTGGTGGGTCAGCCAGCCCTCGCCGCAGCCCAGATCCAGCAGGGTGGCGGGCGCGCAGTCATTGATCGCCTCCAGGATCGCCCCGTTGGTCACCCTGACGCGACTGAGGATCTCGCCGCGGCGCACGGCCCGGGTCCAGGTGGCGGCGTTGACGACCCAGGAGGCCTGGATGTGCTCCTCCATGAACGCGAGCGCCGGTTCCGTCACGGATGCGGCGTCATCGCCGGCGTCAAGGGGAAGGAGCATGGGCGCGGTCGGAAACGACGCGGAATGGGTGGGTTGCAGAGTGCCTGGAGCACTCCATCACCCTGAGAAGCGTAATCAGTCCGCCTTCGACCTGCCGGCTTGGGCTGCAGACTCCGAACTGGCTGCCACCATCGGCACCCTGCGCCGCCTGGCTCAGGCCGCCGGCTCCGCCAGCAGGCCGGTGAGATCCTCGCTGCCGAACACCTGGCGATAGGCGGCCGTGCTGGTGCAGAGAACCACCGGCACCGCCACCAGCAGCCCCACGAAGCAGGCCAGCAGGCCCACCAGCACGATGGCGAATTCCACCAGGGCCAGCAGCAGCACCGAGCCCCACTGGGGATCGAGCAGGGTGCGGCCCCGGTTGATGGAGTCGATCGGTCCGCGGCCCTCCAGCAGGGCGATCTGGGCCATGAACTTCTGGTTGACCGCCAGGTAGATCAGCAGCGTGAAGGCCGCCAGGAACGGAAGCACGGCCAGGATCTGGTTGAGCTGGGCAGCGGCGACCCCCACCAGGGCCCCCACCATCAGGATCGCGATCATCAGGATCCCCAGGGCCAGGCCGTTGCGGAACAGCCGCCAGCTGGCCGGCCCATCCCAGCGGGTGAAGGTGCCCATGGCCGGCTTTCCGCCCGAAAGGGCGCTCCAGGCACCGCGGACCAGGCCCGTGGTGCTCCACAGGCTCACCAGCACGCTCAGGATCGAGCCCACCACCAGCCGGACCACGTCCACCGCCGTCACCACGGCGGCCTCGTCGGGGTCCACCTGGCCCTGGATCAGGGAGCAGATGCTGCTCAGCACACCCGCCAGCAGGGTGAAGCCGATGAACACCAAGGGGGCCCGGGTGAAGGCCTGCCAGCCCTGCTTCACGGCCTCGATCACCTTCAGGGAGGATCCGCCGCTGGGATCCTGCATCAGAGACTCGGCCATCGCTCGGGGGGGAGTTGCCGGGAGGTTAGGCAGCGTCCGACGGGCGGCCACCCCATCGGTGCGAAGCGTTGCATCCGGCGCCACGGGGTGGATCGTCGGTCAGCCCGGATCCAGGAACTTCAGCGCCGCCTGGGTGCGGTTGCTCACCTGCAGCTTCTGAAAGATCGTGTGCAGATACACCCGCACCGTCCCGGTGCCGAGGCCGAGGCTGGTGGCGATCTGGCGGTTGGTGAGACCGCCGGCCATGGCCGCCAGCACCTCCCGCTCCCGTGGCGTCAGCAGCGCCAGGGAGGCCTCCGGCGGGCCGGCGGCGGCAGGGGTGTCCCGGGTGCGCAGGGCCCGGGTGGCGGAGCGGTCCCACCAGCTGGCCCCCTGTTCGACGCTGGTCAGGGCCGTTTCCAGGTGCGCGAAGGCCTCCGCCTTGTGGAGATAGCCGCTGGCGCCGGCGTCCCACAGCCGCTGCACCCAGCGACTGTCATCCTGGCTGGTGAGAACCAGCACGGGCAGGTCGAAGCCGTCGCTGATCCGCCGGCAGGTCTCCAGGCCCCCCAGCCCGGGCAGGCCGATGTCGAGCACCACCACATCGGCCGGGGCCTCCGCCAGGGCCTCCAGGCCCTGCTCGCCGTCGCTCACCGAACGGACGGCGGTGACCGATGCCAGGCGCAGCAGGAACGCCTCGATCCCCACCCGGAACGCCTCGTCGTCCTCGATCAGCAGCACCCGCATCAGCCCGGCGGCTCCTCAATCGGCAGGCGCACCTCGATGCTGGCCCCTCCGGCGGGCAGGTTGCTGGCCCGGATGCGGCCCCCATGGGCTTCGGTGATCTGTCGGGAGAGATAGAGGCCCAGTCCGCTGCCCCGCTGCTCCGGATCACTCTGGTAGAAGCGCTCGAACAGGTGGGGCAGGCTCGCTTCGGGGAAGCCCTGGCCCCGGTCGCTGACGGTGACCACCGCCTGGCCCTGCTGGCGCTGCAGGTCGACCCAGACGCGCTCGCCCCGAAGGCTGTGGTTGATGGCATTGAGCAGCAGGTTCTCCAGCAGCCGCCGCAGGCCGCCGGCATCCCCCGCCAGGGTGAGGCGGCCTGGGCCGGTGGGTTGGCGCTGGATCAGGGTCACCTCCCGCTCGCGGGCGATCGGACCCACGGCCTCGATCGCCTCGGCGGCAAGGCGCCCCAGGTCGCAGCTCTCCGGTTGCAGCCTGAGGCCCTCCTGGTCGGCGCGGAACAGCCGCAGCAGGTCCTCGATCAGCCGCAGGCTCCGCTCCTGGCTGGCGAGGATGGCGACGAGGCCCCGCTCCAGCAGGCCCCCCGGACTCGGACTCGCCTCGAGCTCCATCATCCGGGCCGTGGCGATCGTGCCCAGCACGGGGGTCTTGAGGTCGTGGGCGAGGGTGGCGATCATGTCCCGGCGCAGGTCCGCCTGGGCCAGCCGCACCTCCAGGTCCACCTGCTGCCGCAGCAGGTGGCGGTTGTGCAGGCACAGGAAGGTGGTCACGGTCAGGGCCAGACAGACCAGCAGGCGATCCACCAGCACCGCCCTCCAGTCGGGATCCGGCACCGGCACCACCAGGTTCACCAGGGTCAGCCCGCAGCAGAGCGCCAGGAAGGCGAGGGCATCGCGGCGTTTGCGCTGGGGGGCCCCGATCACCAGCGGGATCACGTAGAGGTAGCCGAAGACGATGTGGGGCGGCGTGGCCAGCTCCAGCAGCAGGATCAGGCCGGTGAGCGCCCAGGGCGGCCCCGGGGATCGGGCCAGCCGGCGCAGGCGGCCCGTCTCGCCGGCCGGGCCGGGACTGATCATGGCTCCCCGTCGGGGCCCGGCGCCGTGGTGTCGGAGATCAGGTGCAGATCGATGCTCAGCCCCCGCAGCTGCTGCTGCAGCCGTTCCGAGATCGGCCGGCGCAGCAGCACCTGCCAGCGGGAGCGCAGCGTCTGCCCCAGCACGATCTGGCTGATGCGCCGCTCGCGGGCCACCCGGGCGATGGTGCCCAGCACGTCGCTGCTGTCGATGCGCAGGAAGGTGCCGCCCACGTCCTCGCACAGGGTGGCGCAGGCTTCGAGCCGCAGGGTCTCCTCCCGGCTGAGGAAGCGGCCGGGATCCTGGATGGTGAGGGCCAGCAGCGGCGCGTCCATGGTGCTGGCCAGGCGGGCGGCGCGCCGCAGCAGCCGGGTCGCGCTCGGATAGGCCGACAAGCAGACCATCACCCGCTCCCGCAGGCCCGCCGCCGTGGGCTCCTCCTCCTCCACCCGGTCGGCAACCTCCCGCAGCGACAGCTCCCGCAGGGCCACCAGGTGGCGTCGCTGGAAGAAGTTGGCCAGGGCCTGGGGGACCTTCTCCGGGGCATAGACCTTGCCCTCCCGCAGGCGCTCCTGGAGGGTCTCGGGGGTGACGTCCACCAGGACCACCTCGTCGGCCTGCTCCAGCACCCGGTTGGGGATCCGCTCCCGCACCACCACCCCGGTGAGCTCGGCCACCAGATCGTTGAGGCTCTCCAGGTGCTGGATGTTGAGGGTGGAGTACACATCGAGACCGGAGAGCAGCAGGGCCTCCACGTCCTGCCAGCGCTTGCGGCGTTCGCTGCCCGGGATGTTGGTGTGGGCCAGCTCGTCGACCAGCACCAGCTGGGGCCGGCGCTCCAGCACGGCGGCCACGTCCAGTTCCTCCAGGGTCACCCCCTGGTAGAGCAGGCGCTTGCGGGGCACCTGCTCCATCCCTTCGGCCTGGCGGATCGTTTCCTGGCGGCCGTGGGTCTCGAGCAGGCCGATCACCACGTCGGTGCCCTCCTTGAGCAGCTCACGGCCCTCCTGGAGCATGCGGCAGGTCTTGCCCACGCCCGGGGCCATGCCGATGAACACCTTGTGGCGGCCCCGGCCGCGGCTGGAGCGGATCAAGGCACCAGCTCGTCCAGGGCGAGGTTGAAGGCCAGCACGTTCACCAGCGGCGGCCGCGCCAGGCCGAGCAAGGGCCGGTGGCTGTGGCGCTCCAGCAGGGCCTCCAGGCGGTCGGGCGGCAGCCGGCGGGCGGCGGCGATCCGCGGCAGCTGCTGCCGGGCCGCCGCCAGGCTGATGTCGGGGTCGAGGCCCGACCCGGAGCTGGTGAGCAGATCGGCGGCCACACTGCCCACGCCGCGCTCGGACCAGACGACGACCTCCGCCGCGACCCGCTGGGCCAGGGCGGGGTTGCCGGGGGCCAGGTTGCTGGGGCCCGAGCTGGGGGGATCGCCGCTGCCGTAGGCCACGGCGCTGGGCCGCCCCTGCAGGTAGCGATCGCCCGCGAAGGCCTGCCCGATCAGGGCCGAGCCCACCACGCGCCCATCGACGCGCACCAGGCTCCCCTCGGCCTGCCGGGGGGCGGCGATGCGGGCCAGACCGAGCATCGGCACGGTGATCACCACGACGGTGAGCAGCCAGAGCACCAGGGTGAGGCACAGGCCCTGGCCGAGGCGGGAAAGGGCGTTCATCAGAATTTCTCCGGGCGGACCATGGCGGTGAACAGATAGGCCGAGAGGGCCAGGGTGACGCTGATCAGCAGGGCCAGGGCATGGCTCTGCAGGCTGTCCAGGCGGCCCCGCTGCAGGGGGGCGAGCAGCACGGTGCCGGCGGCAAGCAGCAGGGGCAGCCAGAACAGCGGTCGCTTGAGCAGATCCATCGGGAAGACGTGCAGCGGTGGAGGGGAGAGTGCGGAGCGGATGGGCGGAGGGCGCGGGCCCGGCCGGCTCAGAGGAGCCCCAGGGCGCCGATCGCCAGATCGATCGCCTTGATGCCCACGAAGGGGGTGATCACGCCGCCCAGGCCGAAGAGCAGCAGGTTGCGCCGCAGCAGCTGGTCGGCGCTGAGGGGCCGGAACTCCACCCCCTTCAGGGCCAGGGGCACCAGGGCCGGGATGATCAGGGCGTTGAACACCATCGCCGAGAGGATCGCCGACTGGGGACTGGCCAGCCCCATCAGGTTGAGGGGGCCGAGGCCCACCCCGGCGAACAGGGCCGGCAGGATCGCGAAGTACTTGGCCACGTCGTTGGCCAGGGAGAAGGTGGTCAGGGCGCCGCGGGTGATCAGCAGCTGCTTGCCGATCGTCACGATGTCGATGAGCTTGGTGGGATCGCTGTCGAGATCCACCATGTTCGCCGCCTCCTTGGCGGCCTGGGTGCCGGAGTTCATGGCCACGCCCACGTTCGCCTGGGCCAGGGCCGGGGCATCGTTGGAGCCGTCGCCGGTCATGGCCACGAGCTTGCCCAGTTTCTGCTCCCGGTCGATCACGGCGATCTTGTCCTCGGGGGTGGCCTCGGCGATGAAGTCGTCGACACCGGCCTCCCGGGCGATCACCCCGGCGGTGATCGGGTTGTCGCCGGTGAGCATCACGGTGCGGATCCCCATGCGGCGCAGCTGGTCGAACCGCTCCCGGATGCCCGGCTTGATGATGTCCTTGAGATAGATGACGCCGAGGATGGCGTTGCCGCGGCAGGCCGCCAGGGGGGTGCCGCCGAGCCGTGACACCTGCTCGTAGGCCCCGTCGAGGTCGTCGGGCACGGTGCCGCCGCGGGAGCGCACGAACCCCTTGATGGCGTCGACGGCCCCCTTGCGGAATTCGATCCCGGCGGGGTCGTCGCTGCCGCTCATGCGGGTGCGGGCCGAGAAGTCGAGGCCCGTGGCCTGCTCCGCGGCGAAGGGCAGCACGGCGCCGCGCTGCTCCGCCAGCCGCACGATCGAGCGGCCTTCGGGGGTCTGGTCGAAGCAGCTGGCCGCCAGGGCCACCTCCGCCAGCTCCGCCTCGCGGTGGCCGCCCACCGGCAGGAACTCCTCCGCCAGCCGGTTGCCGAGGGTGATGGTGCCTGTCTTGTCGAGCACCAGGGTGTTGATGTCGCCGCAGGCCTCCACGGCCCTGCCTGAGGTGGCGATCACGTTGAACTGGGCCACCCGGTCCATGCCGGCGATGCCGATGGCCGACAGCAGTCCGCCGATGGTGGTGGGGATCAGGGCCACCAGCAGCGCCACCAGGGTCACCACCGGGGTGGGTTCCTTGAGGTAGCCGGCCAGGGGCGGCAGGGTGGCCACGGCGATCAGGAACACCTGGGTGAGCACCGCCAGCAGCACCGTCAGGGCGATCTCGTTGGGGGTCTTGGTGCGCTCGGCCCCCTCCACCAGGGCGATCATCCGGTCGATGAAGCCCTTGCCCGGATCGGCGCTGATGCGGATGGTGAGCTGGTCGGAGAGGATCCGGGTGCCGCCCGTCACCGAGCTGGCCACGTCGGAGCCGGCCTCCTTGAGCACCGCCGCCGATTCGCCGGTGATCGCCGACTCATCCACCGAGGCCACCCCCTCGATCACCTCGCCATCGGCGGGGATCGTGTCGCCGGCTGCCACCAGCACCACGTCCCCCTTGCGCAGGCTGGAGGAATCCACCAGCCGTTCGCCGCCGGCGGGATCGAGCAGCCGGGCCTGGGTGCGGGCCTGGGTGCGGCGCAGGGCATCGGCCTGGGCCTTGCCCCGGCCTTCCGCCAGGGCCTCGGCGAAGTTGGCGAACAGCAGGGTGGCCAGCAGGGTGAGGCTCACCAGGGCGTTGAACAGCCGGCCGGAGGCCTCCTTGCCGTCGCCGAACAGACCCGGGCTAACGGTGGCCAGCAGGCAGACGACCGTGCCGCACCAGACCACGAACATCACCGGATTGGCGGCGGCGGTGCGGGGATCGAGCTTCACGAACGCCTGCAGGGCGGCGCGGCGCACCAGGCCCTTCTGGCGGGGTCGGGGCGTGTAGCGCCGCTGGTCGCGGCGGCCCCGCGGCATGCGGGGAAAGAGGGTGCGGGCCGGCAGGGAGGTCATGGCGGGTCGAATCAGGTGGCGAGGAGCAGGCCGTCGGCGATCGGCCCGAGGGCGAGCACGGGGAAAAAGGTGAGGGCGCCGAGGATCACCAGCACCACCGCCACCACCACCGTGAACAGGCTGGTGTCGGTGGCGAGGGTGCCGGGGCCCGGCGGCAGCGCCGGCTTGCGGGCATAGCCGTCGGCCAGCAGCACCAGGGCGGCGATCGGCAGGTAGCGGCCCCCCACCAGGCTGACGCTGGTGCTGAGGTTCCACCAGAGGCTGCCGTCCCCCAGGCCCTCCATGCCGCTGCCGTTGTTGGCCGCCGCCGAGGCGTACTCGTAGACCACCTGGCTGATGCCGTGGGGCCCGGGGTTGCTGATCCCCGCCAGGTCCGTGGCTCCGGCCATGGTGAACGCCGCGGGCAGCAGCACGAACACCGGGTGGATCAGCAGGATCAGGCTGCTCCACACCACTTCCGCCTTCTCCACCTTGCGGCCCAGGAATTCAGGTGTCCGGCCCACCATCAGTCCGGTGAGGAACACCGCCAGCACCATGAACACCAGCAGGTAGGCGATGCCGGTGCCCTGGCCGCCGAAGACCACCTGCAGGAACAGGTTGAACAGGGCCACCAGGTTGGAGAGCGGCAGCAGCGAATCCATGGCGCCGTTGACCGCTCCCGTCATCGAGCCGGTGGTGAGAACGGCCCAGAACGCCGTCAGTCCGGCCCCGAAGCGCAGCTCCTTGCCCTCCAGGTTCGGGCCGCTGATCCAGGCCGACAGGGCCGGGTTGCCCCCCTGTTCGGCCGCCATCGCCAGGGCGGAACCAGCGGCGATCAGCGCCGTGACCAGCAGCAGCAACAGGGTGCTCTGGCGCCGGTTACCGAGAAAGCGCCCGAAGGCGTCGATGCTGGCGGCCGGGATGGCCACCATCGCCCAGCAGCTGAGCAGGTTGGTGAAGCCGTCGGGGTTCTCGAAGGGGTGGGCCGAGTTGGCGCCGTAGAAGCCGCCGCCGTTCTCACCCAGCTGCTTGATCGCCTCGAACAGGGCCACCGGGCCGCGGATCAGCAGCTGGCTGCCCCCCTCCAGGGTGGTGATCCGCAGGGGATCGGCCAGGGTCATCGGCACACCGCAGAACAGCAGCGGCACGGCAAGCAGCAGGCTGCCGGGGATCAGCACCCGGGTGAGGGCCCGCACCAGCTGGCGATGGAAGTTGCCCAGGGGCAGGCCGCAGAGGCCGCGGATCACCGCGAAGCCCACCGCCAGGCCGCTGGCCGCCGAGACGAACATCAGGAACTGGATCACCCCCAGCTGGGCGAAGGTGCCCAGGGTCTGCTCAGGCACGTAGTGCTGCTGATCGGTGTTGGTGAGGAAAGAGAGGGTGGTGTGCAGGGCCAGGTCCCAGCGCAGGCCGGGCCAGCCCAGGGGGTTCAGCCAGGGGGGCTGGAAGGCCAGCAGCAGGAAGGCCAGGCCGCCGAAGCAGGCGTTGGCCACCAGGAAGGGCTGCAGGTAGGCCCAGGCCGTGGCCGCCGGCTGGCCCCGGTCGCCGATCCAGCGCAGCAGCCCCGTCTCCAGCGGCAGCAGCCAGGGGTCCCAGGCGGGCTGGGGGCGGTCGTCGAAGACCTGCCAGAGGTGGCGGCCCAGGGGAAAGGCCGTCAGCACCGCCACCGCCAGGGTGACGGCGGCCAGAAACCAGGGGAGCATCGGGGGGCTGTCCTGCGGTCGCGCCCACCCTCCCGCCGGCGGGGTGGGCGCCGCAACTGACGAAAGGCAGGGGTGGGGCCAGCACGGCTGCGGCCGCTTCAGGCGCCGCCGCAGCTGTGCTGGCTGTCCGGCAGGGTCCAGGCGCCGCCGGTGCGCAGATGGCGGGCCCGGTTGATGCGACCGCGCCCGTCGCCGCGGGGAGCCCCGCTGCAATCCGGCAGCAAGCTCAGGCAGAGCTCCACCGCATCCCCTTCCCGGCTGCTGTGGATCGCCGGCACCATGTCGTAGGAGACCTGGTAGCCCCCATTGGTGTAGCTGACGGCGGAGCCGGAGCCGGCGATGGGGATCTGGACGCCGTTGGCGTCAGCGGCACTCAGCCGGTAGTGGATCTCCCGGACGAACGTCGGGCTGCACGCGCCGAGGCGGCGGTCCCCCGGTTGCAGGGCGCCCGCCAGGGCTTGTCACCGTGGCTCCCCGGTGGCCTCGCCCGCTCGCGGTGCCGAGGCCACCAGAGCTTCGGCGGCCCGCCGGGCATCGGCGCCGGCCAGGGGAGTCCGCTGCAGGAAGGCCACCACCAGGGCGCCTTCGAACAGCAGCTGCAGCTGGCGGGCCAGACCCTCCGGGTCGGCGACGGCGAGATCACGGCAGAGCCCTTCCAGCAGGTCGCGGCAACCCTGCTTGAAGGCCTCGGCCGCCTGCCGGGGCAGATCCTCCGCAGCGGGGTACTCGCTGGCGGCCTTGATGAACAGGCAGCCGTGGAACGCCGGCGAGCGCACCGCCTGCTCGAGCCAGTCGAACACCGCCAGCAGGCGCGTCCCGGGGTCCTCCGGCGCCGCGGCGATCCGCTTGGCCAGCCCCGCGGCGATGGCGTTGCCGCGGCGCTCCAGCACCGCGGCGATCAGCTCCTCCTTGGATCGGAAGTGCTTGTAGAGGGTCATCTTGGCCACCCCGGCCGCGGCCAGCACCGCGTCGATGCCCACGGCCCGGTAGCCGTGGCGGGCGAAGAGCCCTTCGGCCGTGTCCAGCAGCGCGTCCCGCTTGGCGGAGGTCCTGGTGGTGGCGCCGCTCGCTGGCATGGATTCTGCTGCAGTAGGCCCAATCTAGTGAGTAGACAGAAAGGTCTGCTACCTTTGGATGCGCAGACTGGTCTGTCTACTCAGGCTGTCCGCATCCCCGGCCCCCCATCCCTCGCCCCGATGCTCAAGCTCCACGGCCACGAACTCTCCGGCAACAGCTACAAGGTGCGCCTGCTCCTGGAACTGCTCGGGCTCGACTACGACTGGGTCCGCGTCGATCTGATGGCCGGCGAACACAAGGGGGAGGCGTTCCTCTCCCTCAATCCCTTCGGCCAGGTGCCCGTGCTCCAGGAGGACGGCACCACCCTCTCCGACGCCCAGGCGATCCTCTTCTACCTGGCGGCCCGCCAGGAGGATGACCTCTGGCTGCCCGCCGATCCCCTCGGCCAGGCCCGGGTGGTGCGCTGGCTCTCCACCGCCGCCGGTGAGGTGCGCCAGGGCCCGGAAAGTGCCCGGCTGCACCATCTGTTCGGCGTCAAGGCGATCCCGATCGAGCGGGCCACCGAGAAGGCCGCCTTCCTCCTCGACCAGCTGGAGCGGCACCTGGCCCACCGGCAGTGGCTGGAGCTGGAGCGCCCCACCATCGCCGACATCGCCGTGTTCCCCTACGTGGCCCTGGCCCCGGACGGCGGCATCGATCTGGCCCCCTATCCCAACGTCTGCGCCTGGATCGGGCGGATCAAGGCGCTGCCGGGCTACGTGCCCATGAAGGGCCTGGAGGCCTGAACGGAGCCATCCCCATGAGCCAGCACTACCTGCATCGCCATCTGACCCCCGCCGTGGGCGAGGCCCAGCTCCAGGCCTATGGCCAGAGCCAGGGCGTCCCCCCGGCTCCGGCATCCGATCGCCTCAGCGCCAGGGAGATCACCTTCATCAGCGCCCGCGACAGCTTCTACCTTGCCAGCCTCACCGAAGCGGGTGCCCCCTACCTGCAGCACCGGGGCGGGCCGGTGGGCTTCCTGCGGGTGCTCGACGAGCGCACCCTGGGGTTCGCCGATTACGGCGGCAATCGCCAGCTGCTCACCGCCGGCCATCTGCGCCGCGATCCGCGGGTGGCGTTGTTCCTGATGGATTACGCGGCCCGTCGCCGGCTCAAGATCGACGGGGAAGCGCAGGTGGTGCCGCTCGCTGATGATCCCCAGCTGGCGGAGCAGCTGGCACCGGAGGCTGCCGGGGAGGTGGAGCGGCTCTTCCGCATCCGGGTGGAGGCCTTCGACTGGAACTGCCCCCAGTTCATCACCCCCCGGTTCACGGCCGTGGAGCTGGAAGCCCAGCTGCGGCCGTTGCAGGCGCGGATCACTGCGCTGGAGGATGAGCTCCAGGGTCTGCGCCGGCTGCGCTCATGACAATCCTTCCCCTCCTCGATGGGGGAAGGAGATGTCCAGCACCAGGCAGCCCTCGGCGTCCGTGCGAAACGGGCCATGCACCTCCCCCGGCGGCCGGCTGGCGTAGTGCCCGCTCTCCAGCCACAGGCCGACGGCCGCGTCGAACAGGCGCCCGCTGACGATGAAGATCTCCTCGGGGAAGGGGTGGGCCTTGCCCCCGAAGGCGGTGGTGTCGGCCCCGCTCAGGAAGCGGGTGAGGCGGGTGATCTCCCCGGTGGCCGGATCCTCACTGAGCACCAGCTCCTGCACCTGGCCCTCCAGCCCCTCCAGCCAGCGCCAGCGATGGGCCTGCTCCAGCGCCAGCGGATTCCAGTACGTGCTGGTGGTTTTGCTCATGGTGGGGTGAGGTGAGCGGCGGCGGCCAGGTGGGCATCGATGAGCGGCGCCAGCCGCCCGGCGTGATCCAGGCCGAGATCATGGTCGCCGCCGTTGATCACGTGCAGACGGGCATCGGGCAACAACAGGGCCAGGCGCTCCCCGGCGGCCACCGGGCTGAACGGGTCGGCATCGCCCCACAGCAGCAGGGTGGGCGCGGCGACCTCCGCCAGGTGCTCGGAGAGGTCGGTCGTTTCCGTGGCGAACCAGTCGGGGAGGTGGGACAGGCTGGTGCGGAAGCCGGCCCGCCAGTCGGTGGCCCCCAGCTCCACCATCGGCAGGCCGCCGGAGGTGGCGGCCAGCACCAGGTGCGTCACCCAGCCGGGCCGGGCCAGGGCGGCCTGCAGGGCCAGCACCCCACCCATCGACTGGGCGATCAGGGCGCAGGGGCGATCCAGCGGTTCCAGCACCAGGGCCAGCAGGTCGTCGAAGCCCTCCACCCCCGGCCGGGGCGGGGTGTCGCCGAAGCCGGGCCAGCCCAGGTGCAGCCGCTCGGCGCGGCAGGCCAGCCGCTGCTCCAGGGGACGCCAGAAGGACGTGTCGCCCGAGGCGCCGGGAAGGAACAGCAGCCGCTCGGGCCGGCCGCTCACGGCCCATCCGCCCCCACGCCCACCAGGGCCGCACTCGCCTCCCAGAGCCGCCGGGCCAGGTCAGGGTCCTGGCCTTCGGCGCTGGTGGCGGTGGCCTCGAACAGGTGCCGTCCCGGGGCTGTGACGCGGTTGCGGAGGTAGGTGAAGCCGCTGGCGGCGTAGGCGTCATCGACGGCCAGGGCTGCCAGCAGCGCCCCGGCGTTCTCGACGCTCTCGGTGAGGCGCAGCAGCGAGCGGGCCGCCAGGGCGAACAGCCGCTGCCCCAGCTCATTCGACTGGCGGCTGTAGCGCCAGAAGCCGCCTGTGCTCGTGGGCGGGATCACCAGCCCCGGGCTCCAGGCGATCACCGGAGCGGGCGTGCCCCGCGCTTCCAGGCGCCGGGCGAACTCCCGGGCGAACAGCACGTTGCAGAGCTTGCTGTCCTTGTAGGCCTTGTCGGCACTGAATGGAGCCGAGCCGTCCACCATCGTGGTGCCCTGGCCCGGCCGCAGGCCCGCCAGCTCGCCCAGGCCCGCCGGGGCCCCCACCTTGCCCCCCGCGGTGGTGGGGTCGTGCACCTCGCTGGCGGTGACCACCAGCCGCGGGGATTGGGCGGCCGCCACCAGGGGCCAGAGCTGGTGGGCCAGCAGGACGTGGCCCAGATGGTTCACCCCGAAGCTGAGCTCATGGCCCTGGGCCGTGCGGCGCGGTTCGCTGGCGCCGGCGTACTGGAGGCCGGCATTGAGCACGAGGGTGTCGATGGGGGTCCCCCGGGCGAGCAGGGCGGCGGCACAGGCCTGCACGCTCTCCAGATCCGCCAGGTCGCAGACCGCGGCGGCGGGGGGCGTGCCGGTGCCAGCCCGCTCCAGCACCCGGCCTGCGGCCGCCTCGGCGCTGGCCCGGTCCCGGCAGGGCAGGGTGAGCCGGTGGCCGGCCCGGCAGAGGATCACCGCCGCCTCGAAGCCGATGCCGGAATTGCCGCCGGTCAGGAGGATGTGGCGCGCTGCAGCCAAGGGCGGACTCCTGGGGGTGCCGGAAGGGTGCCGAGCGAGCCAAGGCTACGGACCCCGGGCTCCCAGCTGCCGATGCCGGTCCTGCCAGAGTGCTGCCTGTGCCCCGACTCCCCCGACGCTCCTTCCTGGCGCTGGCGACGGCCGCGGGCCTGGCGGCGGCCATCGGCGCCGGCGTGGCGTTCCGGGAGCACACCCGCAACGCGCTCACGGTCACCAACCGGAGCGGCCGCACGATCACGTCCCTGGAAGTGTCCCTGCCCTGGGAGACGCTGCGGTTCGAGCCGATCGCCGCTGGGGAATCGGTCAGCCGCTCTTTCCGCATCGTCTCCGATGCGAGTTTCTTGATCGAGGGCGAGCTGGCGGACGGCACCCGTCTGCGGGCCGCCGAGGGCTACGTCACCAACGGCCAGTACGGGGAAGAGGTGCGGATCGAGGTCGGTCCCGGCGGTGCGATCCAGCTCCGCCAGCAGCGGCGCTGACGCGATCAGAACAGCCGGAACAGATTCAGACCGCCACCTTTGGGGGCCGGAGCCTCCTGGCCTTCGCTGGAGCCCGGATCGAGGCGCTCCATGCCTTCCCCCAGAAAACGGGTGGCGGTGGAGCGCCGCTCCAGGCTGAGCCGCCAGGCGGGGCTGCCCTGGGGGCTGCTCAGCAGCAGCGTGTCGCCGTAGGCGGTGAAGGTGACCATCGCCGCCTCCATCGCCGCCATGGCCTGGGCGCTCACCGCGCAGGTGGTGCGCTCCGGAGCCAGCAGCACCCCGCGCTGCACCAGCCGGGCCGCTTCCGGGGCTCTCAGGTCATCCGGCACAGCGCTGTCGGCCATCGGCAGCTCGCTGGAGGTCCACATCACGATGTCGCCCTCCTGGCGGCCCATGCCCGTGGCCGTCGCCTGGTAGCCGAGGGCGGTGGGGATGGCCGGCCAGCTCAGTCGCTGGGCGCCACCCGCCGGGGTGCTCGTCAGCTTCACCGGCGCCAGGAAGTCGTGGCCGCTGCCCACCGGGAAGCGGATCTCCGGGGCGTAGTTGCTGGCCACCACATGGTTCCCCACCAGGGAGGCCTGCTGCGGCACCGCCGGCGCCTCATCGCCCGATGGCCAACGGCCCGAGGTGCCCGCGGGGCCGGTGGCGGTCGCCAGCCGCTTCAGGCCCGAGAGCGCCTGGCGTCGCTGCTCCTTGGTCAGTCCCTGCAGGGTGATGATCTCGGGCTGGCCGGCGCCGGCGCTCTCGGCGCAGCCGCGGAAGATCAGCAGCCGGCCCCTCGCCTCGGGAATGTCCTCCTCCTTCCACTCCCGGCCCCGCTCCCCAGGGCTGTCGCTGCCGCTCTTCAGCGGCAGGGCCGTCCCCATCGCCATGGCCGCCGGGATGCGGTGCTCGGCCGTGGGGTTGGCGGTGGTCTGCGGGGACTGCAGCCGCAGCTCCAGCTGGCGGCTGGTGGCGCCCATCGCCGGCCGGCCGCCCAACATCATCTGCAGCATCCCGGCGCCGCCCATCGCCCCCATCCCCGCCGTGGTGGTGGCCTCGATCCTGTAGGTGGCGACCGGCGCCGGCGGCTTGGCGCCCGGTTTGGCCGCCGCCAGGGCCGGCAGGGCCTGGCCGGTGCCGAGCAGAACAACGAGCGGTGCGGCCGCCTGCCAGGACACCCGCGGACCAGCACCCATGACGTCCATGCCGTTGGAGGGACGCACAATCTATGGGCCGCCGACCCTGCGATGGACTCCGCCGCCCCGTCCCCGCTCCAGCGCATCGACCAGGACCTCTTCGATGCCGTGGCCGCCGCCGCCGCCGACTCCCCCCGCCGGCGCCGCAACCACAACTTCCACGCCCCCACCGACCGGGTGCAGCGCTTCCTGAACGTGCTGCAGCCCGGCACCTACGTGCGGCCCCACCGCCACCGGCGCGCCCAGCCCGGCGACGGTTTCGAGTGCTTCCTCGTGCTGCAGGGGGCGGTGGGGCTGCTGCTGCTCGATGCCAAGGGGCGGGTGCTGCAGCGGGAGCGGATCAGCGCCGCCGGCCCCCTGCGCGGCATCGAGCTGGCCGAGGGGGTCATTCACACCCTGGTGGCCCTCTCGCCCGATGCCGTGATGATGGAGATCAAGCAGGGGCCCTACGAGCCCGCCGCCGACAAGGACTTCCTGGCCGGATTCCCCCTCGAGGGAAGTGAGGCCGCGGCGGCGCAGGAGGCGGCCTGGCGGGCCCTGTTCGGGACCGGGGACGACCACCCCTCCCCTGACCAGCCCCTCCCCTGAGTGCCCGGCCCCGGGCCAGGCGGTTCAGGCCAGATCGGCGCGGCGGCAGAAGCTGCAGTGGCCCCAGCGGGCCATCTCCCCGGCCGGCGCCGGCCGGCCGCAGGCGGGGCAGTCGGCCAGACCGTGCACGTCGCAGCGGCTCGGATGGACGGCCCACACCTCCGCCTCGCTGAGGCTGCCCGGCGTGGTGGGGGCACCTGGGTGGTGCTGCTGCACCCGCACGTCCCGCACGCTGAAGCCGGCGCCGCGCAGCGATCCGAGCAGTTGGTGGCGGTTGTACTGCAGGGCCTGCAGCCAGGGCCCCGGCGCAGCGCCCACCGTCAGCAGCCCCCCCTGCAGCTGCAGGGGACGGCAGTGGGGAGCCAGCTGGGGCCCGGCGATCCGCGGCCAGTCCCGCCACAGGGCGGCCAGATGGCCGTCGCGACGCCACTCCTGCTGGAGGTTGTCCAGGCAGCTGGCCAGGGCACTGGCCGGCGGCCGGGCGGGCGGCATCAGCAGGGCGACGTTGCCCACCTGCCGCGTCTGCACCGCCTCGACGCGCTGGCGACGGGAGCCGCTGCGGGAGCCACTGGGCTCGGACGCGCGGCGCTGGCGGGACCGGGAGGGCTCCATCAGTCCACGCTAAGGCCGTCCATCGGCCCGTGATCGAAACCGGTTCCCGGGTTGACGGGGCGGGCGGCTGGGCAAGGCTGGGGCCCGGAGAACCTCCATCCCCGGGGCAGCGCCATGGCCGGCTACTTCGACGATCCCAACCTGATCCGCCAGGTCCCGGTCCTGCGCGCCGCCTATTCCGACCGCACCGCCTGGCTGCTGGCGGAGATCGCCCGGCTGGTCTACGAGAAGCTGCCCGCCGAGATCAGGGTCGACGAGCTGGTGCTCCGCATCCTCGAATCGGCCCGCAGCCAGCGGGGGGAGGCGGTGGTGCGGGCCCTGGTGGCGGCCGCCATCGAGAACGGCCAGACGGTGGACGGGGTGGTGGTCTCGGCCCTGGAGACGGCCGGCTTCGAACTGCTCGAGGGCATCGCCGTGCAGGGCAGCGAAGCGATCCTCGTCCGTCTGAATCTCCCCTCCGGCCGGGGACCCGACGCCATGCTCGTGCTGGCCTTCCGGGGCACCCAGGTCACCAGCATCCACGACATCAGCGCCGATCTGCGGGCCCATCTGGTGGCGGCCCCCGGCGGCGGCCGGGCCCACGCCGGTTTCCTGGCCGCCTTCGACAAGGTGCGCGCCCCCCTGGAGGCCGCCCTGGCGCGCCATCCGGGCGTTCCCCTGTACATCACCGGCCATTCCCTCGGCGGCGCCCTGGCCCTGGTGGCCACCCGCTACCTCGGCTCCGACAGCACCGGTGCCACCTACACCTTCGGCTGCCCCCGGGCCGGCGACGACACCTTCTTCGCCCCGATCCGGACACCCATCTACCGGATCGTCAACGCCGCCGATGGGGTGACGCGCATCCCCTTCGGCTACAGCCTGGTGATCCTGCTGAGTCTGATCCGGCTGATTCCCGTCAACGGCACCTTCCAGATCGCCGAGTTCCTGCGGCGGAACTTCTTCGGCTACACCCATGCCGGCAGCGTCGTGTTCCTCTCCGATGCCGACAACATCCCCGATGGGCAGCAGATCCCCTTCCGGGATCTGAAGGTGGTGATGAGTCCGGAGGCGTTCTGGCGCTTCTGCGTCGTGGTGCGTCGCTTTCTCCTGACCAGGGGCAAGGCGGTGGTCGCCGACCATTCCATGGGCGATTACGCCCTCAAGCTGCAGGCCCACGCCCGGCGTCGCAACACCTGAGCGCCGCTCCGTCGGGTGTGGGTGCGGCAATCCGCTGAGGGGCGGGCAAGACCGGGCGGCAGGTTCTGGCTACTCTCGATTCCTGCACTGGCCCCGCCTCCATGGGTTTCTTCGATCGGCTGAGCCGTCTTCTGCGCGCCAACCTCAACGATCTGGTGAGCAAGGCGGAGGATCCGGCCAAGATCCTCGACCAGTCCGTCGCCGACATGCAGGCCGACCTGGTCAAGCTGCGCCAGGCCGTGGCCACCGCCATCGCCAGCCAGAAGCGGCTGCAGAACCAGGCCGAGCAGGCTGAGGCCCAGGCCCGCACCTGGTACGAGCGTGCCGAGCTGGCCCTGAAGAAGGGGGAGGAGGATCTGGCCCGGGAGTCCCTCTCCCGCCGCAAGACCTACCAGGACACCGCCACCGCCCTCAACGCCCAGCTCAGCGGCCAGGCCGGCCAGGTCGACACCCTCAAGCGCAGCCTCACCGCCCTGGAAGGCAAGATCGCCGAGGCCAAGACCAAGAAGGACATGCTCAAGGCCCGCGCCCAGGCGGCCCAGGCCCAGGAGCAGCTCCAGAACGCCGTCGGCAGCCTGAACACCAACAGTTCGATGGCCGCCTTCGACCAGATGGAGGAGAAGGTGCTCAACATGGAGGCCCGCAGCCAGGCCGCCGCCGAGCTGGCCGGTGCCGACCTGGAGAGCCAGTTCGCCGCCCTCGAGGGCAGCGACGTCGATGACGAGCTGGCGGCCCTCAAGACCCGCCTCGAAGGCGGCAAGACCCCCATCTCCCTTCCCATGGAGGGGGGGCCGGCCCCCCAGCTGGAGCCGGTGAAGGTGGCCGAGGTGAACGCCGAGCTCGAGGAACTGCGCCAGTCCATCGACAAGCTCTGAATTCATACAATCGGGCCACCGCTACCCCTAACGCCGTGCCCGCCGACGTCGACTCCCCCGTCCTTGACCTCACCGATGCCAACTTCCGGGCCTCGGTCCTGGAGGTCCCGGGCCCGGTCCTCGTTGACGTCTGGGCGCCCTGGTGCGGCCCCTGCCGCCTGATGGCCCCCCTGATGACCTGGGCCGCCACGGCCTATGCCGAGGCCCCAGGCGGAGCCCTCACCGTCGGCAAGCTGGAGGCCGACCCCAACCCCATCAGCCGCGACAGCCTCAAGGTGCAGGGTCTGCCCACCCTGGTCCTGTTCCGCGGCGGCCAGGAACTGGCCCGCCATGAAGGGGCCATGGCCCAGTCCCAGCTGAAGGCTTTCCTGGATGCCCATCTCTGAGCGCCTGTCGCGGCTCGGCAACGGGGTCTTCGCCCGCAACGACCAGCGCAAGGCCGCCTACAGCGCCCGGGCCGCCGCCGGCCACGGCCCGGACGGCACGCCCCTGCCGCCGCTGCTGGATCTCTCCCTCGGCTCCACCGACCTGCAGCCGCCGGCCGTGGCCCTCGAGGCCATCGCCGCCGGCCTGAACCGGCCCGAGAGCGCCTCCTACTGCCTCCATGCCGCCACCCTGCCCTTCCGGGAGGCGGTGGCGGCCTGGGCGCGGCGCCGTTTCGACGTGGCGGTGGATCCCGAGACGGAGGTGCTGCTGCTGGTGGGCTCCCAGGAGGGCACGGCCCATCTGCCGCTGGCGGTGCTCAACCCCGGCGATCGGGCCCTGCTGCTCGACCCCTACTACCCCTCCCACATGGGGGGCCTGCACCTGGCCAGCGCCGAACCGGTGCTGCTGCCCCTCGACGCCGACGCCGGCTGGCGGCCGGATTTCGACCGGCTCTCCCCCAGCCAGTGGCAGGACCTCTCGCTGATGGTGCTGGGGTTCCCCCACAACCCCACGGCCACCACCGGCACCCAGGCCTGGCTGGATGGGGCGGTGGAGCGGGCCCTGCGCCATGACGTGGTGCTCGCCCACGACAACCCCTACGTGGATCTGGCCCTGGAGGGGGAGGCCCCCGCCCTGCTGCGCCACCCCGACTGGCGCCGCTGCGGCATCGAGTTCTTCTCCTTCTCCAAGAGCTGGTGCCTCGGCGGCTACCGGCTCGCCTTCGCCATCGGCGCCGAGGAGCTGATTACCGCCCTGCGCCAGCTCAAGGGGGTGGTGGATTTCAACCAGTCCCTGGCGCTGCAGGCCGGCGCGATCGCCGCCTTGGAGCAGGCCCCCCACTGGCCCGAACAGCTGCGCGGCGTCTACCGCGAGCGCCGCGACCGCATGGCCGCCGCCCTCGAGGCCCAGGGCTGGCCGGTGCGCCTGCCGTCGATGGCCCTCTACCTGTGGCTGCAGATCCCCGAGATGGCCCGGGCCCGGGGTCTGGATTCGGAACGTTTCTGCGCCGCCCTGCTGGAGGGCACCGGTGTCTGCCTCACCCCCGGCAACGGCTTCGGCCCCGGCGGTGAGGGCTGGCAGCGGCTGGCCCTGGTGCATCCGGCCGACGAGCTGGAGGCCGGTGCGGCCCGCATCGGCGACTGGCTGCGGCGGTTTTGATCGGTGCGATCGGGGCCCTGCGGCGGCGGGCCCCCCTGGCGCCCAGGGAGGCCCTGCTGGAGCTGGCCCCCTGGCAGCTGCGGGGCCTGCCGGTGTGCGCCAGCACCGAAACGGAACTGGATCGCTGGCTGGCCCAGGATCCACGGCTGGACGGCGACGCGCCCCTGCCAGCCCCGCGGGCCGTGATCGCTCGCCGGCAGCGCTTCGGCCGCGGCCAGCAGGGCCGCCCCTGGTGCTCCCCGGCCGGGGGGGTCTGGCTGAGTGCGGCCCTGCCCTGGCCGGCGGCGGCGGCGACGGCCGCGGCCCCCGGCCTGGCGGTGGCGGTCGGGCTCTGCCTGCGGCTGGAGGCCCGGGGGCTGCCGGTGCGGCTCAAGTGGCCCAACGACCTGCTGCTGGCCGGCGGGGTCGTGGGGGGTGGCGAGGGTGGGGGCGGTCCCCGGAAGCTGGCGGGCCTGCTGCCGCGCCTGCGGCTGCGGGGGGGCACCTGCCGCTGGGCCCGGATGGGGGTGGGGCTCAACGTCGCCAACCGGGCGCCGGTCGGTGCCGTGGCCCTGGCGGAGCTGCTGGGATCCGGCCGCGCCGATCCCCTGCTCTGGTGCGGGGAGGTGCTGGCGGCCCTGGAGTGGGCCATGGCCTGGGCCGGGCGGCCCCAGGAGGTCTGCCGGCAGGCGGAGCGGCGCCTGCATCTGCCCGATGGCCCGATCCACCTCGACGGTGTCGACTGGCGGCCCGCCGGGCTGGCGACCGACGGCGGGCTGCGCCTGGTGGCCGGCAGCGTCGAGCGGGTGCTGCACCGCGGCTTCGGCGCCGGATGATCACCCCCCGTACACTGTCCTTCGGCAATCCCGGCGCCGGGTCGTCCCCCTGCACGCCCCACGGCGCCCCCTCCTGACATGGCTCCCCAGCCCCTCACCGTCCTGACGGCGCTCGGCGCCGGCGCCACGGCCTCCTGGCTGGCCATGCCGCTGGTGCTCGCCCAGGCCGTTCCCGTCCTCGAGCCGGCGGACCAGGCGACCCCGGCCCCGGCACCGACGCCGGTGCAGCGGCCCTCGGTGCGGATCGCCACGCCGGTGACCCGCCCCGAGTTCCAGACGCCGGTGCAGCCCCTGGCCCCCCCGCCCCCGGTCACCGGGGAAGCCCCCCCGGCCACCCTGCGGCCCGGAACGGCGGACCGCCGGCCGGAGCCGCCCCGCCGCTTCGATGCCTCCCTCGATGCCCTGGTGCGGGAGGGGGTCGTCACCCCCGCGGAGCGGGTGCGGGTGCGCGGCTCGCTGCTGTCGCCGCAGGAGGCCGCCACCCGCAGCCGGGCCTGCAGGGCCGGCGCCCTCTCGGCCCAGGAGTGCAGCACCGGGGTGATCATCATCGGCCGCGGCCGCAAGGATGGCCTCACTGATGGACTGGGCGAGGGGGATCTGGTGGCCGGGGGCCGTGGGGCCGGTTTCGGCGGCTTCGGCTTCGACGCCTCGCCCCTGCCGCCGATCACCGTGCCCGTCAGCGCCCTGCTCACCGGCGCCGGCGGCAGCTTCCGGCTCACCGACGTCTTCCGCGTCACCCCCCGGCCCGCCCCGATCATCGGCAACGGCAACCAGCGGCTGCTCTTCCCCCTGATCGGCTCGGCCGTCACCACCAGCGGCTTCGGCTATCGCCTGCATCCGGTTCTGGGCAGCTGGCTGATGCACGCCGGCCGTGATCTGGCGGCGCCAGAGGGCACGCCGGTGGTGGCCGCCCTCTCCGGACGCGTCGTCAGCAGCGGCCTGGCCGGCGGCTACGGCCTGGCGGTGGAGCTGGAGCACGACCGGCCCCGGCGCCGCACCCTCTACGGCCACCTCTCCGAGCTCTACGTCAAGGACGGGGAGATGGTGCGCCAGGGCGAGGTGATCGGCCGGGTCGGCAGCACGGGCCTGAGCACCGGGCCCCACCTGCATTTCGAGCTGCGCCTGCCCCAGGACGGCGGCTGGGTGGCCACCGATCCGGGCGATCTCGACCCGGGCGGCGGCCTGTTCGCCGGCCTGGGCGGCGCGGACGGCAGCGGTCCCACCGACGCGGTGGCCCTGCTGATGGGACAGCTGATCGCCACCCTCGAGCGTCCCCGCTCCCCCCTGCCCCTGCCCGGGGAGAAGCTGGGCGTGCCCCCCGCCGCCCGCCCGACGCCGGGCTGAGGGCGCCTCAGGCGCTGATGCGGCCGTCGCGGAAGTGCACCACCCGGTCGGCCCTGGCGCCGACCTCGGGTTCGTGGGTCACCAGCAGGATGGTGATCCCCTGGGCATTGAGATCGCCGAACAGGCTCAGCACCTCCTCGGTGGTGTGCGAGTCGAGGGCACCGGTGGGTTCGTCGGCCAGCAGCATGGCCGGATCGTTGATGATCGCCCGGGCCAGGGCCACCCGCTGCTGCTGGCCGCCGGAGAGCTGGTTGGGCTTGTTCTCCAGCCGGTGGGAGAGGCCCACCCGATCGAGGGCCGCCATGGCCCGCCGCCGCCGCTCCTCCTTCGGGACACGGGCATAGATCATCGGCAGCATCACGTTGTCGATCGCGCTCAGCTGGGGCAGCAGGTGAAACTGCTGGAACACGAAGCCCAGCTGCTGGTTGCGCAGGTCGGCCAGCTCGTCGTCGTCGAGGCTGTCCACATCGGTGCCGTTGAGCCGGTAGCTGCCGGAGCTGGGCCGGTCCAGGCAGCCGAGAATGTTCATCGCCGTGCTCTTGCCGGAGCCGCTGGCCCCCATCACGGCCAGGTAGTCGCCCTGCTGGACCGTCAGGGACAGGTCGTCGAGGGCGCGGACCTCCGTGTCGCCGCTGCCGTAGACCTTCGAGACGTGGACCAGTTCGGCCACCGGTGGGGGGAGGGACTCCATGGCCGCCAGGCTAGGGAAATCTGCCCCCGAATCAGCCCAGCGGGGCGATGGCGGCGGCGGCGATGGCCTGCTGCAGGATCGGGGTGCCGGCCACGGTGGAGCTGGCCCAGTCGAACAGGGGGCTGGAGAGCACCCCTCCCACGGCGGTGATCACCACACAGCCCACTAGGGCGGCCCGAAGCGGCTGCATGCCGGCCAGGTTCCAGGTGATGGCGGGATAGGCCTTGACCACATCGGAGGCCTCCTGGGGTTCCTTCACCACCATCATCTTGATCACCGAGATGTAGTAGTAGATGGACACCACCGAGGTGACCAGACCCACCACGACGAGCAGGTACTGGTGGTCGGCCCAGCCGGCGAAGAACAGATAAATTTTGCCGAAGAAGCCCAGCATCGGCGGGATGCCGCCGAGGGAGAGCAGGCACAGACTCAGGCCCAGGGTGATCAGGGGATCCTTCTGATAGAGGCCGGCGTAGTCGGCGATGCGGTCGCTGCCGGTGCGCAGCGAGAAGAGGATGATGCAGGCGAAGGCGCCCAGGTTCATGAACAGATAGGCCGCCATGTAGAGCACCATCGCCGAGAAGCCGTCCTCGGTGCCGCACACCAGGCCGATCATCACGAAGCCGGCCTGGCCGATGGAGCTGTAGGCCAGCATCCGCTTCATCGAGGTCTGGGCGAGGGCGACCACGTTGCCCAGCACCATGCTCAGCACCGCCAGCACGGTGAACAGGAACTTCCACTGGGCATCGAAGCTCTCGAAGCAGCCCACCAGCAGCCGCACCGCCAGGGCGAAGCCGGCCGCCTTCGAGCCCACCGAGAGGAAGGCGACGACGGGGGTGGGGGAACCCTCATAGACGTCGGGCGTCCACTGGTGGAAGGGCACGGCCGCGATCTTGAAGGCCACGGTGGCCAGCACGAACACCAGGGCCAGGGCGGTGATCGGCGAGGCGCTCGTCTGCAGGGCCAGGCCGATGGTGGCCAGGCTGGTGGCACCGCCGCTGAGGCCGTAGAGGAGCGAGGCGCCGTAGAGGAACACTGCGGCGGCGGCCGATCCCACCAGCAGATACTTCAGGGCCGCCTCGGAACTGCGGGCATCCCGCTTCATGTACCCCGCCAGGAGGTAACTGGCGACCGAGAGGGTCTCCAGGGAGATGAAGATGCTGACCAGGTCGGTGGAGCCGCACAGGAACATGGCCCCCAGGGTGGCGGCCAGCAGGATGGCGGCGTATTCCCCCATCGGTGTGCCGCTGCGCTCCACGTAGCGCCAGCTCAGCAGCAGGGAGATCAGGGTGGAGGCGGCCACCACCGCCCGGAAGGCGATGGCCAGGTTGTCGGCCAGGAAGGAGCCCAGGAAGGAAGGTTCCAGCGGGCTGTTCCACTGCAGGGCCAGCAGCACCAGGGAGGCGCCCAGGCCGCCGTAGCAGATGGGCGGCACCCAGCGGCTGGCGGCCTTCTCGCCGGCCAGGTCGACGACGAGGCACACCACCAGGGTGAGCAGCACGGCCGCCTCCGGAGCGATCGCTCCGGCGTTCAGCTGCAGCGCAAGGGCGCCGGTGCCCAGACCCGAGACGATGGCCTCGGCGGCGGAAGCGGCGGTGGTGGCGGAGTTCGCTGCTGCCAGAAACAGGTCGGCCACAGGGTTCGGGTAGGCGCGCGATGTGGCGGACTGTAGCCGCCATCTGGAGGGGCGGTCTGGTGCCCGGATACCCGCCGGGCCCGTCGATGCGATAAAGAAGGAAGCGGTATCGCGCCTTCCCGTGGCCCACACCCTGGTCATCGTCGAGAGCCCCACCAAGGCCCGCACCATCCGGGCGTTCCTGCCCAAGACCTTCCGTGTGGAGGCGTCGATGGGCCACGTGCGTGATCTTCCCAACAACGCCAGCGAGATTCCGGCCGCCCACAAGGGCGAGAAGTGGGCCAACCTCGGCGTCAACACCGCCAACGGCTTCGAACCCCTCTACGTGGTGCCGAAGGACAAGAAAAAGGTGGTGAAGGAGCTCAAGGACGCCCTCAAGGACGCCGACCAGCTGCTGCTGGCCACGGACGAGGACCGGGAAGGCGAGAGCATCAGCTGGCACCTGCTCCAGCTCCTGGGGCCGAAGGTGCCGGTGAAGCGGATGGTGTTCCACGAGATCACCAAGGAGGCGATCGGCCGCGCCCTCGACCAGACCCGCGACCTGGACATGGAGCTGGTCCATGCCCAGGAGACCCGGCGGATCCTTGATCGTCTGGTGGGCTACACCCTCTCGCCCCTGCTCTGGAAGAAGGTGGCCTGGGGCCTCTCCGCCGGCCGGGTGCAGTCGGTGGCGGTGCGGCTGCTGGTGCAGCGCGAGCGGGCCCGGCGGGCGTTCCGCAGCGGCAGTTACTGGGATCTCAAGGCCCGTCTGGAGCAGACGGCCTCGCCCTTCGAGGCCAAGCTCACCCACGTGGGGGCCGAGCGCATCGCCGGCGGCTCCGACTTCGACGAGACCACCGGCGGCCTCAAGCCCGGCAGCAAGGTGAAGCTGCTCAGCGAGGCCGAGGCCGCCGCGCTCAAGGCCGCCGTCGAAACCTCCCCCTGGCGGGTGGCGGCGGTGGAGGAGAAGCCCACGGTGCGCAAGCCCGTGCCCCCCTTCACCACCAGCACCCTGCAGCAGGAGGCCAACCGCAAGCTGCGGCTCTCGGCCCGCGACACCATGCGCACGGCCCAGGCCCTCTACGAGCGCGGCTTCATCACCTACATGCGCACCGACTCGGTGCATCTCTCCGACCAGGCCCTGACGGCGGCCCGCAACTGCGTCGGCGCCATGTACGGCAAGGAGTTCCTCAGCCCGGCGCCGCGCCAGTTCAGTACCAAGGCCCGCAACGCCCAGGAGGCCCACGAGGCGATCCGGCCCGCCGGCGAGAGCTTCCGCACCCCGAAGGACACCGGCCTCGACGGCCGCGACCTGGCGCTCTACGAGCTGATCTGGAAGCGCACCGTGGCCAGCCAGATGGCCGATGCCCGGCTCACCCTGCTGGCCGTCGACATCGAGGCGGCGGGCGCCACCTTCCGGGCCAGCGGCAAGCGCATCGACTTCGCCGGCTTCTTCCGTGCCTACGTGGAGGGCAGCGACGACCCCGATGCAGCCCTGGAGGGCCAGGAGGTGCTGCTGCCCTCGCTCGCCGTCGGTGACGCGCCCCTCTGCCGGGGCGTCGAGGCCCTCGGCCACCAGACCCAGCCCCCCGCCCGCTACAGCGAGGCGGCCCTGGTCAAGACCCTGGAGAAGGAGGGCATCGGCCGCCCCTCCACCTACGCCAGCATCATCGGCACCATCGTCGATCGGGGTTACGCCACCCTGCAGAACAACTCCCTGACCCCCAGCTTCACGGCCTTCGCCGTGACGGCCCTGCTGGAGGAGCACTTCCCCGACCTGGTGGACACGGCCTTCACCTCGAAGATGGAGCAGACCCTCGACGAGATCTCCACCGGAAAGGTGTCCTGGCTGCCCTACCTCGAGGGCTTCTACAAGGGGGAGAAGGGCCTGGAGACCCAGGTGCAGCAGCGGGAGGGTGACATCGACCCCGGCATCTCCCGCACCGTGGTGCTGGAGGGCCTGCCCTGCGTGGTGCGCATCGGCCGCTTCGGCGCCTACCTGGAGACCAAGCGGGTGGCGGACGACGGCAGCGAGGAGCTGCTCAAGGCCACCCTGCCCCAGGAGATCACCCCGGCCGATCTCGATGCCGAGAAGGCCGAGCTGCTGCTGCGCCAGAAGGCCGAAGGCCCCGAGTCCCTCGGCGAGGATCCCGAGACCGGCGAGCAGGTGTATCTGCTGTTCGGCCAGTACGGCCCCTATGTGCAGCGCGGCCAGGTGAGCGAGGAGGTGCCCAAGCCCAAGCGGGCCTCCCTGCCCAAGGGCGTCAAGCCCGAGGACCTCAGCCTCGAGGACGCCCTGGGGTTGCTGCGGCTGCCCCGCCACCTGGGCGAGCACCCCGACGGCGGCAAGGTGCAGGCCGGGCTGGGGCGCTTCGGTCCCTACGTGGTCCACGACAAGGGCAAGGGCGAGAAGGACTACCGCTCCCTCAAGGCCGAGGACGACGTGCTGGCCGTGGGGCTGAGCCGGGCCCTGGAGCTGCTGGCCATGCCCAAGAAGGGCCGCGGCGGCCGCACCGCGCTCAAGGATCTCGGCGTGCCCGAGGGCTCCGAGGAGGCCATCCAGCTCTTCGACGGTCCCTACGGCCTTTACGTCAAGCAGGGCAAGGTGAACGCCTCCCTGCCGGAGGGCACCACCGCCGACACCATCAGCCTGGAGCAGGCGGTGGAACTGCTGGCCGCCAAGGCCGCCAGCGGCAAGGGGGCATCCCGGGCCCGGGCCGGGACCAAGGCGGCCGCCAAGCCCGCCGCCAGGAAGAGCGCCGCCAAGACCGGAACCACCAAGACGGCAGCCGCCAAGGCCCCCTCCACCAGGAGCGCGGCCGCCAAGGCCACCGGCACCACCACCGCCGCAGCCAAGAAGCCCCCCGCCACCACCAAGTCCGGTCGCCTGCGGGCCAGCGCCGTGCGGGTGATCAAGCCCGCGGCCAGCTGATGGCCCCGCCCCGCCCCCCCCTTTCGCTGGCGGGACCCCTGCTGACCCTGCCCCTGCTGCTCTCCGCCTGCGGCGGCACCCCCTTCGGCGACGCCCTCTCCCGCAGTTTCTCGCGCGCCCCGGCGGCTCCCGCCGCCCCGGCACCCGTGAGCCGGACCACCGCGCCGGCCACACCGGCTCCCGCCCCGGCCGCCCCGAAGCCTGCGGCCGGCAAGGAACCTGCGGTGCCCGGAGCGACCACGCCGGCCGGCCAGGCGGCCGGTGCCCTCCCGGTGGCCCCCGCGGCCCCGGCCGTCCGGCCGGCCCCCTACCGCGTCACCATCCGGCTGCCCCAGGCGGATCCCTCGGCCCCCGCCGAGGTGGTCACCAAGGCCCTGCGGGCCGCCGGTGTGCCCTTCGAGGTGGAGACGATCGAGCGCATGCCCCCGGCGGGCTCCGGGGCCGCCGAGACCCCCGCGGGCGCCGCCAACGGCACCGCCCCCGCCACCTCCCGACCGGCGCCGGCGCCGCGCTGACCCGATGACCCCTCCCCTCCGGCGCCAGCTGAGCCACCGCCAGGCGCGCCAGCTGATGGACACCGCCTACCTGGCGGCCGCCACCGCCCTGCTCTGGGTGGCGCTCTATTACCTGCCGGTGGGCAGTCCCCTGTTCCGCCTCGCCCTGCCGTTGCCCCTGGCCCTGCTGCAGCTGCGCCATGGCTGGCGCTGCGCCGTGGAGGGCGTGGTGGTGACGACCCTGCTGCTGGTGGCCCTGATGGGGCCGATCCGCGGGCCCCTGGTGCTGTTCCCCTACGGCCTGCTCTCCCTCTGGCTGGGCTGGGGCTGGCGCCGCCGCAGCAGCTGGTGGCTCACCCTGGGGGTGGGGGGCCTGATCGGCGCCGCCGGCTTCCTGGTGCGGGTGGCCGTGCTCTCGGTGCTGGTGGGGGAAAACCTCTGGGTGGTGATCACCACCGCTGCGGCCAACCTGCTCGACCGCCTGGCAGGGGTGGTGGGTCTGGCGGGCGGCTTCGACCTCGACCAGGTGCAGGTCGCGGCCCTGCTGCTGGTGCTGCTCCAGAACCTGATCGTGGTGCTGGCCCTCCACGCCGTGGCCTACTGGATCTTCCCCCGGCTCGACCAGCCGATCAGCGAGCCACCGCCGGCCCTGCGCGGCCTGGTGGCCCTCGACCCCCTTTGAGCCTGCCGGGGCGGATCGCCGGCACCGCGGCTGCCGCCGAGGCCTGGGTCCGGCCCTGGCGCCAGGGGTGGCGTGACGCGGAGGTGCTGGTCCTGCTGGCGGGCACCGCCACGGCCGCCGTGCCCGGCATCTCCGCCGCCGGCGCCACCCCCGCCTCCCGCCGCCGCACGGCGGCGGCCGACGCCGAACTGCTGGTGCTGGGACCCGCCGGGGAGCGCCCCCATGCCCTGCCGCCCCTGCCCGCCGGGGTGTCCCCCGCCCTGATCAGCCACGTGGTGCTGCGGGAGCTGGGCCTGGTTTCCCTCGTGGTCGACCTGGGCTGCCCGGTGGCCCCGGCGGTGGCTCACCTGCGGCTGCCGGGGCCGGCGGGGGCCGGACCGGCCCGGTGCCTGAGCGGGGGCGCGGCCCTCGACCCGGGGCGGCTGGAGGCCCTGCTGGCCCTGGGCCGGCGCTGGGGCGAGCGCCTGGCGCCGGGGGGGCGCCCCCTGCTGCTGGCGGAATGCGTGCCCGGGGGCACCAGCACGGCCCTGGCGGTGCTGAGCGGGCTGGGGGTGGCGGCCGACGGGCTGGTGAGCGGCAGCCTGCGCCACCCCGACCATGGCCGCAAGGCGGCCCTGGTGGCCCGGGGGCTGGCGGCGGCCGGCCTGGAGGGCGGCGACGGCGGTGCCGCCCAGGTGGCCGCCGCCGTGGGGGATCCGATGCAGCCCCTGGCGGCCGCCATGGTGCTGGCGGCCGCCGCCGCCGGCCGGCCGGTGCTGCTGGCGGGCGGCAGCCAGATGGCGGCGGTGCTGGCCCTGGCCCTGGCCCTGGCGCCCCCCTCCCTGCGCCCGGCGGTCGCCGCCGCCGCGGCCGTGGGCACGACCGCCTGGGTGGCCCAGGAGGCCGGCAGCGACCTGGCCCTGCTGCTGCAGCGCATCGGCGAGCGATGGGGGGTGGAGCCCCTGGCCTTCGCGGCCGACCTGCGCTTCCCCGAGCCCTGCCACCCGGCCCTGGCCGCCTACGAGCGCGGCTATGTGAAGGAGGGCGTGGGGGCGGGGGGCCTGGCCCTGCTCTGGCAGCTCAGCGGCCGCTCCGCCCCGGCCCTCGCCCGCCTCTGCGACCAGGCCTGCGCCACCCTGCTGGGGCCGCCGCCGCCTACGGTCCGCTAGATGGGTGCCCCCTTCCCCCCACCGTCGACCCCAGGCCTCAGCCGCCGCACCCTGCTGCGTCTCGGCGCCGCCTCCGCCCTCACCCTGCTGGCCGGCTGCGACCGCCAGGAGACGCTGCTGCTGGCCAGCCGCGGCGACCTGCCCACCGCCTGGGCCCGGCGCCTGCCGAACCCCTGGCGCAGCCAGCTCCTGGAGGATCCCGCCCAGGTGCTGGCCCGGGCGTCCGCCGCCCGGACGGGCCTGCTGCAGCTCAGTGACGGCTGGGCCGCCGAACTCAGGCCCGCCGACCTGCAGCCCATCGGCACCCAGGCCCTGATCGAGCGGCTGACGCCGCTGGCGGCCCCGCTGGCCCGGCTCCATGGCCCCGCCGGCGCCGCTCCGGTGGCCTTCCCCTGGTCCTACGGCCCCTGGGTCCTGGTGCTGCGCAGCCGCCCCGACCTGGCCCGGCGCCGGGCCGAGGGCTGGGATCTGCTGCTCGACCCCAGCCTGGCCGGTCGGCTGGTGCTGCCCTCCTCCCCCCGGGTGACGATCGCCCTGGTCGGGGAGGACCCGGAGCGCCTGCGGCGGCTGCGGCGGGCCGCTCTGGCCTATGACGAGAGGGACGGGCTCAGCCTGCTGCTCACCGGTGAGGCCGAGGCCGCCGTGCTGCCCCGCCAGCGGGTGGTGGGCCTGCTGCGCCGGGATCCCCGGCTGCAGGTGCTGCTGCCCGAGAGCGGCTCCCCCCTCACCTGGAACCTGCTGCTGCGGCCGGCCGGCCCCCATCCGGAGCCCCCCCTAGAGTGGCTGGGGGAGGCCCTGGAGCCCCCCCTGCTGCCGGCCCTGCTGGCGGGGGGCTGGGTGCCCCCCCTGCCCAGGGACCAGCTGCAGCGGGCCCTGGCGGACTTCCCGGCGGCCGTCGCCGCCCTGCTGCTGCCCCCCCAGCCGGTGCTGGAGCGCTGCTTCAGCCTGGCCCCCCTCACCGCCGCCGAGCGGACCGCGTTGCAGCGGCTCTGGGATGGGGCTGCCCCGGTCCCCGCCGCCTGATCGATCTGAGCGGGCTCAGCCCCACAGGCGCCGTCGCGGGGCGGCCGCCAGCCGGCGGTGGGTGTCCGCCAGCAGGTCGGGGATCGGCAGCTGCAGCGGACAGCGGGGCAGGCAGTCGCCGCAGCGGCCGCAGGCGGAGGCATCCACCGCCTCCCACCAGTGGCCGGCCCGGCCGATCAGGTTGTAGCGCTCCGTGGCGAAGGGCTCCATGCCATGGCCCACCGCCAGGTTGCGCAGCCGCAGCAGGGCCGGAATCGGCACCGCGTTGGGGCAGGGCAGGCACTGGCGGCACTGGCCGCAGCGGTCGGCCCCGAGCCGCTCCCTGCCGGCCGCCTCCAGGCGGGCCAGGGCCGCCGCCAGCTCCCGCCCGTCGCTGGTGGCACCGGCGTCGGCCAGCCGCACCGCCCAGGCCAGATCCGCCGGCACGGCGGCCCCCAGGGTGAGGGTGCTGATCCCCTCGGCCAGCAGGAAGCGGTAGGCCAGCTCCAGCGGTGCAAAGGGGGCGCAGTCGGCGACCAGCGCAGCGGGCGGGTCATGGAGGCGGCCGCCCTTGTCGGCCGGGGAGATGGCCATCACGCCGATCCCCGCCGCCAGGGCGGCCCGGGCCAGGGGCAGCCGCTCCTGGTCGAACAGGTGCACATGCAGGCTGCAGAAACTGAAACGGCCGCTCGCCAGGGCCGCGTCGATCAGGCCGGTGTCGCCGTGGCTGCTGAAGCCCACCTGCCCCACCAGGCCCTCCCCGGTGGCCCAGGCCAGCAGCTCGGCCCCGGGCCCCGAGAGGGCCCAGGCCAGATGCTCCGGCCGGTTGAGGCCGTGCACCGCCAGGTTGTCGAGCCGTTCGACCCCCAGCCGCCGCAGGCAGGCCCGCAGCTGGGCCTGGCCGTCGTCCAGGTCCGCTCCCGGCAGCAGCTTGCTGGTCAGCACCAGGGCCGCGCGGCCGGCGGGATCCCGCTCCCCAAGCCGCGCGAGGGCCCGACCGAGAAACGCCTCGGCCGGGCCGTAGGCGGGGGCCGTCTCGATGTGGTTGAGGCCCGCCGCCACGGCCGCGTCCAGCACCGCCTCCATCACCACAGGGGAGTCGAGGGCCCGCATCGTGCCGAGGGTGAAGGCCGACACCGGCCGCCCCCGTCCGAAGGGCCGCCGTTCCGCCGCCGGCGGCGTCACCGGCGGCTCAGAGGCCAGGGGCGCCGGCCTCAGGGCCCTCCTCCGGGCCCGGATCGGCCTCGGCGACGGTGCGGCCGATGTGGCGGATCAGGTCGGCCGGGGTGGTGCGCTCCAGGAAGCGGCGGAAATCCTCCTGGTCTTCGGCATCGGCCTCCGCATCGACGGGAATCGAGGCGTCAGCGACGACCTCCTCGAGCATCCAGATGCCGCTGTCGGTGCGCAGGGCCAGGGCGATGGCATCGCTGGGGCGGGCGTCCAGTTCCAGCAACTGGTCGGTGCCGTTCTGGAGCTTGAGGACGGCCCGGAACGTGTTGTCCTCGATCGTGTGAATGATCACCCGCTCCAGCCGCAGGCCACCGGCCTCCAGCAGGCTGGCCATCAGGTCGTGGCTGAGGGGCCGGGGCGGCCGCTCCCGGTTGAGGCCCGAGAGGATGTTCTGGGCCTGGTCGATCCAGATCGGCACCTGCCGGCGGCCGGAAGGGTCCCGCAGCAGAACGATGGGGCTGCGGCTGGCCGCATCCAGGGCGATCCCGGCGACACGCATTTCAACCATGGTCGGGCCCGTCCCTCGTGCGTGTTGGTCCCCGTGAAACGATTATGGCCAGTGCCGCCGCCTCAGGGGATGTTCACCGGACTGGTGCAGGCCATCGGCAGGCTGGAGCGGAGTCCGGCCGGTGTGCGGGTGCGCACCGACCTCGGCCCCCTGGCCCTGGGGGACAGCGTCGCCGTCGACGGGGTCTGCCTCACGGTGGCCGAGCTCCTGGCCGATGGCTTCCGGGCCGACGTCAGCGAGGAGACCCTGGGCCGCAGCACCCTGGCGGAGCGGGCCGCCAGCGTTGGCCGGGTGAACCTGGAGCCGGCCCTGCGCCTGGCGGACCGGCTCGGGGGCCATCTGGTCAGCGGCCACGTCGATGGCCTCGGGGAGATCACCGCCATCGAGCGGCAGCCCGGCTCCTGGCGGCTGGAGGTGGCCTGGCAGGATCCGGCCTACGGGCGCTATGTGTGCGAGAAGGCGAGCGTGGCCCTCGACGGCATCAGCCTCACGGTGGCGGGCTGTGAGCCCGACGGCAGCCGCTTCTGGATCGCCGTGATTCCCACCACCTGGACCGGCACCACCCTGGCGGAGCGCCGCGTGGGGGACCCGGTCAATCTGGAGGCCGACCTGCTGGCCAAGTACACCGAGCGGCTGCTGCGACCTGCGGCGGCGCCGCCCCAGGCCACGCTTTCCTCCGCCTGGCTGGCGAAGCACGGCTGGGGCTAGGTGCGCCGCCGCGGCGGATGCTGCGACAGATCACGTCTCGTTGTCAGCGGCAGGCGCCACCGTCACGCTGGCCTCAGTCAGAGCGGTGCCGATGTTGACCCCCGATGCCCCCTCCTCCCGCCAGGCCATGGGGGCGGCCCTGCGCGCCTTCACCCTGGCCGAAGGGGTGATGCTGATCGTGCTGGGGGTGCTGGCCCTGGTCTTTCCCGTGCTGGCCTCCAAGTGGGTCACCGCCGTGGTGGCCATCGCCTTCCTGGTGGGGGGCCTGGTGGGCTGGATCAGCTCCCTGCTGCGCTCTCCGGGCCTGAGCCGGGCGATCACCTTCTGGCGCCTGGTGACCTCCACCCTGTTCCTGGTGCTGGGGGTCTGGATGATCCAGCAGATGGCGGCCGGTCCGGCGGCGGCGGCGATTCCGATGGCGGGCCTGGCCCTGGCCGTCGGCGTGGTGTTCCTGGTGGAGGGGCTGGTGGAGGTCCTGGTGGCGACCTCCCACCGTCACATCGCCGGCTGGCGCTGGGGACTGGTGAACGGCCTGGTGACCCTCGCCCTGGGGCTGCTGATCCTCACCATGAAGTTCTGGAGCCTGCTCTGGGTGGTGGGCACCCTGGTGGGCATCAGTTTCCTGTTCAGCGGCATCGATCTGCTGCGCTTCAGCGCCAGCTTCCATCCCGAGCAGGACTGAGGGCGCGGATCAGGAAGGGCCGTCGGTGCTGGCGCCGTCGAGGGGCAGCAGCCAGATCGAACCGGTCTCCTTGTGGATCTCGATCCGGAACTCCTGGCCCGGCTCCAGCCCCATGCGCCGGGTGTAGGCCTGGCCGATCAGCAGGTTGCCGTTGCCGTGGACCCGGGTGCGGAACTCGGCCTGGCGCCCCTTGCCCACCCCGGCCGAGCCGCCGCCGGCGCTCGACGGCACGGGGTAGCCCTTGGCGGCCACCAGGGCGCGATAGAAGTTCTTCCTGAGCACCCGTCCGCTCGGCCCCACGTAGCCGCAGGCACGGGCGATCTGCTCCTCCGGCCGGTTGCTGAGGGAACGGGCCCGCTCCAGCAGGGCCTGGCCCTCCAGCATCACGGTGCCGGCTGGACTGTCCTCGTTGGCTGGTCCTTTCTGGGCACCCATCAGCCGGTCAGACGGAGACATCTGAATGAATTGTGCCGATTGCTGTGCTGAACGGGCAACGGTCAGCGAATCAGAGCAGGTAAAGAATCCCGTAAAGCACCACCCAGATGCCGTCGACGAAGTGCCAGTAGAGCTCGGCGGCCTCGAGGCCGAACGGGTCGGCGCTGGTGACGCGGCCGCCGTTGCGGGTCTGCACCCAGACCAGCAGGATGCAGATCACCCCGAGGGTGACGTGCAGGCCGTGGAAGCCCGTCAGGGCATAGAACGTGCTGGCGAAGAGGTTGTCGGTGAGGCCGAAGGGCAGGGTGAAGTACTCCACCATCTGGCCGGCCAGAAACGCCGCCCCCAGGGCCGCGGTGAGCAGCAGCCAGTTGCGGCAGGGCCCCATCCGACCCAGCAGCAGATTGCGGCCGGAGCGGTGGAAGGTGTAGCTGCTGACCAGCAGCAGCATGGTGTTGATCGATGGCAGCAGCAGTTCCAGCTCGTAGGTGGAGCCTGCCGGCAGGGGATTCACCGCCCGGAAGGTGAGATAGGCGGCGAAGAAGCCGGCGAAGGTCATCCCGTCGGCCACCAGGAAGGTGGCCAGGCCGAAGAGCCTGAGATCGACATGGCCGCCGTGGTCCTCGGCGGCGGTCGCTTCGGCGGCGGTGGCGCTGCTGCTGGTGGCGAGGCTGGTCATGGCGGCCGGACGGCGGTGGGGGGTGAAGCGGGCGGGGGCAGTGGGTCAGCGGCGGCCGGCGCCACTCCAGAGGTCCCGGCCGGTGGCGGCCTGAACGCTCAGGGTGTCTTCGTCGACCCCGTAACCGTAGGGGTGCTGCACCAGCGGCGCCTCACCGACCCAGTTCTCAACCGGCGGCGGTGAGGAGGTGAGCCATTCCGGGGTGAGGGCGTTCCAGGGGTTGTCGCCGGCCACCTGACCGCGGAAGGCGCTGACGATCACGTTGTAGAGGAAGGGCAGGCTGCTGACGGCCATCAGCAGGGCCCCCACACTGCTGATCTGGTTGAGGGTGGTGAAGCTGGGGTCGTACTCCGCCACCCGGCGCGGCATGCCGTTGAGGCCGAGCCAGTGCTGGGGGGCGAAGCAGAGGTTGAAGCCGATGAAGGTGAGCAGGAAGTGCAGCCGGCCGAGATCCTCGTTGAGCATGCGGCCGGTGAACTTCGGATACCAGTGATAGACCGAGGCGAAGATCACGAACACCGTGCCGCCATAGACGATGTAGTGGAAGTGTCCCACCACGAAGTAGGTGTCGTGGACATGGATATCGAAGGGCACCTGGGCCAGGGCCACGCCGGTGATGCCCCCGAAGACGAAATTGACGATGAAGGCGCAGGAGAACAGCATGGCGCTGTTGAGGGCCAGCTTGCCGCCCCATAGGGTGGCCAGCCAGTTGAAGAACTTGATCCCCGTAGGCACCGCGATGAAGGAGGTGGCGATCGTGAAGAACAGCCGCATCCAGGGCGGGGTGCCGCTGGTGAACATGTGGTGGGCCCAGACCACCAGACCCAGCACCACGATGGCCAGGATCGAATACACCATGGTGGTGTAGCCGAACAGGGGCTTGCGGGCGTGGATGGGCAGGATCTCGCTCACCAGCCCGAAGGCCGGCAGCACCATGATGTAGACGGCCGGGTGGGAATAGAACCAGAAGAGGTGCTGGTAGACCACCACGTTGCCGCCCAGGGCCGGGTTGAAGAAGCCCGTGTGAGCGACGATGTCGAAGCTCAGCAGCAGCAGGGTGCCGGCCAGGACGGGGGTGGAGAGCACCACCAGGATGCTGGTGCCGAGCATCGCCCAGCAGTACATGGGCAGCTGCATCAGCTTCAGGCCGGGCCGGCGCAGCTTGAGCACGGTGGCGATGAAGTTGATGCCGCCGAAGATTGAGCTGCCCCCCAGAAGCAGCACGCTGACGATCCAGACGACCTGGCCCAGGGCCGGGGTGGTGATGCTCAGGGGTGGGTAGGCCGTCCAGCCGGACTGGGCCGCCCCGGTGATGAAGTAGCTGCCGATCAGCAGGATCCCGGCCGGCGGAATCATCCAGAAGGCCACGGCGTTGAGCCTGGGGAAGGCCATGTCCCTGGCGCCCACATAAAAGGGAATCAGGTAGTTGCCGAAGGCGCCGTTCACCACCGGCACGATCCACAGGAAGATCATCACGGTCCCGTGGAGGGTGAGAACTTCGTTGTAGGTTTCCCGGCTGACGAAATCCGAGATCGGGCTAGCCAGTTCGGCGCGGATCACGCCGGCCAGGGCCCCGCCGATGAAATAGAAGAGAAATCCGGTCACCAGGTACTGCAGCCCGATCACCTTGTGATCCAGGCTGAAACTGAAGTAGCGCAGCCAGCCCTGCGGCTGAAGGCTCTCCTGGAAGTCGTTGGGGGAGGCGACGGTCATCGGGCGGATGGGTGCGGGCGGAGTCGGAATCGGGGTCGGGACGTCAGGCGGTGGGGTTGCCCGCGGCGCTGGCCACCGTGGCGGCCACGGGACTGTTCTTCTGCAGCCAGGCGTCATAGGCATCCGGCTCGTGCACCACCACGGTGGAGCGCATGCCGCCGTGGTAGGGCCCGCAGAGCTCGGCGCAGATGATCGGGTAGCTGCCCGCCTTGGTGGGGGTGAAGGTGAGCACGGTGGGCTGGCCCGGGATCACGTCCTGCTTGAGCCGGAACTGGGGCACCCAGAAGGCGTGGATCACGTCGTTGGCCTTCATGCGCAGCTCCACCGGCCGGCCGTTGGGCACATGCAGCTCACCGCTGGTGATGTCCCCTTCCGGGTAGTGGAAGATGAAGGCGAACTGCATGGCCGTCACCTCCACCGGCAGGACATTGGCTTCGCCGGCCGCCGTGCCGATGCCGCCCCAGACCCGGGGGGCCTTCACAGGGGCCGTGGCCTCGAGGGCGGGGTCCGCCGTGGTGACGGACGCCTCCATGGTTTCCATCCCCGGCATCCGGTGCATGGCGGAGTGGTCGTTGAGGCTGCTCATGCCCCCCATGCGCTCGTAGATGTCGTAGCTGTAGATGCCGACGAAGAGCACCACGACCGCAGGAATGGCGGTCCAGACGATCTCGAGCAGCAGATTTCCCTCGATAGCCAGGCCATCGGTGTGGTCGCCGCTGCGGCGGCGGAAGCGCACCAGGCTGAACACCACCAGGCCGACGATGCCCAGGAACAGGATGGTGCCGATGCTGAACAGCACCCGGAACAGGGAGTCGTAGACAGGCGCGTTGGCGCTGGCGTCGAGGGGCAGGAGGTTGACGTTGTACCCCACCCAGAGGCCGGACAGGACAAGCGCCATGCCCACCAGCAGGGTGACCAGGGAGGAGGGAATCGGCACGGGAACGGCGGCGGGACGGCTGACGGGAGGGTGGAGAGCCCCTGAGGCCAACAGCTTATGGACGGCCGTTCGCGCGCCGCGCGTTCGTTGTAACCAGCGAAGCAATTTCGGAGAAATTTCACATTCACTTCGGGCGATGTGCTGATTCGCACATCTTTCAAGGCCTGCATACTTCCTGGCCCGTCAAGGCGCCCGCCTGGGCCCCCGCTGCCCGGCGGCGTCCTGCCGCCCGGGGCCCGCTGCCGCGGCGGAAGGTCACTGCGAGCATGAAGCTCACCCATGCCCGGCTGTGGTGCGATCGGTCGCCGGGATCCCGGGGTTCCGAGGCTCCCCACACCCCGAGCTGCACCTGAGCGGAGCTGCGATGCCCTTCACCCACGAGCAGATCCAGAGACTCCGCCACCGCCATCGCGGCTACATCCTCACCCTCGCCACCGAGGTCCTGCTGATCCTGGCGCTGCCGTTCAGTCAGTCACACGCCTGGCTGCTCTCCCTGCTGCTGATCGGCCTGGCGGTGGTGCTGATCACCACCGTGACGCGCTACTCCCCCCTGGTCAGCACCCGGCCCCTGCTGTACGGGCTCGGTGGCCTGGCGCTCGCCCTGGAGGTGCTGTGGCATCTGGCCCTGGCCTTTGATCCACCCCTGGGGCGCCTCGTCACGGTGCCCCATGTGATCGCCTGGCTGCTGTTCTTTCTGGTGGCGCTGATGCGCAAGGTGAAGACCCTGGTGCGCGAGCCCTTCGTGACGCTGGCCGTGGTGATGGGTGCCACCTCCGGCTATCTCCTGGTCGGGATCGCCGGCGGGGTGATGCTGGTGGCCCTGTGGGTTCTGCACCCCGGCGCCTACGACCTCTCCGCCCTGCCGGTGCTTCAGGATCGCCACGCCGATGCCGTGGCCATGGCGCCGGCGCTGATGGCCGCCTCGTTCATGATCCTGACCAGCGTGGGCTCGGTGGTGCTGCGCAGCAGCGACGTGACCGGCCAGGTGATCACGGTGGTGATCACCATTTCCGGCCAGCTGTACATCGCCATCCTGATTGCCCTGATCCTCGGTCGCTTCCACACCAGGCCCGCCAGAGCCAGGGCCTTGCCGTTGTCCCGTCCCCATCGGGAGGGCCACCAGCCCTCGCACCGCTGACCCCGGACGGCCAGAGGCCCCACGTTCCCTGTCGGCCGGTGCCTGTGCCTGCCCTTCCATCCCCAGGGTGATCGCCACCGCTGAGGGGGCGAAGGGCCCTGCGCGCGCCTCAGTTTCGTTGTAGCCAGAGCGGCAATTTCGGAGAAATTTCACATTCACTTCGGGCGATGTGCTGATTCGCACATCTTTCAATGCCCGCTAACTTGGGCACCCGGAAGAGCAATCGTTCATGGCCGTGGCGCCGTCCGCGCAACCCCTGCCCCTGCCCCGGTCCGCCACCGGGGCGGGCTGGCCCGTGCGCCTGGTGCCCCTGCTCACCGCCCACCTCGTCGTCGCCCTGGTGGCCCTGGTGGCCATCGGTGGCGCCACCCGGGTGATGCAGGCCGGTCTGGCCTGTCCCGACTGGCCCCTCTGCTACGGGGTGCTCTGGCCGGGCCGCCAGTGGAACCTGCAGGTGTTCCTGGAGTGGTTCCACCGCCTCGACGCCTTCCTGGTGGGTGTGGCCCTGCTGCTCCTGTTCGCCCTCAGCCTGCGGTTCCGCGCCCGCTTCCCAGCCTGGCTGCCCTGGGGTGCCGGCCTGGCCCTGGCCCTTGTGGCTGTCCAGGGCGGCCTGGGGGCCCTCACAGTGCTCAGCCAGCTGGCCGCCCCCACCGTCACCCTGCACCTGGCTGCGGCCCTGAGCCTGGTGCTCCTGCTGAGCGCCATGCACCAGGGGCTGGAGCGCCGCGGCGACGTCGCGGCCGTCGATCTGCCGCGCTGGTGGTCCCCCCTCCCCGTCCTGGCCGCCCTGCTCGTCGGCGGCCAGTGCCTGCTGGGCGCGGCCATGGCCAGCCGCTGGGCCGCCCCGCTCTGCCTTGAGGCCGGGGAGGGCTGCCACTGGCTGCTGCTGCACCGGCAGGGGGCCTATCCAGCGGCGGTGACGGTGCTGCTGCTGGCGGCCGCCTCCGTGGCCCTCCCGGCCGGCAACGGCCGGTGCAGGGGGCTGGCCTTCGCCGCCGCTGGCCTGGTGGTGGTCCAGGTGGTGCTCGGGGTGCTCACCCTGCGGCTCCAGCTGGCCGTCCCGGCCGTCACCATCGCCCACCAGCTCACCGCCGCCCTGCTGGTGGGGGTGCTCGGTGGGCTCTGGGGACTCGCGTTCCCCTCCCCGTCCGTTCCTGACCGTCTTGAGGTGGCCCATGGTTAGTGTCAGCGCCGTGGCGGCCATCGCCGCTCCCTCCGCGCCGGCGGCGATCCGGCCTTCGGTGAAGCTCCCGGCCTGGCTGGAGGTGGCCAAGCCCCGGCTGATCCCCCTGCTGCTCGCCACCACCGTGGGCGGCATGGCTCTCACCGCCGCCTGGCCGCTCGATCCGGTGCGCCTGCTCTGCACCCTGGTCGGCGGTTCGATGGCCTCGGCCGCCGCCGGGGTCCTCAACTGCCTCTGGGAGCAGGAACTCGACGGCCGCATGCAGCGCACCAGCCGCCGTGCCCTGCCCTCGGGCCGACTGGCCCAGCGCCAGGCTTTCGGCCTCGCGGTCGCTCTCACCATCGCCTCGGTGCTGGTGCTGGTCCTGGGGGTCAACGCCCTGGCCGCGTCCCTGGCCCTGCTGGGCCTCTGCAGCTACGTGCTGCTCTACACGGCCCTGCTCAAGCCCCGCACCACCCAGAACATCGTCATCGGTGGCATGGCCGGGGCGATTCCGCCCCTGGTGGGCGCGGCGGCCGCCACCGGCCACCTGGGCTGGAGCAGCTGGTGGCTGTTCAGCCTGGTGATGGTCTGGACCCCGGCCCATTTCTGGGCCCTGGCCCTCCTCCTGCACGAGGACTACCGCTCCGTCGGCATTCCGATGCTGCCGGTGGTGAAGGGTCTGACGGTCACGGCCCGGGCCATCGGCCGCTACAGCTGGGCCACGGTGGCCCTGAGCCTGGCGGGGGTGGCCGCCCTCCCCAGCGGCGGCTGGCTCTACGGCCTGCTGGTGCTCCCCTTCAATGCCCGGCTGCTGCAGCTCAGCGCCAGCCTGGGGGAGGACCCCGGCGATCCGCGCCGGGCCCGCAGCCTGTTCCGCTGGTCGATCTTCTACCTCTTCGGCATCTGTTTGCTGCTGGTGCTGGCGCGCACGCCCCTGGCCAGCGCCGTCCACCCGGCCGCCCTGCTGGCCGCCGCCCTCCATCTGGCCCCGGCTGCGGCTGCCTAGATTGGCCTGGCTTCCAGCCCTTCGCGATTGATCCCGGCTTGATCGAGCTCGAGCACCTCAGCAAGCGTTTCGGTGGACGCAAGGTCGCGCCGGTGCAGGCCCTCGACGACCTCTCCCTCAGCGTGCCGGCGGGTTCCCTCTACGGTCTGCTCGGGCCGAACGGCGCCGGCAAGACCACGGCCCTGCGCATCCTCTGCACCCTCCTGGCCCCCGATGCCGGCCAGGTCCGGGTGGCTGGCGTCGATGCCCTGGCCGAGCCCCGGGCCGTCCGGCGCCTGCTCGGCTATGTGGCCCAGGAGGTGGCGATCGACAAGATCCTCACCGGTAGGGAGCTGCTCCACCTCCAGGCCGCCCTGCACCACATGGGGGCCGCCGACCGTCTGGAGCGCACCGCCGAACTGATCGAACTGCTCGCCATGGGCGACTGGATCGACCGCCGCTGCGGCAGCTATTCCGGCGGCATGCGCCGGCGCCTCGACCTGGCCGCCGGCCTGCTGCACCGCCCCAGGGTGCTGGTGCTCGATGAACCCACCGTCGGCCTCGACATCGAGAGCCGCGCCACCATCTGGCAGGTGCTGCGTCAGCTGAGGGACCAGGGCACCACGGTGCTGCTCAGCAGCCACTACCTCGAGGAGGTGGATGCCCTGGCCGACCGCCTGGCCATCATCGACGGCGGCAGGGTGATCGCCGAAGGCACCCCCGCCGCCCTCAAGGGCGCCCTCGGCGGCGACCGGGTGACGCTGCGGGTGCGGGAGTTCAGTGACGAACAGGAGGCGAGCCGGGTGCGCGACCTGCTCCAGGCCTGCCGCGGTGTCCGCCAGGTGGTGGTCAACCGGGCCCAGGGCTATTCCCTCAACCTGGTGGTGGAGGACAGCGGCGTGGTGGAGACCCTGCGGCAGCAGCTGGCCGAGGCCCAGCTGCCGGTGTTCGCCCTGGCCCAGAGCCGCCCCAGCCTGGATGACGTCTACCTTCAGGCCACCGGCCGCACCCTGAGCGATGCGGAACTCTCCGTGGCCGGTCGCCGCGACCTCAAGGAGGAACGCAAGCAGTCGATGCGATGACCCGCACCCCCCCATCCCCATGACCAGCGCCAGCCCCTCCCTGACCCCCCTTCCCGCCGCCAGCGGTGAACCGTCGGCCCTGGCCGAGATCGCCCAGGAGACGCTCGCCCTCACCCGCCGCCTGTTCGTCCAGCTGGCCCGGCGTCCCTCCACCCTGGTGGCGGGTGTGCTGCAGCCCCTGATCTGGCTGGTGCTGTTCGGGGCCCTGTTCGCCAACGCCCCGGAGGGTCTCCTGCCCGGCGGCATCAGCTACGGCCGCTTCCTGGGGGCCGGGGTGATCGTGTTCACCGCGTTCAGTGCCGCCCTCAACGCAGGGTTGCCCGTGATGTTCGACCGGGAGTTCGGCTTCCTCAACCGCCTGCTGGTGGCGCCGTTGCGCTCCCGCAGCTCGATCGTCTTCGCCTCGGTGCTTTACATCACCAGCCTGAGCCTGGTGCAGAGCCTGGCGATCATGGGCACCGCGGCCCTGCTGGGCTACGGCTGGCCCGGTGGGGCGGGGTTGCTGCTGGTGCTGGTCACCCTGCTGCTGCTCGTCTTCGCCGTCACAGCCCTCAGCCTCGGGCTGGCCTTCGCCCTGCCGGGCCACATCGAGCTGATCGCGGTGATCTTCGTGGCCAACCTGCCGCTCCTGTTCGCCAGCACCGCCCTGGCGCCGATTTCCTTCATGCCCCCCTGGCTGGGCTGGCTGGCGGCCCTGAATCCCCTTACCTTCGCGATTGAACCGATCCGCGCCGCCTACGCGGGATCCTTCCACCTCACCGATGTGGTGCTGGTGGCCCCCTACGGATCCCTCTCGGCCCTCACCTGCCTGGCCATCCTGGCGGGGCTGGCCGCCGGTCTGTTCCTGCTGATCCGCCCGATGCTGGATCGCAAGCTCACCTGACGCCCCGCCCCGTGTCCCTGCCGTCCCCCCGTCCAGAGCTTTCCCATCTGCTGCTCGAAGCCATCCGCCGCAGGGATGCCGCCACCGTCGCCCGCCTCACCGGCCAGTGGGCCCACCGCCATGGGGTGACCTCCCTGGAGAGCTTCCGCACCGGCAGCGTGGTCGCCGAGGCGGGCTGGGAGGCCGGCGACTGGCTGCTGCAGCACATGGACGCGGCGATGGCCCCCGCCAGCGTGACCATGGCCGAGGCCTTCGCGGCCCTCGAAGATTCCTTCTCCGCTCCCCTGCAGCCCAGCCCGGTCACTCCCATCAGGGCCTTCCCCGAGCCGACCGACCCCGTCACGGACACCGCCGAGGAGCCAGTCCCCGCCCCCGTTGACGCCCCCGTCGCCGCGGCCGAAGGGGCCGCCGGCCTGTCGGACGTCATCGCCTTGCACCCTCAGAGCCCGAGCGCCTCGCCGGCTCCGGCGCCCTCCACCCTGGCCGACCTGCGCTCCTGGCTCTCCGCGGCGCCGCAGCATCGCCGCGCCAGCTGATCCCCGAACCCTGCCCCCGCCCATGCCGTCCTCCCGTCCCCTGCCTGAGCGGGCCCAACTCGGTGGTCGACTGATCGTCTCGGTGCAGGCCCCCGAGGGTTCGCCCCTGCGCGATCCCGCCGTGATCGCGGCGATGGCGGAGGCCAGCCTGCTCCAGGGGGCCGCCGGGGTGCGGCTCGAGAGTCCGGAGCACATCGGCGCGGTGCGGCGTCGCTGCCCCGAGGCCCTGATCGTGGGTCTCTGGAAGCGCAGCTTCCCCGGCAGCCCGGTGTACATCACCCCTGGCTGGGAGGAGATCCGTGCCGTCTGGGCGGCAGGAGCCGATGTGGTGGCCATCGATGCCACCGAGCGCCCCCGCCCCGATGGCCAGGAGCTGGAGGCGCTGATCACGCGGGCCAGGCAGGAGCTGGGGGCTCCGCTCATGGCGGATGTGGACAGCGTGGCGAACGGGCTGCGGGCGGCGGCCCTGGGCTGCCAGTGGGTGGGGACCACCCTCTACGGCTACACCGAGGTCACCGCCACGCTGCCGCCTCCCGCCTGGGACCTGCTGGGCCCCCTGAGGCAGGAGCTGCCCGAAGCGGTGGCCCTGATCTGCGAGGGGGGCATCGCCTCGAAGCAGGAGGCGACCCGTGCCCTGGGCTGTGGGGCCGATGCCGTGGTGGTGGGGACGGCGATCACGGGTGTGGACCTGCAGGTGGCCGCCTACGTGAAGGCCATGGCCGGCTGAGCCCCAGCCCAACCGGCCCGTGCGAGCCCCCCGGGGCTCACATCATGCCGGGCATGCCCATGCCGCCCATGCCGCCCATGCCACCCATCCCTCCCATGCCGCCCATGCCGCCGTCACCGGCGGGGGGAGCGGGGGGTTCCGGCTTGTCGGCGATCACGGCCTCGGTGGTGATCAGCAGCGAGGCGATCGAGACCGCATCCTGCAGGGCGAGCCGCACCACCTTGGCCGCATCCAGGATGCCGACGGCGAGCAGATCGTCGTAGCTGTTGGTGAGGGCGTTGTAACCCTTGCCCTGGCTGAGCATCTGCTGCACCACCACGTCGCCGTTGGCGCCGGCGTTGATGGCGATCTGGCGGGCAGGGGCCGCCAGGGCCCGCTGGACGATCTCGACCCCGGTGCGGACGTCGCCCTCGCAGCGGCTGGCCAGGGCCCCGAGTTCCTCGGTGAGCTGCACCAGGGTGCTGCCACCGCCGCCGACGATGCCCTCATCGATGGCGGCCCGGGTGGCGTTGAGGGCGTCCTCGATGCGCAGCTTGCGGTTGCGCAGTTCGGTCTCGGTGGGGGCCCCCACCTTGATCACGGCCACCCCGCCGGCGAGCTTGGCGATGCGCTCGTTGAGCTTCTCGCGGTCGTAGTCGGAGTCGGTGGCCTCCAGCTCCCGCTTGATCGCCGCCACCCGATCGCTGACGGCGGCGCGCTGGTCGTCGGCCGCCACGATCGTGGTCGTGTCCTTGGTGATGGTGATGCGGTGGGCATGGCCCAGGTCGGCCAGGGTGGCCTTGTCGAGGGTCATGGCCCGGTCTTCGCTGATCACCGTGGCGCCCGTGAGGATGGCGATGTCCTCGAGCATGGCCTTGCGGCGGTCACCGAAGCCCGGCGCCCGCACGGCGGCCACCTGGAGCACGCCGCGCGTCTTGTTGACCACCAGGGTGGCCAGGGCTTCGCCCTCCACCTCTTCGGCCAGGATCACCAGGGGCCGGCCGCTTTTGGAGACGGCCTCGAGCACCGGCACCAGGTCGAGGACGGTGCTGATCTTGCGATCGGTGATCAGCAGCAGGGGATTGTCGAAGGCGCACTCGCGCCGGTCCTGGTCGGTGACGAAGTAGGGGGAGGAATAGCCGCGATCGAAGGCCATGCCCTCGGTCACCTCCAGCTCGGTGGCCAGGGATTTGGATTCCTCCACGGTGATCACGCCATCGGCGCTGACCTTCTCGACCGCTTCGGCGATCATCCGGCCGATCTCCTCGTCGTTGCCGGCGCTCACCGTGGCCACCTGGCGGATGGCGTCGCCCGCCACGGCACGGGAGCGCTCGGCGATGCCCGCCACCACCACGGCGGTGGCCTGCTCCATGCCGCGGCGCAGGGCGACGGGGCTGGCGCCGGCGGCCACGTTGCGCAGGCCCTCATGCACCAGGGACTGGGCCAGGACGGCCGCGGTGGTGGTGCCGTCGCCGGCGGTGTCCTTGGTTTTCGAGGCCACCTGCTGGATCAGCTTGGCGCCCAGGTTCTCGAAGGGATCCTCGAGTTCGATCTCCTTGGCGATGGTGACGCCGTCATTGATGATGTCGGGGGCGCCGTACTTCTTCTCCAGCACCACGTTGCGACCCTTCGGTCCGATGGTGACCTTCACCGCATCGACCAGGGCATTGACGCCCCGCTCGAGGGACTCGCGGGAGGCATCGGCGAACTGGATCAGTTTGGCCATCGACGGGGTGACATCAGGAGCATCCGTCGCAGCGTCCCACAGCGACCCTGCCGCAGGCACCCGCCCCTCGGTGGGGAAAGCCGAATGTCCCGTTCAGGGACGGCTGCGGCCCCCCGCCGCAGGAGGTACCTTCGATCCATGGAAGACCTGCTGCAGCAGACCCTCGACAGCGCGGCCACCGAATCGGCCCTCGTCCCCAGCACCAACGCCGACGGCATGGTGTTTCTGCTGATCGCCGCCCTGGGCCTGCTGATGGCCCTGGACTACGTGCCGATCCGCCTGTTCCTCACCCTCACGGCCCGCAGCCGTCGCCTGCGCCTGCTGCAGCGGATCCGCAAGCTGCGGGAAGACCTGGCCCAGCCCCTGGCTCCGGAATCCTGAGCGGCGCTCAGCGCATCACCATGCCGCCATCCACCTGCAGCACCTGGCCGGTGATGTAGGCCGCCGCCGGATCGGCCGCCAGGAACCGCACCGCCCCGGCCACCTCCTCTGGCTGGCCCATGCGGCCCAGGGGGATGGCGGCGAGGATCGGCTCCTTGTCGAGGTCCCTGGTCATGTCGCTGTCGATGAACCCGGGGGCAACGGCATTGACGGTGATGCCGCGGCTGGCGAATTCGGCGGCGGTGCTGCGGGTCAGGCCGATGACGCCGGCCTTGGCGGCGCTGTAGTTGGCCTGGCCGGGGTTGCCCATCAGGGCCACCACCGAGGTGATGTTGATGATGCGGCCGCGGCGGGCCTTGAGCATGCTGCGGCTGACGGCGCGGGTGCACAGGAACACCCCGGTCAGGTTGAGGTCGATCACGCTCTGCCAGTCGGCGGTCTTCATCCGCATCAGCAGGCCGTCGCGGGTGATGCCGGCGTTGTTGACCAGCACGTCGAGGCGCCCCTCCGTGTCCAGCACGGCTTTCACCATCGCCTCAACAGCCGCTTCATCGGCCACATCCGCCTGATGGCTCCAGGCCCGGCCACCGGCCGCGGTGATCGCCGCCACCACCTCCTCGGCCGCCTCGGGTGAGCGGGCGTAGTTCACCACCACCGTGGCTCCCGCCAGCGCCAGGGACTCGGCGATGGCCCGGCCGATCCCCCGGCTGGCACCGGTCACCAGGGCGACCTGACCGGAGAGGGGAGCGGCGCTGGACATGGGGTCGGGAGCAGGGTCAGGCGATCGTATGCCGTGCGCCGGCCCGACCAGATCGGCTCAGTCGGCCATCTGGTCGGCACTCTCCAGAGCAGGCCCGAGCACATCGGCGAAGCGCTGCAGCTGCTCCTTGCTGCCCATCACCACCAGCAGCTGGCCGGCCTCCAGCCGGATGTCGCCGCCGGGGTTGGTGACCAGCGTCGCCTCCGGGGTGCCGTAGGTGGTGCCCCGGTAGGCGTAGGGATTGGCCACCGCCGGCGGCGGCGTGCGGATGGCCAGCACCTGGGCGCCGCTGCGGCGGCCGAACTGCATCTCCGCCAGGCTGCGGCCCTGGAGCTCCCCCAGCCGGGAGGGGTCGTCCGTGAGCTGGAACTCCTCCACCTCGCAGTCGGAGCCGGCCAGCAGCTCCATGAAGTCGACGGCGAGGGGCCGCAGGGCGGTGGCGGCCATCACCCGGCCCCCGGCCACGTAGGGGCTCACCACCTGGTCAGCGCCGGCCAGGCGCAGCTTGCGGCCCGCCTCGGCGCTGTCGGAGCGGGCGATCAGCCGGCAGCGGGGGGCCAGCCCCCGGGCGCTCAGCACCACATAGAGGTTGGCGGCGTTGCTGGAGAGGGCCGCCACCAGGCTGCGGCACTGGTGGATGCCCGCCTCCAGCAGGGTCTCATCGAGGGTGGCGTCGGCGAACAGCACCGGCAGCCCCCGCTCCTCCGCCTCATCGCGGCAGCCCGCGTCCATCTCCACCACCAGCAGGGGCACCTTCTCCCGGATCAGCTGATCGGCGATCTCCTTGCCGATGCGGCCGTAGCCGCAGAGAATCACGTGGTTGTTCATGCTTTGGACCCAGGTGCGGAATCGGCGCTCCCGCAGGCGCCGGAAGTAGCCGGTTTCGGAGAGGCCCACCAGGTTCTGGATGGTGAGCTGGACGACCACGAGCCCACCGGCCAGGGAGAACACGGTGATGATCCGTCCGGCCGAGGAAAGGGGGTGGACCTCGCCGTAGCCGATGGTGGCGATGGTGATCGCCACCATCCAGTAGCAATCCCCCCAGTCCCAGCCCTCGGTGATCCGATAGCCGATGGCGCTGGCGTTGACCACCACGATCAGGGCGATCAAGGGGGTGACCCAGGGACGGCGGGACCGGGCGGTGGGGGGACGCTTCCTGCGGGCGAACCACAGGCGACTCATGGGCGTGGCTCAGCCCAGGCCGAGGGCCTTGAGCACGTCGTTGCTGGGGAGCTCACGCAGGTGGCCATCGGAACCAAGTCCTTGTACTCCGTCGCGAACCGGAAGGCTGTCGCTGCTGCGACCCAGGGCCACCACCGGGGTGCCGCTGAGCAGGGCCAGTTCGATCGTCACCGGATCGCTGGCCAGCACCACATCACTGGCGGCCACCAGGGCGGCCCGGCCGGGAATGTCGGCCGCCGAGGCCGGCGGCACCTGCCGGGAGCGCAGGCCGGGGAGGGTGGCGGCGATGCGGCCGGGCAGCTCCTGCCAGGCCGCTTCGGGCCAGTCGCCGGCACGGCCGGAGGGGGCCAGCAGCAGCATCGGCCGGTCGCCGGCCGGCAGCGCGGCCATGGCCTCGTCGAGGGCGGTGCGGGGAAGGGCCAGGCGGAAAGCGGCGGCCTCGAGCTTCACCCCGATGGGCCGCAGGTAGGCCGCCAGGGCCTGGGCCGGCCAGAGCCCCTGGGGCACCTGCACCTTCTCGGTGGCGGAGAAGCCCCCGGCCGCCATCCGGTTGGGGATGTGGCTCATCGAGAGCATCAGGTCGACCTGGCGGCCGGCCGCCAGATTGATGCAGGCCTGGAAATCCGGCTCCCGCACCGACCCCAGCAGGTTGGCCCAGTCGGCCAGGGTGGCGTCGCCGAAGTTGAAGGGGATCACCTTCTCCACCGCCGGCAGCAGCTTCCAGAGAGCGGCCAGCGAGGGGTGGCAGACCACCTGAATCTGGAACCGGAGCTGCTCGGCGGTGGCCGCCACGGCCGGGATCGCCTGCAGCTGGCTGGCGCCGTCGCCCGGGATCAGAAACAGTGCGCGCATCGGGCGTTGGGTCGGGCGGGCCTCGCGGCCTGATTGTATGGAGGGGACTCCAATGTTCCGCCCGGGCGGCCCATCGCTTGTGCATTTGCTGATCGCCGCCGCCGGCAGTGGGCGCCGCATGGGCGCCGCCACCAACAAGCTGCTGCTGCCCCTGGCCGGACGCCCCGTTCTGGCCTGGACGCTGGACGCCGCCCTGGCCTGCGGGGCGATCCGCTGGATCGGGGTGATGGGCCGGCCGGAGGACGAGGCGGCCATCGGCGCCATCCTGGCCGCGGCGGAGCCCCGCCGGTCCCTGGCCCAGCCGGTGGCCTGGATCGTCGGCGGCGACACCCGCCAGGAGTCCGTGCGGCGTGGTCTGGAGGCCCTGCCGGCCGATGCCGAGGCGGTGCTGATCCATGACGGCGCCCGTTGCCTGGCGGAACCGGACCTGCTGGAGCGCTGCGCCACGGCCCTGACCCAGGCCATGGCCGAGGGGGCCGGCATCATCGCCGCCACCCCCGTCACCGACACCATCAAGCAGGTGGATGGCTGCGGTGTGATCACCGCCACCCCCGAACGCGACGGGCTGTGGGCGGCCCAGACCCCCCAGGGCTTCGGGGTGGCCCAGTTGCGGGAGGCCCACGGGCGGGCCGAGCGCGAGGGCTGGAGCGTCACCGACGACGCCGCCCTCTACGAGCGCCTGGGGCTGCCGGTGCGGGTGCTGGAGGCGCCCCCCTCCAACATCAAGCTCACCACCCGCTTCGATCTCACCATCGCCAGCGCCGTGCTGGCGGCCCGCGGGGCCTGAGGTCGCCGATGGACAGCGCCACCCAGCTCGAGACGATCGCCGCCCGCTGGCAGGGGTCCTTCCACAACCGGCGCCAGGTGGCCGCCCACGTGGCCAGGGGCGGTCCGGCGGCGCCCGAGCTCACCCGGGAGCTGCGGACGATGGTGGTGGAGCGGCTGCAGGCGCCCCAGCTGGGGGCGGTGGTGCTCTATTTCCAGGAGTTCCGCGCCAGTGCTCCCCAGCTGGCCCAGCGCCAGCGGGTGGTGGTGCTGCGGCAGGACCCGGACCGCGGCGCCGTCCGGGCCGAGCAGCTGTTCTTCCGCGGCGGGCCCACCTACGACCGTCCGCCCCTGGCGGCCTCTCTGGTGGCGGAGCTGGGACCGGAGGCCTTTGATCGCCATCCGGGCTGCGACCTCTTCTTCACGGCGGAGCCGGCCCTCGATCGCTTCCGCGCCCGCATGGATCCCGGGGCCTGCCGCTACCACCATCCCCAGGACGGTGAGGTCTGCGCCGAGTTCGAGATGCTCCTCCATCCCGACCAGCTCTGGTACCGGGACCGCAGCCTGCGGCTGGCCGATGGCTCGGTGCGGGGCGAGGTCGACGGGTTCAGCTGGCTGCTGTTCGACCGGGCGGAGGGGGCTGCCGAGCTGCCGGCCCTGGTGGGGCAGCAGGGCGTCTGGTACGGCAGCTTCCGCCGCTACGACGCCGGGGGCGACCTGCTCGAGACCGTCCCCAGCAGGGTCACCATCCGGGTGGTCGAGGAGGCGGGCCACTGGCTTTACCACCAGAGCAACCTGCTGGGCAGCGAGGACGCGCCGCTGCGGCGCATCGAGGCCCGGGGCGAGATCCACTCCGGCCGGGTGTGGTTCGCCAGCGAGCGCTACCGGGGCTGGGCGATGGATCTGCCGGGGGAGCAGCCCGCCGCCGGCAGCCTGCTGGTCATGCACCCCCATGACCCCGCCGACCCGGAGGTGCACGAGATCATCAGCTGCAGCCCCGATGGCCGCCGCCGCTGGCGGGTGGCCCAGATGCTGAAGGAGGGCCGGCTGGTGGGGCGCACCGCCATCGACGAGGAGAGGCTCACGGAGGAGGGGAGCCTCACGGGCGACTGACGGGCCCACCGGCCCCTTCGATGAGGCTCAGCCGGCCCCGGTCGCCGTCGAGCCGGGCCCGCACCCCCAGGGGCAGGGCGGCATTGACGTCGCCGTGGCCCACCGGCAGTCCGGCCAGCACCGGGATCCCCAGATCGGCCGTGCGTTCCCTGAGCACCTGCTCCAGGCTGAAGCGGGAGCCGTCGCCTTCGGGGTCGGTGGGATCGCCGCAGCCCTCGAAGCTGCCGAAGCCGATGCCCCCCAGCCGCTGCAGGGCGCCGCAGAGGCGCCAGTGGGTGAGCATCCGCTCGATCCGGTAGGGCGCCTCGCCCACGTCCTCGAGGATCAGGATCGCCCCGTCCAGGTCCGGCAGGTGCGGCGTGCCCAGCAGGTGGGTCGCCACGGTGAGGTTGGCGGCCAGCAGGGGACCCTCCACCTGGCCGCCCACCCAGGGCTCCCCCTCGAGGTCGGCCAGGGGTTCGCCGAACAGCAGGGCCCGCAGCCGCTCCCGGCTCCAGGCCGGTTCGGCGGCCAGGGTGGTGAGCAGGGGGCCGTGGATGGCGCCCCCCTGGCCCGTCGCCAGCCGGTGCCACAGCAGGGAGGTGACATCGGAGAAGCCCAGCAGCCAGCCCCCCGCCGCCTCCAGGGGCCGCTCCAGCAGCCGGGCCGATCCCCACCCCCCCCGCACACAGGCCAGCAGGGCCGCCGGTTGCCCCGGGCCGGTGTCCGCGAGCAGATCGCCGGCCCGCTCAGCGTCCCGGCCCGCCAGGTAGCCCCAGCGGCGCGGCAGCAGCCGGGCGGGGTCGTCATCCAGCTCCAGGCCCCAGCCGGCCAGCACCGCCAGGCCCGCCTGCAGCCGTTCCAGGTCGGCCAGGGCGGAGCTGGCGGCCACCAGCCGCACCCGGTCGCCCGGCCGCAGGGCCGGTGGCTGGTGGGGCGGCGGCTGGGTCGCTGCGGCGGCCATGGGGAATCAGGCGCTGGTGGAGAGGATCACGGCCAGCAGCAGCAGGGCACCTAGCCACACCTGGACGGCGAAGTGGCGCCCATAGGCGCTGCGGGGCAGGTCGGCGCGACGCAGCTGGGCGGCCTGCTGCTGCATGGCCAGGGCGGCGACGGCCCAGGGCAGCCAGAACGGCAGGCCCGCCCGCCCCTGCAGCAGCACCGCCAGGGCCAGGGCGGCGCAGGTGAGGCCGTAGCAGAGCGCCACCGCCAGGGGCGCCCGGGCCCCCAGGCTCAGGGCGCTGCTGCGCACCCCGAGGCGCCGGTCGTCCTCCCGGTCGCTCATGGCGTAGACGGTGTCGAAGCCGAAGGTCCAGCTCACGGCCGCCAGCCAGGTGAGCAGCAGGGGCCAGCCCCCCAGGTCGCCCTGCAGGCCCCCCTGGGTGGCCGCCCAGGGAATCAGCACGGCGAAGCCCCAGCAGAGGGCCAGCACCAGCTGGGGATAGGCGAACCAGCGTTTGGCGGAGGGATAGAGCAGCACCAGGGGCAGGGTGGCCAGGGCGAGGCCGACGCAGAGCACCCGGTTGGCGGCCGGCAGGGCCAGCAGGGCCGCCAGCGCCACCACCAGGCAGAGCAGCAGCAGCACGGTCGCGGTGCCCACTCCGAGGCGGCCGTCGGCCAGGGGGCGGTGGCGGGTGCGTTCCACCAGGGGATCGATGCGCCGGTCCCAGAGGTCGTTGGCCACGCAGCCGGCGCCGCTCACCGCCAGTCCCCCCAGCACGATCCAGCCCACCAGCAGGGCCGGGGGCGGCACGGCCGGCCCCAGCCAGAGGGCCCAGCCGGCGGGGATCAGCAGGATCAGCCGGCCGCTGGGCTTGTGCCAGCGCAGCAGCTCGAGCCAGGCCGGAGCGCGGCCGGGGGCCATCGGGACGTTCACCGCGGGCAACGGTCGGGTGTCGGCACCCTATCCAACTCCTGTCGGTGACGTTCCAGCGGCCGATCCGGAGCGTCGCCCGGTGGCAAAGTGGCGCCGCCGCCGCCCGGGCCGACCCCCATGCCCCCGACCCCCGACACCGCCGGCTCCGCGGAACGGCGGGTGGCGGCCATCGACATCGGCACCAATTCCATCCACCTGCTGGTGGCGGCGATCGACCCGGTCCTGGGCAGCTTCTCGGTGGTGGTGGCGGAGAAGTCCACCACCCGGCTGGGGGAGAGGGATCCGGAAACGGGGGACCTCACCCCCGAGGCGATCGAGCGCGCCTACCTCACCCTTCGCCACTGCCGCGACCTGGCCACCAGCCACGGGGTGGAGCAGATCGTCACCGCCGCCACCAGCGCCGTGCGGGAGGCCCCGAACGGCCGGGCCTTCCTGCAGGGCCTGCAGGACCAGCTGGGGCTGGTGGTGGACCTGGTCAGCGGGCCGGAGGAGGCCCGGCTGATCTACCTGGGGGTGCTCTCGGGCCTGTCCTTCGGCGACCAGCCCTATTTCATCCTCGACATCGGCGGCGGCTCCACCGAGCTGGTGCTCGCCGACGGCCGCGATGCCCGCGCCCTGACCAGCACCCGCATCGGGGCGGTGCGGCTGCAGCGGGAGTTCTGCCGGGAGGATCCCCTGACGCCGGCCCGCCGAGGCTTCCTCGAGGCCTACATCCAGGGGGCGATGGATCCGGCCGTCGCCGAGGTGAAGCGGGAGCTGCGGCCGGGGGAGAAGCCCGTCCTGGTGGCCACCAGCGGCACCGCCATGGCGATGGCGGCCCTGGCCTCCGCCCAGGATCCCAATCCGCCCCTGAAGCTCGACGGCTATCGCCTCGGCCGGGCCCGCCTGGACGAGATCGTCGAGCGGCTGGTGGCGATGACCCCGGACCAGCGCCGGGCCCTCACCGCCATCAACGAACGCCGGGCCGAGATCATCGTCCCCGGCGCCCTGATCCTCCAGACCACCATGGAGATCCTCCAGGTCCGGGAACTGGTGGTCTGCGAGCGGGCCCTGCGGGAGGGCCTGATCGTCGACTGGATGCTGCGCAACGGCCTGCTGGTCGACCGATTCACCTTCCAGAGCACGATCCGCCGCCGCACCGTGCTGCACCTGGCCCGCACCTACGGGGTGGACACGGGCCGGGCCGACCGGGTGGCCAGCCATGCCATGAGCCTCTACGACCAGACCCGGGGCCTGCTCCACGATGACGACGGCGAGGGCCGCGCCCTGCTATGGGCGGCGGCCCAGCTGCATGCCTGCGGCAAGCACGTCAACATCGCCGCCTACCACAAGCACACCTGGTACCTGATCCGCCATGGGGAGCTGCTGGGGTACTCCGAGGCCGAGCACCTGATGGTGGCGGCGATCGCCCGCTATCACCGCCGCAGCCTGCCCAAGAAGCGCCACGAGTCGTGGCAGCTGATCGAAGCCGGCCAGCAGCGTCACACCGTGTTCACGATGGCCCTGCTGCTGCGGCTGGCCGCTGCCCTCGACCGCAGGCCCGCCCCCGGCATCGCCGCGATCACCGTTTCAGCGGACACCGACCGGGCCCATCAGCCCCGTGGCTTCACCATCGGCCTGCAGGCCGGACCTCCGGAGGCCGGGGAGCCCCCCCTGGATCTCAGCCTGGAGGAGTGGAGCCTCCGCTCGTGCGCGGATCTGGTGCTCGAGGCCACGGGCCTGCGGCTCACGGTGACGCAGGCGTCGCCCTGAAGGTGCGCCAGACCACCTGATCGATCCTCCCGAGGGTCTGGGGCGCCAGGCTGCCGGCGCTGGCCGTCACCAGGTCGGGCCGGCCGGCCAGGACCCGCAGACCGCTGCCCAGGGGGAAGCGCTTCTCACCGGTGAAGGTGCCGCGGAAGAGCGTCTCCCCGGCGGCCGTGCGCACCTCCAGCCAGCTGGGCTGGCGGCTCTCCAGCAGCAGCTGATCCGGCGCCGGCCGGGGTGCCGCCGGTGCAGGGGCCGGTGCGGCTGGCTGGCCGGAGGCCGTGGCCTGGCCGGGGGCCGCCGCCGGTGAGGGAATTCCGGCCGCCGGCGGGGAGGGGACCAGGCCCTTCAGTGCCGCCACCGCGACGGCACCGCCCCCCAGGAGGACCAGGGCCGCCCACAGCCAGCCGGGGGGGCCGCTGCGGCGGGCGGGGGGCGTGGCCGTCAGGACCTTGCGCTGCAGGGGCCGGGCGGCAGGCTTGCGCCCCACCCGCATCAGGCGGCTGTTCTGCAGATCGCTGATCTGCTGGCTGACGTCGATCCCCAGGGCGCCCGCCACCCGCTTGGCCTGGGCCACCACGAAGACGGCCTCCGGCAGGTGCCGATGGTCGCCGGTCTCGAGGGCCATCAGCTGTTCGCTCCCCAGCCGCAGGCGGTCGGCCAGGTCCTCCAGGCTCAGACCCTGGCCACGGCGGGCCGTGGCCAGCCGTTCGCCCAGCTCGACCAGTTCCGGGATCGGAGCGCTCCAGTCCTCTGCGGCCATGGTCGCGGCAGGAGATTCGGGCAAGGGCAGTGTCTCCTGAAGCGCTGCGTAGCCAGCAGTATGACGAGCGGTCCGGATCGAGACCAGCACCCGTCGCTGGGGACCTTACCGGTGCAGAAACCGGAGGAAAGACATGGGCGATACTGGATTCGAACCAGTGACCCCTTCCGTGTGAAGGAAGTGCGCTACCGCTGTGCTAATCGCCCGTCATTGCGGCCGACACCTCTTCGACGCTGAAAGTGATTCTTCCTGCGGCTGAGGGTTCCGGCCCGGCCCGTTGGCCAGATCCCTCCTACACGGTCGCCGAACTCACTGTCAAATGCCGGCTAGCTGCTGCAGCCAGTGCGCACCCGGCTGACCGCCACGGGATTGAATTCGATGCTCGCCGGCCCGGTGAACAGATCGGGCTGCAGGTCCCTCAGGGCCTGGGCGTCCCGGTCGAGGCGGTCCTGGGCGGCGGTGATGCGGGCCTCCCGCCGCTGGAGCCACCGCGCCCGCTCGCCGGCCACCTGCTGCTCCCAGGCCCCGAGGGCCTCCTCGTAGCGTTCGCGGTCGAGGCGCTGGTCCTCCGGGCGGTACCGGGATTCCCTGCCGTCGTCCAGGGGCTGGGGGGGCGCCACGCTGGGGCGGAAGGGGCTGTTGCGCGCCGCCGCCAGCTCCTGTTCGGCGTTGCGCAGGGACTCCATCAGGGTGGCGATCCTCCCCTGACGCCGGCGGCAGCGGTCGAGGGCCTCGCGCCGGGCGGCCGCCGCCTTCTCCATCGCCGCCCGCTCCATCGCCAGGCTGCGGTCCGTGCCGGGCAGGCAGCGGAAGTAGCTCAGGGCCGCCCTGAACGGATCGCCCGCGGCGGCGCTGAGCCGGCGGCAGCGCTCCTGGCCGGCCTCACTCACCCCGGCCCCCTGGCAGCCACCGGCCAGCAGGGTCAGGCCCAGCAGCACCGGCAGCAACGTCCGGACTCGGCTTCCACGGGAACTGGCCATCGCCCTCGAAACGCCCCTCGGAGGCACACCGCATCTATTGTCGCCACCGCCCCGGCGCTCCGATGCCCGACGCAGCCGCCCCCTACGGCGGCACTCGCACCACCCGGAAGGTCAGGTTGAGCCGGGGGGCGCCCACCTTCAGCCGCCGCGGCAGTCCGTGCTGCCAGTGGCGCTGGGTGGGCGGGTCCATCAGCAGCAGGTCCCCGTGGCCCAGTTCCACCGCCAGGGTCGGGGCGGTGCCCCGCTGGCGGGGGCGGAAGCGCAGGGTGCGGCTCGCCCCCAGGCTCAGGGAGGCGATCGGTGCCTCAGGGTCGAGCTCGGCCTCGTCATCGGCGTGCCAGCCCATGGCATCGCGGCCGTCGCGGTAGAGATTCAGCAGCAGGGAATTGAAGTCCCGCATGGCGGCCTCCCCCACACGCCGGCGGATGGCGCCGGTGAGGGGGGTCCAGGGCTCGATGGCGTTGTCCAGGCCCGAGTAGCGGTAGCCGCAGCCCGGATCGGCCATCCAGCAGGTGAGGCGGGGCATGGCGTGGCGGCGGCCGTAGACGGTGATGGACTCCTGCTTCCAGGGCACCTCCTCCAGCAGGGTCCGCAGCCAGCCATCGGCCTCCGCGGCCCCCACCCAACCCCGCCAGTGGCGCAGGCGGGGGGCCGCCGCCGTCACTCGGCGCCGCCGCGGAAGAGGTGGTTGTGGCTGGCGGAATAGAGCAGGGAACGGGCCCCGCCGGCGTCCCGCAGGGCCGGACTCACCACGTAGAGGGTGGTGCGGATCAGGTTCCGCTCGCGGCTGACCCGGGCCATCGCCTCCAGGGGCACCACCGTGAGCCACTGGTCGGGCCAGCTGACCCGGTAGCCGATGGCCACGGGGGTGTCCGCCGGGTAGTGCTGCAGGAGTTCCCCCTGCACCTCCTCCACATGGCGGGCGCTCAGGTACAGGCACAGGGAGGCCTGCAGGGCGGCGAGCCGGGCCAGGGATTCCCGCTCCGGCGTGCCGGTGCGTCCGCCCGCCCGGCTCAGCACGATCGTCTGCACCCGGCCGGGGATGGTCAGCTCGGCCCCCAGGGCGGCGGCGGTGGCCTGGTAGGCGCTCAGGCCCGGCACCACCTCCACGGCCAGGCCGGCGTCGGCCAGGCGGCAGATCTGCTCCTGCAGGGCGCCATAGAGGCAGGGATCGCCGTCATGGAGGCGCACCACCCGCTGCCCCGCCTGGGCCCGCTCCAGCACCACGGCCATCACCTCCTCGAGGGTGAGGGTGCTGGTGCGGACGCTCTCGCAGCCCGGCGGCGCCAGGGCGGCGATCTGGGGATTCACCAGGGAGTCGGTCCAGACCAGCACCTGGGCCGATTCGATGGCCCGCGCGGCCCGGAGGGTGAGCAGGTCCGGGGCGCCGGGACCGGCTCCCACGATCTGGACGGTGGCTGTCATGCGATCAGGCCGGAGGGGTCGGGGAGGGGACGGCGGAAGCGGTAGAGCCAGAGCAGGCCCGCCCCCCCCAGCAGGATCAGCAGCAGGCTCATCAGCTGGGCCATGCGCAGGCCGCCGCTGCAGAAGGGGGGCTGGGAGAACAGGCAGAGGGGATCGAGCCGCAGCCCCTCGATCCAGAGGCGGCCGCTGCTGTAGGCCATCAGGTAGACGCAGCTCAGGGCACCGGCCGGCAGCCGCAGGCGGCCGCTGCCGCCGAGGCGGAACAGGACCAGGAGCAGGGCGCAGACCCCCAGGTTCCAGAGCGACTCGTACAGGAAGGTGGGATGGAACGACGCCTGCTCGAGGAACTCCTGCGGCCGGTTGGCCATGGGAATCGTCAGGGCCCAGGGGAGGTTGGTGGGCAGGCCGAAGGCCTCGGAGTTGAAGAAGTTGCCCCAGCGTCCGATTGCCTGGCCCAGGGCCACGGCGGGCACGAGCACATCCAGCAGCGGCCAGAAGGCCTGGCGGCGCCAGCGGCAGAAGAGCACCGTCACCAGCGTGCCGCCGATCAGGGCGCCGTGGATGGCGATGCCGCCGCGCCAGATGGCGAAGACATCGGACCAGTCACTGCGGTACTGGCGCCATTCCAGGGCCACGTAGTAGATCCGGGCACCCACGACGGCCCAGAGCACCATCAGGGGCAGCAGGTCGGCGATCAGGGCCGGGTCGATGCCCCTGAGGCGGCCCAGCCGGGTGGCCAGCAGCAGACCCAGCAGCACCGCCAGGGCGATGAGCAGGCCGTACCAGCGAACGGAAACGGGACCCAGCTGGAAGATCAGGGGTCCCGGGGAGGTGAAGAGGCCGAGAGGAAGGCTCAGAAGCCCTCCGCCGCCTGGACCTTCTCGATCTGGCGCTTCTTGAGCACCAGCATGATCTGGGCGAGGGCCACGGCGGCGAAGAAGGCCAGCAGCCCATAGATGCGCACCGGGTTCTGAAGCACCACCTCGGCGTCGATCTGGCCGAAGCCACCGACGTTGGGGTCGTTGGTGATCGGGGCGCCGGCCTCGACGGCGTCGCCGACGGCGACGGTCAGGGTGGGCCCGGCGGGCACCGTCTCGGTGACGCTGCCGGCGGCGCCGGTGATCTCCACCACGGTGGCGCCGTTGGCGTCGGTGCTGATGGCGCTGACCGTGCCGGCCGCCGGGGCGGTGTAGACGGTGTTGTTGGTCTTCTCACCCTCAGGGGTCACCTGGCCGCGGCCGCGGTTGGCTCCGACGTGGACCTGGTACTTGCCGAAGTGGATGGCGCTGTCGGTGGCCGGGTCGGGGGAGAGGATCGGGAAGACGATCTCCTGGTGCTGGTCACCGGGGAGGGGGCCCACCAGGAGGATGTTGGGCTGGTCGTCGCTGTACTGGGTGTAGTAGATGCCGGCGGTCTCCTCCTTGAGCTCATCGCTGAGGCGGTCCTGGGGGGCCAGGGTGAAGCCGTCGGGGAGCATCACCACCGCGCCGACGTTCAGGCCGGCCGGGCTGCCGTTACCGGAGACCTGCTGCACCGAGGTGTCGTAGGGGATTTCGACCACCGCCTTGAACACCGTGTCGGGGAACACCGCCTGGGGAACTTCCACCCGGGTGGCCTTCTTGGCCAGGTGGCAGTTGGCGCAGACGATCTTGCCCGTGGCCTCACGCGGGGTGGCGTAGTTCTGCTGGGCCCAGAAGGGGTAGGCCCAGCTGGGGCTGGCCCCCAGGAGCACCACGCCCAGCGAGAGGCTGACGGTGAGCAGGGTGCCGAACAGGGGGGAGAGGAAGCGGCGCATGGGGGTGGAGGTGGCGGGCGTCGGAGAGGAGAACGGGGAGGGGATTCAGGCGCCGATCAGGCCCACCAGGCCTTTTCGCCCGTGCGGAAATCGGTTTCGGTCCACTGGCTGAGGAACACGTTGTCGTTCTCGACGCTGACGTGGGCCAGGGCCAGGGAGAGGGGCGCCGGGCCGCGCACCACCTTGCCGGTGGCGTCGTACTGGCTGCCGTGGCAGGGGCAGATGAAGCGGTTGGCGCCGCTGTTCCAGGGCACCACGCAGCCCAGGTGGGTGCAGATCGCGTTGATGCCGTAGTCGCCGATGGCCTCGCCACCCTCGACCAGCAGATAGGTGGGGTCACCCTTGAGACCCTGCACCAGGCTGCGGTCACCCTCCTTGTGGGTGGCCAGCCAGCCGGTGGCGGTGACGCTGTTGCCCAGTTCGTCCTTGGCGGTGACGCCGCCACCGCTGCCCGCGGCCTTGGGCGGGATGAAGTAGTTGACGACCGGGTAGAGGGCACCCAGGGCCACCCCCGTGACGGAGCCGAAGGTCAGCAGGTTCATGAACTGGCGGCGGCCCATGCCGGGCACATCACCAGAGGCACCGCCGTTCGAAGAGGCCGCAGGGATCTGGGTCATAGGGAACGGCGCGGTGTGACCGATTGACGTGGCGCCCATTATGAACCTTGCCCTTCCCGCCCCGGGTCCGAGCCGCACCCGGCCGAGACCGGCTGCAACATGCTGTTGTGGAGTGCGCCGTCCGCCATGACCTCACCGGAACCGCTGCGGCGGGAGGAACTGCTGGAGCTGCTGCGCAGCCGCTGGCAGGCCTCTTATGACCTGCAGCTGGTCCAGCGTCGCGGCCGCCTCTACCTGCATGTGATGTGGGGCTATCTCGAGCAGCAGTCGTTCCCGCTCACCCCCGAGGCCTACGAAGCGCACCTCGAGGAGCTGGTGGGCTCCCTCAACGGCCTCGGGGTGGCGTCCCAGGTGCGCCAGTGGCTGCGGACCACCAACGACAGGCCCCGGCTGGGCAAGGCCCTGTCCCTGCCCCTGGAGCTGCCGGCGGGGCGCGCCAGCGAGTTCATGCTCTGAGGCCCGGCCGGGCGCCGGCCGATCAGGTGGAGGGGGAGGGGGAGGGCCGCAGCCCCTCGGCCAGGGCCACCAGGGCCACCCCCAGCAGGTAGAGCGCCGTGATCGCCCCGGTGAGCAGCAGCATCGTGATCGGGTCGGTGGAGGGGGTCAGCACCGCCCCGGCCAGGGCCGCCACCAGCACCACCCAGCGCCAGGCTCCCAACATGGTGCGCCAGTCGATCAGCCCCAGGGCACCCAGCAGCAGCTGCAGCACCGGCAGCTGGAAGGCGAGGGCCGTGGCCACCATCAGCAGCAGCACGAAGTCGAGATAGCGCTCGATCGACCAGATCGGCTCCACCACATCGGCCCCGTAGGAGACCAGGAAGCGCAGGGCGGCCGGCACCAGGGCCCACCAGGCGAAGGCCAGACCGGCCGCGAACAGCACCGTCGAGCCGGCGACGGCGGGGGCCACCAGCCGCCGCTCCCGCCGGGTAAGCCCCGGCAGCACGAAGGCCAGGACCTCGAAGATCACGTAGGGCAGGGCCAGGGTGAGCCCCGCATAGCCGGCCACCTTCAGCGACACGAACAGGAATTCGCCCGGGGCCAGCTGCAGGAAGCGGATCCCCTCGGCCGGCACCTCCAGCAGCCGCACCAGGGGCCGCACCGCCAGCAGGCAGGCGGCGGCGCCGACCACCACCGCCAGCAGGCTGCGAAGCACCCGCCGGCGGAGCTCCTCGAGGTGCTCCACCAGGCTCATGTGAACCTCGCCGGGGAACTCGCCGGGGAAGGTGTCCTCGGGGATGGGGTCGCTCATGGCTGTTCCGTTCCCGGCAGCCTAGGGGGCGCGGCCAGCAGACCTGCGGCCCGTTCGGGCACCGCCCACAGCACCTCGCCCCCCCGGTGACGCACCGTTCCGGGGCCGGCGCCGGCGATGCGCTGCAGATCCGTGGTCGGCACCATCACCACCGGCACCCGGCCGTTGGCCCGGCCGCGGCTGAAGTGGGCCGCCAGGTCGGCCGCCTCCCGCAGGTCCGCGTCGCTGGGGGTGCCCTCCGAGCCCTTGAGCACCACGTGGCTGCCAGGACACTCCTGGGCATGGAACCAGAGGTCGCCGCGCCGGGCCTGCTGCAGGCTGATCCATTCGTTCTGGCGATGGTTGCGGCCCACCTGCAGCCGCAGGCCACCGCTGCTGCGCAGTTCCAGCGGGGCCGGAGCGCTGCCGGCCGCCCCGCGCCGGACCCGCCGGGACGGCCCGGGCCCCTGGCCCTCCCGGGCGGGCAGCAGGACGGGGAGGTCCTCCTCCACGGCGGCCAGCTGGGCCCCGTTTTCCGCCTGTTCGAGGAAGGTGAGGCTGGCTTCGATGGCGGCCAGCCGCTGCTGGTGCAGCTCTAGCCGCGGGGTGATCGCGGCCACGGAACGGCGCAGCTTGCGGGCCCGGCGGTACAGCCGCTGGGCTTCGTCGATCTCCTCCCGCGACGGCGACGGCCGGCTGAGCAGGCCGTCCGCCTGGCGCTGCATCGCGTCACTGCCGGGCACGGCCGCCAGCAGGCTCTGCTGCTGGTCGGCGTTGCGGCGCTCCTTGGCCAGTGCGTTCAGCAGCCGCTGCCGCAGGCTCGCCCGCCGCTGCTCCAGCTCCCGGCTCCCGAGGCGATCGGCGTAGTAGCCCGCCAGCCCCCGGTTGATCGCCCAGTCGTCGTCGTCGTCGTTGTCGGCGGCCGGCGGCCCTTCGGGGTCCCAGCAGCGGTAGTCGCTCGGGCCGCCCCAGCCCAGCTGGAAGCGCTCCTCGGCCACCGTCTCCAGCCAGAGGTGCCAGCGTTGCCAGAGCCGCTGCCAGGCTTCCTCCTCCAGGCTCTGCACCGGCCGGGCCAGCCCGTCCAGCGCCAGCTGGCGTGCCAGGGCCGGGCCGACCCCCTGGTAGGCGCCCATCAGGGCCTCGCCGACGGTCTGGGGCAGAAGGCCGAGGCGCCGCCGCCAGGAGGCGACCTCCTCCTCCAGCCGGGGCGGTTCGCCGGCCATGGGCGGTGGTGGCTGGTAGGGATCGCCGGTGCCGATCGGCCGCAGCCGCGACCGGTCCTGGCGCACCTGGCGGGCCAGGGCGATCACCCGCTGGTCTTCGTCGAGCAGGAACAGGTTGCTGTGGCGCCCCATCAGCTCCAGCACCAGCTGTCTCCGGATCGGCTCGCCGGGCCTGGGGGCGAAGCCCAGGGTCACCACCCGCTCCCAGCCCTGCTGCTCCAGGCTCACCAGGGCCAGGCCCCGCAGGCCGTGCTGCAGCTGCTGGGCCAGGGTGCTGCCCTCCCCCTGCTTCATCGGCGGTTCGACCACCAGCAGGCGCGGGGCCTCCGCCAGCCAGCTGAGCTCCAGCCAGAGGGTGCCCCGCAGGCTGCGCAGGCCCAGCTGCAGGCGGTGGGCATCGGGCTGCTGGGCCTTCTCGAAACGGCTGGGCAGCAGGCCGCGGCGCATCTCGGCCAGCACGGCGCGCAGGCTGGTCACATCCATGGCCTGGATGGACGGGGATGGGGCCATCGCCTCCTCTGTCGCCTCAGAGCGGTCCACCCCTACTGTGCGCCCCAGCGCCAGTCATCCATGGACTCCCCCCCCTCCAGCGGCCGGCTCACGGTGATCACCGGCCCCAGCGGGGTGGGCAAGGGGACCCTCGTGGCCCGGCTGCTGCAGCGGCACCCCGCCCTGTGGCTGTCCGTCTCGGCCACCACCCGCTCGCCCCGGCCCGGTGAGATCGACGGGCAGCACTACTTCTTCCTGACGCGCCCCGCCTTCGAGGCCCAGGTGGCCGGCGGGGGCTTCCTGGAGTGGGCCGAGTTCGCGGGCCACCTCTACGGCACCCCCCGGCCCCCGGTGGAGGCCCAGCTCGCCCAGGGGCGGCCGGTGCTGCTGGAGATCGAGCTGGAGGGCGCCCGCCAGGTGCGGCGCACCTTTCCGGCGGCCTTTCAGCTGCTGATCAAGCCGCCCAGCTTCGAGGAACTGGAGCGCCGCATCCGGGGCCGCGGCACCGACAGCGACGAGGCGATCGCGCGGCGGCTGGCGCGGGCACGCCAGGAGCTCACGGCCGAGGCGGAGTTCGATGCCGTGCTGGTCAACGGCGACCTTGACGCGGCCCAGTTGGAACTGGAGCGGCTGCTGGGATTTCGCGACACCCTCTGACAGCACCGCCAGGGGCGTGCCGCCATGAAAAAGCGGCCCTTCAAAGGGGCCGCAAGGTTGGTTGGGCTGCCGCACGCTTGGGGGCAGCCCCGTCGCTGGCTTCAGGGTCAGTGGATGATCAGATCCGGGAAGAAGCGGAAGACCTCGATCGTGATGCCGGCGGTGAGGGTGAACCAGACGGCGGCCACGACGGGAGCGGTGGTGAGGAATTTCTTCATGGCTCTGGGGATCAGCGGGGGGAAACGGTCACTTTGGAGTCGGATTCCACCAGGGCTCCGCTGGTGAACTCCTTCAGGGCCGCCAGGGGCCAGACGGCGGCGGCCAGGGTGGTCTTGAATGCCAGGGGCAGATCGATCTGGATTTCACGCATGGTGGCGTCCTTGCTGCCGCGGATGGCGATCAGGTAGCCACGGCCGGCCCAGCCGATCGTGCCGGCGATGTACAGAAAGAGGAGGCCGGGGATCGTGAAGTCACCGGCGTGGCTCCAGCGGCCATCCGTGATCAGGTGGGGCAGGCCATCGGTGCCACACAGGGCATCCCCGTAATACGCGAAGCGGGCCTTGGCCTGATCCGTTTTCGCAGCGGCGGCGCGCTGCTGGAAGCGGGGGGTCTCGCTGCAGGGGGTGAGTCCGCCGATGTCGGCCCGGGCCGAGGGGGCGAAGCCGAAGAGCAGGAACACGGACGCCACCAGGGCGAAGGCCCGGATGGCGAAGGAACGACTGGAGAGAAGACGGCGCATGGAGAGGGGCCGCGGGGGAACTGCCGCGGGGCAGGATGGCTCGTGCGGACAGTAGGGGAGCTCCCCAGGGAGCATGCGCACGGTTCTGGCCCTCGAAACAAGTTGTGACGAGTCAGCGGCGGCGATCGTGGCCGGTCGGCGGGTGCTGGCGGGGGCCGTGGCCTCCCAGATGGAGGAGCACGCCCGCTGGGGCGGGGTGGTGCCGGAGATCGCCTCGCGCCGCCACGTGGAGGCGCTGCCGGCCCTGATCGCCCGGGTGCTGGAGGAGAGCGGTCTGGCCATGGCCGATCTCGATGCCGTCGCCGCCACGGTCGCCCCCGGCCTGGCCGGGGCCCTGCTGGTGGGGTCGGTCACGGCCCGCACCCTGGCGCGGCTGCATGGCAAGCCCTTCCTGGGGGTGCATCACCTGGAGGGGCATCTGTGCTCGGTGCATCTGGGCGACCCCCTGCCGGCGGGTCCGTACCTCGTGCTGCTGGTCAGCGGCGGCCACACCGAGCTGATCCGCGTCGATGGTCCCGGGGCCTACACCCGCCTGGGCCGCAGCCGCGACGATGCGGCCGGCGAATGCTTCGACAAGGTGGCCCGGCTGCTCGGGCTGGGCTACCCGGGTGGGCCCGCCATCGAGGCGGCGGCAGCCGGTGGCGACCCCGGTCGTTTCCGCTTCCCCAAGGGAAGGGTCTCCCTTCCCGAGGGGGGCTTCCATCCCTACGACTTCAGCTTCAGCGGCCTCAAGACGGCGGTGCTGCGCCAGGTGCAGCGGCTCGCTGGCGAGGGCGCTCCCCTGCCCGTGGCCGACCTGGCGGCGAGCTTCGAGCAGGGGGTGGCCGAGGTGCTGGTGGAGCGCAGCTGCCGCTGTGCCGTCGAGGCGGGCCTGGAGACGGTGGTGCTGGTGGGGGGCGTGGCCGCCAACCGGCGCCTGCGCCGCCTGATGGCGGAGGCGACCGCCGCCCGCGGCCTCTCCTGGCGCGTCGCGCCCCTGGCCTACTGCACCGACAACGCCGCCATGGTGGGCCTGGCGGCGGTCGAGCGGCTCGAGGCGGGGGGGCGCAGCGGGATCAGCCTGGGGGTGGCGGCCCGGTTCCCCCTGGAGCAGGCGGGCTCGCTCTATGCGCCACAGCCACCCTTTTGATGCCCTTAAGGTGGGTGGATCGCCTTACCGTCTGGCCCCATGGCCCCCGCGAACCCCCTGCCCATTGAGCAGGGCGAAACCTCCCTCATCGACACGGAACCCGTGTCCCAGCAGGAACTCAACGCCTGGCGCCGTGGTTTCACCCCCCAGGCCGAGATCTGGAACGGCCGTCTGGCGATGCTCGGCCTTTCCGTGGGCCTCGGAGTTCTGCTGCTGGTGCGGCTGGCCGGCGGCTGAGCTCCGGCCCGTTTCTCCGCCCTCCCACAGTCCTCAGTCTTCCGAAAACCTGCTGTTCAGGTCCGCCCGCGCATCGTCTGGGCCAGTTCGCTGGGCCTGAGGCTGGCGGCGAGAGCATCTTCCGCGTGGACCCTGCCGGCGGACACCAGATTGGCGAGATACTGGTTGGAGGTGATCATGCCGTCGAAACCGCTGCGGGCCATGATCGATTCGATCTCATCGAGATTGGCCCGCATGATGTAGTCCTTGCAGGCATCAGTGTTGATGAAGACGTCGTGGTACGACGCCCGTTTGCCATCCACCGTCTTGATCAGGCCCTGGGAGATCACCCCCAGCAGCGAATCGGCCACCGATCGCCGGATGATCTCCTGTTCGTCGGGGGGATACATACCCAGCATCCGCTCGACGGAGCGCACGGCCGAGTTGGTGTGCAGGGTGCCCAGCAGCAGGTGTCCGGTCTGGGACGCTTCGATCGCCGTGGTGAGGGTGTCCTGGTCGCGGATCTCCCCCACCAGGATCACGTCCGGATCCTCCCGGAGTGCGGCGCGGAGCGCCGTCTTGAAGTGGCGGGTGTGGCTGCCCAGTTCCCGCTGGCGGATCAGGGACTGGCGGCTCTGGTGCACGAATTCGACCGGATCCTCGATGGTGAGGATGTGGCGCTTCATCGTGCGGTTGATGTGGTCGATCACCGCGGCCAGGGTGGTGCTCTTGCCTGAGCCCGTCGGGCCGGTGACCAGAAGCATGCCCTTGGGACGCTGGGCCAGATCCTTGAGCACCGGCGGCAGGTTGAGCTCGTCGATGGTGGGAATGGCCTGGGGAATCAGCCGCAGGACCATCGCCGGACCCTGCAGGGATTCGAGCAGGTTGATCCGCACCCGCACGAAACCGAAGGCGTAGGAGCCGTCGTATTCCTTCTGCTGGAAGAAACGATCGATCTGGGCCGGCTCCAGGATCTCCCGCAGCCAGTCGCGGAAGGTGTTGCCATCGGTCATGCCCAGACCGGCCAGGATCATGTCGCCGCGGCTGCGGAACCGGGGCGCCTCACCGACGCCGAGGTGGATGTCGGAGAAATTCCGTTCGAAGGCCACCCGAACGATCTGCTCGAGCGTCGGCGGGGCTCCACCATCGTCCGACATCGGCGTGCCCTGGACGGAAAGGGCAGCCCCTGCCTGCAGGCTCACGGGGGGCGGTGGTGGTGGGGCCTGGGGCATGGAGGAACGCGGCTGGAGCGCGGGGCGGTCCCGCTGGTCGATGGCGTTGGTCGAATGAGGCGGGCGAATTCGCCGACACGAATGTGACGCTCCGGGGGGATCCTAGGGGCGGATTCGCATCTGTGGACCAAGGCGACGACCGGCGCCCCGCCTGGCGGGGGAGTGGTGAACCCAGGCTGCCTAGGATCGTCCAATCCGCGTCGGCCCGTGTCCCTACAGCCTCTGGTCAGCATCGTTCTGGGCACGCGCCCCGAGGCCATCAAGCTGGCTCCGGTGATCCTGGCCTTCCAGCGGTCGCAGGACTTCCGCACCCGCGTCGTCCTCACCGGACAGCATCGCGAGATGGTCACCCAGGTGATGCATCTGTTCGGCCTCACCGCCGACCATGACCTGGCCCTGATGGCCCCGAAGCAGACCCTCACCCACGTCACCTGCGCGGCCCTGCAGGGACTGAAGCAGGAGTTCGAGGAGCACCGCCCCGACCTCGTGCTCGTCCAGGGCGACACCACCACCGCCTTCGCCAGCGCCCTGGCCGCCTTCTACGAACAGATCCCCGTCGGCCACGTGGAGGCCGGCCTGCGCACCGACGACCTGCTCGACCCCTTCCCCGAGGAAGCCAACCGCCGCCTGATCTCCCAGCTGGCCCGCCTCCACTTCGCCCCCACGGCCCAGTCGGCGGCGAACCTGAGGGCCTCGGGGGTGGTGGGCGAGATCCTCACCACGGGCAACACGGTCATTGATGCCCTGCTGCTGATGGCCAGCACGGCCCCCGACTGGGACCTGCCCGGCCTCGACTGGCAGAACCAGCGGGTGCTGCTGGCCACCGTGCACCGCCGCGAGAACTGGGGCGAGCGCCTCCAGGACATCGGCCGTGGCTTCCTCGCCCTGCTCGAACGCTTCCCCGACACCGCCCTGCTGCTGCCGCTGCACCGCAATCCCACGGTGCGGGAGCCCCTGCAGGCCCTGCTGGGCTCCCACCCCCGCGCCTTCCTCATCGAGCCGCTCGACTACGACCGCCTGGTGGCGGCGATGCGCGGCTGCACGCTGCTGCTCACCGATTCGGGTGGCCTGCAGGAGGAGGCCCCGGCCCTGGGCAAGCCCGTGCTGGTGCTGCGCCGCACCACCGAGCGGCCGGAGGCGGTGGCGGCGGGCACGGCGAAGCTGATCGGCACCGACAGCGAGGCGATCCTGGCGGAGGGCAGCCGGCTCCTGGAGGACCCGGAGGCCTACGGGGCCATGGCCCACGCCCACAACCCCTTCGGCGACGGGGCGGCCAGTGGCCGGATCGTCGAGGCGGCGCGCCGCTACCTGGGCCTCGCCACCTAGGGGCGCTTCTTGGCCCAGGGGGGCAGGTCGATGAACACCCGGGTGCCGCTCTCCAGGCCCGAGAGGATCTGGGTGTCCTTGCCGCTGCTGGCCCCCAGCTCCACGGGCTGGAAGGTGGGTTCCTGGCCCTTGCCCACCAGCAGCACCCCCGGCCGGCCGTCCTCGGTGACGATGGCGACGGTGGGCACCACGGTCCTGGCCTGAAGGGTGCCGGTCTGGAAGTCGATGTCGGCGGTCATGCCGATGCGCAGTTCCGGGGCCGGATCGGTCAGCTGGAGCTTCACCTCGAAGGAGGTGACGTTGTTGGTCTTCACCGCCCTCGGGGCGATCTGGCGCACCCTGGCCTGGAAGCGACGGTCGGGGAAGGCATCGACGCGCACGCTGGCGGGCAGGCCCACCCGCAGCCGGCCGATGTCGCTTTCCGGCACCTTGGCGACCACCTCCAGCCCTTCGGAGAGCTCCACGATCGAGGAGCTGGTGGCGCCGGCGGTGGCCGAAGCGGTGGTGGTGGGGGTGACGAAGGCGCCCGGTTCGGCGTAGCGCTGGCTGATCACCCCGTCGAAGGGGGCCCGCACGATCAGCTCGTCCTTCTCCACCATGCGCTGGCGGAGCCGTTGCCGGGCAGCGGCGGTGGCCAGGCGCCGCACCTCCGCCTCGGAACGGAAACGATTCATGGTGTCGAGGCTGATCGCCCCCTGGCGGAACAGGGGTTCGTTGCGGCGCAGCTCGCTGTCGCTGCGGCGCTGCTCCGACTCCGCCGACTGAACGTTGGCCTGCAGTTCCATCAGCCGGTCGCGCAGGTCGCCGTCATCCATCAGGGCCAGGGGCTGGCCCCGGCGCACGCTGTCGCCCTCGTCGACCATCAGCTCCAGCAGCACCCCCTGCCGCTTGGGGCTGACATTCACCCGCTTGACGGCATCGAGCTCGCCGCTGGCGGTGATCACCCCGGGCAGGGAGCCCTCGCGGGCCACCACGGTGAAGGGGGCCAGGTCGCGGCCGGCCTGCAGGCGCTGCCGCTGCCAGAGACCGGCCGTGGCGAGCAGGGCCAGGCCCACCGCCAGGCCGATCCAGAGGCGGCGGCGGCGGCCGCGGCGCCGGCCCTTCACCGCGGGAGTGGCTGGCGGGGGCGCCTCCCGGGTCGGAGCGGGGGCCGGCGGCAGGGGGGTGATGGCGGGAATGGGCCGGCGGATCGCTTGGGATAGTTTCGCGCGCCCGCGCGGTGGTTGTGAACGGCGGGAGACCGAAGGACCCCGTCCGGGCGCCCCCTACATTTCCCCCATGCTCAAAGCCGGAATCGTCGGGCTGCCCAATGTGGGCAAGTCGACCCTCTTCAACGCCCTGGTGGCCAACGCCCAGGCCCAGGCGGCCAACTTCCCCTTCTGCACCATCGAGCCCAATGTGGGGGTGGTGGCGGTTCCCGACGAGCGCCTGCAGAAGCTCTCCGATCTCTCCAGTTCCAAGGAGATCGTGCCGACCCGCGTCGAATTCGTGGACATCGCCGGGCTGGTGCAGGGGGCGAGCCAGGGGGAGGGACTCGGCAACAAGTTCCTGGCCAACATCCGCGAAGTCGATGCCATCGTCCACGTGGTGCGCTGCTTCGAGGACGACGACGTGATCCACGTCTCCGGCAGCGTCGACCCGGTGCGGGACGCCGAGATCATCAACCTGGAACTGGGCCTGGCGGATCTGGCCCAGATCGAGAAGCGGCGCGAGCGGCTCAAGAAACAGATGCGCACCAGCAAGGAGGCCGCCGCGGAGGACGGCGCCCTGGCCCGGCTGCAGGCGGAACTGGAGCAGGGCGGCGCCGTGCGGCGGGTGACCCTGACCGAGGAGGAGCAGGCCCTGGTGCGCAACCTGGGCCTGCTGACCGGCAAGCCGATCATCTATGCCACCAACGTCAGCGAGGACGACCTGGCGGAGGGCAACGCCTGGGTGGCCGCCGTCGAGGCCCTGGCCGCCCGGGAGGGGGCCGAAGCGGTGCGCATCTCCGCCCAGGTGGAGGCCGAGCTGGTGGATCTGGCCGCCGAGGAGCGCTCCGACTACCTGGCCGGGCTGGGGGTGAGCGAGGGCGGTCTGCAGAGTCTGATCCGCGCCACCTATCGCCTGCTGGGTCTGCGCACCTACTTCACCACCGGCGAGAAGGAGACCCGGGCCTGGACGATCACCGCCGGCATGACCGCCCCCCAGGCGGCCGGTGTGATCCACACCGATTTCGAGCGCGGCTTCATCCGTGCCCAGACCATCGCCTACGCCCAGCTGCTGGAGGCCGGCACCCTGGCCGAGGCCCGCAACCGGGGCTGGCTGCGCAGCGAGGGCAAGGAGTATGTGGTGGCCGAGGGCGATGTGATGGAGTTCCTGTTCAACGTCTGACGACGCCCCGTGGCCACACCCGTCGGTTTCATCGGTCTCGGGGCCCTGGGCGCGCCGATGGCCGCCAACCTGCTGGCCCAGGGCTTCCCGCTCACGGTCCACAACCGCCACCGTGACCGCGAGCTGCCCCTGGCCGTCGCCGGGGCAACACGGGCGGCCACGCCGGCGGCGGCGGCCCGGGGCGCCGCGGTGCTCGCCCTCTGCCTGAGCGACGACGCGGCGGTGGCGGCGGTGCTGCTGGGTGAGGGGGGCGACGGTGACGGCGCTGCCGTGGCCGGTCTGGCGCCCGGGGCCCTGGTGGTCGATTTCTCCACCATCGCGCCGCAGACCTCCCGGGCCATGGCCGCCGCCCTGGCCGAGCGCGGTGTGGCCTATCTGGATGCGCCGGTGACCGGCGGCACCGAGGGGGCCAGAGCCGGCACCCTCTCGGTGCTGGTGGGGGGAGCGGCCGCCGACCTGGAGCGGGCCCGGCCGCTGCTGGAGGCCGTGGGCCGCACGATCACGGCGATCGGTCCGGTCGGGGCGGGCCAGGCGGCGAAGGCCGTCAACCAGGTGCTGGTCGCAGGCAGCTACGCGGCGGTGGCCGAGGCCCTGGCCCTGGGGCAGCGGCTTGGCCTGCCGATGGAGGAGGTGCGGCAGGCGCTGCTCGGCGGGGCCGCCGGCTCCTGGGCCCTGGAGCACCGCGGCGGCGCCATGCTGCGGGGCGAGTTCCCGCTCGGGTTCCGCCTGCGGCTGCATCGCAAGGATCTGGCGATCGCCCTGGAGGCCGCCGCCGCCGGGGGCCTGGGGCTGCCGGTGGCCGAGCTGGTGGCGGCGATGGAGGACGACCTGATCGCGGCGGGCCATGGCGACGAGGACGTGTCCGCCCTGGCCCGCTGGTTCAGCGCCGGCTCCCGGTGAGCAGCCCTGGCTCCCTACCTTGGTGCCGCTCCTGTGGTGGTGGCCGCCAGGCCGTTGGCTGAATGCTTGAAGCGCCCCCCGCTGAGCCCTCCGCTGCGCCCCCGGCCTCCGCGATCGAACTGCGGGGGCTCAGCAAGCGATTCCAGGAGGGGGAGAGCGAGCGGACGGTGCTGCAGGCCGTCGACCTGACCATCGCCCCCGGCCAGTTCGTGGTCCTCCTCGGTCAGAGCGGCAGCGGCAAGAGCACCCTGCTGCACCTGATCGGCGGCATCGACACCCCCTCCTCCGGCAGTGTGGCCATCGGCGGGGTGGACCTCACTGCCCTCGATGAGCGCAACCGCACCCTGTTCCGCCGCGACCACATCGGCTTCATCTTCCAGTTCTTCAATCTCATCCCCACCCTGTCGGTGCTGGAGAACGTCACCCTGCCGGGTGAACTGGCGGGCAGGCCCCGGCCGGCCCTGGAGTCGGCCGCCCGCGACCTGCTCGGCCGGGTGGGGCTGGCCGACCGCGCCTCCACCAGGCCCGACAAGCTCTCCGGCGGCCAGCAGCAGCGTGTGGCCATCGCCCGCGCCCTGCTGCACCAGCCCCTGCTGATCCTGGCCGACGAGCCCACCGGCAACCTCGACGAACACACCGGTGAGCAGGTGCTGCAGCTTCTGATCGATCTCACGCGCCAGCAGGGACGCACCCTGATCATGGCCACCCACAACGGGGCCATCGCCGATCGGGCCGACCGGGTGCTGCGGGTGCAGGACGGCCACCTGCTCGAAGCGTCCGCCTCTGCGGCGGCGGTGCCGGCATGAGCCAGGGGGATGCACCGCCCGTGGTCCGCAACGGGCCCCTGTGGCGCCTCGCGGCCAGGCGCTGGCGTCGCCGCCCGCTCCAGTACCTGCTCTGCATCCTGGGCATCGCCCTGGGGGTGGCGATGCTGGTGTCGATCGATCTGGCCAGCGGCTCGGCCCAGCGGGCCTTCTCCCTCTCCACCGACGCCATCACGGGCCGCACCAGCCATCGCCTTGTGGCGATCGGGCCGGGTGGCGTGCCGGACAGCACCTTCGTGGAGCTGCGCCGCCGCTTTCCGCAGATCCCCGCCGCGCCGGTGATCGAGGCCTACGGCCGGGCCGAGGAGCTGGACGGGGAACTGCTGCGGCTGGTGGGGGTCGATCTGTTCAGCGAAGGTCCGTTCCGCGGCCTGCTGGGCGGCGACGCCGATGGCCAAGGGGGCCGCGGGAAATCCGGTGGCAGGGGCTTCGTTCCCTTCCTCACCGAGCCCGGCACGGCGGTGATCGCCGCCGACACCGCTGCGCGCTACGGCCTCCACCCCGGCGCCGCCGACGCCTCCGGAACCCTGCATCTCGATCTGGCCGGGCGGACGTCGGCCCTGCGGTTGGTGGGCAGCGTCAGCAGTGATTCGGCCCTGGAGCGCCGCGGGCTGGAGACCCTGCTGCTGGTCGACATCGCCACCGCCCAGGACCTGCTCGCCCCCGCCGGCGCCGCTGCGGCCCCGGCGCTGGGCCACATCGATCTGATCCTGGAGGGCGCCGCCCAGGAGCAGGCCATCCGCACCTGGTTGCCCGCCGGGCTGAAGCTGGAGACGGCGGCGGCGCGCGGCAATGCCGTGCAGCAGATGACGGCCGCCTTCGAGCTCAACCTCACTGCCATGAGCCTGCTGGCCATGGTGGTGGGCATCTTTCTCATCTACAACACGGTCACCTTCAGCGTGGTGCAGCGCCGCAGCCTCTTCGGGGTGCTGCGCTGCCTGGGGGTGACCCGCGGCCAGCTGTTCACCCTGATCCTGGGGGAGGCGGCCCTGTTCAGCCTGGTGGGCTCCCTGCTGGGCCTGGTGCTGGGGGTGGTGCTGGGGCGCACCGTCGTCGGCCTGATCACCCAGACGATCAACGACTTCTACTTCGTGGTCTCGGTGCGGCAGATCAGCCTCTCGGGATTCACCCTGGCCAAGGGCATGCTCGTGGGGGTGGCTTCGGCCCTGGTGGCCTCGGCCCTGCCCGCCTGGGAGGCGATGGCCACCCCGCCCCAGATGACCCTGCAGCGCTCCAGCCTCGAGGCCGGCTGGCAGCGACTGCTGCCCTGGTTCCTGCCCGCGGCCGCCCTCACCGGCGGCCTGGGGGTGCTGCTGCTCCGCTGGGACAGCCGGGATCTGGTGCCCGCCTTCGCCGGCCTGTTCGCCCTGCTGATGGGGGCCGCCCTGCTGATGCCACCCGTGCTGGCCGCCGTCATGGCGGCCCTGGGCCGGGCCGGCGGCGGTTTCGGGGTGGTGGCCCGCCTCGCCCCCCGCGACATCCTGCGCTCCCTCAGCCGCACCGCGGTGGCCGTGGCGGCCCTGATGGTGGCGGTGTCGGTGATCGTGGGGCTCTCGATCATGATCGGCTCCTTCCGGGGGACGGTGGTCACCTGGCTCGACCAGACCCTCCAGGCCGATCTGTTCGTCTCTCCGCCCAGCACCACCGCCAACCGGGTGCTGGGCAAGGTGGATCCCGCCATCGTCCGGGCCGTCGCCGCGCGCCCTGACCTGCGGGCCCTGGTCACCTTCAACAGCTTCGACGTGCACCTGGTCGACCAGGACCGGGAGATCACCCTGATCGCCGCCGGTGGCGACGTTTCCGCCGGCCGGCGCCCCTACGCCTGGGTCCGCCCGGGCGTCGACGATCCCTTCGCCGCCCTGGCAGCCCGCGAGGGGGTGATCCTCTCCGAGGCCGTCTATCTGCGCGACGGCCAGGGCGCCATCCCGGAGCAGGTCAGGCTCGAAACCCCTGACGGCGAAAGGAGCTTCCCGGTGATCGCCGTCTTCTACGACTATTCCTCCGACCGCGGCAGCGTGCTGATGGACCGCTCCCAGGTGGCGGAGCTCTGGCATGACGACAACATCGCCTCCCTGGGGCTGTTCCTGGCCCCGGGCGTGGAGCCCGAGGCGGTGGCCGCCGAGCTGCGGGAGGGCTTCCGCAGCCGCCAGAGCCTGCTGGTGCAGACCAACGGCGCCCTGCGCCAGGGATCGCTGGAGATCTTCGATCGCACCTTCGCCATCACCGGCGCCCTGCAGCTGCTCACGGTGCTGGTGGCCTTCATCGGCATCTTCAGCACCCTGATGAGCCTGCAGCTGGAGCGGGGCCGGGAGTTCGCCGTGCTGCGGGCCGGCGGCATAACGCCCCTCCAGCTGGGGCGCCTCACCCTGCTGGAGACAGGCCTGATGGGTCTGCTGGCCGGCACCTGCTCGATGCCCCTGGGCTACGGGCTGGCCTGGGTCCTGGTGCATGTGATCAACGTGCGCTCCTTCGGCTGGACCCTGCAGATCGCCCTGGAGCCCCGCTTCTTCGTCCAGTCCCTGCTGGTCGCGGTGGGGGCGGCGGTGCTGGCGGGCCTCTACCCGGCCCTGCGCCTTGGCCGCATGAACATCAGCGAGGCGCTGCGGCAGGAATGAACCACCCCCATCCCCTGCGCGCCCTGCTGGCCCTGGTGGCCGTGCTGCTGCTGAACCTGGCCGGTGCGGCCCCGGCCGGGGCCAGCAGCGGCATCCGCTGGGGGGAGGCGCCGGAGCCCGAGGGATTCGTGCGGGCCTTCAGCCCGCGTCAATGGCAGTTCCCCGCCGACTTCGGCCCCCATCCCGAGTACCGGACCGAGTGGTGGTACTACACGGGCAACCTGGAGGGCGACGACGGACGTCCCTTCGGCTACCAGCTGACGATCTTCCGCCAGGCCCTGGCCCCAGCCGCTCCCGAAGCCGCCGCCGCGGAGGCGGCGATCGCCGGCTCCCCCTGGCGCACCCCGCAGGTCTTCTCCGCCCACTTCACCGTCAGCGACATCGCCGCCGGTTCCTTCCTCGAGGAGGAACGCTTCGCCCGCGGCGCCCTCGGGCTGGCCGGGGCCGAGGCCGATCCCTATGCGGTCTGGCTCAACGACTGGCGCATCAGCGCCGAAGGGCCCGACCGGGTGCGGCTGCAGGCCGCCACCGACGCCATGGCCATCGACCTGAGCCTCACCCAGAGCCGGCCCCCGGTGCTCCAGGGCCAGGACGGCCTCAGCCGCAAGGGGCCCGAAGCGGGCAACGCCTCGCACTACTACTCCCAGGTGCAGCAGCCCACCGAGGGCACGGTCACGGTGGCGGGCCACACCTACGCCGTCCGCGGGGTCAGCTGGAAGGACCATGAGTTCTCCACCAGCGTCCTCAGCCCGGGCACCGTTGGCTGGGACTGGTTCTCCGCCCAGTTCGAGGACGGCTCCGCCCTGATGCTCTATGGCCTGCGCCGGGAGGACGGTGGCAAGGAGCCCTTCAGCGGCGGCCGCTGGATCGCCGGCGACGAGACGGTGGAGCTCGGCGCCGACGACTACACCCTCACGGTGAAGCGCACCTGGCGCAGCCCCCATAGCGGTGCCACCTACCCCGCCGCCTGGACGCTCACGATTCCGCGGCTGGACCTGGAGCTGGCGATCACCCCGCAGATGGCCGATCAGGAGCTGACCACGGCCTCGGCCACCTACTGGGAGGGGGCGCTGCGCTACGAGGGCCACCGGGGCGAGCGGCCGCTGCGGGGCCGCGGCTACGGCGAGCTCACCGGTTACGTCGACCGCCTCGATGGCCTGCGGGGTGGGTGATCGGCGAGGATGGCCCCAGCAGGAGCGAAGGGCCATGGCAGCAGCGGACCATCCCGGGATCCCGTCCCCCCCTTCGGAGGAGGCCGGCGACGCCGCCGCGGCTGCCGCCGAGCATCCCCACAATTTCGACGTCCAGAAGGAGATCCACCGCCGCATCCGCAACGACCCGGATTACGACGACTGGGAGTACGGCACCGAGCCCCTGCCCCACGAGGCCTGGGTGGAGCGGCAGTCCGCCGCCTCAGGGGAGCGCCCGGCGGGGGCCTAGGCCACGCACCAGCGGCAGTCCCCCCAGGCAGGCCAGGGCCATCAGCAGCCAGAGTCCGGCGCCATGCCCTTGGCCGTCCAGCAGTCGGCCGGCCAGCAGAGGCGCGGCGAAGCCGCTGATGGCGAAGCACTGGGACAGCAGCGCCAGGGCCAGGCCCTGGTGCTCGATCGGGCTGCGTTCCACCACCGCCTCGGTGGCGGTGGGCAGGAAGCAGGCGATCCCGAGGGCCAGGGGCAGCTGGGCGAGCAGCAGCAGGGCCAGACCCCGTTCGCTGTAGGCGGAGGCCGCCAGCAGCAGGTTGCCGGCCGCGAAGCTGACCAGGCTCAGGGTCAGGCCCGTCCTCACGGGCCGGCGGGCGAGGGCCTGACCCACGGGCCACTGGAGCAGCAGCAGCAGAGCCAGCTGCAGGCCGATGGTGAGGGCACCCAGGCTCACCGGCAGGGCCCGGCGCAGCAGGCTGCCCCGCACCAGCTCCAGGGGCAGGGCGCTCTGCATCAGGGCCGGCATCGCCGTGGCCAGCACGGCGACGGCCAGCAGCGGCGCCAGGCCGGGCAGCCAGGGGCCCCAGGGGCTGGGGTGGGCCAGCCGCTCCCTGGGCCTGGGATCCGGCAGCCCCTGGCGCGACAGCACCAGCAGCAGCGCCAGCATGCAGCCGATGTCTACGGCGTAGATGCCCCGCAGCCATCCCCGCCAGGCGAGCACCGCCCCCACCAGGGCGCCGATGGCGATGCCAAGGGCATCGGCGCTGCGCATCAGGGCGAAGGCCCGGCCCGAACCCACCGGGGCGCCCGAACCCACCGAAGCGCAGCTGAGCGGCACCGCCAGCTCGACTGCGGGCCAGTAGAAGCCCACGGCCATGCCGAGCAGCACCTGCCCCTGCAGGTAGCCGCCGAAGGAGCCGGCCGCCATCAGCCGGGCGTCGCCGGCGACGGCCAACAGGGCCGTCAGCAGCACCGGAACCGCGCAGTTCAGGCCCCGATCCAGCAGGACACCACTGAGGATCCGGCCGAAGGTCCCCGCCACCGCGGCCAGGGCCAGCCCTTCGGTGACTCGGGCCGCACTGAATTGCGCCTGGTGGAACACCATCGGCGTCAGATAGAGAACGCCGCCCGCCCCGAGCATGGCGATCACGCGGATCAGGGCGAGATGGCGCAGGGCTGCTGGAAACTGGGTGAACCAGGACCGCGCCCTGGCCCTCCCCTGTGCCTGTTCCACTCCGCTTTCGCCAGTTCAAGGGTCTGCTGGCCAGTCTGCTGATCGCCGGGACGCCCCTCGTGCCGCCGGTGGCTGCGGCGGAGGTGCTGGAGCTCCGCTTTGACGGGCTGGAGCTGCCGGTGAACCTCGAGCAGCTCGACGGCTGGACCCGCAGCCCGGCCGGCCGGAGCAGTGGCGGCGGGGATCTGGCGGTCTGGCTGGATCTGCTCGACCCCCGCAGCCGCCAGGACCTCAGGATCCTGCTGCGCGCCCCCCTGCTGCGGGACACCAGCTTCGGCCAGCAGCTGCTCGACAGCTGGGCCGGCAGCCAGATGCTGGCCCGCCTGGGGGACCTGCTGACCACGGCCGACGGCCGCAGCACCACGGCGGTGCTGCAGACGACCCTGCGCCGGCTGCTGGAGTCCCGTCAGGACGTCTCCACCATCGGCCTGCTGCGGGCCCTGCCGGTGCAGCGGCTGAGCCTCCAGCTCGACGGGCTCTACGAGCTGGCCGTTCAGTGGCGCCAGCAGATCGACCTGCAGCGCCAGGCCCTGCGGCGCCTCCAGGCCCTGGCCCTGCCGGAGCGCCGCACCGTTCCCCTGGCCTTCGCCGATCGCACCCCCCTGAGCCCCCGGCGGCTGGGGCTGGCCGTGGACCACCGCCAGCAGCCCCTGCCCCTGGAGATCTGGCCGGCGGTGGCGCCGGCCCCTGGCCGGGGGAACGGGGCCCCGCAGCGGCCGTGGCTGCTGCTGATGCCCGGCCTGGGGGGGAATGCCGACCAGTTCGGCTGGCTGGCCAGCGAGCTGGCCGAGCGGGGCTGGCCGGTGGTGGTGGTGCAGCACCCCGGCAGTGACGGCCCTGCCCTCAAGGCCGCCCTCGACGGCCAGCGGCCCCCACCGGGTGCCGAGACCCTGGCCATCCGGCTGGCCGACATCGAGGCGGTGCTGGCGGCCCAGCGCCGGGGCGAGCTGCCGGTGCGGGGCCGGGGGGTGGTGCTCCTCGGCCACTCGATGGGGGCCCTCTCCGCCCTGCTGGCGGCGGGGGTGATGCCGGAAGCAGGGCTGGCCGGGCGCTGCCGCAAGGCCCTCGACCGCCTGCCGATCGCCAACCCCTCCCGGCTGCTGCAGTGCCAGCTGCCCAGCACCGACCTGCCGGAGCGCTCCTCCCCCCCCGCCGACCTGCGGGGACTGGTGCTGCTCAACAGCTTCGGCAGCCTGCTCTGGCCGCGGCGGGGGCTGGCGTCCCTGGGGGTGCCGGTGCTGATGGTCGGCGGCAGCCTCGACCTGGTGACGCCGCCGCTGGAGGAGCAGCTGCGCCTGTTTCTGCAGGGGCGGGATCCCCGCAGCCGGCTGGTGATGGTGGAGGGGGGCAGCCATTTCTCCCCCGTGCGGCTGATGCCCACCGATGAGGTGCTCTTCCGCCTGGACGAGGAGCTGGTGGGGGTGGACCCGGCCCGGGTGCAGTCGGCGCTGCTGCGCCTCACCACCGAATACCTCCAGACCCTGGAGCAGCCCCTGCTGCTGCCGGCCCAGCGGCGGGTGCAGCAGGGCGTGACCCTCGACGTGCTCGACGCCGCCGCCGCCCGGCGCTGGAAGGCCGGTCTGAAGCCCTGACTCAGAAGCGGATGCGCGGATCGAGCAGGGCCACCAGCAGGTCCACAAGAACGGTCACCAGCACCACCAGGGCCGCCACCACCACCACGATCCCCTGCACCACGGGATAGTCGCGCTGGGCGATCGCCTCCTGCAGCCGGAAGGCGATGCCCGGCCAGGAGAAGGTGACCTCGATCAGCAGGGCGCCGCCGATCAGGGAGGCCACCGTGATGCCGGTGATCGTCAGCACGGGCAGCAGGGCGTTGGGCAGGGCGTGGTGCAGCACGACCCGCCGCTCGCTCAGGCCCCGGCTGCGTGCCGCCTCCACGTAGTCGGAGCCGAGGGCACGGCGCAGGTTGAGCCGCAGCGCATTGGTGAAGATGCCGCTGAGCAGCAGGCCCAGGGTGGCCGCCGGCAGCACCAGGTGGCGCAGGCTGCCGGCCAGCTGGCCCCAGTCGCCGGCCCGGAGGCTGTCGAGCAGGTAGAAGCCCGTGCCTTCCGGGGGCATCAGGGTGGCGGGGAAGCGCCCCCCCACCGGCAGCCAGCCCAGCCAGACGGAAAACACCAGCTGGACCACCATGGCGGCCCAGAAGGGGGGCAGGGCGTAGGTGCTGATGCCGTAAAGCCGGCCGGCCAGATCGATGCGTCCCTCGGGGCGGGCGATGCCGCTGAAGCCCACCGCCAGCCCCACCACGGCCGCCAGCAGCAGGGCCACCACGCCGAGTTCGAGGCTGGCGGGCAGGCTGGCCTGGATGATGCCGGTCACCGGTTCGCCGTTGGTGAGCGAGGTGCCGAGGTCGCCCCGCAGCAGATGGCCGAGGAACCGGCCGTACTGCTCGGCCAGGGGCAGATCCAGACCCAGCTGGGCCCGCAGGGCGGCGCGGGCCGCCTCCGGGGCGCGGGTGCCCAGCAGGGCGTCGATCGGATCCCCGGGGGCCACCCGCAGCAGCAGGAACACCAGCGAGGCGATCAGCCAGAGCATCACCGGAGCCAGGGCCAGACGGGAGGCCAGGTAACGCGCCAGGTCGGAACGGCGGCTCATGGCACCCTCGCCGCGGCGGCGGCGGGGAGACGGTGCAGCTCGCCCAGCATCACCCGGCCCGATCCGTCGAACCGGGGCCGGCTGACACTGCGTTGGCCCCAGGCCACCGGGGCGCTCAGCCACACCGGCACATAGGGACTGGCGGCGGCGACCCGGCGCTGGATGGCCACCAGCAGGGCGATCCGCTCGGGGCCGTCCAGCTGGCTGCTGCGCTGCAGCTCATCCTCCAGCCCCGGGGCGGTCCAGAAAGTGCCTCCCAGCACGCTGTTGCCCTTCAGGCAGCGCTCCCCCTCGGCCTTGCTGCAGGAGAGCAGCGGCATCAGGAAGTTCTCCGCATCGGGGTAATCGCCGATCCAGTCGTAGAAGAGCATCGTCAGGGCGCCTTTGTCGAGCTGGGAGTAGGCGGTAGTCGACTCCATGCCGCTCACCTCCAGCTTCACGCAGTCGCCCAGGTCCCTTCGCAGCTGGGCCTGCCAGGTGAGCGCGAACAGCCGGTCGGTGGGGATGTCGGACCGGTAGGTGAAGGGCAGGGTCAGCACCTTGCCGCCGCAGTACCCGGCCTGGCGGTAGAGGGCGCGGGCCCCGGCGGGGTCGTAGGCCGGCCAGGCGGTGGGATCGGAGCCCGGCAGGCCGGGGGGGACCAGCTGCCGCTGGGGGGAGCGCAGGCCCAGGGTCACCCGCCGCACGATGGTGGCCCGATCGAGGCTGCGGGCCACGGCCTGGCGCAGGGCAAGCCGGTTCAGCGGCGGCTGGTCGGTCAGCAGCGAAACCAGGCTGATCTCCTGGGAGGGGCCGACGGCCTGCCGCAGGCGGCCGGCCGCCGCGTCCCGCTTCAGGGCCTGCTGATGGTCGATCTCCAGCCCGCTGCTGAGCAGCAGGTCCACCTCGCCGCTGCGCAGGGCTCCGAACAGGGCGGTGGAGTTGCTCAGGGTGACCAGGTCGATGCCGCCGTTGGCCGGCCGCCGGCCCCAGTAGCGGGACCAGGGCACCAGTCGCTGCTGCTGGCCGCCGAAGAAGGCCAGGGCGTAGGGGCCCGTGCCCACGAAGCGGTCGTTCAGGGGCTTGTCCCGGTGCTGCCGGTAGGCGGTGGGGGAGACCGGGGTCAGGAAGATGGCGCTGAGCAGCCGCGGCAGGGGACTGAAGGGGCGCTTCAGCACCAGCTCGATCTCGTGGGGAGCGGTGACCCGCACACTCTCGACCCGCTCGCTCAGCTGGTAACCGAGGGTGCCGATCGCCATGAAGCGCCGCAGGGAGAAGGCCATGGCGGCGGCATCGAAGCGGGTGCCGTCGTGGAACAGCACCCCCCGGCGCAGGGGGATGCGGGCCCGCAGCCCGTCGGGGCTCAGCACCGGCAGGGCCGTGGCCAGCCGCGGCTCGATGCGGCCGCTGGCGTCGATGGCATAGAGGGGGTCCCCCAGGCCGCTGAGCACCTGCATCACCCCGATCCGGGAGGCCTGGACAGGATCGAGGGAATCGATGCGGCTCTTGGTCGCCACCACCAGGGACCGGCGCGATCCCGATGGCTGGCAGCCCGCCAGCAGCGGCAGGGCCAGCAGCAGGGTGGCGAGGGCGGTGGCCGTCGCGGCCGGCCCGCGGCGTGTTCTCCCCCTGGTCGTCGGCAAGACCTTGCGATCCGGTGGGGCCCATTCAAGCGGCCTGTCCAGCGCGTCCCCGACGGCGGAGCTCAGGGGGTCCGTCGCTTGCTCCTGGGGCGCCGCCCGCGCAGGATCTCCAGCTGTCGGATCAGCTGCTGGAGCAGGGTGAGGGAGGCGCGAGGGCGCTGGGCGCCGGCGGCGAAGGCCGCGGCGAAGCCCACCGAGGCGATGGTCACCCTCGCCACCCCCTGGCCGAGGGCCCAGACGTCGGTGGGGGCGGGCCCGCTGATCCGGCCGGAGGCGCGGGTCTCCGTCTTCTGGAGCTCCTCAAGCAGGCTGCGCTTCAGCTCGTTGAGGGGCAGGCTGAGGGCCGCCGGGGGGAGCTGGGGCCGGGGGGCCTGGAGCCGGGAGAAGCGGGCCTGCAGGTCCTCCGGGCTGGTGGCGGCCTCGATGGCCTGGCGTATCCGGGTCACCCGTTCGTCGAGCACCGTGCGCTGCATCGCCTGGGCGCCCTTCGCCTGGGAGAGGACGCGCCAGGTGGCGAAGCCCTGCAGGGGCACCAGCAGCAGGAAGGCGAACACCACGACGATGGCCCACTGGCGGGCGATGGTCAGCTTCGCCCGCAGGAAGCCATTGCTGGGCTCGATGAACAGCCCCAGGTGGAGCAGCAGGAACCCCAGCAGGGCCAGCAGCGCGGTGTTGACCATGCGGTTGGTGAACCGCAGCTGCCAGGAGGGACTGAGGAGCTGGAGGGGCAGGGAGTCGACCAGGACGAAGGCCAGGAACACCAGCAGCAGGCCGCCACCGCTCCAGGCGAACAGGCGGCTGAAGCCGGCGAGCGTCTCCTCGCGGCTGGGGGCGTGGTCAGGCATCCGTGGTCCGGGCTGGACAGGGTGGTGAGAACTGGCCAGCGGCCCAGACCTTAGGGGGCCCCACCGGCGCCGTCAGGGGCCCGGAGGCCGCCGATGGGGACCCCCACCCGGCCGACTTAAGCGGATGCCAGGCAAGCCTGAAGATTGGCTGATAAGCTGGTGAAACATTCCTGGCTGTTCATGGTGCGCTTCCTTGGGTTCGGTGCCCTCGGACTGCGGCGTTTCCGCCCTTCCGTCCACCTCTACCCTCCCCTCGTTCTGCTGAGCTGTCTGATCGCCAGCACCGCGGCCCCGGCGGGGGGCATCCATGGGCACGACGGGCTGACCGAGCTGCAGGAGCTGCGCGAGCTTCTGGTTCCAGGCTTCGGGCGGGACCCCGAGATCCTCATCGGCGTCGGTGGCATCACCCTGGGCAACCCCGTGACGGGCACGGTCGTGCCGCCTTTCCAGGTCAGCGCCCTCTCCGGACCGGATTCCATCATCGACGGCTTCGTCGTGCCGTCGGGCTACTTCCTGGCCCGCTCCGGACCCGTTCCAGGCCGCAGCGGCTTCCGGCTGACCAACCCCCTCGCCTTCCGTTGGACCGGCACGGCGTCCACTCCCCCGCTGCAGCTCACCTGGCAGGCCGGCACGCTCTTCGACAACGTCTTAGACGGTGCCACCGGCGCCTTCGTTCCTTTCCAGATCGTCCCCGGCGGCTCGACGGGCGAGGCCCCCTCCACCGAGCCCAGGCTGGCCCTGGCGGCCGAGCTCGCCGAGGAGACCCCCGGCCAGGGTGAGGGGGACGACGTGTTCAAGACGGCCCTGCTTCTGCCACCGCCTGGAGCCCCCTCCGGCGAGCAGCCCGGCAACGGCCCCACCGACCAGCCCGGTGAAGGCGGCGACGGTCCCGGTGACCAGGGTCCGGCCGCTGAGGGCCCTGATCCGGCCTCGGTGCCGGGTCCCCTGCCCGTGGCCGGCGTGGCCATCGCCTGGCGTTGCAGCCGTCGGCTGCGGCAGCGCCTGCGCCAGGCGCGCTGAGCTGCCGGTGCCGGCTCAGGGCCGGTTCAGAGCGTCCGCAGGCAGGCGGCCACCGCCTCAACGCCCTCCAGGGCCTCGATCGCCCCGAGGGCCTCGCGAAAGCGGTCCTCTCTCACCTCGTGGGTGATTACGACGATCTCCGCCTCCCCCTCCCTGGCGTCGAGCTGCACGATCGACTGGATCGACACCTGGGCGGCACCGAAGCAGGTGCCGATGCGTCCGATCACGCCGGCCTCGTCGCGGGTGCGCAGCCGGACGTAGTTGCGATGGCGGCTCATGGAGCCGTCCACCAGGCTGCAGTGGCGCCAGCTGCTGGCGGCCAGCAGGGGATCGAGGCCGGCCTGGGGGCCGCCCACCTGGCGGATCCCGGCGATGTTGAGGATGTCGGCCACCACCGCCGAGGCGGTGGGCCCGGCCCCGGCGCCGGGCCCGAAGAACATCACCTGGCCCACCGGATCCCCTTCCACCAGGATCGCGTTGTTGACCCCGTGGACCCCCGCCAGGGGATGGTGCTTGGGCAGCAGGGTGGGGTGCACTCGCACGTCGAGCGCCACGCCACCGGGCGGCTCGGCGCCGTGGCCGTCGCCAGCGGCGGCGGAATCCTCCTCCACCTTTTCGGCCACCGCCAGCAGCTTCACCACGAAGCCCAGCTGGGCCGCATAGGCCACGTCGCGGGCGTCGAGCCGGTCGATGCCTTCGGTGGCGATGCCGCCGCGTTCCACCGGGCCGCCGTAGGCCAGTCCGGCCAGGATGGCGATCTTGTCGGCCGCGTCACCCCCCTCCACATCGGCGGCGGGGTCGGCTTCGGCGTAGCCGAGCCGCTGGGCGTCGGCCAGCACCTCGGCGTAGGCCGCCCCCTCGTCGGCCATGCGGCTGAGGATGTAGTTGGTGGTGCCGTTGATGATGCCGCTGACCCGGCGGATGCGGTTGCCGCCGAGGGACTGCTTGATCGGCTCGATGATCGGGATGCCACCGCCCACGGCGGCCTCGATCAGCACGTAGACGCCCTTGGCGGCGGCGGCGGCGGCGATTTCCTGGCCGTAGCGGGCGATCACGGCCTTGTTGGCCGTGACCACCGGCTTGCCGGCGGCGATGGCCCGCAGGATCAGGCTGCGGGCGGGCTCCAGCCCCCCCATCACCTCCACGACGATGTCCACGGCAGGATCGTCGATCACCGCCTCGGGGTCGGTGGTGAGACGCTCCGGGGGCAGGGTCAGGGGGCGGGGGCGGCTGAGGTCACGCACGGCCACCCGTTCCAGCACCAGTTCACCGACCAGGGGATGGCGCCCCTGGGGACTGGCCAGGATCGCCGCCACCCCGCTCCCCACCGTGCCCAGCCCGAGCAAGCCGATGCCGATGGCCATGGGCTGCAACCCCACAAACCACCATCCTAGAAATCAACCGGCATCCAGCCGGCTGGCCTGGGCCTGCATGGTGCGCAGGATGTTGAGGAAACCGTTGGCCCGCGAGGGCGTCAGGCTCGCCTGCAGGCCCGTCGCGGCGATGAACGAGGGATCGAGGGCGGTGGCCTCGGCCGGGGTCAGGCCCTCCAGCCCCTCGATCAGCAGGGCCAGCAGCCCCTTGGTGATCTGGGCATCGGAATCGCCGCGCCAGTGCAGCCGACCCTCCTGGAGGTTGCCCACCACGTAGACCTGCGACACACACCCCTTCACCTTGAAGGCGTCCTGGCGCAGCTCATCGGGAAAGGGCTCCAGCTTCTTGGCCAGCCACAGCACGTACTCGTAGCGGCGACGGGGGTCGCTGGTGCTCCCCAGCCGTTCCACGATCCGGTCGAGAGCGGGACTGCCGGTGGCCATGGACGACACGGAGGGAATCAGGACGGGCGGCGCGTCCGCAGCATCCCGGCCAGACCGGCCACGGCGAGCACGCCGAGGGGGGGCAGATAGGCCCATCCCTCCAACCGAGGGTAGGAATGGGAGCGGCTCACCCGTGCGGGGGCCGCGGAGGTGGCCTCCGGTTCCGGCAGCTCGAGGTAATCGCGATGACCCGGGCCCGCATCCACCTGCACCTCCCACTGGCGGCTGGCCTGGGGCGGCAGGGTGAAGACGATGCTGCCGTCGGCGCCGGTGCGTCCCAGCTCGATCGGGGTGCCGCCATCGGGGGGGACGATCCGGACCGCGGCATCACTGGCCGGCTGGCCGCCGGAGAACTGGCTCTCCAGGCGCAGGGTCTCGGGGCCGGGGGTCGCCGCGGAGCGGTGCAGGGACTCGTTGAGGCTGGTGAGCCGCTCCAGGCTGCTCTCGATGGCGTGGGCGCGGACCTGCGTGGGGGCGACCACCAGAGCGGCAAGGCCGACCAGCCCGGTGAACAGAAGGGGCTTCATCCGTGAATCAGGAGGCTTTCCAGCGACTATCGCTGCTTTTCCCCGCCTGCACCATCCTGGCGACCGAACTGACCATCATCGAGAGGGCGTCGCTGGAGGCGCCACGGCCCTGGATCTCGGAGGTCATCACCCGCTCGGCGGCCGTCAGGGGACGGTTCTGGAGCGACGAGGGGATCGAATCCAAGGACGGCACGGATGCACTGCCCCGATCCTGGCAAACGATCGGGACCTTGTCCCGGCCGCAGCTCCATCGTTAAGAGCTTGCAACCTTCCGCTGACCCGCCGGTGTCAGATGGCAGTCGCGCTCATCGATCCAGCCATCAAAGGGGATGTCCCAGGGATCCCGGGGAAGGTCCGTGGTGACGCAGGCGGCGGGCAGCACCGCCAGGGCGGGCACCGCCGCCCAGCGGGGATCGGCCCGCAGCCGGTCGTACCAGCCGCCCCCGGAGCCCAGCCGCAGGCCCCCGGGGTCCATGGCCAGGGCGGGCACCAGCAGCAGGGCCATGGCGGCGGGGTCCAGGTCCTCCCGCGGCTTCGGGCCGGCCGCCCCCACGGTCGGCGCCGGAATGCCGCAGGCATCGGCGGCCAGGGGATCGCCCGGCGCCCAGGGCCGGTACACCAGCTCAGGGCCGGCCACCGCCGGCAGGGCCAGCCGGCCGGCCCAGGCCGGGGCCAGGGGGCGCAGGTCGGGTTCGCTGCCGAGGGGCCAGTAGAGGCCGAGGCGGCCCGGCCGCCGCGCCAGCAGGACCTCCAGGTGCCGCCGGGCCGTTGCCAGGATTCCCGGGGCAGCGGCCGCCAGGCACTGGCGCCGCCGGCGGCGGAACAGGCGCCGCAGCTCCTCCTTGGAGGTCCCTTCGCCGGCGGGCGGAATCACCGCTGAAACCAGCCGGTCAGCGCCACCGCCAGGGCGTCGGCGGCGTCGTCGGGGCGGGGGGGGTGCTCCAGATCCAGCTCCCGCATCACCGCCGCCAGCACCTCGTCCTTCTCGGCATGGCCCGAACCCGCCAGCGCCAGCTTGATCTGCATCGGCGGGAACTCCACCACCGGAATGGCGAAGCGGGCCAGGGTCATCATCACCACCCCCCGGGCCTGCACCACCGCGATCGTGGTGCTGGAGCGGTAGAAGAAGAACTTCTCCACCGCCGCCAGCTGGGGCCGCCAGCGGCGCACGATCACCCGAAGATCGCGGGCGATCTCCACCATCCGATCCCCGTCGCTGCGGCCGGGTTCGGTGCGGATCATGCCGCAGTCGAGCAGGCGCTGGTGGCCGCCGCCCGCGGCGGAGCGGCCTTCCACATCGATCACCCCGTAGCCGACGCGCGCCAGCCCGGGATCGATGCCCAGAATCCTCACCCCGCCAGGGCCAGCTGGAAGGCGGAGGGGTCGCCGGCGGGGCGATCGAACACCTTGCAGAACGTCTTCACCACCCGCTCGCCGGAGTCGATCTGTTCGAGGGGGTCCTTGCGCAGCCGGTGGCGCAGGCAGCAGGCCACCACGCGGGCCACGTCGTCGTCGCTCACCTCGAGGTGGCCCTCGAAGGCCGCCAGGGCCCGGGCGGCCCGGTTGGTGACGATGTCGCCCCGCAGGCCGTCCACGTCCAGATCGCCGCAGACCGCCGAAATGCGGATGCGCAGGTCGTCGTCGATGGACACCTGGGGCAGCCGCTCCTGGGCCTCCACCACCCGGGCCTGCAGGGCCTCCTGGGTGCTCTGCAGCCGGTCACTGAAGCTGTCGGGGTCGGCATCGAAGCTGGTGCGCTGATCCACCACCTGAACCCGCAGCTCCGGATCCCGCACGGTGCGCACCTCCACGCTCATGCCGAAGCGATCCAGCAGCTGGGGCCGCAGTTCGCCCTCCTCCGGGTTGCCGGAGCCGATCAGCACGAAGCGGGCCGGGTGCCGCACCGAGACGCCCTCCCGTTCCACCGTGTTCCAGCCCGAGGCGGCCGAATCCAGCAGCACGTCCACCAGGTGGTCGTCGAGCAGGTTCACCTCGTCGACGTAGAGCAGGCCGCGGTTGGCCTTGGCCAGCAGCCCCGGCTCGAAGGCGCGCACGCCCTCGCTGAGGGCCTTCTCGATGTCGATCGTGCCGCAGAGGCGGTCTTCGGTGGCCCCCAGGGGCAGGTCGACCATCGGCACCTGGCGGGGCTCCACGGGCAGCTGTTCGCCCCGCTCGGCCCGCTGGCGCACCTCGCTGCTCTGCAGGTCGGGGTCGCTCGGGGAGCTGTTGTAGGGGTCCCCCGCCACCACGTCGATCGCCGGCAGCAGGTCGGCGAGGGCGCGGATGGTGGTGGATTTGCCCGTGCCCCGGTCGCCCATGATCATCACCCCGCCGATGCGGGGATCGATCACGTTGAGCAGCAGCGCCAGCTTCATCTCCTCCTGACCCACGATGGCGGTGAAGGGGAAGACCCTGCGCTTCCTGGTTGGCGTCACGGACGGCTTGCGGGCGGAGCCCCGGATTGTTTCACAGCCGCCCCTGGGGTCGCCCCCGGGCCTGCCCCCGGGGCCGCTGGCGTCACCACCGGAATCAGCGACAGCACCTGGGGCGGGGTGGCGTCGGCCGGGTAGATCAGCCGCACCCGCAGCTGCCGTTCCTGGCCGGGGCGCAGACTGACCGTGCCCAGGGGCGGGCCCTCCTGGCCGGCCCGCAGCACCAGGTGGAAGCGGCGCCGACCCCCCGGGCCGCCGGCGTCGTTGTCGAGGCCGCTGACCTCCACGGTGCCCCGGAACATCACCGCCCGCGCCGGGGTGGTGTTGAAGCGCAGGCCGCCCAGGGGCTGGTCGGTCTTGATCGGCGATTCCAAGGCCACCGCGAGCTGCACCGGCCGCGGGGTGTCGTTGCGCAGCGGCAGGGTGAGGTCGTAGGTGACGCCGTAGTTGCCATGGGCCGCCCAGGCGGTGCCGGGGTAGAAGGCGCGCAGGGGGGCGGTCTGCACCTGGCCGGTGCCCAGGGTGCCCCGCTCCAGCGAGGCGATCGGCCAGGAGATCGGGGCCCGGCTCACCGAGAGGGTCGGGCGGCCCGGATCGGTGATTCGCCCCACCCAGGCGCTGCCGTCCTGGACCCCGCTGACGCGGGAATAGATCATCGGTCCCTTGGCCCCCCGGGGGCTGGGACTGTGCTCCTTCGGGCTGAGTCCGCCCTGCAGCAGGCGCTGCCAGACGGCCGGATCCGGCGGGCGATCCACGGGCCCGAAGGCGGCCAGGGTGGCCACATCCACCGGACCGTCACTGTTGAGGCGCAGCTGCAGGTTGAGGCCGTTGAGCAGGGGGTCGAGGCCGCGCACCGGCAGGGGCAGCACCATCAGGGTGCTCAGCTGCCCTGGCGGCAGGGTCCAGCCCTCCGGCACCAGGGGGCTGCGCTGCCGGGCGAGCAGCTCGGTCGCCACCCGGCTGCCGGGGCCGGCCCAGATCGGGGTGGTGCCCTGCTCCATGAGCGCCGGCAGGGGCAGGAAGGGGGCCGAGGGCTGGTCGGGGGTCACCGACTGGGACAGGGCGGTGGATCCCGCCACGGTCCGCAGCTTCACCGGGACCTTGCCCCGCGGGGCCGCCACCACCGCCACCCAGAGGGTGGAGTCGAGGCTTTCGGGGGTGCCGGCATAGATGTGATGGCTGAACAGCTCGAAGGGGCCGCTGACGGCGGCGTTGAGGTGCGCCGCCGGCACGCCCAGGGGCCGGCCGTCGTACCCCCGCTGGCCATCGAAGGTGGACAGCAGGATGCCGGGCCCCTTGATCACCTCGGGGTTGTTGTCGTTCACCATCGGCACGCCATCCAGCCGGCCCGGCAGGGGCGCCACCGTGCCCGGGCGCAGCACCGGTGGTGTCGGGGCTGCCTGCGGCGCTGGGGAGGGTTGCGGCTGGGCGAGCAGGGGACCGCCCAGGGCGGCCAGCCCCAGAACGGGCAGCACCAGGGCGCGGATGGGAGCGTTCATCAGCGTTTGACGAGGGTTTTGGTGACGGCCCCGGCCATCGCCCGGATCAGCTCGGCGGAGCGGGGATCGTTGAAGGGACCCTTCACCATCAGGGCCAGGACGGCCCGCTGGCCGTTGGGCAGCTGGATCAGGGCGGCGTCGGAGTAGGCGATGCCGATGTCGCCGGTTTTGTTGTAGACGGTGATGCCCTCGGGCAGCAGCTCGCTGTCGGGATCGGAGGAGTCCTTGCCCATCCCCATCAGCAGGCCGAGGGGGATCAGGGTGTTGGTGCGGGAGGTGGCCATGATCTCCCTGAACAGGTCACGGGCCCGGGGGGTGAGCTTGTCGCCGGTGTCCACCAGGGCGATGGAGCGGGCGAGATCGCGGGAGCTGGTGGTGTTGGTGCCGTCGAGGTCCGGCAGCCAGTTGTTCACCACCGTGGCCGTCAGGCCGAGGCTGCGGAAGCGGGTGTTGAGATTGGTTTTGCCGCCCAGACGGCGGATCAGCAGGTTGGTGGCGGTGTTGTCGCTCACCCGGATCATCTCCGTGGCGGCCTCGAAGAAGGGGAAGCGGGTGCCCAGGGGCTTGTTGGCCATCCAGCCGGCACCGCCCCCCACCACCTCCTTGGTGAGCGGCATGGGCTCGTTCCAGCGCAGCTTGCCGCCATCGAGATCCTCCAGGCTGGCCAGCAGGATCGGCACCTTGATGGAACTGGCCGCCGACAGGGGCAGGTCCGGCTGCAGCTGGGCGAAGCGGCCGTCGTCGAGCACCAGCAGGAAGGCGCTGGCGGTCAGCCCCTTCTGGGCCGCCGCCAGCCGGGCCCACTGCTGGCTGAGGCCGACCAGTTCCTGGCGCGGTTCGAACCGCCCCAGGGCCATGGGGCCGGTGCCGGGTTTCTTCACGACCGGTGCGGACGGCGCAGGGGTGCCGATCGCCCCCTGGACCAGGCGCGGCGCCATCAGCTTGAGGGCGGTGCCCACGATCACCCCCAGACCCACGCCCAGCACGATCAGCCGCAGCACCAGCCCCACCGGGCGAAGCCAGGGGTTGCTGCTGCGGGGACGGGATGGACGGCCAGCGCTCACGGATGCAGGACGTTGGGGCGATGTCCGACGCTAGTGGTCCTGGGAAGAAGGGAAAGGGCGACGGCTCGCCCAGCGCAACTGGCACACCATGCCCCGCAGCAGGGCCACCTCCGGGCCACTGACCTGGCCGCGCTGCAGCAGGGCCCGCAGCTTGGCCATCCGGGCGGCGGCGGTGTGGGGCAGCAGGAAGCCCACCTCCAGCAGCAGCTCCCGGGCGTCGTCGAGCATGGCTTCGAGCACCCCCCGGGGGCAGGGGCCCTCCCCGACGGGAGCCTGCGGGGCCGGGGCCTGCGCCGGCGTCGGGCCGCGCCGCCCGAGGCGGTGCAGGTCGTGCAGCACGACTGCCACGGCATGGGAGAGGTTGAGGGAGCCGTGGGGGGTGGGGGTGGGAATCTGCAGCAGCCGGCCCGCCTGCAGCAGCTCGTCGTTGCTCAGCCCCCGGTCCTCCCGTCCGAACACCAGCGCCGACGGCAGGGCCCGGTCGCCGGCCAGCAGCCAGGCCAGGGCCTCATCGGGTTCCTCCAGGGGCAGGGGCTCCCCCTCCGGACGGCCCGTGGCGGCCACCACCCGTCCGCAGTCGGCCAGGGCGGCGGCCAGGGTGGGGAAGATGGTCGCCCGCTCCAGCAGGGGCAGCCCTTTGACGGCCATCAGACGGGCCTCCTCACCGAGGGGATCGCAGCGGGGGGCGACCAGGCGCAGACCCTCGATGCCGTAGTTGCGGCAGAGCCGGGCCACGCTGCCCACGTTGAGGGGGCCGGCCGGTTCCACCAGGACCAGCGTGGGGCTCAAGGCAGGGAGTGCAGGAAGGCCAGCAGATCGGCCATGGCCTGGGGTTCGGGCTGGAAGCTGGGCATGGGCGGGGTCCGGCCGCTGACCACCTGCTGGATCAGCTGGCGATCGTTCTTGCGCCGCTCGACGCCGTGCAGATCAGGGCCCACCAGCCCCTGGGCGGCCAGCCCGTGGCAGCCGGCGCAGTTGAGCCGGAACAGGCGGCCCCCATCGGTGGCCGAGCCGGTGAGCTCGAGGGTCTGGCGGGTGTAGGGATCGCTGCGGGCCGCCGGCAGCACCACCACCACCAGCAGCAGGATGCAGGCCACCGCCGCCAGCGTCGCCAGGGCCGCCACCAGGCTGCGGCGCCGGGCGAGGGGCTGTTCGCCTCCCATGGGAGTGGAGGGCGTCACGGCGGCCGGGGTGCTGGGGGACGGACTGATCACAGTGCTGCGGTGGGTCTCGCGCTGCCGGCGGTGGTCGTGGAAGAATTGTGCATCGCCGGAACCGACCGCCCCTCCATGATCGAACCCCTCCTCTGCGGCATCGTGCTTGGACTGATCCCCGTGACGCTCGTGGGTCTGTTCGTGGCGGCCTGGAACCAGTACCGCCGGGGCAGTGCCCTCGGGGGCTGAGCGTTCGTTTCGACACACCCTAGCCAGTCCGGCCGCCCGGTTCTCCCCCTCGGCGTCTGAACCTCAGCCCTTCCGTTGGGATGGCGATGGCGTCGCCGTCGTCGTCCCTTCGTCGCAGAGGCTCTGCAGAAAGGCATCCGCCTTGCTGCGGTTGTGCCTCCTGAACAGTCCCGTGCGCCGGTGGCCGAAGCCCCCCCGGCGTTGGTCGAACCTTGCCAGCCAGCTCTGCAGCAGCGTCATCGACCAGTCCCGGCGCCGGGAGAAGGCGGCGAAGCCGACCACCAGCACGAGGGCGGAGAGCACGGCACGGATGCTGCCCTGGATGATCTGCCAGAGACCCGACGGCTGAATCCCCCGGAGCTGGTCACCGGCGCGGATCTCCGTCCGCTCCAGCGTTTCGAGCATGGTCTTGCGCAGCGCCGGCAGGGGCTGGGCGAGGTCGGCGGGGCTCAGGGGAGGGACCCCGAGGCCCTGCAGGCGACGTTGCAGGTCCGCGGTGCTGGCGGATTTGTTGATGGCGTCCCGCACGGCCGAGATCCTGCCGGTGACCTGGCGGAGTTGGCTGCTCTGCTGGCCGTTGGCGTTGCTGACGCCGCGCCACACCGCATAGCCCTGCAGGGGGATCAGCAGCAGAAAGCCCAGCACGGCGGCCAGGGCCAGGGCGGCGAGGTTGTCGCGGCGGCGGATTAGATGGGGATTGGCGGGGTCGAGATAGGCAGCCAGATGGAGCACGGCCAGGCCGAGCAGGCCGAGGAAGCCGTTGTTGATCAGGGCGTTGGTGAACCGCAGCTGCCAGGCCGGATCCAGGAGCCGCGGCGGCAGGATGGCGGCCAGCACCACCAGCGCGTAAAGGATCAGCAGGCAGACGGCGAGAAGCCCGAACTGGGAGGCCATCTGTCGGGAATCGTCGGAGCGCGGATCGACACGCGTCGGGGAGGCAGCCATGGCGGTTCCGGGAGGAAGGGGCGGAAGTGGGTAGGCAGGTGAAGAAAGAAAAAAGGCCCTGCCGGGAGGCGGGGCCGGGAAACGTTCTCAGCAGCGGGCGTCAGGCCTTGACGCGCGCCCCGTTGATGCGACGGCGCAGCTTGCGGCTGAAACCGAAGGCCACACCGGCGCCGAGGACGGGCAGGGGACCAGGGACAGTGGAGGTTTGCTGGAAGCTGTTCTCGAAGGAATCAATGGCCCCAGCGCCGTTGTATTCATTTCGTACGGTCAGGATCTGTGGGCCGCCAGCTACGTCGTCAAAGCTCGACGATCCATTCGTGCTGCTGAGAGTAATTGGGACTGTGCCGCCAGTGAAATTGGCCGTCAGAATGCTGGGGGGATTTGCGAATGGATCTGCGTCGGAGTCAAGGTCGACAGCACTGAAGACCCGGCTGGGATCGGTGATCGAAGCCACGTAGGTGAAGTCGAAGCTGTTCGTGGTGAAAGTGGGAAAGTCCAGGTTGAAGAGATAGTCGCCTGGGAGAGGTTGATTTGCAGAGACAGTCGATGAGGCAAGATTGCCGAGTATGGCTGTCGAGTCGTGGGAGAAGACTTTGTCGCCGCAGGTGAGGTCCGTACCGGCGACCCAAGCTGCCCAGGAGATCTGAACTCCGCAGCCTGTTGCGGCTTCGGCCGACCCCGCCGAGAGCGCCGCGCCGGCGCCGCCAAGCAGGGCGGCCGCCATCAGGCCCCGGGTCAGGAGGCGCTTGGGGCCGAAGGGGGTGGGGGTGGATGGTCTGGAAGGGGTTGATGGAAGGGATGGCATGGCCGTGAACGCCGGAATGGGCCCTATCTGAATACCATCCATATCCGGGGTGAAAGGTGTTAATCGGGGTCACGACTTGACATCTGCAGCGGATATACTGCAGATGGACTGACCGCGCATGAAGATTTTTCAGCTGGAGATAAAGCCCGTCAGCAGATCTGCAAAAAAGGAGACTTCAGGTTGGCCAGGTATCAGCAGGCAGCGCGGGTGCAATCTCCAGCAGCACCACCGTGCTCCCCCCGTAGCGCCGCTGATCACGACAGCGCCATCCCGGCGGCACCTCCGGCACCCCATCGCTGGCGCATTCCCACACCAGGATCCCCTCGGGGGCCAGCCAGCCGCCCTTGAGCACGGCCGCCGCGATGGGTACGTAGAGGCCGGCCGCATAGGGGGGATCAACGTAGATCAGGTCAAAGGAGCTGGGGTCGGCGCGGGCCAGCCAGCGCAGCACCTCATCGCCGTCCACCCGGCAGCGGGGGGGGGCCTCCGGCGCGGCCGATCGGCCCTGGCGCACCAGTTCCAGATTGGCCCGGGCCACCGCGGCGATGCGGCGATCCCGCTCCACGGCCACCACCTCGGCGGCGCCGCGCTGCAGGGCCTCGCAGGCCATCACGCCGCTGCCGCAGCAGAGATCCAGCCAGCGGCTGCCGGGGACCCGGTGGGCCAGCAGGTTCATCACCGCCAGACGCACCCGGGCGGCGGTGGGCCGGGCGGTGCTGCCGGGCGGGCTCTGCAGCCGCCGCCCGCCGCTCAGCCGCAGCGTCACAGGCTGGCGACCCAGTCGAGCCAGCGGCGCAGCATCGCTTCGCCCACGGGCCCGGACTTCTCCGGGTGGAACTGGCAGGCGGCGATGGTCCCCTGCCACACCGCCGCGGTCACCGGGGTGCCGGCGTAGTCGACGAGGGCCGTGCTGGCCGCGGCGTCGGCCGGCTCGGCGGCGAAGGAGTGCACGAAGTAAACCCAGGCCTCGGGGGTGGCGGCCGGCAGCAGGGGGCTGGCGGTGGCCGGGATCAGGGGGGCCCAGCCCATGTGGGGCAGGGGGTGGCCCGCCACCCGCGGCAGGGAGCGCACGCGGCCGGCCAGCACGCCAAGCCCATCGGTTCGGCCTTCCTCGCTGGCCTCGAACAGCAGCTGAAGCCCCAGGCAGATCCCCAGCAGCGGGCGGCCGCTGGCGCAGGAGCGGCGCAGGGCCTGCTCCAGCCCGGCCGAGCGCAGCCGCTCCATGGCCGGATCGAAGGCGCCGACGCCCGGGAGCACCAGGGCCTCGCAGGCCTCCAGGTCGGCCGGGCCGTGCACGCTCACCAGCTCGGCACCGAGCCGCGCAAAGGTGCGCTGCACCGAATGGAGGTTGCCCATGCCGTAGTCGATCAGGCCGATGCGGCTCATGGCTGGCTGACGCTCGGGACCCGCTCGGCCGGATGCTCCAGGGCCGGTGAGGCGGGCAGGTCGAGGCCGTTGAGGTGGTCGATGAACTGATAGAGCCTGCCGACGCGGCGTTTGTCGAAGCGCAGCCGCAGGCAGGGCCGCAGCAGGCCGTTGTCGTCGACGCCCTCACCGGACTGGATGGCGCCGTCTTCCAGCAGGTCGGCGAAGCGGCGGTTCAGCTCCGGCAGCAGGCTGCGGGGCACCTCGGCGTTGAGCAGCAGCTCGATGCGGTCCTGCCCCAGCTGGGCGCTGTGGAACACCCGGTAGAACCGGCAGATATGGGTCACGGCCTCCTCGGCGCTGGAGGCTTCCACCATCAGATCCACATCCTCCGGGGAGATCAGTCCCCGGGTGGCCAGCTCCTGGTGCACGTTGTGCTTCCAGACCTTCCAGAAATCGTCGCCGTCCGGGGAGAGCAGCACCAGGGGAATCGGCGACGTGCGCCCGGTCTGGATGAGGGTGAGGCACTCGAACAGTTCATCGAGGGTGCCGAATCCCCCGGGCATCACCACCAGCGCATCGCTCTCCATCAGGAAGAACAGCTTGCGGGTGAAGAAGTAGCGGAAGTAGAGGAGGCGCCCCTCGCAGGCGCTCACGTAGGGGTTGGGATGCTGCTCGAAGGGCAGATCCACGTTGAGGCCGATGCTGTGGTCGCATCCCGCGCCGCTGTTGGCGCCCTCCATGACGCCGGCCCCGGCTCCCGTCATCACCTCGAAACCGGCCTCCACCGCCTGGCGGGCGACGTCCTCGGCCAGCAGGTAGCAGGGATCCTCGCGGCGGGTGCGCGCCGAGCCGAAGACGCTGATCTTGCGCGCGCTGCGCCTGGGGCGGAACACCTCGAGGGCCTCGCTGATGTCGGCCAGACAGCCGGCGATCAGGCGCCACTCCTCCTCCTCCTTCTCCTGACGCGCCACCTGGAGCAGCGACACCACGGCGCGCTCGATCTGACGGCGCTGGGGGTGGCCGTGGAGAGCTTCGGCGAGGGCCTGCAGGGGGCTGATGCCCGCCGCCGGCGGGGGATTCGGGGGGAGGGGCGGCGTCAGCGGAGCGGTGTCAGAGGTATTTGGAGATGGTGCCCGACAGGGTGTTTTTGGGAACGGCACCCACCACGGTGTCGACCTTCTGGCCACCCTTGAAGAGCATCAGGGTGGGAATGCTGCGGATGCCGTACTGGCTGGCGACGTTGGGGTTTTCGTCGGTGTTGAGCTTGTAGACGCGGATCTTGCCCTCGTATTCCTTGGCGATCTCATCGACGATCGGGGCCACCATGCGGCAGGGGCCGCACCAGGGTGCCCAGAAATCAACCAGCACGGGCACATCACTCTTGAGCACGTCTTGCTCGAAGGAGGCGTCGGTGACGGCAGCGGCGCTGGACATTCCTTGCAGACTCGGGATGTAGTGAATCTAGCAACCGGGTTCGGCCGCTCTTCCCGGGAATGGGGCCAGCGTTGCAGGCCGTAGCGGAACCCGGAGGCAGTGCCGCCGGGATCGGCGGCAGAAGACAAAAAGCCCGGACACGCCGGGCCGGGGGGTGTGAGGAGTGTGCGAGCCGGAGCCCCCACATCCAGAGGTTAGCCCCCATCTCGCCTTGAGGCCGTGGCGTCCAGACCTGGGACGACCTACTTGCCCATGCCCAGTTGCTGGGCCTTCTGGTACACCTTGCCCTCGGTCAGAAGGGAGGGCGCCACCACCACCTCCACCTCCCGCATTTCCTTGAGGGTGCGGGCCCCGAGGGTGCCCATGGAGGTGCGGATGCAGCCCAGCAGGTTCTGGGTGCCGTCGTCGAGGCCGGCCGGACCGCGCAGGATCTTCTCCAGGCTGCCGGTGGTGCCCACCTTGATGCGCGTGCCCCGGGGCAGCACCGGGCTGGGGGTGGCCATGCCCCAGTGGAAGCCCCGGCCGGGGGCCTCGGCGGCCCGGGCGATCGGGGAGCCGATCATCACCGCATCGGCCCCGCAGGCCAGGCACTTGCAGATGTCACCGCCGGTGACGATGCCGCCGTCGGCCACCACCGGTACGTAGCGGCCGCTCTCCCGCTCGTAATCGTCCCGGGCTGCGGCGCAGTCGGCCACGGCCGTGGCCTGGGGAATGCCGACGCCCAGCACACCCCGTGACGTGCAGGCGGCGCCGGGGCCGATGCCCACCATCACCCCGGCGGCCCCGGCCCGCATCAGCTGCAGGGTGACGTCGTAGGTGACGCAGTTGCCGATCACCACCGGCACGCCGAGGTCGCGGCAGAGGGCGGCCAGGTCGAGGGTCTGGCGGCCTTCCGGGCCGATGTGCTCGGTGGAGACCACCGTCGCCTGCACGAAGAACAGGTCGGCGCCCGATTCCGCCACCGCCGCCCCGAAGCGCAGGGCGGCCACCGGGGTGGCACTCACCGCCGCGATGCCGCCGCCCGCCTTGATCTCGGCGATCCGCTGCCGCACCAGGTCCTCACGGACCGGCTGGCTGTAGAGCTCCTGCATCAGGCCCACGAACTCCTCGCGGCCCACCGAGGCGATCTTCTCGAGCACCGGCTCGGGGTCGTCGTAGCGGCACTGGACGCCTTCGAGGTTGAGCACCCCGAGCGCCCCCAGGCGGGTGAGCTCGATGCACATGCCCACATCCACCACCCCGTCCATGGCGCTGGCGATGATCGGGATCTCCCGCTGGATTCCCCCCAGGCTCCAGCTGCTGTCGGTCACCTCGGGATCGACGGTGCGACCGCCCGGGACCAGAGCGATTTCATCGATGCCGTAGGCGCGGCGTACGGTCCGGGAGCGACCGAGCTGAATGTTCACCGTTGGACGGACACAGTGGGCACAAACTATCAACCGGTCCGCGACGGCCCCTGGCCCGTGCCCGTGCCCTGGATCACTCCCGGCCGCGGAAGTCGTTCCAACGGCGGCTCCAGTCGGCGAAGACCTGGTCCCGGTCGCTCTTGCGCACCAGCCGGGTCGCGGTGAACCGGAGCGCGGCGATCAGGCCCACCAGCTCCAGCAGGCCGCCCACCAGGGGCAGGCTGTCGAGCGTGCCGATCAGGGACGCGTAGACCCGCAGCAGCAGCACCACCCCGATCAGGATCGCCAGCCCCTTGAGGGGGCCGCGGAAGCGCTGCCACTGGGCCTGCAGTTCGCCGCTGCCGAGCCAGTCCTTGATCTTCTGCAGCAGCAGATCGAATTCGCCGCCGCCCTCGCCGGCCGGCTCCGCCGAGCCCTCCAGGGGGGGCACCTCCAGGGTGGCGGTGATGCCGGGTTCCGGCTCGCTCACCGGGGTGGGCACCGGCGCCGGGACCTCGCTGTCGGCTTCGGCCAGGGGCTCGAACCCGGCACTCATCGGCTCCGGCTCTGGCTCCGGTTCCGGCTCGGGGGCCACGTGCTCCGGTTCATGGGCCACGGGTTCCGCCGCCCACGGCTGCGGCGACGGTCCGTTCTCCTGGGCCTCGGGGCTGGAGGGGGCCTCGGGGCTGGAGGGGGCCTCGGGGCTGGAGGGGGGCTCGGGGCTGAAGGGGGTCTCGGCCATGGCAGGCGCCGGCAGCTCACGGCGGAGCTTACGGCCGTTTTCCCCCACCGCCCCGGAGCTGTGCAGGGAGTTCAGCTGTCGAGGGGAATCAGCCCACCACGGCCGGAGAGGGGCCGGACCGGCAGGCGCAGCGGAAAGCGGTCCTCCTCGAGCCAGGTGATCAGCTCGGCGCCGATCGACTCGGCCAGCCGTGGGCTGTGGGCCGGAGCGGCGGTGACGCGGCGTCCCTCCACCTGGATCCGGCCGGACCTGAGCCCGGCGTAACTGACCGAACCGAGGCGGGGCCGCAGGCGGCGCGGAATGGAGACATCCAGCACCGGCGCCTCCAGGTCCTCGTCGCCGCAGGCGGCCTGGCGGGCGACCGCTTCGTTGATCAGGGGGATCGGCGCCGCCAGGCCCACCAGCAGGGCGGCGCCGTGGCCCTCGAAGAAGCACGGCCGCAGCCATTCGGGCCGCAGGCCGTGCAGATCCACGCTCACCGCCGCCACCGCCCCGGGGCTGAGGGCATGGCCGGCGGCGGAGCGCCGCACGCCGGGCTGGTGGCCGCTGCCGCTGCCCACCACCCAGCCGATGGCCCCCGCCACCAGCACCGGTGAGCCCGGCCCCAGCAGCGCCAGCCCCGGCATGGTCAGGCCGATACTGCCGGCACCGCCGCAGCTGTGCAGGGCATTGCCGAACGGTCCCAGCGCGGGGCCCCAGGGGCTGCGCAGCACCCCTTCGGCGCTGCTCACCGCCACCAGGCCGTTCTCGGTGATGCCCCGGTGCAGCAGCAGCCGGCCGGAGCCGATCCGCTCCAGATCCAGCTGGGCCTGCAGGTCCCGGCGGGGATGCAGGGCGGTGATGTCCCCGGTGGCGGCGAGGGTCAGGCTCCCGCCCCGCAGCAGCCGGTCGAGCAGGTGGGCGCCCCCCTGCCGCTGGGCTTCCCCGAGCCCACCGCCGATGGGCAGCACCAGGTCGCCGCCACCGCCGCCGCTCTGGGCGCCGAAGGATTCCAGCTGGGCGTCCCGGAAGCGGATCGGCGGATCGCTGGGGCCGATATTGAGGTGCAGGCTGCCCTGATCGGTGAATTCGGCATTGGCGGCCACCACCACGTCGGTGGCCGCGTAGGCCTCCGCCAGCCCCGCCTCGGCCACCAGCCGGCGGAAGTCGGCGGCGGCCCGCACCCGCAGCACACCCTTGCGCTGGCGCTGGCGCAGGGCCGATTCACTCCGGGCCGGCAGGGTCATCGATAGAGTGGGTTGTGCCCCATACGGTCTTGCATGGCGGATCCAACCGGACCCGGTGAATCCGACGGACGGATCATCCAGACCGACCTGCGCAATGAGATGTCGCGCTCCTACCTGGAGTATGCGATGAGCGTGATCGTGGGCCGGGCCCTGCCCGATGCCCGCGACGGCCTCAAGCCGGTGCACCGGCGCATCCTCTACGCGATGTACGAGCTCGGCCTCACGAGCGACAGGCCCTACCGGAAATGTGCCCGTGTGGTGGGGGAGGTGCTCGGTAAGTACCACCCCCACGGCGACACGGCCGTCTACGACGCCCTGGTGCGCATGGCCCAGGACTTCTCGATGCGGATGCCCCTGATCGACGGGCACGGCAACTTCGGCTCGGTCGACAACGATCCGCCGGCCGCGATGCGGTACACGGAATCGCGCCTGCAGGCCCTGACCACCGACAGCCTGCTGGAGGACATCGAAGCCGAGACCGTCGACTACATCGACAACTTCGACGGCTCCCAGCAGGAACCCACCGTGATGCCGGCCCGGGTGCCGCATCTGCTGCTCAACGGCTCCTCCGGCATCGCCGTGGGGATGGCGACCAACATCCCCCCCCACAACCTCACCGAGCTGATCGACGGGCTGCTGGCCCTGATCGACGATCCGGAGATCGAGGACCGAGCCCTGATGGCGATCATCCCCGGACCCGATTTCCCCACCGGCGGCCAGATCCTCGGCCGCCGCGGCATCCGCGAGACCTACACCACCGGCCGCGGTTCGATCACCATGCGCGGCGTGGCCTCGATCGAAACGGTGGAAGCCAAGGGCCGCCCCGACCGGGATGCGGTGATCATCACCGAACTCCCCTACCAGACCAACAAGGCCTCCCTGATCGAGCGCATCGCCGAGCTGGTCAACGACAAGAAGCTCGAGGGCATCGCCGACATCCGCGACGAAAGCGATCGCGACGGCATGCGCATCGTGATCGAACTGCGCCGCGACGCCTACCCCCAGGTGGTGCTGAACAACCTGTTCAAGCTCACGCCGCTGCAGAACAACTTCAGCGCCTACATGCTGGCCCTGGTGAAGGGCGAACCGGTGCTGCTCACCCTCGGCAGGATGCTGCGGGTGTTCCTGGATTTCCGCATCGAGACGATCGAGCGGCGCACCCGTTACTTCCTGCGCAAGGCGGAGGAACGCGACCACATCCTGCAGGGTCTGCTGCTCGCCCTCGACCAGCTCGACCCGATCATCGCCCTGATCCGGGCCGCCCCCGACACCGCCACCGCCCGGGCCCAGCTGCAGGAGCGCCATGGCCTCAGCGAGATCCAGGCCGACGCCATCCTGCAGATGCAGCTGCGGCGTCTCACGGCCCTGGAGGCCGACAAGATCCGGCTCGAACACGACGACCTCGTCGCCAAGATCGCCGACTACAAGGACATCCTCGGCCGCCGGGAGCGGGTGCTGGGCCTGATCCAGGAGGAGCTCCAGGTGCTCCGCACCCGTTATGACTCCCCCCGCCGCACCGAGATCCTCGACCTTGAGGGCGGGCTGGAGGACATCGACCTGATCGCCAATGAGCGCTCGGTGGTGCTGCTCACCGAGAACGGCTACCTCAAGCGGATGCCGGTGAGCGAGTTCGAGGCCACCAGCCGCGGCACCCGCGGCAAGGCCGGCACCCGCAGCCAGGGCGAGGAGGCGGTGAAGCTGTTCATCAGCTGCAACGACCACGACGCCCTGCTGCTGTTCAGCGACCGGGGGGTGGTGTATTCCATTCCCGCCTACAGGGTGCCGATCTGCAGCCGTTCCGCCAAGGGCACGCCGATCGTGCAGCTGCTGCCGATTCCCCGCGAGGAGGCGATCACCTCCCTGCTGGCGGTGAGCGCCTTCGATGACGACGTCCAGCTGGTGATGCTCACCAGCGGCGGCTACATCAAGCGCACCCGGCTATCGGCCTTCAGCAACATCCGCTCCAACGGCCTGATCGCCATCTCCCTCGAGGACGGTGACGCCCTGCGCTGGGTGCGGCTGGCCCTGCCCGGCGACAGCGTGCTGATCGGCTCCCTCAAAGGCATGACGATCCACTTCCGCCTCAGCGATGAGGAGCTGCGTCCCCTGGGCCGCACCGCCCGCGGCGTGCGGGCCATGAATCTGCGCCCCGGCGACGAGCTGGTGAGCATGGATGTGCTCACGGCGGAACTGGCCGACCGTGTCGCCAGCACGGCCGAGACCGGCGCCGACGAGGAGGAGGGTGACGAGGTCGCCCCCAGCGAGGGTCCCTGGGTGCTGGTGGCCAGCGCCAGCGGCCTCGGCAAGCGGGTGCCGGTGGATCAGTTCCGGCTGCAGCGCCGCGCCGGCATGGGTCTGCGGGCAATCAAGTTCCGCCGCGACGGCGATGTGCTGGTGGGCCTCAAGGTGCTCGGGGCCGGCGAGGAGCTGCTGCTGGTGAGCGAGCGGGGGGTGATCGTGCGCATGAAGGCCGACGCCATTCCCCAGCAGTCCCGGGCGGCCACCGGGGTGCGGCTGCAGAAGCTGGATGCCGGCGATCGCCTCACCGAGGTGGTGCTGGTGCCGCCGGCCGCCGAGGAGGAGGAGCTGGCCGATGGGCCGGTGGTGGACACCGTTGATGTCACTGCCGGCGCTGCTCCAGAGGATGCGCCCCCGCCGGGTGCCCCCACGGACGCTCCCGGGGCCCCGGCCGGCGAGGAGCCCACTGTCCCTGAGGCCAGCGACGACTGATCCCACCACCGACTGAGCCCCCGGCGGGCTCAGCGCTGGCCCAGGGCCCAGAGCAGCAGCACCCCGTAACCGGCCAGGCTCGCCAGCTGCAGGCCCAGCTCCAGCCGTTCGATGCGGCGTTCGAGCCGTGGCCGCTGCGGGCCGCTGCCGTCGCTGGCGAGACGATCCAGCCGATTGGCGCACCAGATGAACTCGCAGAAGAACACCAGGGTCACCAGGTAGGAGAAGGCGTAGAGCCCATCCAGCACGGTGAGATAGGGCAGGGAGGGCAGGGAGTCGCGGTAGGCCTGCTGCATGAACACCAGCGTCAGCAGGATCACCGGTGGGATCGCCAGGCGCTCGGAGCTGAAGCCGGCCCGCAGATTGGGGGTGAGCAGCATCACCACCATCGTGATCGTCAGGGGCAGCAGCCACTTGACCAGGGCCGCCCAGCCGATCGGGTCATAGAGCAGCTCCATCTCCAAGCCGCCGCGGCTGGGGAACAGGCGCCAGCTGCGCAGCCGGTAGCCGTTCATGTTGCTGCGGCGGCTGACGCCGGAGGCGGCGCTGTCGGCCTCCAGCCGGATCCTGGGCGGGTCAGGGATCGTGGCGGGAAAGCTGGGGTCGGCCACCAGCCGGATCTGCAGCGGCAGGGTGCCGAAGGGGTAACCCCGATAGTCGATCTCATCGGAGTAGAAGTTGCCGTTGAAGCGGTAGTCGCGGCCCAGATCCGCCCCCAGCCGCAGCGGACCGCTGCTGGCCTCCAGCAGGGAGTCCCAGGGCTCCACCAGGTTCTGGAAACGCACCAGCGTCAGGGGATCCACGCCGGCCGCCAGCCACCGCCCCATCACCGCCGCCGGTGCCGAGAGCCGCAGCGTCCCTTCGACGCTGAAGGTCTTCTCCCGCGAGGAGAAGCGGTAGACGTTGTCCACCGCCATGGCGACCCGGATCGTCACCCCGGAGGGCGGCACCACCGGGGGCGGCACTGCGCCCCCTGCCCCTGCCGCTCTCGGCAGGGCGTGACCCGGGCCCGCCTGCAGGGCCAGGATGAGGATCAGGCCCAGGCCCAGGCAGGCCAGCGTCGCCAGCCGCCGGCGAGCAACACCGCGCATGGCCGTGGTGCAGGATGAGCCCTCACCGTACCGGCGAGATGGCGAGGGACGTGCTGGTGCTCGGCGGCGGCCCCGCCGCCCTCTGCATCGCGGCGGCCCTGGCGGACCAGGGGCTCGCCGTGGCCCTGCTGGCGCCCGACGATCCGCGCGCCCCCTGGCTCAACACCTACGGCATCTGGGGGGACGAGGTGGATGCCCTGGGCCTGGGCCATCTGCTGGAGCACCGCTGGAGCCACACGGTCAGCTACTTCGGCGCCGGTGATCCGGACCCGGAGGCGGCGGCCAACCGCCCCACGGCCCACGGCCGCGATTACGGCCTGTTCGACCGCGCCGCCCTGCAGGGGCACTGGCTGGAGGCCTGCGGGCGCGGCGGGGTGGAGCTGCTCCAGGGGCTGGCCAGCGGCTGCGACGCCTCCGGGGCGTTGAGTGCGGTGGCGCTGGCCGATGGGCGCCGGCTGCAGGTGCGGCTGGTGGTGGACGCCACCGGCCATCAGCCGCTGCTGGTGCAGCGGCCCGACCGGGGCCCGGTGGCCGGCCAGTCGGCCTACGGCATCATCGGCCGCTTCTCGGCGCCGCCGGTGCAGCCCGATCAGTTCGTGCTGATGGACTACCGCGCCGACCACCTCAGCGAGGCGGAGCGGGCCGAGCCCCCCACCTTTCTCTATGCGATGGACCTGGGCGGCGGCCGCTTCTTCGTCGAGGAGACGTCGCTGGCCCTGGCCCCCCCGGTGCCCTTCGATGTGCTCCAGCAGCGCCTCCACCGCCGCCTGGCCCACCGCGGCGTGGTGGTGCAGGAGGTGGAGCACGAGGAGTTCTGCCTGTTTCCGATGAACCTGCCCCTGCCGGACCTGCAGCAGCCGGTGCTGGGCTTCGGCGGGGCGGCCTCGATGGTGCACCCGGCCTCCGGCTACATGGTGGGCGCCCTGCTGCGCCGGGCCCCGGCGGTGGCGGCGGCGGTGGCGGCGGCGATGGCCGATGCCGATGCCCCCTCGGCCCTGCTGGCCCGAGCGGGCTGGGGCGCCCTCTGGCCCCCGGCCCTGCGCAGCAAGCACGCCCTCTACCAGTTCGGTCTGGGCAAGCTGATGGGCTTCTCCGAGGCCGAACTGCGCCAGTTCTTCGCCAGCTTCTTCTCCCTGCCGGGCCCCCAGTGGTATGGCTTCCTGGCCAACACCCTGACGGTGCCGGAGCTGCTGGCGGCCATGCTGCGCCTGTTCGCCCTGTCCCCGTGGGCGGTGCGGGCCGGCCTGCTGCTGCCGCCGCGCCGGCCCTAGGCCGGCGGCGCCAGCCCCAGCACCTCGGCGCTCTCGCTGCGGATCCGGCGGCAGAGGTCGGCGTCGCTGCGGATTGATTCGCCGTAGGAGGGCAGGATCCGCTTGAGGGTGTCCTGCCAGCCGTCGGGCAGCTTCTCGCGGAAGCAGGAGTGGAGGATTTCCAGGGCGATCGCCACGGCGGCCGACGCGCCGGGGGACGCCCCCAGCACGGCCACCAGGGACGTGTCGGCGGCGTGCACCACCTCGGTGCCGAACTGGAGCACCCCGCCGCGCCGGGCATCGGCCTTGATGATCTGCACCCGCTGGCCGGCCACGGCCAGGGTCCAGTCGGAGGGGCGGGCGGTCGGATAGAAGTCGCGCAGGGCGGCGAAGCGCTGCTCGGCGCTGGCGAACACCTGGCCGATCAGGTACTGGGTCAGGGGCAGGTTGTCCCGGGCCACCGCCAGCAGTGGCAGCAGGTTGCCGGTCCGCAGGGAGCGGGGCCAGTCGCAGAGGGAGCCGCTCTTGAGGAACTTGCTGGAGAAGCCCGCGTAGGGACCGAACAGGATCCAGTGGCGGCCGTCGACGAGGCGGGTGTCGAGGTGGGGCACCGACATCGGCGGTGAGCCGGCGGCCGCCATGCCGTAGACCTTCGCATGGTGGCGGCTGGCCACGGCGGAGTCGCCGCAGCGCAGCCAGAGGCCGCTGACGGGAAAGCCGCCGTAGCCCCGCCCCTCCGGGATCCCCGATTTCTGCAGCAGGGTGAGGGCGCCGCCGCCGGCCCCGAGAAACACGGTGCCCGAATCGATCAGCCGGGTCTCCCCGGTGGTCTGGTCCCGGGTCTCCAGGCGCCAGCCACCCTCCGGCCGCCGCCGCAGCGATTGCACCGCCGTGGAGAACCGCGCCTTAAAGGCCCCGCTGGCCCGCAGGTGATCCAGCAGCTGGCTGGTGAGGGCCCCGAAGTTCACGTCGGTGCCGTCGGCGATGTGGGTGGCGCCGATCGCCTGGGCCGGGTTCCGGCCCTCGATCAGCAGCGGTGCCCATGCCGCCACCTGGGCGTGGTCCTCGCTGTAGGCCATCCCCCGGTAGCAGTGGTGGGCCGCCATCACCCGGTGGCGTTCCCGCAGGTAGGCCCGCCGCTCCTCCCCCAGCACGAAGCTCATGTGGGGGACGCCCTGGATGAAGGCCCCGGGGGAGCCCAGGGCCCCGTCCCGCACCAGGTGGGTCCAGAACTGACGCGACAGGTCGAAGGCTTCGTTGATGTCGAGCGCCTTGGCGAGGCTGATCGAGCCGTCCGCCGCCATCGGCGTGTAGTTGAGCTCGCAGTTCCCCGCATGGCCCGTGCCGGCGTTGTTCCAGGCGCTGGAACTCTCCTGGGCCTCCTGGGGCAGGCCCTCGACGAGCAGGAGACGCAGGTCCGGCCGCAGCTGCCGCAGCAGGGTGCCCAGGGTGGCGCCCATGATCCCCGCCCCGACCAGGGTCACATCGACGGTGGTCAGGGTCACGGGGTCTGCGGTGGGATCGGTTCGGCCAGCAGGCCGGGCGACACGGTATCCGATGGCCGTCGGCGCCTGGCAGCATGGATCCTCTTGCGCCCCCGTGCCGCGGGTGAGAGCAGTGACGCAGGCTCCCCCGGCCATCCCCGATGGCCCTGCCGCTGGCGCCGGCGACGCCCAGGCCTGCCGGGAAGAACTGCTGGGGTTGCTGCGGGGCGGATCTCCCGGCGCTGCAGCCCCCGCCGCCGGGCGCATCGAGGCCCTGATCGAGCGGTTGGAGCACCTGCAGCCCGCCGATCTCACGGCCCAGGCTGACCAGCTGGCGGGGGTGTGGGAGCTGCGCTGGAGCAGCAGTTCCCTGCCCTATCTGGCGGTCAGGCCCTGGCTGGAGAATCTGCAGTTGCTCGATCCCGCCGGTGGGCGTGCCCTGAACCTGCTGCGGCCGGCCGGCCCCCTCGGGCCCCTGGCGGGGATCGCCGTGCAGGCCAGCATCGCCGTGGCTGCCGAGGCCCCCCACCAGCGGGTGTCGGTGCGGTTCGAGCGGGGCGGCTGGCTGGGGCCCAGGTTCGGAGACCAGCGGCTGGAGCTGTTCCGGCAGGTGCGGCAGAGCTTTCCCGCCTGGCTCGATGTCACCGTGCTCGATGACGAGCTGCGGGTGAGCCGCGGCCAGAACGGCACCCTGTTCGCCCTGGTGCGGCGTCAGGACCTGGCCCTGGCGGCGTTTCTGGCCTGAGGGCCCCGAGCCCCCTCACCAGCGCCCCTCACCAGCCCCCGTCGTCGTCCCCGTCCTCGGCCGGCTCGGGCGGCCAGGCCAGGTGCACCGCCACCGGCGCATGGTCGCTGGGCTGCGCGTTGCCGCGCACCCCCTTGTGGATCACGCAGCCCGTGGCACAGGCCAGCAGCTCCTCGGAGAGATAGATGTGGTCGATGCGCCAGCCCCTGTCCATGTCCCAGGCGCCGGTGCGGTAGTCCCACCAGCTCCAGTGGCCGGTGTCCGGTTCGAAGACGCGGAACACGTCCTCCAGGCGATCGCCCAGGGCGTCCCTCAGGGCCTGGCGCTCCGGCTCGCTGGCCATGATCCCGCCGCTGAGGCGGTCCGGGTCGTGGATATCGCGGCCCTCCAGGGCGATGTTGAAGTCCCCCACCATCGCCAGGGGTTCCCCTTCGGCGTCCTGGGCCTCCAGGTAGCGCCGCAGACACCCCAGCCACGCCAGCTTGTAGGGGTACTTGTCTGACGTCAGGGCCGAGCCATTGGGCACGTAGAGGTTGAGCACCCGCACCCCTTCGATCCAGGCACTGATCACCCGTTTCTGTTCGCCCAGCTCCTCGGCCGCCGGATCGTCCGGCAGCAGGGCGGCGAAGCCCACCCGCACGTCCTCGATCGGCAGCCGGCTGAGGATGGCCACGCCGTTGTAGGCCTTCTGGCCGCTGATCACGGCCCGGTAGCCCAGGGCCTCGAAGGCCGCGTGGGGGAACAGCTCGTCCGCCACCTTGGTTTCCTGCAGGCAGAGCACGTCGGGCGCTTCGGCCTGGAGCCAGGCGCACACCTGATCGAGCCGGGTGCGCACCGAGTTGACGTTCCAGGTGGCGATCCGCAGGGCCATGGCGACAGAACGGGGAACCGGCTGAGGGCCCTTATCATGAAGGCCTTGGTGATTCGACCCTCCGCCGGCAGGAGCCATGAACCGTTCGTTTTCTCTGCAGGCCTGCGCGGCCGGCGTCGGGGCCCTCGCCCTGCTGATGGCTGGTGAGGCCCGGGCCCAGCAGGCCGGCTACGGCCAGACCCTCGGTACCAGCATCCAGGAGCGTCAGCTCTACGACTACGGGCCGAGCAAATCGGGATCCGGCAGCGGTTCGATCCTCGACAGCACCAACCCGCTCGACCTGATGAACAAGCTGAAGCGCAGCACCGCCCTGGACGACGCCACGCCCCCCAGCTCCGCCATCGATCAGGCCCTCAGGGAGTTTGACGCGAAGACGCCGAAGCCGGCGCCGGCGGGGTCGGCCGGGCAGCTGAAGGGGATCTGAGCGGCTCGAGGCCCCAGCTGGCCGCCAGTTTGTCGAGCCTCGGATCCGGCTTGTCGGGATCGGGGCTCCGCAGTCGTGCCTGGGCCAGGGCCTCCTGGGCTCCCTTGGTGTCGCCCCGGTCGTGGCGCAGCATGGCCAGCCCCAGCAGGGGGCGCTGGTCCTGGGGGAACAGGTTGGCCAGCTGCAGGTAGGTGGCCGCCGCCGTTGTCGCCTGGCCACGTTTGAGCTGCAGTTCCGCCAGCAGCAGGCCGATGCCGAGGGCCTCCGGCCTCACGTCGGGTTTGATCGCCATCCCGTAGGCCGCCTTGACGCGGGCCTCCGCGGCGGCGCCGCGCCCCTGCTCCAGGTTCAGCAGGCTGAGCAGCTGCAGGGCCTCCACCTGGGTGGGACGCAGGTTGAGGATCTGACGCAGTTCCCGTTCGGCGCCGCTGCTGTCGCCCTGGTCACGGCGCAGCTCGGCCAGCATCAGCCGCAGGGACCAGCGCTCGGGCTCCCGGTCGGCCATCGGCTCGAGCAGGCCGACGGCCTCCCCCTTGCGATCGAGGGCGACGAGCAGTTCCAGCAGCCGCTGACGGTCGGCCGGGGTGGCCTCATCGGCGTCGAGCCGCAGCCGCAGGCGGGTGGCCTCCTTGGTCAACAGCGTCCGCTTCGGATCGGCGCTGGCCTGGGTGGCTGACTGGCGGTGACCCAGCCACCAGCCTCCCCCGAGGGCCAGGATCCCGACCAGGCTGACGGCCAGCAGCGACCAGAGGCCGCTCAGGCTTCGGTTCGGGGAGGGCATCCGTTGACGGTGTGGGCTCGGTGTCGCGACCGAGTCTGGCCTGGGCATCGCGCTTCCGCTGCTGCTTACATTGACCCGGGCCAGTCCAGGTACCGCCACGGGGTTTTTCCTTCCACCATGCGCCAGCATCCCATTTCCCCGGTCACCGAGCCGCTCCAGTACCGGGCCATCGGAGTGGTGCGCGGTTCCTACGTGCCGGCCGATCCGGCCCAGCTCACCAGGGGCGTGATCCGCACCGCCGAGGGCACCGAGATCGAAGCGGTGGTGCTCGGCCGCCTGCTCACCCTGATGCGCCGCCATCTCGACCTGGAGACCCCCCATCTGTGGGTCGTCTACCCCCGCTCCCGGGAGGAGAACCAGCTCCACCTGCAGATGGTGGGGGTGTGGGAGCCCAGCACCCTCTCGACGCCAGGGGCCGAAGCCGCCGAGCCCGCCGCAGAGGCGCCCGCTGCCGCCGACCAGCTCCCCGAGGGCGACGACTACTTCTCGATCCGCGGCGAGCTGATCTTCACCCGCCCCGAGACCGGCGATCTGGTGATCAAGGTGCGGCAGCAGCCCCGCCCCGACGGCAACCGTCCGGTGCCGTTCAAGCTCCAGCTGCGCGGTGAGATTCCCCTGGAGCACCTGCGCCATTTCGTCTCCCTCGACCTGCGCCGCCAGGGCCAGCAGCTCGCCGTCGAGCGTTTCGAGGTGATCGGCCCGGTGGCCCAGCGGGGCAACCGCGGTGGTCGGGGGGCCCGCCGACCCGGCGCTGACAAGGGCGGCCCGGCCAAGCCCAAGGGCCATGACCGGGCCGTGACCCGCCAGGGCCGCTGAGATGACCAGCGGTGCCTTCACGGCCGGGGTCGTGGTGCTGCTGCTCAGTCTTGCCGCCGTGGTCGGTCCGCTGGTCGGGCTCTCCCCCTGGTGGGTCACCCTGCTGGTGGCCCTGGGCCTGGGTTCCCTCACTGTTGACGCGGCCCGCTTCGGCGGGCGGGGCGGCCACCTGCTGGCCGAAGCCCTGCCCGGCGGTGCGTGGCGCCTGCGCCGCATCGCCGTGCACGAGGCCGGCCATGCCCTGGCGGCGGACAGCGACGGCCTGGCGGTCCGGCGGGTGCTGGTGGGCAGCCTGGCCTGCCTGCGGGCCGGCGTCGACAGCGGCGGCTGCACCGAATTCGCCCTGCCAGAGAGCGTGAAGCTCTCCGCCGAGGACCTGCGCCGCTGGAGCCGGGTGCTGCAGGCCGGCATGGTGGCCGAGACCCTGGTCTACGGCGACAGCGTCGGCGGCGACGACGACCGGGCCCTGCTGGGCCGTCTCTGGGGCCTCTCGGGTTTCGACGTCGAGATGGCCCGGCTGGAGCAGCGCCGGGCCCGCCGTGAGGTGGAGCAGGCCCTGCGGGCGCGCCGCGCCGAGATCGAAGCCGAGGCCGACCGGCTGCTGGCGGCGGCGCCCCGGTTCGGACGCCGGACCCCTTCATGACCCTGGCCCTGCTGGATTGCCCCACCGGTCTGGCCGGCAACATGTTGCTGGCGGCCCTGCTGGACCTCGGCCTTCCCCCGGAGGTGATCGCGGCCCCCCTGGCCGCCCTGGGGCTGGAGGGCCGCTACCGGCTGCGGATCGAGGAGCGGCGCAGCGCCGGGCTGCGGGGACTGCACCTGGACGTGGAGTCGCTGGAGCCCCAGCCGCACCATCGGCCCTGGGGGGCGTTGCGCGGGCAGCTCCAGAGCGCTCCCCTGGAGCCGGCGCTGCAGGAGAAGGTGCTGGCGGTGTTCGGGCTGCTGGCGGAGGCGGAGGCGGCGGTCCACGGCCACGCCGCCGAGGCCGTGGAGTTCCACGAGGTGGGGGCGATCGATGCCCTGGTCGACATCGTCGGCGTCTGCGCCGGGCTGCTCCATATGGGGGTTGAGCAGCTCGTCTGTGGCGTGCCGCCGGCGGGCCATGGCCGTGTCGTCACCGCCCACGGGGCCCTGCCCCTGCCCGCCCCGGCGGTGCTGGAAATCGCCCGTTCCCGGGGGCTGCCGCTGGGCTCCAGTGAGGGCTTCCCCGCCGGCGAGCTCACCACCCCCACCGGGATGGCCCTGGCGGCCTGCTGGGCCGACCGGTTCGGCCCCTCCCCCGCGGCCCTGCCGCTGCGGGTGGGGGTGGGTCTGGGCAGCCGCGAGCTGGATCGGGCCAACCTGCTTCGGCTCACCCTGGCCCGTCCCCTGGCGGAGGCGGGTGCGGAGGGGGCCATTGAGGGGGGCAGCGAGGGGGGCGAGCTGCGCGAAGCCCTGCTGCAGCAGCAGGCCCAGATCGACGACGCCACGGCCGAGGACCTGGCCTTCCTGGCCGAGGCCCTGCGCCGGGACGGGGCGCTGGAGGTGTTCAGCCAGCCGGTGGCGATGAAGAAGGGACGCACCGGCACCCTGATGACGGCGCTGATGCCCCCGGAGCTGGGGCCCCGGCTGCGCCGGGTGTGGTGGCGCCACGGCACGACGCTGGGGGTGCGGGAGCAGCTGCAGGACCGCTGGATCCTGCCGCGACAGAGCGAGACGCTGGCCACCCGGCTGGGGCCGGTGCGGATCAAGTGGGCCACCCTCCCCGACGGCCGCCGGCGGGCCAAGGCGGAGCACGCCGACCTCGTGGAGCTGGCCGCACGCCTGGGGCGCTCGATCGAGGAGGTGCGCGACGAGGTGCGCCGGGCCCTGCCCGCCGACGGGGGAGCCCCATGAGCGCCTGGTCCCGCCACCTGCTGGCCCTGCTCCAACGCCTGGGGACCGGCCTCGGGGCCCTGCGGCGCCGGCTGCCGTCGCCCCCCAAGCTGCCGGCCCTGCCCGGCGGCCTGCGCCCCTGGATCACCCTGGGCAGCATCGGCTTCGTGATGGCGGCCCTGCTCAGCCACGGTCGCCAGCTGGTCCAGCTGCGGCTCGATGGCCAGGGCTGGCTGTGGTTGCTCCTGGGCGTCGGCGTGAGCCTGCTCAGCCTGGTGGTCAACGGCCTGGCCTGGGGCGTGGTGCTGCGCTGGCTGGGCCTGCGCCCCGACTGGGCCGCGGTGGTGGAACTGCACGTGGCCACCAACCTGCGCAAGTTCCTGCCCGGGGGCATCTGGCACCTGGCCTCGCGGGTCCAGCGGCTGCGCAGCGAGGACACGCCCCTGGCCGCGCCGGTCGGCACGACCATGGCGCTGGTGGCGGTGCTGCTGGATCCCCTGGTGGCGGCGGTGGCGGCCCTGGCGCTGGTGCCCCTTGGCGGCTGGCAGGGCGGGCTGGGCCTGGTCTGTCTGCTGCCCCTGGCCCTGCTGCTGCCCCGCTGGCTCGACCCCCTGCTGCTGCGGCTGGAGCGGCGCCGGGCGCGGGACCTCGGCCTGGAGGAGGAGCTCAGGCAGGAGACGCCGCTGGAGCGGTCGACCGTGCTGCGGGGCTATCCCTGGCCGCCCCTGCTGGCGGAGATGGCCTTCGTGCTGCTGCGCTTCGCCGGCTTCTGCTGCTGCATCCAGGCCTTCGACCTGCCACTGGCGAACGATGCCACCGTCTGGCTGGCGGGATTCGCCCTCGCCTGGACCGCCGGACTGGTGGTGCCGGGGGCGCCGGGGGGCCTGGGGGTGTTCGAGGCGGTGCTGCTGTTGCGGATGGGGGTGGCCCTGCCGGAGGCGCCGCTGCTGGCGGTGGCCCTCAGCTACCGCCTGATCGTCACGCTCACTGATCTGCTGGGGGCCGCCCTGGTCAGCCTGGACGGCAGCCTGGCCCGGGGGGCGTCGTCCGGGCCCCCGACGTCGGCCAGCACACCAACCTCCGACACCCCTTCTCAATAGGCCCTAGTGTTGCGAAGGTCTGGGATCGCGTGGTGAACACTCCCCCCACCGGTCTGGCCCAGCCCCGCAGCCTGCGCACCACCCTGAACGACCGGGGCCAGCGGCTCACGCCCCAGCGTCAGCGGGTGCTGGATCTGTTCGAGCGGATCGGCGAGGGCAGCCACCTGAGCGCCGAGGAGGTGCACCTGCGCCTGGTGCGCAGCCAGGAGCGGGTGTCGCTGGCCACCGTCTACCGCACCCTGCGGCTGCTGAGCTCCATGGGGCTGCTGCAGGAGCTGGAGCTCCCGGAGGGGGGGCGCCGCTTCGAGCTGGCCGGTGACGCCCACCGCGACCATCACCATCTGGTCTGTGTCCGCTGCGGCCGCACCGAGGAGTTCGAGAGCGGTGCCGTGCTGGCGGCCGGCGAGGCGGCGGCAGGGGCCTTCGGCTTCCGGCTGCTGGAGTGCGTCCTCAACGTGCGGGCCCTCTGTCCGGCCTGCGCAGCTGAGGAGCAGGGCTGAGGGGGACGCCGGGGCCGAGCAGGGGCAGCTGCAATTGCTGATCGGCCCAGTGGGCCGCCAGGGCCGCCAGCAGGCTGGACCGGTCGCCACGGATGCGGAGCATGGGGTGGAAGGGGGAGATGTCGGCCTCCAGGCTGGGGCGCGTCCCCCGGGCCGGCGCGATCCATGGCACGGCTCCAGGCAGCGGATGACACCAGTGGATGAAACCGGCGGGAGGTGCGCAGCTCCTGAAGAGCCGTGGCAGGGACCCGTCGAGCCCCCTAGATGGAGGGGGTGCCCGGAGTGGGAGAGGCAAGATCCGGTCTTCCCGAGCACGATGGCCGCTCCCGCCGTGATCGAACCCCATCCATCCACGGGCGATGGGGACTTTCCTGTAGCCACGGCGCCCTGGCCATGAACCGCACAGGCCCCCCGGACCCCCTTCCCGTCCACCAGCTCCTGCTCTCCCTGCTGGCGACGGAAGCTCCTGTCGCGTGTTGGTACGAGCGGGTGCTGCCGTTCAGCGGCACCCTGCCCCAGCTCACCAGCCGCTGGAGGCATCGGCGCGCCGTCGTTGCCGTGGTGGCGGCCTTTCGCAGCCTGGGCCAGGTGATCTTCATCAACAATCCCCTCAGTGGCCTGCTGCTGCTGCTGGCTCTGCTGCTGCAGTCGCCGTCGGTGGCGCTGTTCGCCGCCTTCGGAATCGCGGCGGCCCACCTGGCCGCCAAGGCCCTCGGCAGCTCCTGGGACGACCGCCACAACGGCATCTACGGCTTCAACGGAGCCCTGGTGGGCAGTGCCATCGGCACCTTCGCCGATCTGGGTCCTCCCGGAGCTTTTCTGCTCTGGACGCTGGCGGCCCTGGGGAGTGGGGCGCTGAGTTCCGTGCTGGTCCACGGCCCGGGCCGTCGTCTGCATGCCGCCACCGGCCTGCCGCCGATGACGCTGCCCTTCTGTCTGGTGACCTGGGGGTTGCTGGCGCTGGTCACCCTGGCGGACGTGCCGCCGCTGCAGCTCCACAGTCCCGCGATGGTGCCACCGGCGGGTTCGGCCCTGCAGGCCTTTCTGCTGGCCCTGCCGCGGGGCTTCGGTCAGGTCTTCTTCTGTGGTGATCTGGCCAGTGGCTTGTTGGTGCTGGCGGCCACGGCCGTCGCCAGTCCGATGGCGGCAGGGGTGGGTCTGATGGGGGCGGCGATCGGGGCGTTGGCGGGCCTGGCCAGCGGTGCCGCCGGCGCCGTCGGCCTGGGCCTCTGGAGCTACGACGGCGTTCTCAGCGCCATTGCCATCGGTGGCATCTTCCATGCCCCCACCAGGCGCAGCCTGGGGGTGGCGGCCCTGGCGGCCCTCGCGGCCAGCCTGCTCACCCAGCCAATGGAGCGGCTGATGCCGCTCGGATTGCCGGCGCTCACGCTGTCCTTCATCGTCGCCACCCTGGCCACCCTGCTGGTGGTGCGCCGGGCGCTGCCCACCGTTGTGCCGGTGGCGCTGCACGCGATCCTCACGCCGGAGGAGCATCTGCAGCGCTATCTGGTGACCCGGCGGCTGCTGAACGATTACCGCTCCCGTCTGCGCGGGGCCGTGGGCGGAGGCGCCTGGACCAGCCTGGCCCCGTCGGCGGATCCGGCGCTGCTGGGGAGGTTTGAGGAGCTGTTCGAGCGCCTCGACCGCGACCGGGACGGCCAGCTGAGCCTGTCGGAACTGGTCGACGGAATCGAACAGGTCCCCGGCGACCCTGACCAGGGCCCCAGCGACCCTGCGGCGGCCCTGGCCAGGGTGCTTGCGGCCATGGATCTCGATGGCGACGGGGTGGTGGACAGGGCCGAGTTCATCGAGGTGATGCTGCGCCTGCGCCGGCTCTGGGACGGACAGGAGCGGCTGAAGCGCTACCTGATCCCCGTCGATGCGGATGGCGATGACCGGCTCGACCCTGGCGAGATGGACCGGCTGCTGAGCAGCATCGGCCAGCCACCACTCAATCGGCTGGAGCAGCGGGCGGTGTTCGGGCCTGAGCGTTCCGGGCTGACCTGGCACGCCTTCTTCGATCGGTTGCTGCTCACCTGAGGGCCTGGGGGCCGCCGCTGCGGCAGAGCGGCTTCGCAATCACCAGCTGCTATTGAGAATCGCTTGCAAAAGTGCCCGTGGGTCCTCTAGGTTGAGAGCCATTCGCAATAAGGCCCCCTCCCTTCCCCCGATGCGTTACCGCTTCCTCCCCGACGATCCCGTCAGTGCCGTGCGCATGCCCGCCGGTCAGACGGTCCTGCTTGACCCCACCCCCCGCCCCGGCGGTT
>NZ_JACJTY010000002.1:0-565722 GCF_014698945.1 Synechococcus sp. FACHB-909 | reverse complement strand
AGATAGGCCGTGGGGAACAGCAGCAGACCGGACCACCCCACGAAAACGAAGCGGTCGCGCTTGAGCCAGTCGTCGAGGACGTCGAACCATCCACGCGTGGCAGGGGCGCGCCCCAGGGCGATCGTCATGGGAGGTGCTTCACGAAGCGTTACAACCTGATCGTAAGAGAAGAGCCCCTTTCTGTGCGGCCAAGGGGGCCGTTGCCATCAGGGAATGAGTACAAGTACCCACCTCTCCCGGACGGCCGGCGATTCGCCAGAGTGGCCTGGCTCGCCCTCTCCACCGTCCCGGCCCCCAGCCCCCTCCACCATGTACGTCGTCGAGATCTCCCTCCGGCTCAGCCCCATGCCCGTTGCCGTCCAGCGCAAGGAACTGGACGGCGCCCAGGCCCTGTACGGGGACGTGCGCCAGGCGCTCGAGAGCGGGCACCCCAAGGTGCTCGAGCTCACCTGCGAGAAGGACGAGCAGAAGCGCGTCAGTCTGCTGAGCGGCGAGATCGTCGCCGTGCAGATTTATGAGAAGTCGTCGGTCGCCGGCGGTGGCAAGCGTCCCGGCTTCAACTTCGAGCCTTGAGCGCATCGGCGACCTCCGGGGCGGTCGAGCCCCCCCTGGAGATCCAGGGACTCCGCTTCGGCTGGGGCGAAGGCGTTCCGGCCCTGCAGGACTGCCGGCTGCGGATTCCGGGGCCGGGCCTGTGGATGCTCGTCGGCAGCAATGGCAGCGGCAAGAGCACCCTGCTGCGCCTGGTCGCCGGCCTGCTCACGCCGACGGCCGGCCGTATCACCTGCCAGGGCCGACCGGCCCTGGTGTTCCAGAACCCCGACCACCAGCTGCTGCTGCCCAGTTGCGGCAGCGATCTGCAGCTGGCCCTCCCCGAGGGCCTCGACGACGCGGCCCGTGCCGGGCGGGTGGCGTCGGCCCTGGCCCAGGTGGGGCTGGAGGGCCTGCAGCAGCGCCCCATCCACACCCTGAGCGGCGGCCAGAAGCAGCGGCTGGCGATCGCCGGGGCCCTGGCCAGCGCCGCGACACTGCTGCTCCTGGATGAACCCACCGCCCTGCTGGATCCGGACAGTCAGAAGGAGGTGCTGGAGCTGATCCATCGGCTCTGCCACCGCAGCCCATCCCCCCTCACCGCGCTGTGGATCACCCACCGTCTCGAGGAACTGGAGTGCTGTGACGGGGCTGCCCGCATGGAAGCCGGCGCGGTCGGCCCCTGGCAGAGCGGCGAAAGCCTGCGCCGCTCCCTGGCCCCCTTGCCCGCCGGCGGGGCCGAAAGGTAAGGTCTTCGGATCCCGGTCCGCCGGGTGTCTTCCTCGGTAGCTCAGTGGTAGAGCGGTCGGCTGTTAACCGATTGGTCGCAGGTTCGAATCCCGCCCGGGGAGTTTCTCCTTCCGCCCGTTGCCGGGCCCCATCACTCCGGTAACGGCCGGTGGCAGTGGTCGGCTGAGCCGGATTCAGCCCCCGGCCAGGTGCGCACCTGCACCCTCATCCCTGCAGTGTCAACGCAAAACCGCGACACTGTCCTCTCCCGTCCCCGTGCTCCCTACCCAGGCACCCACGACGACTCGCCTCGCCTCGAACACCCATGAAGCCCTCCATCCTGCTCATCGAAGATGACGGCGACATGCTCGATCTCGTCGCCGGACACCTTGAGCACGGCGGCTTCGATGTCCAGAGGGCCGCTGACGGCATCAAGGGCCAGGCCCTTGCCGTTCAGTACTGCCCCGATGTGATCCTGCTCGACCTGATGCTCCCCAAGGTCGACGGTCTGACCCTCTGTCAGCGCCTGCGGCGCGACGAGCGCACCGCCAAGATCCCCATCCTGATGCTCACCGCCCTCGGCAGCACCAAGGACAAGGTCAGCGGCTTCAACTCCGGCGCCGACGACTACCTCACCAAGCCCTTCGATCTCGAGGAGCTCATGGTCAGGGTCAAGGCACTCCTGCGGCGCAGCGAGCGCGCACCCCTCTCCGCCAAGCACAACGAGATCCTCAGCTTCAGCTCCCTCACCCTCGTCCCCGAGCGCTTCGAGGCCATCTGGTTCGACGCGCCCGTCCGCCTCACGCACACCGAGTTCGAACTCCTCCACTGCCTGCTGCAGCGCCACGGCCAAACCGTTGCCCCTTCCCTGATTCTCAAGGAGGTCTGGGGCTACGAGCCGGACGACGACATCGAGACCATCCGGGTCCACATCCGCCACCTCCGCACCAAGCTCGAGCCTGACCCCCGCAAACCCCGCTTCATCAAGACCGTCTACGGCGCCGGCTACTGCCTCGAGCTGCCTCCCGTCGATCAGATCGAACCCCTCGCCGCCGCCATCCGCTCCGCCAGGGAGGCCAGGCTCGCCGCGGTTCCCAAGACGGGCGAAGGGGCGGTGGCCTGAAGGCAGCCCTCAGCAACCTAGATCCAGCAGGGCCACCTCCCAGGCCAGCCGCGGCTGCACGTAGGCCAGCAGGTGGCTGCGCAGCTGCTCGATGCGCCGCAGGGGTGCCGGTTCCTGGCGCCGCCGCCAGAGGTGCAGCTGCCACCAGTCGAGCAGCCAGAGCTGCTGCTCGCCATCGAGGGCCTCGCTGAGGTCGCGGGCCAGGCCCAGGGCCTCCATCGGCTCCCGGCCCAGGGCCAGCAAGCGCTCCGCCAGTCCCTCGGGCAGGCCCTGCCAGACCCGCCGGTGGTGCAGCAGGGCCCCGGGAGATCCGGCGGCAAGCTCCAGCAGCTCGGGGGGATCGGCCACGGCCCGCTCCGGTGTCCCCTCGGCCAGCGGCAGCCGCCCCAGCACCTGGTGCACCAGGGCGGGGGGCAGGCGGGCGAAGGGGATGGCCTGGCAGCGGGAGCGGATCGTGCTCAGCAGCCGGTCCGGCGTCGCCGTGAGCAGGATCAGCAGGCCATGGCCCGGTTCCTCGAGGGTCTTGAGCAGGGCATTGGCGGCCGCTTCGGCCATCGCTTCGACCGTCTCCAGCACCACCAGGGAACGCTCCCCCTCCACCGGTCGGCGGGCCAGGAACCGGGTCACCTCCCGCACCTGCTCCAGGCGCAGCTGGGGGGGACTGCGGCGGCTGAGGCCCTGGGCCTCGGCCTCGGAAGCCTTCACCAGCCGGCCCTGGTGCAGGTAGGTGGGCTCGACCCAGAGCAGATCGGGGTGGTTGCCCGCCGCCAGGCGTCGCCGCAGCGGCACCGAACCGGCGGTGCCACCGGCGAGCACCCCCTCGAGCAGGCGCAGGGCCGCCAGCCGCCGGCCCACCCCGTCGGGGCCGACGAACAGGTAGGCGGGCGCCAGCCGCCGCCGTTCGAGGGCGGCCGTGAGCAGGGCCACGGCCTGGGGCTGGCCCACCAGATCGGCGAACAGCTCAGCATCGGCGAGCAACTCAGCCATGGCCCCCTGCGCCGGCGCCGCCCAGGTGTTCCGTGATCAGGGAGCGGCAGCGGCCCGTCACCTGCTCGATCGGCCCTCCGGCCGCGACGCGGTGCCAGCCCCTCTCGGCGGCCAGGCTGGCGAAGCCGTCGCTGACCCGCTGCAGGAAGGCCTCGCCCGCGGCCTCGATGCGGTCGGCGGGCCGGTCGCCGCGGCGCTGCAGGGAGCCGGCCAGGGGGAGATCCAGCCAGAGGGTGAGATCGGGCTCCAGGCCGCCGGTGGCCATCACTTCGAGCTGCCGGATGGTTGCCAGGGGCAGGCCGCGGCCATAGCCCTGGTAGGCCGCGGTGGAGCCGCTGAAGCGGTCGCTCAGCACCCAGTCGCCGGCGGCCAGGGCCGGACGCAGGCACTCCTCGACGTGCTGGGCCCGGTCGGCGGCATAGAGCATCAGCTCGCAGAGGCTGCAGGGGGCGGCCCCCTCCGGCGGCCGCAGCAGCAGGGCGCGCAGGGCCTGGCCCAGGGCCGTCCCGCCCGGCTCCCGCGTCACCACCAGCCGGGCGCCGGGCGCCATCAGGCCGCTGAGCGGCAGCCAGGCACGCAGGGCCTCGATCTGGGTGGTCTTGCCGCAGCCGTCGATGCCCTCCAGCACCAGGAAGCGCCCGCTCATGGCGCGGAATCCCTTGGGAGACCCTGCAGGAGCAGGGCGTTACCGACCACGGTGATCGAGCTGAAGGCCATCAGCAGGGCCGCCAGTTCGGGCGAGAGGCTCAGGCCGAAGCCCGGCAGGAGCGCACCGGCGGCGATCGGCAGGACGATCAGGTTGTAACCGAAGGCCCAGGCCAGGTTCTGGCGGACCTTGGCCATGGTGCGCCGGGCGATCTCCAGGGCCCGGACGATGCCGTCGAGTCCCTCGCCCATCACCACCAGGGCCGCGCTCTCCTGGGCGATCTGGGTGCCCGTGCCGACGGCGATGCCCAGGTCGGCGGCGGCGAGGGCAGGGGCATCGTTGATCCCGTCACCCACCATCGCCACGGCCCCCTGGCGATGGGCCAGCAGGAGCCGTTCCAGCTTCTGCTCGGGTCGCAGTTCCCAGGCCAGCTCCTCGGGCCGCAGGCCCAGGCGGTGGCCCAGACCCTCGACGCTGGCGCGCCGATCACCGCTGAGCAGGCCCAGCCGCAGCCCCAGCCGCCGCAGGCGGGTCACGGTGGCGGCGGCATCGGCCCGGGGCCGGTCCTCCACGGCCAGAAGTCCCAGCAACCGCCCCTCGGCGGCCACCGCCAGCAGGGTGGCACCACCCGATTCCAGGTCCTGCTGCAGGGCCGTACCAGCGGGCTCCGCCATCACCCCCTGGCGGGCCAGCCAGTCCAGCCGGCCCACCCGCACCAGGCCGGTGCCCTCCACCAGCCCCTGCACCCCTTCGCCGGGGAGGGCCTGGGCCTCGCTGACGCTCAGGTGGGGAAGCCCCCGGCACTGGGCCTCCTGAAGCACGGCGTGGGCCAGGGGATGGCGGCTGTGCTGCTCGAGGCTCGCCGCCAGCTGCACCAGCCGGGCGGCCTCAGCCGCCTCCGCCGGGCTGCCCGGGGCCGCCCCCACGACCCGGACGGCCGTCACCAGGGGACGGCCGATGGTGAGGGTGCCGGTCTTGTCGAACAGCACCGCCTCCAGCCGGGAGGCGGTCTCGATCGCATCGCCGCCCCGGAACAGCAGGCCGGAACGGGCCGCCAGCCCGGAGCCCACGGTGATCGCCGTCGGCGTGGCCAGGCCAAGGGCGCAGGGGCAGGCCACCACCAGCACCGCGATGGCCAGCTGCAGCCCCAGGCTGAAGGGGGTGCCGGCTGCACCGCCGTCATGGGCCAGGGCGCCGTGGGCGTGGGAGAGGTGCCCATGGGCCCCGTGGCCAACGGCCGCGCCCATGGTGAGAACCTCGGGCCATTGCCGGCATCCCCACAGCCACCAGAACAGCAGGGTGGCCAGCGCCAGCAGCAGCACCACGACGGTGAAGCGGCCGGCGACCCTGTCGGCCAGGCCCTGGATCGGCGCCTTGCGGGCCTGGGCCCGCTCCACCAGGCGCACGATGCGGGCGATGGCGCTGTCGGCACCACGGCGGCGCACCTCCAAAACCAGGGAACTCTCGAGGTTGAGCAGGCCGGCGGCCAGCTCGCTGCCCGGTTCGACCGACTGGGGCAGGGGCTCGCCGGTGAGGCTGGAGGCATCGACGCGCGAGCACCCCTCCAGCACCACCCCATCCACCGGCACCCGGTCGCCCGGCAGCAGCCGCAGCCGGTCCCCCGGCCGCAGCCCGCCCACCCGGACCTGGCGGGGGGGGCCGTCGCCCAGGAGCAGCAGGGCATGGTCGGGCTGGAGGGCGCCCAGCTCCTCGATGGCCCGGCCGGTGCGGTAGCGGGCGCGCTCCTCCAGGAAACGGCCGGTGAGGACGAAGCCGAGCAGCATCACCGGCTCGTTGAAGTAGCAGGGCCAGCCGCTGGCCGGCCACAGCCAGCCCACCAGGCTGGAGAGGTAGGCGCTGGCCACCCCCAGTCCCACCAGGGTGTCCATGCCGGGCACCCCGGCCAGGGCCGAGCGGACGCCGCGGACCAGGATCGGCCGGCCGGGGAAGGCCAGGGCCAGGGTGGCCACCAGGGCATGGAACCAGGGGCTGCCCAGCAGCGGCCAGGGACCGCGCCAGGCCAGCAGACCGGCGTCAGCCAGGTGCCCCAGGCCGGAGACAAGCAGCAGCAGCAGGGCCACCAGCAGCTGGCGCCAGTGGCGCCACCACTGCTCGGCCTGGCGCCGCTCCCGCTGGCTGGCGGGCTCCGGCTCCTGGGGGCGCAGCCGGGCCTGGAAGCCCAGGCCCTCGAGGCTGCCCAGCAGGGCGGGCAGCGGATCCACGCCGACCCCATCGGGACCGTCAGAGCGGGGCTCCAGGTCGACCCAGGCCGTGCGGGTCAGCAGGTTGACGCTCGCCTGGCGCACCCCTTCGGTCTGCAGGAGGCGCTGCTCCACGGCGCGGACGCAGCTGCCGCATTTCATGCCCTCCACATCGAGGAGCAACGGCTCGCGGGAGCTGCTGGCGGGGGGGGTGGCGCTCAAGCGGGGGGTGCCGGTGCTGGGTGCCGGAGGGGGGGCCGGGCCCCAGGCTAGGGAGCCGCCACGCCGTTGCCCCGGCCGCCCAAGGCAGGATGGGTGGAAGATCCGGACCTGGACCCTTGCCCCGCTCGCAGCGCAACGACAACTTCATCGACAAGAGCTTCACGGTCATGGCCGACCTGATCGTCAAGCTGCTGCCGATCGATCCCAAGGCGAAGGAGGCCTACGTCTACTACCGCGACGGCCTGTCGGCCCAGAACGACGGCGACTACGCCGAGGCGCTGGAGAACTACGAGGAGGCCCTGAAGCTCGAGGAGAACAGCATCGACCGGGGCGAGATCCTCAAGAACATGGCGATCATCTTCATGAGCAACGGCGAGGAGGAAAAGGCCCTCGACTTTTATCGCCAGTCCCTGGACGCCAACGGCAACTCCCCCTCCTGCCTCAAGAACATGGGCCTGATCTACGAGAAGTGGGGGCGGCTGGCGGAGGAGACCGGCGACCAGGACGCCGCCGACCGCTGGTTCGACGAGGCCGCCGCCTACTGGACCAAGGCGGTGCGCCTCTACCCGGGCGGCTACCTGGACATCGAGAACTGGCTCAAGTCCTCCGGCCGCAGCAACGTCGACGTCTACTTCTGAGCCGCGCTCCCTGGGCCGCTGTCACGCGGCGGGGTTGACCCCCAGGCCGGCCACCAGGGCCTCGGCCACCGTGGCCGCCTCCAGCAGCTGCAGGCCCAGGCCGGCCGCCACCGGCCCGAGGGCGCTGCCGCGGGGCACCACCGCCCGGGCGAACCCCAGCCGGGCCGCCTCCTGCAGGCGCAGCTCCAGCTGGCCCACGGGCCGCAGCTGCCCCCCCAGGCCCAGTTCCCCCAGCAGCACCGTGCCCGCCGGCAGGGTGAGGTCGCGGTAGCTGGCCACCACGGCGGCCGCCACCCCCAGGTCCGCCGCCGGCTCCTCCACCTCCAGGCCGCCGGCCACCGCCAGGTAGCAGTCGAAGCGGGACAGGGGCAGGCCCATGTGCTTCTCCAGCACCGCCAGGATCTGGTGCAGGCGGTTGGTGCCGATGCCGGTGGCGGTGCGCCGCGGGCTGGCATAGCTGGTGGGGCTGACCAGGGCCTGAACCTCCACCAGCAGCGGGCGGGTGCCCTCGCAGGCCACGATCGTGGCGGTGCCGGGGCTGGGTCCATCCCCGGCCAGGAACAGCTCGCTGGGGTTGCTCACCTCCACCAGCCCCGCCCCCCGCATCTCGAACACCCCCAGTTCATGGGTGGCGCCGAAGCGGTTCTTGGCCGCCCGCAGCAGCCGGTGGCTGGCGAAGCGGTCCCCCTCGAAGGTGAGCACCGCATCCACCAGATGCTCAAGCACCTTGGGGCCCGCCAGCATCCCCTCCTTGGTGACGTGCCCCACCAGCACCAGGGCGGTGTGCTGCCGCTTGGCGATGCGCTGCAGGGCGGCCGCACATTCCCGCACCTGGGACACCGACCCGGGGGCACTGCCCAGCTCGGCGTCGTGCAGGGCCTGGATGCTGTCGATGATCGCCACCTCGGGCCTCAGGGTCTCCAGCTCCTGCAGCACCAGCTCCAGGTCGGTCTCCGCCAGCAGGCGCAGGCCCTCGCTCTCACCGTCACCCGCCTCCGGCACGGCGCCGGGTCCAGCTCCGGGGCCGTCCTCGGCCAGGCGCCGCCAGCGCAGCTTCACCTGCTGGGCCGACTCCTCGGCGCTGACATAGAGCACCACCGCCCGGGCGGCCATGGCCCGGGCGCTCTGCAGCAGCAGGGTGCTCTTGCCGATGCCCGGGTCGCCCCCCAGGAGCACCAGGGAACCGGGCACCAGGCCACCCCCCAGCACCCGGTCCAGTTCGCCGTAGCCGCTGGCCAGGCGCTGCAGGGGCCGGTCCCCCACCGCCTGGATCGGTTCGGAGCGGCGCGGCCGCCCCGGCGTCCCGGCCCCGTCAGCCCCCGGAGCGGCGGCGGCGGCCACCGGCCGGCGCCGCCGACTGTCGCCGCTCGGCTCGCTCTGCTCCACCAGGGTGTTCCAGCCGCCGCAGCCGGAGCAGCGGCCGAAGAACTGCCGCGTCCTGGCCCCACAGGCCTGGCAGACGAACGAGGAACCGGGACGGGCCAAGGGGAGCGGGCGGTGTGTATGAAGAAAGGTGGCGTTCGGTGAATTCCCGACCTTCCGGCCGGTTCAGTGGGTCGGAACCGTGTTGCATTCTCCTCGCCGCGCAATGACGGCCTCCCCCACCGCCAAGGAAACGATCCTCGTCGTCGATGACGAGGCCAGCATTCGCCGGATCCTCGAGACGCGCCTCTCGATGATCGGCTATCAGGTGGTCACCGCCAGCGACGGCGAGGAGGCCATCGAGGCCTTCCACCGCGTCCTGCCGGACCTGGTGGTCCTCGACGTGATGATGCCCAAGCTCGACGGCTACGGCGTCTGCCAGGAGCTGCGCAAGGAATCGGACGTGCCGATCGTCATGCTCACCGCCCTCGGTGACGTGGCTGACCGCATCACCGGCCTTGAGCTCGGCGCCGACGACTACGTCGTCAAACCCTTCAGCCCCAAGGAGCTGGAGGCGCGCATCCGCTGCGTGCTGCGGCGGGTCGAGAAGGACCCGGGCGCCGGGATCCCCAACTCCGGCGTCATCCAGGTGGGCGATCTCCGCATCGACACCAACAAGCGCCAGGTGTACCGGGGCGACGAGCGCATCCGCCTGACCGGCATGGAGTTCAGCCTGCTGGAGCTGCTGGTGAGCCGCTCCGGCGAGCCCTTCAGCCGCGGCGAGATCCTCAAGGAGGTGTGGGGCTACACGCCCGAGCGTCACGTGGACACCCGCGTGGTGGATGTCCACATCTCGCGGCTGCGCTCCAAACTGGAGGATGATCCGGCCAACCCCGAGCTGATCCTCACGGCGCGGGGCACCGGCTATCTGTTCCAGCGCATCGTTGAACCCGTTGCCACCGAAGGATCCTGAAGGCGCAGGGCGCGACGGCCGTCGCTTCGCCTCCAACCGCCCCAAACCCAACCGCACGATCCGCCGCCTGGTGATCTGGTACCGCCGCAATGCGGCTGTCACCAGCCTCGTGGGCACCGCCACCGCCACCGCCAGCGGCGCCGCCTCCGGGGCGGTGTCCGTTGCCGGCAGCATGGCCGGCGCCGCCACCAATGTGGCGGGATCCGTGCTCCAGCCCCTGGTGTTCGACCCCCTGCGGCGTCTGCAGCAGGGCAGCCACACCGGCGCCGCCATCGACGACCGCCAGCGCCTCTGGGTGGCCGTCGACGGCATGGGCGGGGACCACGCCCCGGGGCCGATCCTGGAGGGCTGCCTGAGGGCCGTGGCCCTGCTGCCCCTGCGCATCCGCTTCGTGGCCGAGCCGGAGCCGCTGCGGCAGGCGGTGACGGCCATGGGCCTGGGCCAGGAGCTGGAGGAGGCGGTGCAGCGTGGCCTGATCCAGCTGGTGCCCAGCGGCCCGTCGGTGGGCATGCACGAGGAGGCCACCGTGGTGCGCCGCAAGCGCGACGCCAGCATCAACGTGGCCATGGACCTGGTCAAGAAAGGCGAGGCCACCGCCGTCTATTCCGCCGGCAACTCCGGCGCCGTGATGGCGGCGGCGATCTTCCGCCTCGGCCGGCTGGCCGGCATCGACCGCCCGGCCATCGGCGCCCTGTTCCCCACCAAGGACCCCAGCCAGCAGGTGCTGGTGCTCGACGTGGGGGCCAACATGGACTGCAAGCCCGAATGGCTGCACCAGTTCGCCCTGCTCGGGAACATCTACAGCCGCGACGTGCTGCAGGTGAAGCGGCCCCGCATCGGCCTGGTGAACATCGGCGAGGAGGAGTGCAAGGGCAACGACCTCTGCCTGCGCACCCATCCGCTGCTGGCGGCCGACGAGCGCTTCGTGTTCGCCGGCAACTGCGAGGGGCGCGACATCCTCTCCGGCGACTTCGACGTGGTGGTCTGTGACGGCTTCACAGGCAACGTGCTGCTGAAGTTCCTCGAATCGGTGGGCAGCGTCCTGCTGGACGTGCTGCGGGCCGAGCTGCCCCGGGGACGCCGGGGCAAGGTGGGCTCGGCGTTCCTGCGCAGCAACCTGGTGCGGATCAAGAAGCGCCTCGACCACGCCGAGCACGGCGGCGCCCTGCTGCTCGGGGTCGATGGCATCTGCGTCATCGGCCACGGCAGCAGCCGGGCCCTCTCGGTGGTGAGCGCCCTGCGGCTGGCCCACTCCGCCGCCAGCCACGGCGTCATGGACGACCTGCACGCCCTCGGCGAGGGGAGCGCCGGAGTGGCAACCACCTGTGGTTGACTGTGGCCACCTGTGAACCGAATGGGTGCCGCTCGGCTCAGACAAGACGGTGACCACGGCCGCCTTGCGGGGCATGGCCCTGGTGGGCTGCGGACGCGCCCTCCCCGCCGCCAGCATCAGTAACGACCAGCTGAGCGAGCGGGTCGAGACCAACGACGACTGGATCCGCAGCCGCACCGGCATCGGTGCCCGGCGGGTGGCCGGCCCCGGGGAAACCGTCACCAGCCTGGCCGCCGAGGCGGGCCGGGCGGCCCTGGCCCATGCGGGCTGGGACCCTGAGCAGGTGGATCTGATCCTGCTGGCCACCTCCAGCCCGGACGACCTGTTCGGCACCGCCCCGCGGGTGCAGGCGGCCCTGGGGGCCCACCGGGCGGTGGCCTTTGATCTCACCGCCGCCTGCAGCGGCTTCCTGTTCGCCCTGATCACGGCGGCCCAGTACATCCGCGGCGGCACGATGCGGCGGGTGCTGGTGATCGGCGCCGACCAGCTGAGCCGCTGGCTCGACTGGGACGACCGCCGCACCTGCGTCCTGTTCGGCGACGGGGCCGGCGCCCTGGCCGTGGAGGCCTGTGACCCCGCCGAAGACGGCCTGGTGGGCTTCCGCATGCGCTCGGACGGCAGCCGCAACGCCTGCCTCACCCTGGCCCAGGTGGCCGACCACCAGCCGTTGGTGGGGGATCTCTCGGCCCAGGTGGGCGGCTTCGCGCCGATCCACATGAACGGCCAGGAGGTCTACAAGTTCGCCGTGCGCGAGGTGCCCGCCGTGCTGGCGGAGCTGCTGGAGGCCACGGGCACCGCCGCCGCCGACGTGGACTGGCTGCTGCTGCACCAGGCCAACCAGCGCATCCTCGACGCGGTGGCCGATCGCTTCGCCATGCCCGCCGAGCGGGTGCTCAGCAACCTTTCGGCCTATGGCAACACCTCCGCCGCCACGATCCCGCTGATGCTCGACGAAGCCGTCCGCGATGGGCGGGTGGGCGCCGGCGACCTGATCGCCAGCAGCGGCTTCGGCGCCGGCCTCAGCTGGGGCGCCGCCCTGTTCCGCTGGAGCGGTCCGGGGGTCCCCCCAGCCGAGCCCTAATCTCCTGCCGTTGCACGGGAGGCTTGCATGGCCATCGCCTGGGTGTTTCCGGGACAGGGTTCGCAGAAACCGGGGATGGCCGAGGGGGTGATCGACCTGCCGGGGGCCCGGGAGCGTTTCGATCGGGCCTCCGAGCTGCTCGGCCGTGACCTGCTGGCCATCTGCGCGGGAACGGAGACCGGTGGCCAACCCAGCGACCTCAACGACACCCGCAACACCCAGCCGGCCCTGTTCGTGGTCGAGAGCCTGCTGGTGGACGCGCTCCACGGCCAGGGCCGCAGCGCCCGGCTGGTGGCGGGCCACAGCCTGGGGGAACTGGTGGCGCTCTACGCCGCCGGGGTCTTCGATGCCGAGACCGGCCTGAAGCTGATGCGCCGCCGCAGCGAACTGATGGCGGCCGCCGGCGGCGGCGCCATGACCGCCGTGATGGGCTTCGACCGGGACGAGCTCGAGCAGGCGGTGGCCGCCACCGAGGGGGTGGTGATCGCCAACGACAACAGCGCCGCCCAGGTGGTGCTCTCCGGCACCCCGGAAGCGTTGGCCAGTGTCACGGCGACGGTGCGCTGCAAGCGGGCCATCCCCCTGGCGGTGTCCGGCGCCTTCCATTCCCCCTTCATGGCCGGCGCCGCCGAGGCCTTCGCCGCCGAACTGGAGGCGGTGCCGTTCGCTGACGCCCGGATCCCCGTGCTCAGCAACGCCGATCCCCGGCCCGAGACCGACGCCACGGTGCTCAAGGAGCGCCTGCGCCAGCAGATGACCATGGGGGTGCGCTGGCGGGAGACGATGGACCGGCTGCAGGCCGAGGGGATCAGCACCGCCGTGGAGATCGGGCCGGGCAACGTGCTCTCCGGCCTGATCAAGCGCAGCTGCCCCGGGCTCGGCACCGCCCAGATCGCCACCTCCGGCGACATGGGCCAGTGAGACGCCGCCGCCGCCCCCCCGCCGATCCCCCCGCCCTGCTGAGCACGCCGAAGCCGAGCCTGACCTACCGGCTGATCAGCTACCTGCTGGTGTTCCCTGTGTTCCGGGTGCTGTTCCGGGGCCGGACCACCGGCAACGACAACGTGCCCCTGGAGGGGGCCGTGGTGGTGGTGGCCAACCACGGCTCCCACCTGGATCCGCCGCTGCTGGGGCACGCCCTCGGCCGGCCGGTGGCCTTCATGGCCAAGGCGGAGCTGTTCCGGGTGCCCCTGCTGGGGCCGATCATCCGGGCCTGCGGCGCCTACCCGGTGGAGCGCGGTGCCGGCGACCGCGAAGCGATCCGCACCGCCACCGACCGGCTGCTGCAGGGCTGGGCCACCGGCGTGTTCATCGACGGCACCCGGCAGGCGAACGGCCGCGTCAATGCCCCCCAGCCGGGGGCGGCCCTGCTGGCGGCCCGGGCCGGGGTGCCGCTGCTGCCGGTGGCGATCATCAACAGCCACCGGGCCCTGGGACCCGGCGGCCACGGCCCGAGGCTGGTGCCGATCCACATCCGCATCGGCACACCGATCCCGCCGCCTGCCTCCCGGCGCCGCCCCGACCTGGACGCCGCCACCCGCGCCGCCCAGGAGCAGATCAACCGGATGCTCGACCTGGGTCCGATCAGCGGATCCCTGCTTTTTCCAGCCAGGGAGCCACCCGCTCTTCCACCCACGGCCTGATGTCCTGACCGCTGATCACCCAGAGGGCCGCCCGGGCGCCGTCGCCCCAGAGGCGCCGCCGGCCCTCGACGACGCAGAGCTCGCCGCAGGGCACGGGCACCGGGGTGAGATGGATGCCGCGGCTGCCGGCCACGATCCGTCCCACCAGCAGGGCCCGCTCCATGTGGTCGGCGGAGGTGACCAGCAGGGCATGGCGGATGCGTGCCTTGCGCAGGTCGTCCACCAGGGAGGTGAAGTTGGACATCGTGTCGCGGGCCCGGTAGTCGAGCTGGACCTGGCGGGCGGGCAGACCCTCCTTCTGCAGGAACAGCCAGTGGGCGTACTCGGGGTTGGTGCCGCCGGTGACCACCACCGGCAGGCCGTCCACACGGGCCAGGCGGGCCGCCGCCGCCTCCCGATCCGCATCCCCCCCCAGCACCAGGATCATCTGGGGCGGCGGCGGCGTGGGCCACCAGCCACCGCGCGACAGCCACAGCAGGGCCAGTCCCGCCAGGCCCGCCAGCACCACCCGCCCCGAAACCGGTCGCCGGCGGCGTGGCCCGCGGCGGGAGCGCTGGGGGGCGACGGGCGGGGGCATGGCGGCGGCGGCTGGGCGACGGGAGCGGCGACGGCGCGGCCGCGGCTCGGGGCGGGGTCCGGGGCGGCTCAGCATGGGAGCGCCTCCACCGGGCTGGTGGGATAGAGGGGCAGCACCGGTTGCCAGGGGGCGTCCCGCCCTTCCGCGGCGTTGGCAGCACCGATGCCCAGCAGCTGGATCACGTCCTCCGGCAGCTGCACCTCGGCCGGATGGATCGGGTACGGGGTCAGCGCCTCGCTGCCCCGATGGAGACGGGGCGCCTCCAGCTCGGCGACGCCACCGGGCTGGTCCGGGTCGGCGCCGTAGAGCCCCGCCACCACACCGCGCCGCGGCAGTTCCTGCAGCAACCAGAAGGGGCCTTCGCTGGGGGGCTCGGATCCGGTGAGCAGGCGGCGGGCCATCAGGCGGAAACTGCTGATCCCGTCCAGGGGCAGCGCCAGCTGCTGGGCCAGGGTGCGGGCCAGCACCACCGTCAATCGGGTGCCGGTGAAGCCTCCGGGGCCGGTGGCCACCGCCAGGCGGCCCAGCCGGGGCCAGGCGCTGGCCGGCAGCACCGACTCCAGACACTCGAACAGTCCGTTGGAGAGGGAGCGGCCGAGGGGGAACGTCTCCAGCCGCTCGGGCGCCGCCGCCCCGAGGCGCTGCAGCCCCACGCCGAGGCTTTCGCTGGAGCTGTGCAGCGCCAGCAGCCAGGGGCGCCCGTCCGGATCGGGGAGGACACTCATCGGGGCAGGGGTCCGTCGGGGCGACAGCGACGCCAGCGGCCCGGGTCGGAGCGGAAGTCGGAGCAGGCGCGCACATCCCACTCCACCCCGACGCTGGTGCCGGCGGTGTCGAGATCGATCACCTGCACGTGGATGCGCGGCTGGCGGGGGCTGAAGTCAGGATGGGGATTGAGATGGGCGACGCCATGCTGGCGCTCGACCGCGTGGTAGGCCTGACACCGCTCGACCCAGTGGCAATCCACGCAGATGCACATGCCGCCGCGGCCCAGCAGGGCGCCCATTGTGGCGTGGGAGCCGGGACGTCAAGTCCCTGAACTGTGGCGGGCCCTGGCGCCCGAGACCTGGCCGGTGGCCCTCCACCAGCTGCCGGCGGGCACGGCGCTGGTGGGGGGGGCGGTGCGGGACGGCCTGCTGGGCCGCCTGAGCGCCCGGCCGGATCTGGACCTGGTGGTGCCCGTGGACGCCATCGACCTGGCCCGACGCCTGGGGCGGCAGCTGGGCGGCAGCTGTGTGGTGCTGGACCAGGAGCGCTCGATCGCCCGACTGGTGCTGCAGGGCTGGACGATCGACCTGGCCCGCTGCGCCGGTGAGGATCTGGCCGCCGATCTCACCCGCCGGGACTTCACCGCCAACGCCATCGCCCTGCCCCTGGAAGGAGCGACGCCGTCCGGCCGCAAATCGGCCGCGGATCTGCGGCTGATCGACCCCTGCGGCGGCCTGCCGGATCTGGCGGCAGGCCGGCTGGTGGCCATCAGCGAAGCCAACCTGCTCGATGACCCCCTGCGGCTGCTGCGGGGGGTGCGGCTGGCCTGCGAACTGGCGTTCAGCATCGCTCCGGCCACCTGGGAGCTGATCGGGCGCCATCGGCAGCGGATCACCGCCGTGGCCGGGGAGCGGGTGCTGGCGGAGCTGGAACGGCTGGCCGCCGCTCCCGAGGGGCACCGGGGGCTGGAGCTGGCCCTGGAGGCGGGGCTGCTCCAGCCCTGGGGGGCCGCCGACGGGTCCGGGCCCCGGCTGGAGCCCCTGGGGCCGCAACGGCCGGAAGCCTGCGGCCTGATGCCGACGGAGGCGGCCTGGGCCCTGCCGCTGGCGCGGCTGGCGGCCGTGCTCGACGGCCCGACCCTGGAGCGGCTGCGGGCCAGCCGGCGCCTGCAGCAACGCTGCCAGCGGCTGCGTCACTGGCACGACCGTCTCCAGCGCAGCGATTCGCCCCGGGGCGGGCCGTCCCTGGAGGCCCTGGACGAAGCGGATCGGCTGCAGTTGCACCGCCAACTGGAGGAGGATCTGCCCGCCCTGCTGTTGCAGCTCGATCCCACAGCGGCAGGGGCGGCCATGGAGCGGTGGCGCAACCCGGCGGATCGCCTGTTCCACCCCCGCCCGCCCCTCGACGGCCGCCGGCTGCAACAGCTCCTGGCCATCCCGCCAGGGCCCCGTCTGGGCCAGCTGATCGATCACCTGACGGCCGAACGGGCCTTCGGTCGACTTGGCGGAACCGCAGCGACGGACACAGCGGAGTTGACCGACCCGCATGCAGTTGATGAGGCCGTTGCCGCGGCCCGGCTCTGGCTCGACCGCCGGGGACCCGGCGCGGACCCGGACCCACGGCGTGATTAACTGCTGGATGCAATGGCGCGATCGCACCGCCTGCCAGAGTTTTTCCTTTCCTGAGCCCCTCCCCATGAGCGTTCGTCTCTATGTCGGCAACCTGCCGCAAACCTTTGATGCCAAAGAGCTGGATGCTCTCTTCTCGAGCGTGGGAGAAGGGGTTCGCTTCAAGGCCGTGAACGACCGGGAGACCGGAACCTGCCGTGGCTTCGGCTTCGCCAACGTCGACGACCTGGCCCAGGCTGAGGCCGTGATCGCCCAGCTCAACGGCAAGGACTTCGGCGGCAGCACCCTGCGCATCGAGATTTCCGAGCAGCGCCGTGAGGTCCGCGGTGCCGCCGGCAACGACCGCCGCCCCGGCAGCGCCCCCACCGCCGCCCGCAAGAGCGTCAACAAGGTGGTCCATGCCGACGCCGTCGGCGAAGGCGCCCCCGATCCCCGCTGGGCCGGCGAGCTGGCCAAGCTGAAGAGCCTGCTGGCCAACCAGAAGGCCGCGGTCTGATCCGGCACCGCCACTCCCCTGGCCCACCATCCCGCCGGAGCGGAGGCGGTGTCAGGGGAGAAAGGCCATCAGCCCGACCACGCCCACGAAGATCGCCAGGAACAGAAAGCCCATACGGCTCATCCTGCGCTCGTGGCTGTCGATGCCGGCCTCGACGTCGGCACTGATCAGCTCCCGGAATTCGGAGAGGGCGTGCTCCTTGTCTTCAGGGGGGACCGGCTGGATGCTCATGGAACGGGACCAGTGGTGATGGGCTGCGCGAACGGGGCTCAGCCCCGGTGAAAGTACCAGTAGGAACCGATCGCCAGAAGCACCATCAGCACGATCGGAACGGCGATGGCAGCCATGCCGCTGTGGCTGCGCACCACCCGGCCCTCATGGGCGACGACCGCATCGCGGATGCTCGCCTGCATCTCCTCGCGCAGCCGGGCCAGGTCGGACTCCAGGGTCTCGTTGGTGTAGAGGTCCCGGAGGCGGTCGAAGACGCTGCGTCCGAGCACCAGGCTGCGCTCGGGATGCTCGAACAGCAGGTCCATCAGCTCGTCGCGGCTGAAGACGAGCAGCTCGGTGGGCTGGGAGGCCCTGGCGGTGTGGGTGCGGGCCCGGCCGTCGATCAGCTCCACCTCACCGAACACGTGGCCCGGGCCATGGCGCCCGTCGATGCCTTCTCCGGTTTCGGGATAGAGGGTGACCAGTTCGATCGCCCCGGTGCGGACGAGATACACCTCCTGACCACTGTCTCCACTTCGGTAGGCGAACTCACCGGGGTCCAGGTGAAGCTTGCGCAATGGTCGCCACTCAACAGAAACCGATTCTAAATCGTTCAGCAATTCCTTCAGCCGGTTCATCTTGGATCCAGGCCCCATCGGTGCTAAACAGGGTCGGTCGACCCGTGGAACCGGTGTCGCACCCAGCTCAGGAACGACCCGAGGAACGACCCGAGGAATGACCCAGGGACTCGAGAACTTCTGGTATGCGGTGGAGCATGCCCACGGGCTTCGCGACCAACCCGTCTCCGTCACCCTCCTGGGGCGCCGCTACCTCCTCTTCCGCGACGCGGGCGGCCAGGCCCATGCACTGGCCGACTACTGCGCCCACCGCGGCGCCAGCCTGGCCAGGGGGTGGGTGGAGGGCTCCTGCGTGCGCTGCCCGTACCACGGCTGGAGCTATGACGTGGATGGGCACTGCGTCCGGATTCCGGCCGACCCCCCGGGAACACCCATCCCGGCCCGGGCCCGGATGGCCACCTTCCCCATCCGGGAGCAGTCCGGCTTCCTCTGGATCTTCCCCGGCGAGGCCGATCGGGCCTCCGAGGTGCCCATCCCCCCCTTCCCGGAACTGGGTCAGCCGGGCTGGCGGGCGGTGAGCGGGTCCTACACCTGGAACGCCCACTTCAGCCGGGTGGTGGAGTCGGCGCTGGACACCTCCCACGCCCCCTTCGTCCACCGGCCCTTCTTCGGCAACCGGGAGGACGCGAGCGTGGAAAGCCTGGAGATCGTGAGCGAACCGGGTCTGGTGTCCACCCATCACAAGCTGAAGCCGCCGGCCCGCGTGGGCTTGCTGAAGTACATCGTCAAGCGGAAAAGGAGCCACTCCAGCTCCACCCTCACCGGCTACCTTCCCAACGTCAACAGAATCGCCCTGGACTTCAACTGGAAGGGGTATCAGTACATCTATTTCGCCAGCAACATCCCCGTTGACGACCACACCACCCTCACCAAGTGGATCGGCGTGCGCAATTTCCTCCCCTACGGCTGGGCCGACGGCAACTCGATCCGCAACACGGTCGACACCTACGAGGAGGACAAGGCGGTGGTGGAAACCCAGCCCCCGGGCCCGTCCTGGAGCACCCAGGGGGATGAGCTGCTGCTGGCCTCCGACCAGCTGATCCTGGCCTACAGGCGTGCCCTGGCCCGGGCCTGCCCGGCCACAGCCCCCGTGCCCACGCCCCCCGTCCCCACGCCCTGAGATGCCGACGCCGTCCCCCTGGCCCACCGACTGCTGGTATGCCGTCGGACTCTCCAGCCAGGTGGGCGACCAGCCCCTGGCCCACCGCTTCCAGGGCCGGGAGGTGGTGCTGATGCGCGATGGCGGCGGCCGGGTGCTGGCCTTCGATGGCCGCTGCGCCCACCGGGGCTGCTCCCTGGCGGGGGGCTGGGCGAAGGGGGACAGCCTGGTCTGTCCGTACCACGGCTGGCAGTACGACGCCCAGGGCACCTGCGTGCACATCCCGGCCCTGCGGGCCGAGGAGTCGATCCCGCGCCAGGCGCGGCTGCGCACCTTCCCCACCCGGGAGCGGCACGGGTTCGTCTGGCTGTGGCTCGCCGGCGGCCAGGCCAGCCCCGATGGCGATGTGCTCGACATCCCGGAACTGGACGGGCTGACCCTGCGGGCCGGCGGTGACATGGCCTACACCTACGCCACCCATTTCACCCGCACGATCGAGAACGGCATCGACCCCACCCACGCCGCCTTCGTGCACGGCAAAAGCATCGGACGGGTGGACCCGACCACCGATTTCAGCCTCGAGCACTATCCGGTGCAGGTGGAACCCGGCAGCCTCTACGGGCGCATGCCGATCAAGGTCAAGAAGCTCAACGGGCTCACCTGCCTGCTGCTGAAGGGAGACAGCGCCAATGCCTTCAAGGAGTACCGCTTCCTCTACCCCAACGTGGTGGTCTCGATCATCCATTTCGGCGCGGTGACCCTGGCGGCCCTGCAGGCCCATGTGCCCGACAACGACGGCGAAACCACCGTCCGGGTCACCAACGGCCGCAATTTCCTCACCGCCACGCCGGTGCTGAATCGCCTGTTCGATCGCGTCACCCTGGACACGGGCCTGCAGATCTCCAAGGAGGACGCCGCCGTGATCAGCGAACAGCAGCCCAAGCGGGTGAGCTTCCGGGGCTCGAATGAGGTGCTGATCGAGTCCGACCTGATCCTGGTGGAGTACAGGCGGATGATGCGCGAACACGCCCGCGCCTGAGGCGCCGTCATCAGAGCGCCAGTTCAGCCGGCGATGTCGACGGGGACCGGCACCGGTTCCCTGACGCCGCGCAGCAGGGGCGCCCCCAGCAGGCAGACCACCGCCTGGAGCAGGAAGCAGAGGGTGGGGGAGAGGTCGTAGAGCACCCCCGCCAGCATCGGACCCAGGGCACTGGCCAGACCCGTGAGGGCCAGCAGGCTGCCCAGCATCACGCCCTGCCGGTTCTCCGGGACCAGCCGCGAGACCAGGCTGCGGGCCGTGGGGATCACGCAGGCCGCCCCCACCGACAGCATCACGGCGGCCGTGACGATCACGACGGCGGCGCCGGCGCCGAACACCCGGGCCAGGGGGATCAGGGCGATGCCGGCGGCGACCGCCAGCAGGCCGTAGATGTTGAGGCGGGCCTCCCCATGGCGCCGCACCAGCGGGCCGGTGAGGGCCACCTGCACATAGGTGACGGTGAGGCCGACGATCACGAAGATGCCGCTCGACTGCGAGGCCGACCAGGAGAACTGATCCTTGAGATAGAGCACCAGCAGGGTGGTGAAGCCGCTGAAGGCGAAGTTGAAGCAGCAGAAGGCCAGCGCCACGCGGTTCGCCTTCGGCAGCGCCAGCAGGGCCATGACCGGGGCCAGTCCGTTGATCTGGGACCACTGGAAGCGGGGCCTGTTCGGGAGCGGCAGCGTCTCCTTGAGATACAGAAACGCCATCAGGAAGTTGTAGGCCGCCAGGGCGGCGGCCACGAACACCGGAAAGCGCATGCCGAATCCCACGAGCGCCCCCCCCAGGGCCGGGCCGGCGATGGCCCCGAGGCCGAAGGCGGCGCCGCTGATGCCGAAGTTGCGGGCCCGGTTCGCCGGGGTGGAGATATCGGAGATGTAGGCCTGGGCGGTGCCGACGGTGGCCGTGGAGACGCCGTTGATCGCCCTGGAGAGAAAGATCAGCCCCAGGGTTCCGGCCAGGCCGAACATGAACAGGGACAGACAGTTGATGGCCACGCAGAGAAGGATCACCGGCCGCCTGCCGCAGGCATCACTGAGGGAACCGATGATCGGTGACGCCAGCACGGAAAACAGGGTGGCCGTGGAGGCCAGCAGCCCCAGGGTGAGTCCGTCGGGAGAGAACTTCTCGAGGATGAAGGGAAGCAGGGGATAGACGATGTTTTCGCCCAGCTTGTCCAGCAACAGGGTGAGAAACACGATCGCCAGGGGACTGCGCAGCTTGCGAATCACTTGCGAATCATTCGGACGGCAGTGTGGGGCGACCCAACCTTGGCGGCGGCGCCAATCTAGGGGGTGTCGCTCTCTCGATCGGGACGCTTCGCTTAAGATCCGCGCAGCATCGGCAGAGCATGTCATTGGCTGGGAGCGCCTCAGAGACATCCCCTCCCCAGGTGTCTCAACTGGCCCGGAACTGCTGGTACGCCGTCGCCTCTTCGTTCGCCTTCCGCCAGGGTCCGGTGGCCGTCCCCTTCGCGGGCCACGATTTCGTGCTCTTCCCGGATGCCGAAGGCCGGCCCAGGCTGTTCAGCGACCGGTGTCCCCACCGGGGGGCCTCCCTGGCCCTTGGGCGGCTGGAGGAGGGCGGCTGCCTGCGCTGCCCCTTCCACGGCTGGAAATTCGCCGCCGACGGGACCTGCCTGGAGGCTCCCGCCGAGCCGGCCGGCTCCAGCCCTCCGGCGCGCAGCGACCTGGTGGGTGAGCGGCCGGCGGTCGAGTCCCGGGGCTTCATCTGGATGTGGTGGGGCGAGGGCCCGCCCGATCCGGCCCTGCTGCCCGATCTGCCCGTCTTCCCGGACGACGCCTGGGGCCATGTGGAGAGCAGCTTCGACTGGGACACCCACTTCAGCCGGGTGATCGAGTCCAACCTCGACAATTCCCATGCTTACTGGGTGCACAAGAGCACCTTCGCCAGCCAGGATTCACCCCTGTCGATTCCCGTCGATCTCCGCAAGGAGGACCGCATGATCGCCGCCACGGTGAGCTTCGAACTGCCGGTGAAAGGGGTCCTGAAGCTGCTGCGCACCCTGAGCGGCCAGAGCGGCCCCCTGTGCGCCACCACCACCTTCAGCTTCTATTACCCCAACCTCAACATCGTCGACACCAGCATCGGCGACCAGCTGCGCTTCGTCTTCTTCAACGCCAGCCTTCCCCAGAGCGACACCCACACCCTGGCCCGCTGGGTGAAGTATTCCAAACGCAAGCGCCTGCGGCTGCCGGGGAGCGAAGCCCAGTCGATCGCCATCTCCCGCACCATCTTCCAGGAGGACCATGGGGTGGTGCGCAGCCAGCGACCGACCCCCGTCCCCCTGGATCTCACCCAGGAGCGGCATGTGGCCTCCGACATCCTCTCGATCGAGTACCGCCGCATGCACCGCCGCTGGCTGGGCGCGGATCCCGCGGTTACCATGGCGCGCCCGGAGCCCCTCGGTTCGTGACGGAAACGCCGCACGGCGACAGGCTGGAGGGCCTGCAGCGCACCTGGCGGGAGCGGGCCTGGGGCAGCGGCCGCCGCAAGGTCGTCACGGTGTCGGTGCTGGCCGTGCTGGGGCTGGCGGGCTGGCAGCTGACCCACCGCCCCGCCCCGCCGCCACCGCCCCTGGCGCCCCGGGCCGTGACCGCCCTGGGACGCCTCACCCCCCAGGGGGGCGTCGTGTCCCTCTCCACCGCCTCGGGCAACAGCGGCGGCTCGGAGGTCGTCGACAAGTGGCTGGTGCCCGAGGGGGCGGCGATCCGCCGCGACCAGCTGCTGGGGTTCCTCAGCAGCTGGGCCAGTCTCCGCAAGGGGGTCGTCCAGGCCGAGAGCCAGCTGGCCCTCAGCGAGGCCAAGCTGGCCCAGGTGGATGCGGGGGCCCGCCAGGGGGCCCGTGCCAAGGCCGAGGCAGATCTCAAGGCCGAGCAGGTGGTGATTCCCTATCTCAAGATCAGCCAGCAGAAGAGCGTGGAGCTGTTCAAGGCCGGGGCGATCTCCGAGGAGGAACTCGGCAAGGCCGATGCGGCCCTCGCCCAGGGCCAGGCCAACATCCAGGCCCTCAAGGGCACCCTCTACGACAACCTCACGGTCCGCCCGGTCGACCGGGAGGTGGCCCTCGCCGACGTGGCGGTGGCCAAGGCCAACCTGGCCCAGGCCCGCAGCCAGCTGCGGAACGCCGAGATCCGCTCCCCCCTCGACGGCAAGCTGCTGCGGATCTACAGCTGGCCGGGCATGAAGGAAACCGACCAGGGGCTCGCCCAGATCGGCAAGATCGGCGCCATGCAGGTCTGGGCCCAGGTGTTCCAGAGCGACATTCCCCAGGTGCGACCTGACCAGCCCGTCGAGATCTGGCCGGAGAGCGGCGGCTTCAGCGGCAAGCTGCAGGGCCGGGTCCTGGCCATCACCGGGGAGGTCTCCGACCGGGATCTTTTCAGCGTCAATTCCAACAACAACGTCAATGCCCGGGTGGTGCTGGTGAAGATCGCGCTGACCCCCGCCGACTCCGCCCGCCTCGCCAAGCTCAGCGGGCTGAACGTGAACGTCCGCTTCCTGCCGTGATCGGCCGCTCCCTGAAACGCAGCCTGGGCGATCTGCCGGTGGCCTGGCTGCAGCTCAAGCGCCAGCCGATCCGCTACCTGGTGGCCGTCACCGGCATCGGCTTCGCCGCCCTGCTGATGTTCATGCAGCTGGGCTTCCAGTCCGGTCTGCTCACCAGCGCGACCACCTTCTACCAGGCCCTGATCACGGATCTGGTGGTGATCAGCCCCGGCACCCGGGACAGCGGCGCCTTCCAGCAGTTCCCCCAGTCCCAGCTCTATCAGTCGCTGGGGGTGCCGGGGGTGGCCGATGTCATCCCCGTCTATGTCGCCAATGTGAACGCCCAGCAGATGGGCGGGATCAAGCCCACCAGCCTGCGCCTGATCGGTTTCGATCCCGACCAGCAGATTCTTGATCTGGCGCCGGTGCGCGAGCAGATCGACCGCATCCGCACCCCCGGCTACGTGCTCTTCGACGCGGCCGGCAACAGCAACACCGGACCGGTCGCCGCCGCGGTCAAGGCCCAGGGGAGCCAGACGATGATCCTCTCCGACTACTCCAAGACCTTCCGGGTGGTGGGCCTGTTCCGCCTCGGCTCCACCTTCGCCGCCGACAGCAACCTGATCAGCAGCGACACCACGGCCCTGCAGCTGGCCTACAAGCAGATCAACGAGGGCGAGATCTCCATGGGCCTGATCCGCGTCAGCGATCCGGCCGCCATCGCCCCCGTTCAGCGTCACCTGCGGGCCCTCTACGGCAGCCAGCTGCAGGTGTTCACCAAGCCCGAATTGATCGCGAACGAGCAGAACTACTGGAACACCAGCTCCTCCTTCGGCATCATCTTCGGCTTCGGCACGATCATGGGTCTGCTGGTGGGTGGGGTGATCGTCTATCAGGTGCTGTACACCGATGTCAGCGACCACCTGCACGAGTACGCCACCCTCAAGGCCCTGGGCTTCCGCAACCGATTCCTGCTGATTCTGGTGCTGCAGGAGGCCTCGATCCTGGCGATCTCCTCGTTTGTTCCCGCCCTGGTGGCGAGCGCCGCCCTCTATGCCTTCCTCACCGCCGTCTCCGGCATCCAGATCGTGATGACCACCGGCAAGACCGTGCTGGTGTTCAGCCTGACCATCGGGGTCTGCGCCGTGGCGGCCGCCATCGCGCTCAACAAGCTGCGGGATGCGGATCCGGCCAGCGTCTTCTGAACCCGATGCTGCCTGTCGTCGCCGAGAATCTGCGCCACGCCTACGGGGAAGGTCCGCTGCGCAGCGAGATCCTGCACGGGATCAGCTTCACCGTGAACCCCGGCGAGATCACCCTGCTGGTGGGACCCTCCGGCAGCGGCAAGAGCACCCTGCTCACCCTGGTGGGGGCGCTGCGATCGGTCCAGGAGGGCTCCCTGCGGGTGCTGGGCAGTGAGGTGCGGCGCTCCAGTGAGCGGATGCGGGTGGAGATCCGCCGCCGCATCGGCTTCATCTTCCAGAGCCACAACCTGGTGGCCTCCCTCACCAGCCTGCAGAACGTGGCGCTCGTGCTGCAGCTGAGCGAGCCGGACCCCGAGCGGCGCCGGCACCGGGCCACCGCCCTGCTCGAGGCGGTGGGTCTGGGCCACCGTCTGCACCACTTCCCCTCCGAGCTCTCCGGCGGCCAGCGGCAGCGGGTGGCGATCGCCCGGGCCCTGGCCCCCGAGCCCGATCTGGTCCTGGCGGACGAACCCACCGCCTCCCTCGACAGCAGCTCCGGCCAGGAGGTGGTGGCCCTGCTGGGCGACCTCTGCCGCAAACGGGGCAGCTCCGTGCTGCTGGTGACCCACGACCTGCGCCTGCTGGATGACGCCGATCGGATCTGGGCCATCGAAGATGGCTGGGTCGAACCCTGGAAGGGGTCCCATTGAGTCCCCCGACCCCAGGCCCCATGACCGTCTCACTCCCGGCCGACGACGGCACGATCTTCCCGGCGGACTGGCTGGGCAGCTGGTCGTGGCAGGGGCAGACGATCAGCTACGTGACCCAGGCATCGGCGGCCCCGGAGGCGAGCGGGGCGCTGCCCGTGCTGCTGATCCACGGCTTCGGCGCCTGCAAGGAGCACTGGCGCCACAACCTGCCGGCGCTGGCCGGCCGGCGCCCGGTCTACGCCATCGACCTGGTGGGTTTCGGGGCCAGCAGCAAGCCCCCCTCCCGGCTCGAGGATGAGCCGGAGGATGGGCTGGCGCTCCGCTACGGCATCGACCTGTGGGCCGACCAGGTGGCCGCCTTCGTGCGGGAGGTGATCGGCACGCCGGTCCAGCTGGTCGGCAATTCGATCGGGGGCGTCGTGGCCCTGGCCGCCGCCGCCAGGCTCGGCGACGACGCCCGCCAGGTGATCCTGATCGACTGTGCCCAGCGCAGCCTCGACGACCGCCGCCTGAGCGAGCAGCCGCCCCTGCGCAGGATCGGCCGGCCCCTGCTCAAGCGCCTAGTGCGCCAGCGGTGGCTCACGGGCCGCCTGTTCCGCTGGGTGGCCAACCCTGGCGTGATCCGCCGGGTGCTGGGCGCCGCCTACCCCTCCGGCCAGGGCATCGACGACCAGCTGGTGCAGCTGCTGCTGACCCCGGCGCGCAGCCCCGGCGCCGACGAGAGCTTCCGGGGCTTCATCAACCTCTTCCGCGACCGCCTCGCCCCCGACCTGCTGGCGGAACTGACCATCCCGGTCCGGCTGCTGTGGGGGGAGGCGGATCCATGGGAGCCGGTGGCCGAGGCGCGGCGCTGGGCCGGGGCCTTCGCCGCCGTCCGCGACCTGCGCGTCCTGAGCGGCCTCGGCCACTGCCCCCACGACGAAAATCCCTCCCTGGTGAACCCGGCGCTGGAGGAGTGGCTGGCGCTGGCGGATCAGCCCTGAGGTGGCGCCGCCGGCCTGGTGGCGCCCAGCCGGGTGCGCCAGCGCTGGCGATCGGGATCCCAGGCCAGCCAGCCCCGCTCCTGCAGAAGGGCCCGCAGCTCCGCCGGCGCCTGACCCGGGGCCACCGCGGCCGCACAACCGGCGTCGAGCTCGGCCTCGGCCAGTCCGGCCCGCAGGCCCGTCGTCAGCAGCTGGCGCAACGCGGCGGGTTCGAGCGCCAGCAGCCGGGCCATGGTCAGCGGGCCGGCGGCGGCGGGATCAGCGCCGGTGTCGGGCTCAGAGGAGCGCATCGGCGAGGTCAGCCGCGAGTTGGGTCACCCCGGTGCTCCATGGATGGGTGGGGACATCCATCAGGGCCAGGCTGCCACTGGCGATGGTGAGCAGGTCGTCGCTGAGGGGCAGGATCGCTCCGACGGGAATGCCATAGCTCTGGGCCACCCGGGCGCGCACCTGTTCGGCGTCGAAATGGGCCGGCAGCTTGTTCACCACCAGGCGGGCCTCGGGCACCATCAGCCTCTGGGCCACTTCGATCGCCACGGCCGTGCCGAGGTAGTCCTGCTGGTCGGGGCGCATCACCATCACCAGACAGTCGGAGATGGCGGTGGTGAGCAGGGTCTCCTCGTTGATCCCGGGGTGGGTGTCCACGATCAGCAGATCCAGGTGCTGGCTCTGGCCCAGGCTGAACAGGGCATCGTTGAGCCGCTCCACTTCATAGCCTTCCCGCAGCAGCCGGGCGATCCGGTCGCCCTCCATGGCGGCAGGCACCAGAAAGATGCGCCCCTTGCCGCCCGCCATCGAGGCGGGGGTCACGTCATGGGAGCACTGTTCAATCGGAATGGAGCCCTGAAGATGATCATTGAGCGTATGGGATTCCGGCCCTGCCGTGAACCCAAACAGCACATGAATACCTGGTGAAGCAAGATCGGTGTCGAAGACGCCGACCCTGAGTCCGCGGGCCGCGAATGCGGCCGCCAGATTCGCCGAGAGGTTGGATTTTCCCGTTCCACCGCGGAAGGAATGGACGGAAAGGATCCTGGTCATGAAGCGATCCATCTCACGGACGTGGGAAAATCATAGGCATGGCGTTGAAGGCCCTTTTGACGATTCGCCAACGGCTCGCGGGACGGCCTCAACGGACAGCGGGGGTGAGGAGGGGGCGACCCTTGCGCCTGTCCGTGCGGCTGATGCTCCTGGGGGTCAGCGGCCCGCTCGTGAGCCTGGCGATCTTCCTGGCGCTGGCCACGATCGGCTCGATCCGCCTGGCCCAGAAGGCCCGGATCGAGATCAGCACCATGTTCGACCACGACAACCTCTCCTCCCTGGCGGTCACCACCTCCATCATCGAGAAGTCGGCCGAGGAGTTCAGCCGGGTCATCCGTCAGGACTCCAAGGACCTGCGCAAGGCCCTGGCGCCGTTGCGGATGGACACCGAAGGCCGCCTGTCCTGGAAGGGCCAGCCCCTGACGCAGGCCCAGGCCCCCGCCCTGCTCAACGACCGGCTGCGACTCCCCCTGGCCCTGCTGCGGGAGCGGGCCGCCGTCTACTACCGCGACCGCAGCGGCACCTGGCGCCGGCTCACGGGCATCACCAGCCAGGGCCAGGCCCTGGAGCCCGGCGCCCCTGCCCTGCCAGCCACGGTGGACGACTTCCAACACCTCTTCAAGGGCGCTCCGGCCGCGGAGATGAGTCGCAGCGCCATGCTGAAGCTGGATGGGGAATGGCGGATGGCCCGGCTGACCGTCCTTTCGGGTCGGAAACCCGGCGAAGGCCACCTGGCCCTGCTGGTGGACGTCAGCACCCAGGCCGCTTCCAAGCTCCTCGCCGCCGGCTCCAGCCTCTTCCCCGCCGAGACCCACCAGGCGGCCTTCTTCGGCATCACCCCCACCGGTGGGCTGTACTGCAGCTACCAGACCGTGGACACCCAGGCCTGCATCGACCTGGCCATGGCCCTGCGCCAGAACGGCGGCATTCCCGATCCACGCACCCTCGGCCATAGCGAGCCCTTCGAGCGCAAGGCCATGGTGCGCCCCCCGGGCTCCACCACCCCGGTGCTGCAGCACCTTTACATCGCCGCCTTCCCGGAGTGGAACTGGCTGGCGGTCGTCTCCGTGGAGGAGGAGGCCCTCGCGGATGCCCTCCTGCCGATGCAGGAGGCCAAGGACGAGATGGTCCGCCGGCTGGTGATCCTCACCCTGATCCTGATCAGCGCCAGTGGCGTCGCCGCCTGGCTGATCGCCCGCGGCATCCGGCGGGAGCTGCGGGAGCTGGCGACCGCCGCCGATGCCATCGCCGACGGCCAGGGCCATCAGGCCCTCACCTACCCGTCGGACGACGCCATCGGCCGGCTGGTGCGGGCCTTCAACCGCATGTCGGGGGCGGTGGCGGACCGGGAGAACTCCCTGCGGGACCAGATCCGGCAGATGGAGATCAACATCAACGCCAGCGAACTGCAGGGCCAGGTCTGCTCGATCCTCAACGACCCCGGCTTCGAGCAGCTCAGTGCCCGGGCCCGGGCCATGCGCCAGCGACGCCTGGAGCAGATCAGCGCATCTGCCCCATCCGTGTCGGCAGACGCAGGGTCTGCAGGGGATTGCCCACCGCCTGGAGCAGGGCGGGATCAGGCTGAACCTGCAGGCCGCTCGAGCGGCTGAGCTGCACCAGGGTGTCGTTGTAGGTGGCCAGGTTCTGGATGTAGGAGCTCACCGCCTGGCTGATCTCCTGCTGGGCCTGCACCACATCGGTGATCGTGCCGTAGCCGGCGTTGAAGCGCAGGGTCTGGAGGCGCAGGGCCCCGTTGGCCGCTTTGACCCGTTCGGCGCCGGCCAGCACGATGCTGCGGCCGGAGCGGGCCTGGGCCACCAGGGATTGCACGTCGCTGCGCACCTGCAGCACGGTGGCGCTGTAGGTCTCGGCGGCGGCCGCCGCCTGGCGGCGGGCGGCGGCGGCGTTCATGCGGGCCTGGCCGCCGTCGAAGCCCGTGAACGTCAGTTGCAGCAGGGCCGATCCGTTCCATTCGTCGGAGCGGGCGTTGGGCACGAACGGCGGGCCCTGGTTGAGATAGCCCACCCCCTTGGTCCAGTAGAGGGACGTGATCAACTGCAGGGTGGGGCGGTAGGTGGCCAGGTAGATCCGCGCCTGGGCCTCGTTGGTCTGGACGGCGAGGAGCTGCTGCTCGAGCACCTTGCGGTAGGCGAGGCTCGCCGTGATCGAGTCGTCGAGGGAATGGTCCCAGGCGCCGAGGGGCGCGAAGGGCGTGGCGGGGGTGAGGGCGTCGGGACTGGGGGTGGCCAGCAGCTGGGCGAGGTTGGCCCGGGCGGTCTCCACCTGCTGCTCGGCGGCCAGCAGGGCCTGGCGATCGGCCAGCAAGACCGTCTGCTGCTTATAGACCTCCAGCCGGGAGGCCACCCCCATCTGCACCCGGGTCTGGGCGAGGCGATACAGCAGCTCGTCGTTCTCGACGATCTGACGGCCGGTCTGGACGGCGGCGAGGGCCCGCTGCAGATCGATGTAGGCCGACTGGGTCTTGAGGCGCTGGTCGCGGCGGGTGATCACATAGGTGTCGGCCGCCTGGCGGACCAGGTACTTGCTCTGCCAGATCGTGGCCGACCGGGTGGGATCGATCAGGTTCCAGGTGGTGTCGATCTGGCCGATCGCCTGGAAGTAGCTGGCCTCGAACACCCTCTGACTGCTGAGACCGGAGCCCGAGATGGAGAAGCCCGCGGAGGCACTGAAGGGGTAGTTGTAGAAGGTCTTGGAGGCGTAGGGCCCGCCGTTGAGGCTGAGGTTGAGGGTCGGCCACCAGCTGGCGTAGGCGGCGCCGAGGCTGTTCTGGGTGGCCACCAGCGACTGATAGGCGGAGCGCACCACGGGATTGCGATCCACGGCCCAGGCTGCCGCCTGCTCCATCGTCAGGGCCCCCAGGAGCTCTGGGGGCAAGGGGGGCAGGCGGTCGCCGCTGGGCATCGGGCCGGGCCATCCCGCCCCCAGTCCCTCCACCGCCTTCACCTCGGGAGGGCTGACCGTGGCCGGCAGGGACTGGGCCAGGGCCGGGCCCGGCAGCGTCAGCCCGGCGGTGGCGGCGAGGGTGAGGCGTACAGACGCAGGCAGCAGCAGCTTCAGCGGCCCGATGGCCTGGCGGATGGGGCGCCGCTTCATCGCGTCTGGGCGATCACATAGGAGAGGGGGAGATCCAGCAATTTGCCGACCCTGGGCACGAAGGCGCGGTGATTGAAGACGTCATAATCCAACCTCTCGATGACATCAAGGATCCCCCGATACAGCCGCAGCGATGCCCACACCGGCCAGCGGGCATCCGGAGCCAGCCAGCGCACCCCGGCCTCGGAGCGGTTGAACCAGTCCCGGGCCCGCTCCAGCTGGAACCGCATCAGCGCCTGCCAGTTCTCATTGAGACGCCCGGCCATCAGATCGGCTTCGGAGTAACCGAAGCGGTCGAGATCCTCCTGGGGCAGGTAGATGCGGCCACGACCGCGATCCTCACCCACATCCCGCAGGATGTTGGTCAGCTGGTTGGCGATGCCCAGGGCCACGGCCGCTTCGGAGGTGTCGGGACGCTCGCTCCAGGGTGCGGAGGTGTAGGCCGCATCGACCCCCATCACCTCCTGGGTCATCAGACCCACGGTGCCCGCCACCCGGTAGCAGTAGAGCTGGAGATCGGAGAAGCTGGCGTAGCGGTCGCGCAGCACGTCCATCCGCTGGCCCTCGATCATGTCGAGGTAGGCCTGCAGGGGCTGGGGAAAGCGCTCGATCGTGTCCAGCATCACCCGGTCGAGGCCATCGACGGCATGGCCGGCGAACAGGGCGCGGGTGCGCTCCTCCCAGGCATCGAGACGCTCCAGCAGGACCTCGGCCGACAGCGTCTGGGCCTGGGCGCTGTCCATCAGTTCGTCGGTGCGGCGGCACCAGACGTAGATCGCCCAGATCGCCCGGCGCTTGGCCGGCGGCAGCAGCATCGTGCCGAGATAGAAGGTCTTGGCCCACTGCGCCGTCTCCTGTCGGCAGGATTCGTAGGCCTCCTCCAGGTCGGAAGCGCGGTCGAGGGGCAGCGGGGCCAGCACACTCACACCGTCGCCAGGCTCTGGGCGGGGGCCGGACCCTGGCCACTGCCGGAGAGGTGGGCGTCGACAGCGGCGGCGCAGAGCTTGCCGCTCAGCACCGCCCCCTCCATCGAGGCCAGGTAGCGCTGCATGGTGAAGCAGCCCGCGAGGAAGAAATTCGGGATGGGGGAGTCCTGGGAGGGTCGCAGCTGCTGGCAGCCCGGCACGGTCTTGTAGACGGAGAGGGGCGTCTTAACGACCACCGACTTGCGCAGCACGGCCGGGGCGTCACCGGTGAAGTGGATGGGGAAAAGGCGCTTGAGCTCCTCCATGGTGGCGGCCACGATCTCGGCATCGGGGCGACCGATCCAGTCGGCGGCCGGGGCGAACACCAGCTCCAGCATGGAGCGGTCGGGATCCTCGTACTCCCGGCAGGTGTTGCTCATGTCGGCATAGACGCTGAGCAGGTCGGAACGGCTGAACAGCAGGTGGTCGATGTCCGTGAGCTTGCGGTCGAACCAGAGATGGATGTTGATCACCGGCACCCCCCGCAGCCCCTCGAGCTTGCTGAAGTAGGGCAGCGACTTCCAGGCGTCCGGCAGCAGCAGCTTGAGCGGATCAACGGGCATGGCGCTCACGTAGGCGTCGGCCTGGATCTCGCGCTCGGGCCGCCCCTTGATGCCGCCGATGCGGAAGCCCGTCACGGCGCCGTCCTTGTCGATGCGGATCTCCCTGAGGGCCGACTCCAGATGAACCTCACCCCCCCGGGCCTCGATGTACTCGACCATCGGCTGGCAGAGCCGCTCCGGCGGGTTGCCGTCCAGGAAGGCCATTTTGGAGCCGTCCGTTTCCTGGAGGAAGCGGTTGAGGGCGGTGAGCACCACCGTGCTGGAGATCTCTTCGGGATTGATGAAGTTGAGCGCCTTGCTCATGGCGAGAAAGACTTCATCGTTGACGCGCTCGGGGATATTGTGAATCCGCAGCCATTCGCTCCAGCTGTACTTGTCGCATTCCTCCACATAGGCCTGGCCGCGCAGCATGGCCGGCACCAGGCCGAGGCCGAAGGCGATCTTCTCCGGCCAGGTGAGCATGTCGTTGTTGCCCAGGATCGCCGCCACCCCGTTCAGCGGAGCCGGCAGATCCGGAAAATCGAAACGGCTGTAGGTGCCGGGAACTTCCTTCTGGTTGAAGATCATGGAGTGGGACTTCCACTGCAGGCGATCCTCGATGTCCAGCTCCGCGAAGAGTTGGCGCATGTTGCGATAGGCGCCGAAGAAGATATGCAGACCGGTTTCGTACCAGTCGCCATCGGCGTCCTGCCAGGCCGCCACCTTGCCGCCCAGCACGTCTCTGGCTTCGAGCACGATCGGGGTGTGGCCGGCGTCGCAGAGGTATTTGGCGCAGGACAGACCGGCCAGACCGGCCCCGGCGATGACAACCCGCATGTCGTACCCGAGATCAGCAGCAACCTTATCGGGCCTCCCAGGGCAGGGGTGACCGGCGCCGGGGGGCCGCGGCGACGGAATCGGCCGCCGACCTACCTAAAGTTGCGGCAGCACTCAATGGGTGCCACCCCCTTCTGACGATCCCCGCCCCCGAGGCCGAGCCCATGGTCGAGACGCTGCTCAAGTCCACCACCCGCCACATCCGGCTGTTCACGGCGCGGGTCGAGAACAACGACCTCATCCCTGACCCGGATCAGCTCACCCTCGACATCGATCCCGACAACGAGTTCCTCTGGGACGAGGCGGCCCTCGAGAAGGTGCGCGCCCGGTTCCGGGAGCTGGTGGCGGCCCAGGCCGGCCAGGAACTGAGCGACTACAGCCTGCGCCGCATCGGCTCCGAGCTCGAGGGGCTGGTGCGTCAGATGCTCCAGGCCGGTGAACTCAGCTACAACCCCGAGGCCCGGGTTCTGAACTACTCGATGGGCCTGCCCCGCAGCCCGGAAACCCTGTGACCCGCTCCCGCAGCAGCGCCGGCCGCCCCGAACCGGGCGGCTACGCGCCCCGACCCGACCGCACCGATCCCCGCTACGACCCCCGGGCCGACGCGCGCTCCGGCCGCTACGACGACCGGGCCGATCGCTTCGCCACCGGCTATGACCGCCGGGAGGATCCCCGTTACGGGCCCCAGGGCCGCCGCGGCAGCAACGGTGGCGGCGGCGGCCGGCCCCCCGCCGGTAACGGCGGTGGCGGCGGCGGCGGACCCAACATCCAGCTGAACGTGGCCACGGTGGCGGTGCTGGCCGGCGTGCTGGTGGTGGGCATCGGCATCGGCAGCGCCGTGACCAGCACCACCCAGGGGAACCAGGGCAACATCGCCAGCGCCCAGCAGCTCGACATGGCGGTGCCCGACCCCGAGTTCTGCAAGCAGTGGGGCGCCAGCGCCTTCGTGATGGACATCGAGCTGTACACCACGATGAACCCGAGCAGCAGCTTCGTGACCCAGCCGACCCTCCAGCCCGGTTGCGTCATCCGCCGGGAGAACTGGTCGGTGCTGCAGAAGGAGGGCGCCGTGACCGCCGAGCAGATGCGCCAGTGCAAGCAGCGCATGAACACCTTCGCCTACATCGGCTCGGTGCGCGACAAGCCGATCGTCCGCTGCGTCTACCAGACGGACATCACCGGCAACAAGTTCCAGACCCGCGGGGTCGCCGGCGCCGCCGATGACGCCGTCGGCATCACCCCTGAGGCCGATCAGTTCTGACGCCGTTGCGCTCGGCCAGCCCCGGCGTGGTCTGCACCTGGCGCAGGGGGCTGTCCGGGCTGGCGAACACCGGCAGCACCTCCCGGCGGAAGGCGTCGGCGGCCCGCGAGCAGTAGCGGGCCGGGTGGGTGATCAGCTTCAGCTGGCGCCGCACCATCAGGTCGGCCACCTGGGGGCGGTGCAGGGTGCCGGCGGCCAGCTCCCGCTCGATCGACACCACCGGCAGGAACGCCGCCCCCAGGCCCGCCTGAACGGCGTTCTTGATGGCCTCGAAGGAGTTGAGCTCCATCTCGATCTTGAGTCGCTGCACGTCGAGCTTGGAGCGGCTGAGCAGCTGGTCCACCATCTTGCGGGTGGTGGACTGGGCGTCGAGACAGACGAAGCCGAGGCGGTAGAGATCGTCCTTGGTGAGCTCGGGCAGGCGGGAGAGCGGGTGCTTGGGGGGCAGCACCAGGGCCAGTTCGTCGTTGGCGTAGGGCACCACCTGCAGCAGGTCGTTGAGATCCGCCGGCAGCTCACCGCCGATGATCGCCAGATCGATCTGCCCGTTGGCCACGCTCCAGCCGGTGCGGCGGGTGCTGTGCACCTGCAGCTGCACCGCCACGTCCGGGTATTTCTGGCGGAACAGGCCGATCATCCGGGGCATCAGATAGGTGCCCGTCGTCTGGCTGGCCCCCACCACCAGGGAGCCGCCGCGCAGGTTGTGGAGATCGTCGAGGGCCCGGCAGGCCTCCTGGCACTGGCTCAGGATCCGGTCGCAGTAGCTGAGCAGCAGGTGACCGGCCTCGGTGAGCTGGGCCTTGCGGCCGCCGCGGTCGAACAGGGAGACGTCGAGCTGTTTCTCCAGGTTCTGGATCTGCAGACTCACCGCCGGCTGGGTGACGTAGAGGCTGTCGGCCGCCTTCTTGAAGCTGCCCTCACTGGCGATGGCGCGCAGGATGCGCAGCTGGTCGAGGGTGAAAGGCAGATCTGCCATGGGTCGGGGAGGCCGCGGGGGGACCGTTCGCCGGAGCCGGCAGGCCGTGCGGAACTCTAGGGGGCTTGCCCGGTGGCAAGAATCGGCCTGTCACATCCGCTCCAGGACGCCCCATCCCCATGGCCTCGCTTCCCCTGCTGACCGCGGGCCCCCAGCACAGCAGCGTGGTGATGCTGGCCCTGCTGGTGCTCTTCGCCCTGATCCACAGCGGCGGGGCCTCCCTGAGGGTCTGGGGGGAGGAGCGGATCGGGGCCCGGCTCTGGCGCCTGCTGTTCGCCGGGCTCAGCATTCCCTCGGCGGTGGTGGTGGTGGGGTACTTCCTGGCCCACCGCTACGACGGGGTCAGGCTCTGGAACCTGCAGGACCAGCCCTGGGTGGTGCCGCTGGTCTGGACCGGCACGGCAATAAGCTTCCTGTTCCTGTATCCGGCCACCTACAACCTGCTGGAGATCCCGGCGGTGCTGAAGCCCCAGGTGCGTCTGTACGCCACGGGGATCATCCGGGTGAGCCGCCATCCCCAGGCCGTGGGCCAGGTGCTCTGGTGCGCCACCCACCTGCTCTGGATCGGCACCAGCTTCACCCTGGTGGCCTGCGTGGGGCTGATCGGCCACCACCTGTTCGCCGTCTGGAACGGGGACCGGCGCCTGCGCCACCGCTTCGGCGCCGCCTTCGAGGAGCTGCGGGCCTCCACCTCGGTGCTGCCCTTCGCTGCCGTTCTGGACGGCCGCCAGACGCTGGTGGCGGCGGAATTCCTGCGGCCCTCCCAGCTGGGGATCGCCATCGCCATCGGCGTGTTCTGGTGGGCCCACCGCTGGATCGGCCTCGGCGCCACCACCTTCTCGCGCACGGCCCTTGCCCACTGGCTGGGCTGAAGCCCCCACCAGCCGGCGGGGGTCGATGGGCAGGCCACCACAGAGGCGGAGCCATGCCGACGGGCCTGCCTAAACTCGCGCCAACAGAGCCCCCAGGATGCCCGCCGCTTCCGAACTTGCCTGGCTGATCCCGGTGCTTCCCCTGCTGGGGGCCTGCCTCACCGGGCTGGGGCTGATCACCTTCAACCGCACCGTCAACCGCCTGCGCAAGCCGGTGGCCCTGCTGCTGATCACCAGCGTGGGCATGGCTGCGGTGCTGAGCTTCGCGATCCTGGCCGAGCAGCTGGCCGGAGCCGGTGCCACGGAGGTGCTGTTCGACTGGGCCGGCGCCGGCACCTTCCACCTGCAGATGGGCTTCCGCGTCGACGCCCTCGGGGCGGTGATGCTGTCGCTGGTCACCACCATCGCCCTCCTGGTGATGGTCTATTCCGACGGCTACATGGCCCACGACAAGGGCTATGTCCGCTTCTTCACCTACCTGGCCCTGTTCAGCAGCTCGATGCTGGGGCTGGTGATCAGCCCCAACCTGCTCGAGATCTACGTCTTCTGGGAGCTGGTGGGCATGTGCTCCTACCTGCTGGTGGGCTTCTGGTACGACCGTGACGCCGCCGCCAACGCCGCCCAGAAGGCCTTCGTGGTCAACCGGGTCGGCGACTTCGGCCTGCTGCTGGGGATCCTGGGCCTGTTCTGGGCCACCGGCAGCTTCGGCTTCGAGGAGATCGGTGAACGGCTCTCGGCCGCCGTCGCCGGTGGCGGCCTGCCCACCGGGGTGGCCGTGCTGCTCTGCCTGCTGGTGTTCATGGGTCCGATGGCCAAGTCGGCCCAGTTCCCCCTGCATGTGTGGCTGCCCGACGCCATGGAGGGCCCCACCCCCATCTCGGCCCTGATCCACGCCGCCACCATGGTGGCGGCCGGCGTGTTTCTGGTGGCCCGGCTGCAGCCGGTCTACGAGCCCTTTCCGCAGGTGCAGCTGGTGATCGCCGTGATCGGCACCATCACCCTGTTCCTGGGGGCCTCGATCGCCCTCACCCAGATGGATCTGAAGAAGGGGCTGGCCTACAGCACCGTCTCCCAGCTCGGCTACATGATGCTGGCCATGGGCTGCGGCGCCCCGGTGGCCGGCATGTTCCACCTGGTCACCCACGCCTTCTTCAAGGCGATGCTGTTCCTGGGCTCCGGCTCGGTGATCCACGCCATGGAGGAGGTGGTGGGCCACGAACCCGTGCTGGCCCAGGACATGCGCCTGATGGGCGGCCTGCGCCAATACATGCCCATCACCTCCGCCACCTTCCTGATCGGCTGCATTGCGATCAGCGGCATCCCCCCCCTGGCGGGTTTCTGGAGCAAGGACGAGATCCTCGGCCAGGCCTTCAACAGCTTCCCGCTGCTCTGGGCCATGGGCTTCCTGACCGCCGGGATGACCGCCTTCTACATGTTCCGCCTCTATTTCCTCACGTTTGAGGGCTCCTTCCGCGGCCAGGACGCCGGCATCCGCGCCCAGCTGCTCAGCGCCGCCGGCCAGCCCTCCGGCGGATCCACCGACGACGACCACCACGCCCACGCCAGCCACCCGCACGAGTCGGGCTGGCAGATGGCGGCCCCCCTGGTGGTGCTGGCGGTGCCGTCGGTGCTGATCGGCCTGCTCGGCACCCCCTGGAACAGCCGCTTCGGCAACCTCGTCGATCCCGTCGAGGCCGCCGAGGTGGCCAAGGAGTTCAGCTGGGGCGAGTTCCTGCCCCTGGCGGGCGCCTCGGTGGCCATCTCCAGCCTCGGCATCGGCCTGGCGGTGCTCGCCTACGCCCTGCACCGCATCGATCTGGGCACCGCCGTGGCGGGTCGCTTCCCGGCCATCAACCGGTTCCTGGCCAACAAGTGGTACCTCGATGCCATCAACGAGAAGCTGTTCGTGCAGGGCAGCCGCCGCCTGGCCCGCCAGGTGCTCGACGTCGACTCCAAGGTGGTGGATGGGGTGGTCAACCTCACCGGCCTGCTCACCCTGGGCAGCGGCGAGGGCCTGAAGTACTTCGAGACCGGCCGGGTCCAGTTCTATGCCCTGATCGTCTTCGGCGGCGTCATCGGCCTGGTGCTCCTGTTCAGCGCCTTCGGCTGAGTCCCTCTGTGTGTGACAACGCCCATCCGGTGGGTGTGTCGGAGGCAGGGATTTCTACACTCCGGCCAGATGGACAGCACCGTTTCTGTGCCCTTTCCCTGGCTGAGCACCGCGATTCTGTTCCCGATCGGCGCCGCTCTGCTGATCCCCTTCGTGCCCGACAAGGGCGATGGCAAGCAGGTCCGCTGGTACGCCCTCGGCGTCGCCCTCACCACCTTCCTGGTGACCGTGGCGGCCTACCTGCGCGGCTATGACCCGGCCGATCCCGGCCTGCAGCTGGTGGAGCGGGTGCAGTGGCTGCCCGACCTGGGGCTGGCCTGGTCGGTGGGGGCCGACGGCCTCTCGATGCCGCTGATCCTGCTCACCAGCTTCATCACCTCCCTGGCCTGCCTGGCCGCCTGGCCGGTCACCTTCAAGCCCAAGCTCTTCTACTTCCTACTCCTGGCCATGGACGGCGGCCAGATCGCCGTGTTCGCCGTGCAGGACATGCTCCTGTTCTTCCTGGCCTGGGAGCTGGAACTGCTGCCGGTGTACCTGCTGCTGGCCATCTGGGGCGGAAAGAAGCGCCAGTACGCCGCCACCAAGTTCATTCTCTACACCGCCGGCAGCTCGCTGTTCATCCTCCTGGCGGGCCTGGCGATGGCCTTCTACGGCGGCGGCGCCCCCAGCTTCGAGTACACCGTGCTGGCGGCCAAGGAGTTCGGCACGGGCTTCCAGGTGCTCTGCTACGCGGCCCTGCTGATCGCCTTCGGCGTCAAGCTGCCGGTGGTGCCCCTGCACACCTGGCTGCCCGATGCCCACGGTGAGGCCACCGCGCCGGTGCACATGCTGCTGGCGGGCATCCTGCTGAAGATGGGCGGCTACGCGCTGCTGCGCTTCAACGTGCAGCTGCTGCCCGAGGCCCACGTCCAGTTCGCCCCCCTGCTGGTGATCCTGGGGGTGGTCAACATCATCTACGCCGCCCTCACCTCCTTCGCCCAGCGCAACCTCAAGCGCAAGATCGCCTACAGCTCGATCAGCCACATGGGCTTCGTGCTGATCGGCATCGGCAGCTTCAGCGCCCTGGGCACCAGCGGCGCCATGCTCCAGATGATCAGCCACGGCCTGATCGGGGCCAGCCTGTTCTTCCTGGTGGGCGCCACCTACGACCGCACCCACACGCTCCAGCTCGACGAGATGGGCGGGGTGGGCCAGAAGATGCGCAAGATGTTCGCCCTCTGGACCGTCTGCTCCCTGGCCTCCCTCGCCCTGCCGGGCATGAGCGGCTTCGTCTCCGAGCTGATGGTGTTCGTGGGCTTCGCCACCAGTGAGGCCTACAGCCTCAGCTTCCGCATCGTCATCGCCGTCCTGGCGGCCATCGGCGTGATCCTGACCCCCATCTACCTGCTGTCGATGCTGCGGGAGATCTTCTTCGGCAAGGAGAACCCCGAGCTCGCCTCCCACACCCACCTGGTCGACGCCGAGCCGCGGGAGATCTACGTGATCTCCTGCCTGCTGGTGCCGATCATCGGCATCGGCCTCTACCCGCGCCTGGTCACCGACAGCTACCAGGCCGCGATCGAGGCCCTGGTGGAGCGGGAGTCCGTCGCCCTGGTGAAGGTGGGCCGCGCCCCGGTCCCGGCGGTGATGGCGACCGGCGCCTTCGGCCACCTGCCGCCTGCCCTGCTGCACGCCCCGGCCCTCGGCTGAGCCCAGGCCGTCCGCTGAGCCCCGTCCACGCCACGGCGGTGGGCCGCCTGGGGGCCGGTTACGAAACCCTGCGCAGGCCCGGGGCCATGGCGCCATCCTCCGGGGAGGATGCCTACGCTCCTCCATCGCACAGCGAGGGTCTCCATGCGGCAGATCAACTTCCTTCTGATCTTCAGCTTCGGCTTGGCCACGGTGATGTTCACCCTGGAGAACACCACCGCCACCACGGTGCATTTCCTTCCGGGCGTGAGCACCACCCTGCCGCTGGCGGCCCTGCTGCTCCTGGTGGGCGGTCTCGGTGCCACCGCCGCCTGGATCTACGCCGTCTGGAGCGGCGTGGTGCGCAAGGTGGAAACCCTGCAGACCGCCGGCGAAGCGGAGGCCCAGCAGGTGCGGATCAGCGAGCTGGAAAACGATCTGCGCCGCTACCGGGCCACCGTGGATGCCCAGCTGGGGCTGCTGCCTGCCGCCGGCGAGAGCTCGGCGTCGTCCCGTGATGAGGGGGGCGACGGCAGCCTCTCGCTGGCCGCCGACTGAGGCCCTGGGGCCGGTTCGGTCATCACCGCGACTGGTGCCATCGGGCCGCAGCCGGTAGCTTGCCCAGGGACGGCACCCTCCGAGCAGGACATCGCGCGTGGCAGAAGCGGGCGCCAGACTCGCCATCCGGTTGCTCCAGGACGCGGCCGAACGGGGCGACATCGATCCCTGGGACGTCGATGTGATCGCCGTCGTCGACGGTTTCCTCGACCAGCTGCGCCAGCGCATCGAGCTGCCCAGGCGCCTGGCCCCCCAGGGAGGGAGCTACGAACGGGATCTGGCCGAGTCCAGCGAGGCCTTCCTGGCCGCCTCGGTGCTGGTGGGGCTCAAGGCGGAACTGCTGGAATCGGCCACCTTCCCGCCCGAGCCCCTGCTGGAGGACGCCTTCGACGCCGAGGACGACGGCGGCTGGGACCCCTCGGCGGTGGCCCTGCCGCGGCGGCCCGAACGGCACCTGCAGCGCCGGCCGGTGGCGCCACCCCCCCTGCAGCGCCCCGTCACCCTGGGGGAACTGATCCGCCAGCTCGAGGACATCGCCGAGCGGCTCGAGCAGGAGGGAGGGGAAGGGCGGCACAGGCCCCGCGCCCGCCGTTACAGCGAACGGGCGGCGATCGCCCAGGTGGCCTCCCTGGCCCACCGGGAGAAACTGCCGGAGACCACCGCCGCCCTGAGCCGCTTCCTGCTGGCGTGGGAGCCCACCGCCGAGGCCCTCGCGTGGGTGACCTTCGACGCCCTGGTGGGCGCCTGGGCGGAGGCCCTGGCCAGCCCCCCCGCCGGCTCTGCGGAGGACGCCGATCTGGACAGCGATCGGGTGGGGGTGTTCTGGGCCCTGCTGTTCCTCTCCTCCCAGGGCAAGGTGGAACTGGCCCAGGAGGGCGGCCTCTACGGTCCCCTCAGCCTGCGCCGCCGCGGGGAGGAACGGGTCGAAGCGCTCAGCCTGCCGCGGCTGCCGGGGCAGGGGTCAGATAGGGGGCCGGCTCTGGAGGCAGTGGCCGCCTGAGTTTTCTCCGTAGGGTGGGTCTTCACCTCCGACCTGAAACGACGCCGATGAAGGCGATGATCCTGGCGGCAGGCAAGGGAACAAGGGTGCGTCCGATCACGCACACAACGCCCAAGCCGATGATTCCGATCCTCCAGAAACCCGTGATGGAGTTTCTGCTCGAGTTGCTCCGGGAGCACGGTTTCAACGAAATCATGGTCAATGTCTCCCACCTTTCGGAGGAGATCGAGAACTACTTTCGCGACGGCCAGCGCTTTGATGTCCAGATCGCCTACAGCTTCGAGGGACGCATCAAGGACGGTGAGCTGATCGGCGAAGCCATGGGTTCGGCCGGAGGCCTCAAGAAGATCCAGGACTTCCAGTCCTTCTTCGACGACACCTTCGTGGTGCTCTGCGGCGATGCCCTCATCGATCTCGACCTCACCGAAGCCGTGCGGCGACATCGCGAGAAGGGGGCCATGGCCAGCCTGATCACCAAACGGGTGCCCCGCGACCAGGTGAGCAGCTACGGGGTGGTGGTGACCGACGAAGCCGGCCGGGTGCTCTCCTTCCAGGAGAAGCCGTCGGTGGAAGAGGCCGCCAGCGACATGATCAACACCGGCATCTACATCTTCGAACCGGCCGTCCTGGATTTCATCCCCAGCGGCGAACCCTTCGACATCGCCGCCGACCTGTTTCCCAGGCTGGTGGAATCCGGGGCCCCCTTCTACGCCCTGCCCATGGAATTCGAGTGGGTGGACATCGGCAAGGTGCCGGATTACTGGCAGGCGATCCGCAGCGTGCTGCAGGGGGATGTGCGCCAGGTGCAGATTCCTGGCAAGCAGGTGCGCCCCGGCATCTACGCGGGCCTGAATGTGGCGGCCGACTGGGACCAGATCCACGTCGAGGGGCCGATCTTCGTGGGCGGCATGACCCGCATCGAGAACGGCGTCACGATCATCGGGCCGGCCATGATCGGGCCGAGCTGCCACATCTGCGAAGGGGCCACGATCGACAACTCGATCATCTTCGACTACTCCCGGATCGGCCCCGGGGTCCAGCTCGTCGAGAAGCTGGTCTACGGCCGCTACTGCGTCGACCGCAACGGCGACCACTTCGATCTCCAGGAGGCCGCCCTCGACTGGCTGATCACCGATTCGCGCCGCCAGGACGTGGGCACCCCCTCACCGCAGCAGAAGGCCATGGCCGAGCTGCTGGGCACCGACCTCGCCGCCAGCGGCGCCCCCTAGGCCCGCCAGCCGCAGGATCTGGGGAATGCGGTGTTCGGCCTTGATGGCCATCAGGTGCACCCCCTGGGCGATGGAGCGGTAAGCGGCCACCTGTTCGGCGGCGATCGCCACCCCCTCCGCCGCCGGATCGGCCGCGCCGGCGAGGCGGTCGATCAGGGACTGGGGGATGCAGGCCCCCGGCACGACGCGGTTGATGAACTGGGCATTGCGGGCCGACTTGAGCAGAAACACCCCGGCCAGCACCGGCAGTCCGAGGGGGCCGGTGATCTCCTCCACGAAGCGGCGCAGGGCGGCCGCATCCATCACCATCTGGGTCTGGAGGAAACGGGCGCCCGCCTCCTGCTTGCGGCGCACCCTGGAGAGAAGCCCACTCCAGCTCCGCGACTGGGGATCGGCGGCGGCGCCGGGGAAGAGGGCCGTGGCCCCATCCGGCAGCTCCCCCTTCACCGGATCCTCGCCGGCGTTGAGGCCCCGCACCAGCTGCAGCAGCCGCACCGCCTCCAGCTCGTTCACCGCCCGGACCCCGGGCTGATCGCCGGCCCGCACCGGGTCACCGGTGAGGCAGAGCAGGTTGCGGATGCCGAGGGCATGGGCGCCGAGCAGATCGGCCTGCAAGGCGATGCGGTTGCGGTCGCGGCACGTCATCTGCAGCACCGGCTCGATGCCGGCCTCCAGCAGCAGACGGCACACCGCCAGGCTGCTCATCCGCATCACGGCCCGGCTGCCATCGGTGACGTTGACCGCATGCACCAGACCCCGCAGCGCCGTCGCCGCCTCGAGGGTGCGCGTGGCATCGCCCCCCCGGGGCGGTGTCACCTCCGCCGTCACGGCGAACCGACCGTCCGCCAGGGCCTGTCGAAGCTGCAACGGCCATCTCCAAGACAGGGGCATCATGGAGCAGCCGCTGCCTAGAGTGAAACAGCCCTCGCCGAGGAGCCGATGGCTGAGCGCAGGTCCATGGCGGCTTCCAGCTCACTGTCCCCATCCCCGTCCCTGGAGCGGCCCATGGTGCATCCACACAGCGAGTTATCTGAGCGGGAAATCGAGATCATCGAGCTGGTGGCCACCGGACTGACCAACCTCGAGATCGCCGGCCAGCTCACCATCAGCAAGCGCACGGTCGACAACCACGTCAGCAACATCTTCACCAAGACCGGCGCCAAGAACCGGGTGGCCCTGCTGAACTGGGCGATGGATCACGGCAAGATCTGCCGTGACGGATTCAACTGCTGCGCTCTGCCCCCTGACGCCGGGACAGGCCCCGGCTGAGCGGCACCGGTGGGGTCCTCAGTCGGGTCCTCCGTGGGCCTGGGCCAGCAGGGCCTGACGGTCGGCCTCCGGCCACATCGCCAGGGGACGGTGTGCCAGGGCGGCATTGCTGAGCTCACGGCGGCCGGTGATCTCCAGGGCGCACCAGGGGGGAACGGCCACCGGCTGGTCGGCGCGCTCCAGTTCCACCTCCGCCACCACCAGGGGCGCATTGGCCCCCTCGAACACATCCAGGACCCAGTCGCCCCCGGGCAGGTCCAGGCCGAAGCGGATCTTGCCGAGCCGATGGTCGCACCGCTCCAGCAGGGCCTCGGCGTCGTCGGCCGGAATCGGATACTCGTACTCCTGCCGCGTCAGGGCCTGACCGGCCGCCGGGATCGGCTCCCCATGCTCCGGCCCCATCAGGCCCCCGCCGGCGGCCGGCAGCTTGAGGGTGAGGAAGGCCGCCATCGGGCCCTCCGGGGGGCGGGCCAGCCGCACCCGCAGGGTGAGGTCGTCACGGCCGCTGGCCAGATACCCCTGGCGGATCAGGTTCTCTCCGACCGCATGGGGGCGCCACAGCTCGCCACGGACGAGGAAGCGGCGCTCGATTTCCAGGGCCATGGGTCAGGGTGGGCGTCGGGGCGTGGATGGGCGCGGATCAGTTGCGGGACGGCTCGCCGGCGGTGAGGCTGCCGGCCCAGTGGAGCTTGTGGGTGAGGGTGCTGTAGTACGAGGGGCTCTGCTCGAGCTGGAGCATCAGCACCGGATGGCGGCCCCGCTGCAGGACGCAGCGATCCCCGGGTTCCAGCACGGTGGCATGGGCCCCGTCCTTCCAGAGCTTCACCCGGCGGCTGGCCTCCCCCAGGGGCCACACCGACAGCCTGGAGCCGGGGGGCACCACCACCGCCCGGCTGGAGAGACTCATCGGGCAGATCGGCGTGACCACGATCGCTTCGATGCCCGGGTGGAGGATCGGCCCCCCGGCGGCCATGGCGTAGCCCGTGGAGCCGGTGGGGGTGGCGATGATCAGCCCGTCGCCCCGGTACTGATCCACCACCTCCCCGTCGATCTCGAGTTCGAGCATGCAGGTGGGGGAGAGCTCGTCGAGGGCGGGACGGAAGTAGAAGTCGTTGAGGGCCGTGTGGGGGCCATCGCCGCCCCCGCTGAGGTCGCCGTCGGAGGCCACGTCCCCCTCCTGGGGCACGCCGTCGCCGCGGTCGACCCGGGCCTCCAGCATCATGCGCCGCTCGATCGCGAAGCGGTCGTCGCGCAGGCGCTGCCAGAGGGTGTCGTCCGGATCGTGGCCCGGCTCTCCGTGGCCATCGCCCTGCAGCCTGAGCAGGCGCCGCTCGTGGGTGAGGAAGCCCAGGTGGCCGCCGACGTTGAAGCTGAGCACCGGCACCCCGTAGCTGGCCAGATGACGGGCCGCGGCGAGCACGGTGCCGTCCCCGCCGAGAACGACGGCCAGGTCCGGCAGCTCGGCCTCGGTGGCCAGAAGGCCGGGGAAGGGGTTCAGCCCCAGCCCGCTGACGGCGGTGGTGACGCTGGCCCCCTGGGAGCGCAGGTCCTGGGCACAGCGACGGGCCTGGCGCTGGGCAGCCTGGCTGCCCTTGCGCAGGATCAGCCAGACCCTCTCAAGCCGCATGGGCGGAAACCGGGGACGCTGACACCGCTACCAGCGCAGCAGGTTGAAGCGCTCCATGTCGACGGTTTCGCGGTTGCGATAGAGCGACAGCAGGATGGCCAGACCGACGGCCGCCTCGGCCGCGGCCACGGTGATCACGAAGATCGCGAACACCTGCCCCCGGATCAGCTGACCATCGAGGTAGTCGGAGAAGGCCATCAGGTTGATGTTGACGGCATTGAGCATCAGCTCGATGCTCATCAGCACCCGCACGGCATTGCGGCTGTTGATCAGCCCCCAGACACCGACGCAGAACAGCATCGCCGCGACGGCGAGAAAGGCCTCGAGGGGGATCGGGGAGGCGGCGTCGGAGATCATGGCTTGGTGAGCAGGGTGGGGGCGTTGGCGGACGTCTCGATCAGCAGGGGGGTGCGATCCTTCTCGATCAGACCCTGATCGGCCGGCTCACCGGTGATCACGTCGGTGCTGAAGACATCGCGGCGGGCCAGGACGATGGCCCCGATCATGGCCATCAGCAGCAGCACCGACGCCAGCTCGAAGGGCAGGAGATAGTCGGTGAAGAGGTGCTCGCCGATGCGGATGGTGGCTTCCTCGCCGACCGGCGTGGGACCCGGCAGCGCCCACGGGGTGGTGAAGGCCACCCGCAGCAGCAGGGCGAACAGGCCGGCGCAGACGGCGCCGGACAGCAGACGGCGGACCAGCAGGCCGGGGATCGCGGCGAGGGTTTCCTTCTTGTTCACGAGCATGATCGCGAACAGGATCAGGACATTGACCGCCCCGACGTAGACGAGGATCTGGGCGGCCGCGACGAAGCTGGCGTTGAGCAGCAGGTAGAGGCCGGCCACCGAGAGGAAGACGCCGCCGAGCAGGAAAGCGGAATAGACGATGTTGGGCAGCAGGACAACGCCCAGGGAGCCGATCACCGTGGTGGCCGAGAGCACCAGGAAACAGATCTGCTGGGTGGTGGAAGCGATCGACATCAGGACTCTGCGGTGCTGTCGGAGGGGAGGGTTTCCAGCACCTGGGACGGCAGCCGGCCGGCCCGGGGCTCGCTGGCGGGAACCCCATGGGGATCCATGGCGCCCTTGGGAAGGTAGGCCAGTTCCCGCAGGGCGAACACCGCCGGGTCGGAGGTGACGCTGGTGGGCAGGCGACCGAGGGCGACGTTGTCGTAGTTGAGGCTGTGGCGATCGAAGGCCGCCAGCTCGTACTCCTCGGTCATGGAGAGGCAGTTGGTGGGGCAGTACTCCACGCAGTTGCCGCAGAAGATGCACACCCCGAAATCGATCGAGTAGTTGCGCAGCTCCTTCTTCTTGGTGGCCTTGTTCATCACCCAGTCCACCACGGGCAGGTTGATGGGGCAGACCCTCACGCACACCTCGCAGGAGATGCACTTGTCGAGCTCGTAGTGGATCCGGCCCCGGTACCGCTCGGAGGGGATCAGCTTCTCGTAGGGGTACTGGACCGTGATCGGCCGCCGCCGCAGGTGATCGAAGGTGACCGCCAGCCCCTGGGTCATCGTCTGGGCCGCGCTCACCGCCTCCCGGGTGTAATCACCGACTTGCTTGAGAAACCCGAACATGGCTAGGGCGAGGGGGTTACGGGATGGGGACCATGATGGCCCCGAGGGGGCCGCTGTGTTGGTATCCGGGGAACGGGTTCAGCCGCCGAAGGCCACCGGGAAGGCCAGCTTGAGGCCGGCGGTGACCAGGAGGTTGACCAGGGCGATCGGCAGCAGGAACTTCCAGCCCAGGTCGAGCAGCTGGTCGATCCGCACCCGCGGAGTGGTCCAGCGCAGCAGGATCGCGAAGAACACCAGCAGATAGGCCTTGAGGATCGTGCTGACGATGCCGATCGAGCCGGTGATCACCTGGACCAGCGGGGCGTCGGGGGAGAGACCCAGCCAGCCGGTGATCCACTCGACGGGCAGCGGGAAGCCCCAGCCGCCCAGGTAGAGCACCGACACCAGCAGGGCCGAGAGCACCAGGTTGATGTAGCTGCCCAGGTAGAAGAGGGCGAACTTCATGCCGGAGTACTCGGTCTGATAGCCGGCCACCAGCTCCTCCTCCGCCTCAGGAAGGTCAAAGGGGAGGCGCTCGCATTCCGCCAGGGCACAGATCCAGAAGATCACGAAACCGACGGGCTGACGCCAGATGTTCCAGCTGAAGATGCCGGCCCCGGTCTGCTGGGCGACGATGTCGACGGTGCTGAGGGAGTTGCTCATCATCACCACCGCCAGCACCGCCAGGGCCAGGGGGATCTCGTAGCTGATCGACTGGGCGGCGGCCCGCAGACCACCCAGCAGGGAGTACTTGTTGTTGCTGGAGTAGCCGCTCATCAGCAGGCCGATGGGCTGGATGCTGCTCAGGGCGATCCACAGGAAGATGCCCACCCCCACATTGCTGATCAGGAGGTTCTGGCCGAAGGGCACCACCAGCCAGGACAGAATCACGGGCACCACCACCAGCACGGGGCCGAGGCTGAACAGCAGGCCATCGGCCCGGGCCGGGATGATGTCCTCCTTGAAGACGAGCTTGAGGCCATCGGCCAAGGGCTGGAGCACCCCCAGGGCGCCGGCGTACTCAGGGCCGATGCGCTGCTGCACGGCCGCCGAGATCTTGCGCTCGAGCCAGACACTCACCAGCACGCCGACGACGGCCCCCACCAGCACCAGGACCATCGGCAGGGGCAGCCACAGCAGGCGGGCCGCCCCGGGGGTGAGGCCCATGGCCTGGGCGAGGTCGAGGAAGCTCGACTGGAGGTCGAGACCGGGGGGAGCAACGGCGGCACCCAGCAGGCCAGTGGACAGCATCAGAGAACTCCGTTGGGGGGGAACCTAGGGGGAAAAGGGTCAGCCAGTGACTCAGCCAGGAACCGGACGGCTTTCCAGGGGGAGCCAGCCCCGCTCGGTGGGGCCGGTGTAGATCTGCGAGGGACGGTAGATGCGGTTGGCACCCAGTTGTTCCTTCCAGTGGGCCAGCCATCCTGCCGTACGGGCGATGGCGAAGATGGGGGTGAACAGGTCGCGGGGAATACCGAGCTTCCGGTAGACGAGACCGGAGTAGAAGTCGACGTTGGGGTAGATCCCCTTCGGCCCCAGCCGCCGGCCGGCCACCTCCTCCAGCTTCAGGGCCACGTCGTACATGGCGTCGTGGCCGAAGCGCTGGAAGAGCTCCTCCGCCAGGCCCTGCAGGATCACGGCCCGGGGATCCTTGACCCGGTACTCCCGGTGGCCGAAGCCCATGATCTTCTGCTTCTGGGCGATGGCCCGGTCGAGCCAGGGTTCCACCTGGTCGATGCTGCCGATCTGGTCGAGCATGTCGAGCACATCCTCGTTGGCGCCGCCGTGCAGGGGGCCCGCCAGGGTGCCCACCGCCGAGGCCACCACCGCGTAGGGGTCAGTGAGGGTGCTGGCCGTGACCCGGGCGCTGAAGGTGCTGGCGTTGAGGCTGTGCTCGGCGTGCAGGATCAGGCAGGCGTCGAAGATCCGCGCCGCCAGTGGGTCGGGCTCCCGCTCGGTGAGCATGTAGAGGAAGTTGGCCGAGTAGGCCAGGTCGTCCCGGGGCTGGATCGGGTCCTGGCCCTTCCGGATCAGCTGGAACGCCGCCACCATCGTGGGGATCTTGGCGATCAGCCGCACCACCGCATCGACGATGTACTGGGGGTCGTAGAGGGCGCGGCGGGAATAGAAGAGCCCCAGGGAGGCCGCACTGGCCTGCAGGGCATCCATCGGATGACCCGTGGCCGGGAAGCACTTCATCATGTCGCGGATGCGGAAGCTGAGCCGCCGGTGCATCTGCACCTCCTGCTCGAACTCCCGCAGCTGGAAGATGGTGGGCAGCTCACCCCAGATCAGCAGGTAGGCGGTTTCCAGAAAGCTGCTGTGGCTCGCCAGCTGCTCGATCGGGTAGCCCCGGTAGGTGAGCAGGCCCCGCTGGCCCTCGATATCGCACACCGCCGACTGGGAGGCCGGCACCCCTTCCAGACCGGGGCGGAACGTGGGCATGGCCGGCGCCGGGGGCGATGGAGAGGGAGGGGTGCCCTGAGGGTCGTTGGCCTCTGGGGTGCTCACCGCCGCCATGCCGAATCCTGTGGATGGGACGAACTTAGGCGCAGGAACGGGCTTCTGCCGTAGCGCCGGCTGCCGGCTCAGGGGCGGGGCAGCCAGAGCTTGGGCCGCACCAGCCATTCCAGCCGGGCGCTGCCGGCCAGCGCCGCCCCGGTCGGCACCACGGGCAGGCGCAGCAGGGCCAGGCCCGCCTTGCGCAGGGTGATGGCCCCGGGCGGCGCCCCCAGGAGGCGGGCCGCCAGCAGCCCCAGGTCCGGTTCATGGCCCACCAGCAACAGCCGGAAGGGCGCCGCCGCGTCCCCCTCCGCCTGGGTCCGCCAGGCCGGCAGCAGGGGCAGGGGGTCACCCCCCGGCTCCAGGGCCTGGGCCAGTTCCAGGGCCGGGGCCAGCCCGGCCTCGCGGGCGATCTCCCCCGTCTGCCGGGCGCGGGCCAGGGGGCTGGAGAGCAGGCGATCCGCCCGCAGCCCCAGGCCGGCGGCCCGCTCCAGCACGGCCCGGGTGCGGGCCCGGCCGGCGGCGGTGAGTTCCCGCTCGGCGTCGACGCGGTCAGGGCTGCGCTCCTCGGCGATGCCATGGCGCAGCAGCAGCAGGTCCCAGCCCAGAGACGCCATGGTCAGGCGTCCCCGAAGTCGAGACGGGCATCCACCGCCAGCACCCCGGACTCCCCCGTCAGGGCCAGGGCCAGCCCCGCCACCGGGTCACTGAGGGGGCCTCCGGCCAGGGCGGTGAGGCGCTGCCACGGCTGCCAGGAGGCCAGCAGGTCGCGGGCCCGCGGACCATCGAGGGCCCACTGCAAGGCCGCCGCCGGGGCCGCGAGGACCTCCAGCGGGTCCTTGGGCTGTGCAGCGCCCTTCGAACCCGGTGCGTCGAGGCTCTCCAGCTGCCCCAGGGACTCCCCCCACCAGGCCTGGTCGCCCCGTTGCCAGCGCCAGCCCAGCAGGGGGGCCTGCAGCTGCTCGGCCCTGTCGTCGCGGCGGCCGGTGCCGGCCCGCAGCCGCGTCCAGACCTGCAGCGAGCGGCCCTCCACGTCCAGGGGAGCGGCGATCAGGCCATCGGCCGCCAGGGAGGCCTCGACGGCGGCCGCCGCCGGGCGATCGGCCGCGGTCCCGAGCAGCCAGCGCTCGCCGCTGGCGGCCGCCAGCAGGGGGCCTGCGTCGGCCCCCACCACCAGGGCGGGCAGAGGCCCCGCCGCCCCGGCCCCTCCAGTCATGCGGTTCAGCAGCGGCTGCAGCAGGGGAATCGCGTCGATGACGGCGGGGTCCTGCACCACGGCGAGGCTGGCGGAGGGGCGGTGCAGGGCAGCCCGCAGGGCCCGGCCCAGGTCGCCGTCGGCACCGACCTCGGGCAGCGTCGTCTGTGGCGGCAGCTCCAGCAGGCCCGACAGCCGCAGGCTGCGGCCGTCGGGCCGCAGGGCCAGCAGCAGGCCGCCGGGCCGCTGGTCGGCCGGGGCCGGCAGCGGCAGCCCCAGCCAGCGCTCCAGGGCATCCGGGGCCGCCTGCACCAGGGCGGCCCCGGTGCCAAGACGCCGCAGACCCTCCTGGAAGCCGGGCTGGCCGGCCTGGTTGAGCTCGTCGATCTGGGACACGTCGAGGGCCTGCTCCAGCACCCCCCGTCCCGAGGCGATCAGGACGAGGTCGTCATCCACCAGGGCCGTGGCCAGGGGCATCGGCGTCCGGCCCAGCAGGGCTCCCCGGCCGCTGATCAGACCCAGGCCCCGGTACGTGCTGATCTGGAGATCGGTGCCCGCCAGGCTGCGGGTCTGCCAGAACCGCTGCAGAAAGCGGCGGGCGCCACCGTCGTCCCGGCTGCCCAGCACCAGCAGCCACCCTCCACGCCGGGTGGCCCCCGCCGCGCCGCCGGTGTCCGCCTCGAACAGGGCCAGGCCCACCGGTGATGCCAGCCAGGAGCTCAGCTCCGTGCCGTAATCGAGACCGGCCGCAGCGAAGGCCCCGTCGCGCAGCCGGCCGACCGCCTCCGCCGCCTGGCGTCGCCGGCGGGGCGGCGCGACGGCACGGGCATAGTCGAGGGGCTGCTCACCATCGGTGAACAGGTGGAGGCTGAAGGGGGCGTCCCGGGGCACGAACCGGGCCGCCCGCGGCACCTCCAGCGGCAGCCGCTGGAGACGCAGGGCACTGCGCTGCCACACCAGCCACCAGCCACCGAGCCCCAGACCGAGCACCACCAGCACCAGGGCCAGCAGCACCGCCAGGAATGGGCGGGCCTTCATCTGTTCTCAGCAGGATGGGACCATCCTGACGCCACCCCCCCTCCGACGCCCGCCATGGACGAGCCGACCCCCCCGGGCACCCCCCGCACCCTCTCCGCCGTGGAGCTGCAACGGCGCCTGGCGGAGGGGGAACCTCTCCGGATCGTGGACGTGCGGGAGGACGGCGAACTGGCCCTGGCCACGTTGCCGCTCGCCTTTGTGCACCTCCCGCTGAGCCGTCACCGCGAGTGGCTGCCGGAGCTGGAGACCCACCTCGACCGCGAGCAACCGGTGGTGGTGCTCTGCCATGCCGGCATCCGCAGCTGGGACTTCGCCTGCTGGCTGATCCAGGAGAAGGGTTACGGCGACGTCTGGAATCTCAAAGGGGGCATCGACGCCTGGAGCCGGGAGGTGGATCCCCAGGTTCCCCGTTACTGAGTCCCCGCCCCGGGCCGGTGGCGGGTCCACCGCACCTAGGATCAATCTTCTGTTTATCTTTTCAACTTTTCCCCCATTCCTTGGACACGCTGCCGCGCCGACAACAGGAGGTCCTCCGGGCCACGGTGCGGCACTACGTGGACACCGTCGAACCCGTGGGCAGCCACACGCTGGTGCGGCGTTTCGGCCTGCCGGCCAGCCCCGCCACGGTGCGGACGGCCATGGGGGCCCTGGAGCAGCGCGGCCTGCTGACCCAGCCCCACACCTCCGCCGGCCGGATCCCCAGCCAGCGCGGCTACCGCCTCTACGTCGACCAGCTGCTGCCGGCCCCGGGGGCCGCCGCCCTGCAGCTGGAGCGTGAGCTGGCCGGGATCAGCCTGCAGTGGGCCGCCCTCGATGACCTGCTGCTGCACCTGGCCCGCCGCCTGGCCGATCTCACCGGCCTGCTCAGCCTGATCACCCGCCCCCAGCGGCCCAGCCCCCTGCTGCAGGCGGTGCGGCTCGTGCCCAGCGGCGACCGGCTGCTGGTGTTTCTCGTCCAGGGGCCCGACTTCAGCACCAGCCTCAACCTGCGCCTCGGCGCCGGCCTGGAAGAGGAGCTGCCGATCCTGGAGCGCTGGAGCAACGAGCAGCTCCGCGCCGGCGGCAACGGCCGCATCCCCTGGGAGCGGCTGCCGGCGGAACTGCGCCGCAGCGGCGGTCTGCTGCGACAGGCCCTCGACAGCCACGGCCGCATCCGCAGCGAGGAGCTCGATGCCGTGGTGGCCGCCGGCCTGGGCGGCCTGCTGGCCCAGCCCGAATTCCGCCACAGCTCCAGCCTGCTGCCCGTGGTGCAGCTGGTGGAGCACGGCCCCCGCACCCTGCTCGGGTTCACCGGCTCCCAGGACCCGGTGTTGAACGAAGCGATCTGGATCGGCACGGAGCATCCCCATGCGGCCCTCGGCCAGTGCGCGGTGGTGCAGGCCACCTACCGCACCGGGCACGGCGGCCGGGGCCAGGTGGGCCTGGTGGGGCCGATGCGCATGGCCTACGCCACCGCCCGCGCCGCGGTCCAGTCGGTGGCCTCGATCCTGGAGAGGCTGCTCAGCTGATGACCTACTGCCTCGGCTTCCTCCTCCACAGCGGCCTGGTGTTCGCCTCCGACTCCCGCACCAACGCGGGCGTCGACTACATCTCCAGCTACAGCAAGATGCACGTGCTGGCCCCGGCCCCCGACCGGCTGTTCGTGCTGATGGCGGCGGGCAATCTGGGCACCACCCAGGCGGTGCTCAACCGGATCCGCCGTGACATCGAGAACCATGGCGCCGGCCCCAGCCCCCAGTGGACCCGCCAGGACGACCCTCCGGCCGGGCCGAGCATGCTCACGGCCCGCTACCTGTTCGAGGTGGCCGACTACATCGGCCGGCTCAACGTGATGGTCCAGAAGGAGTTCAATCCCAACCTGCGCCAGGCGGGCGCCAGCGGCGAGGCCAGCTTCATCCTCGGCGGCCAGATCGCTGGCCAGCCCCATGGGCTCTACATGATCTACCCGCAGGGGAACGCGATCATGGCCACCGACGACACGCCCTTCCTGCAGATCGGCGAGACCAAGTACGGCAAGCCTCCCCTCGATTACATCGGCCGCCCCGACCTCTCCCTGGAGGATGCGGCGCGGCTCTGCCTGGTGTCAGAGATCGTCACCCGGCGCTCCAATCTGACCGTGGGGCCACCCTTCGAGATCGCCATGGTCCCCCGCGACGCCTTCAAGGTGAGCCGGCACCTGAAGCTCGAGAAGGAGGCACCGGAGATCCAGCACACCATGGACGTGTGGGCCCGCCATATGCAGGAGGGGCTCCACAAGCTGCCCCGCTTCCCCTGGGAGCACGACCCCCTCTGAGGGCCTAGCCCGCCAGGCCGTCGCCCAGCTTCTCCGCCACGGTGTTGACGTCCTTGTCGCCGCGGCCCGAGAGGTTGAGCACCACTTCGGTGCCGGGGGCGAGGGTGGGGCAGAGGGACTCCAACCAGGCGAAGGCATGGGCCGTCTCCAGCGCCGGGATGATGCCCTCCAGTTCGCTCACCCGCCGCAGGGCCTCAAGGGCCTGGGCATCGGTGACGGCGGCGTACTCGGCCCGGCCGATCTGGCGCAGATAGCTGTGCTCCGGGCCCACGCCCGGGTAATCGAGGCCGGCGCTGATCGAATGGGCCTCCTGCACCTGGCCTTCGTCGTCCTGCAGCAGCAGGCTCATGGCGCCGTGCAGCACCCCCACCCGGCCTTCGGTGATGGTGGCGGCATGGCGCCCGGTGGCCACGCCCTCCCCGGCCGCCTCCACCCCGATCAGACGCACGGACGTGTCCTGGACGAAGGGATGGAACAGGCCCATGGCATTGGAGCCGCCGCCCACGCAGGCGATCAGCACATCCGGCAGCCGGCCGAAGGACTCCAGGCACTGGGTCCGGGCTTCCTGGCCGATCACGGCATGGAAATCCCGCACCAGCATCGGGTAGGGGTGCGGGCCGGCCACCGAACCGAGGATGTAGTGGGTGCTCTCCACGTTGGTGACCCAGTCGCGGATGGCTTCGCTGGTGGCGTCCTTGAGGGTGGCGGTGCCGGCGGTGACGGGCTGGACGGTGGCCCCCAGCAGCCGCATCCGGAACACGTTCAGGGCCTGGCGGCGCATGTCCTCGGCGCCCATGTAGATGACGCACTCCAGCCCGAAGCGGGCGCAGACCGTGGCCGTGGCCACCCCGTGCTGGCCGGCGCCCGTTTCGGCGATGATCCGCTTCTTGCCCATGCGCAGCGCCAGCAGGGCCTGGCCCAGGGCGTTGTTGATCTTGTGGGCGCCGGTGTGGTTGAGGTCCTCGCGCTTCAGCCACAGGCGCGGACCGCCCTCCGGGCGGGCGTAGTGGGCCGTGAGCCGCTCGGCCTCATAGAGGGGCGTGGGCCGGCCCACGTAGGTGCGCAGCAGGTGATTCAGCCGGGCGGTGAAGGCGGGATCGGCCCAGGCTTCGGCCGCGGCCGCCTCCAGCTCCGCCAGGGCGGGCATCAGCGTTTCGGGGACGTACTGCCCGCCGAAGGGGCCGAAACGGCCCAGGCCATCCGGGCGGACCGACGGCTGCAGCTCGGCAGGATCGGCGCTGCGGGTTGGGGCGGTGCTGGTCACCGGCGCTGCGCGAGAGGAGATGATTCACCTTAGGTAGCCGCCACCCAGGGCGGCAGCGGCGGAGCGGAGATCCGGTTGCCACCGGAGAACCATCCGCCCGAACTGCTTCCGACCGCGTCGCCCACGAACGTCAGAGATGCTTCCCGCCGACTACCTGACCTCCCTGCCTCTGGCGGAACGCCTGTATCGACAGCAGCCCGATCTGGCCGGCCGGATCTATTCCGGCCCGGTGCTCGATTTCCTGCGGGATGGGGTGGTGATCTTTCCTCAGGCGCTGGACCCTGAGCTTCTCGATCGGATGGACGGCGACCTCGAGGCCCTGCCGGGTCTGGCCCGCACCTCACTGCTGCACGGCATGATCGGCATCGATGGCAAGGCGGAGCATTACGACGCCCGGGTTCTGCGCAATCTGCCCCGGCTCGGCATCACCGATCTCCGTACGGCCCCCCCGGGGCTGAAGCTCAACGACCTGCACCGCTACTTCGAGGCGGCCCGTTCACTGGCCTTCGCCGATCCCATCATCCATTTCCTCGATGAACTCTTCGGATCGTCGCCGGGGCTGATCCAGTCGCTCACCTTCTGGAAGAGCAGCGAGCAGTCCCTGCACCAGGACTTCTCCTACGTGCATCACCACAGCCGGCTGGGCCACCTGGCCGCCGCCTGGATCCCCCTGGAGGACATCAGCGATCAGGCCGGACCGCTCGTCTATTACAAGGGCTCCCATCTGCTGGCGGACGATCAGTTCTACGACTGGGGCGGGGGTGGGATCCTGGCCAGTCGCGACGGCGACCCCCACACGGCGGCGGGTTACGGCCCGTACCTGGAGGCCCTGATCGAAGCCCAGGACTGGACGCCGACCATCTACCTGCCCCGGCGCGGCGATGTGCTGATCTGGCACGGGGCCCTGATCCACGGCGGCACCCCGATGGGCGACCCCGCGCTCACCCGTCGCTCCTACGTCTGTCACTACACGGCCGCCGCCAACCACAAGGCCATGGCCCGGCACCGCGTCGGTGACGGCTACGACTTCTCCGAGCCCCCCGCCCTGCCCGAGACGATGCGCCCCAGGTCCCTGCCCACCCGGCTGGCCGCCGCCGCCGGCCGCCGCCTCCAGCGACTGATCGCGGGAGGGCCCACCCGTGCCTAAGGGGGGCTGGAGGGAGTTCAGCGGGCCGGACAACCTGCAGCGGCCCGAGGCCGCCTCGGCCACGACGCCCAGGGGGCTCCAGAAGGTGCGGGTGCAGCGCACCCGGGCCGGCAAGGGGGGGAAGCTGGTCACCACCATCACGGGCCTGGAGGCTCCCGAAGCCGAGGCGCGCCAGCTGCTCAAGCGGCTCAAGGCCGGCACGGGCACCGGCGGCACCTTCAAGGACGGGGTGATCGAACTGCAGGGGGATCACGTGGCGGCGGCCCTGGCCGCCCTGGAGAAGGACGGCTACCGGCCGAAGCAGGCGGGGGGGTAGGGGAGAATGCGGCCCGAAGCCCCCGCCCCGTTTCCGTGTCCGAGATGACCTCGCCGGCCAAGACCACCAACATCGTCTGGCACCACTCCACCGTGACCCGCGCCGCCCGGGCCCACCAGCGGGGCCACCGCAGCGCCATCCTCTGGTTCACGGGGCTCTCCGGGGCGGGCAAGAGCACCCTGGCCAACGCGGTGAATTCGGCCCTGTTCGAACAGGGACTGGCCTGCTACGTGCTCGATGGCGACAACGTGCGCCATGGGCTGTGCAGCGACCTGGGCTTCTCCGACGCCGACCGGGAGGAGAACATCCGCCGGATCGGTGAGGTGGCCAAGCTGTTCCTGGATGCGGGCGTCGTGGTGCTCACCGCCTTCGTCTCCCCCTTCCAGGCCGACCGCCAGCGGGCCCGCGCGCTGGTGGAGGACGGTGATTTCCTGGAGATCCACTGCGCCGCCGACCTGGCGGTCTGCGAAGAGCGGGACACCAAGGGGCTCTACGCCAAGGCCCGGGCGGGGGAGATCAAGGAGTTCACCGGCATTTCCAGCCCCTACGAGGCCCCCGAGGCCCCCGAGCTGCGGGTGGCCACCGGGGAGCAGAGCCTGGAGGATTCGGTCGCCCAGGTGATGGCCGAACTGGAGCGCCGCGGCATCATTCCGGCTCCGGCGGAAGCCTGAGCGGCCCCGGTTCTGACCACTCCCTGCGCAGGCGCAGGGCCCAGGCATCGAGGAAGGTCTTGGAACAGCTGGCGACCGGCACCGCCAGCAGCAGGCCCAGCAGCTCCCCCAGCCCCATCAACGCCCCCAGCCGGGCACCGATCGGCAGGCTGATCAGCAGCCAGGCCGGCTGCAGCCCCACGATCGAGCCCATCAGCCGCGGCTGGATCACCTGGTCGACCACCTGGCCGACACTGATCGCCACCGCCAGCACCTCGAGGCCGGTGCGTGGATCCTCGAGCGCCAGCAGCACGCTCACCCCCACGATGGTGAGGGCACTGGCGTAGGGGATCAGGGTGGTGAAGCCGATCGCCACGGCGAACAGCACGCCGTAGGGAATCCCCAGCAGGGTGAACACCAGACTCTGGGCGCCGCTGAGGATCAGGGCCAGCACCACCTGGCCGGCGAAGTAGCCCCGGAAGGTGCGATCCAGGGTGCTGAGCACCAGGGCGCGGGTGCCCGCGGGAAGCCATTCCGCCAATCCCCTGGCGATGCCCTCGCCCCCCAGCAGCAGGAACACCGCCAGCACCAGCACGATCACCGTATTGACGGTGATGCTGACGGTGGCCCCCAGGATCCCCAGCACCTGCTGGCTCAGCTGGGAGGCGATCTTGCTGGTGCGGGTGATCAGATCGCTGCTCAGCCCGCCGAAATCGGTGGGCAGCCCCCGCTCGGTGGCCCAGCTCTGCAACTGCCCCAGCAGGGTCTCCCCCTCCGCCAGCCAGCCCGGAAGGGCGAGCACCAGGTCGCCGAGCTGCTCCACCAGGCGCGGCACCAGCACCAGGGCCGCCAGCACCACCGCCGAGAGGCTCAGCCCCAGCACCAGCAGCAGGGCCAGGGCCCGCGGCAGCCCCCGCTGGATCAGCCAGCGGCTGGGGATGTCGAGCAGGAAGGCCAGCAGGGCCGCCGTCAGGAACAGGGCCGGGAACGGCGCCAGGGGCACCAGCAGCTGGCGCAGCACCCAGAGGTTGAGCACCAGCAGGGGCAGGGCCAGGGAGAACCGCAGCCAGGGGGGCAGGACCAGCCGCTCGAGCATCAGCGGGAGCGGGGCCTGGCCCCGGAGGATCGACGATCGTCGACCAGCTTGGCCTGCCGGGCCGGCGACGGGGAGCGTCTCATCCCTGGCCCATCGCCGCCAGGAAGGCGGCACTGCCGAGGGCCTGCAGGCGCGCATCCTTTGCCACCACCTGATCGTGGAGCCCCCGGCGGTAGGCCTCCAGGGCCTCCGCCAGCCGGGCATCGGCGGTGGCCAGGATCGCGGCCGCCAGCAGGCCCGCGTTGAGGCCGCCGCCGATGGCCACCGTGGCGACGGGGATCCCCGCCGGCATCTGCACGATCGAATGGAGGGAGTCCACCCCGGAGAGGGCCTGGCTGCGGACCGGCACGCCGATCACCGGGAGCATGGAGAACGCCGCCACCATGCCGGGCAGGTGGGCGGCGCCGCCGGCCCCGGCGATGATCACCCGCAGGCCCCGGGACGCGGCAGCCTCGGCGAACTCCGCCATCTCTCGCGGCGTGCGGTGGGCCGAGAGCACCCGCACCTCGCTGGCCACCCCCAGCTGCTCCAGGATCCGCACGGCCGGCTCCAGCGTCGGCAGGTCGGAATCGCTGCCCATCACGATCGCCACCCGGGGGACTGTTGTGCTCGCGGACGGGGCGGGTTCGGGATCCATGGGGTGGTGGCGGCGAGGATGGCATTGTCCCGTCTCGTCGCTGCCCGGATGCGCTGGCTGACCAACCTGCGACTGGCGGGCGACGACCCGGCCCTGGCCGAGGCGGGCTGGCGCTGGCGGGTCGGTGTCGACGACGAGGGGCGGATCGCCCGGGTGCGGCCCACACCGCCGGGCAGCCGGGCCGGTGGGGAGGACTGGGGCGGCGACTGGCTGTCCCCGGGGGGGGTGGACCTGCAGATCAACGGTGGCCTGGGGCTGGCCTTCCCCGAACTGAGCCTGGACGATCTGCCCCGCCTGCAGGCCCTGCTGGAGCTGCTGTGGAGGGATGGGGTGGATGCCATCTGTCCCACCCTGGTGACCTGTGCCCCGGAGGCCCTGCGCCGGGCCCTGGCGGTGCTGGCCGAGGCCCGCCGCCGTCACCGGCCCGGCCGCTGCCGTCTGCTGGGCGCCCACCTGGAGGGGCCCTTCCTGGCGCCGGAGCGCCGGGGTGCCCATCCGGCCCAGCACCTGCAGACCCCCAGCCGGGCTGCCCTTGAGCGGCTGATCGCCGGCTTCCAGGGGGGCCCGGAGGCCGATGTCGCCCTGGTGACCCTGGCCCCGGAGCTGGAGGGGGCCGCCGAGGTGATCGCGGCGCTGCGGGCCGCCGGCGTGGTGGTGAGCCTGGGCCACAGCGGCGCCGATGCGGTGCAGGCCCGCCGGGCCTTCAACCAGGGGGTGGGGATGCTCACCCACAGCTTCAATGCCATGGCCGGGCTGCACCACCGCGCCCCGGGACCGGTCGGGGAGGCCCTGCGGCAGGGGGAGGTGGCCCTGGGGCTGATCGCCGACGGCGTCCACGTGGACCCAACCATGGCGGTGCTGCTGCAGCGGCTGGCGCCCCGGCAGGTGGTGATCGTCAGTGATGCCCTGGCCCCCTACGGACTGGCGGACGGCCGCCACCGCTGGGACGAGCGCGTCCTGCTGGTGGAGGACGGCAGCTGCCGGCTGGAGGACGGCACCCTGGCCGGGGTGACCCTGCCGCTGCTGGAGGGGGTGCGGCGGCTGGCCGGCTGGGGCGGCCTGGTGCCGGCGTCGATCGCCGCGGCCACCCTGGCCCCGCGGCGCCTGCTGGGGGAGCGGCAGCCGCTGGAGCAGCTGCTGCTGGGGCGGCCCCTGGCGGACACCCTGCGCTGGAGCACGGCGGCCGACGGGCGTCTGGACTGGCGGCGCCCCCACGCGGTGGCCGGCGGATCCGAAGCGGGGACCCTGGCCCCCGCTCCCTAGGATCCGGCCCACCTGAACGGCCCTGCGCCCCATGCCCCCGGAACTGCAACCCCCCGCGCCCACCGAGGCACAGGCTGAGACGCAGGCCGAGAAGGCCGAGGTGCAGGCCTACTTCGAGAGCACCGGCTTCGAGCGCTGGAACCGCATCTACAGCGACAGCGAGGAGGTGAACCGGGTCCAGCGCAACATCCGCATCGGCCACCAGAAGACCGTGGACGCCGTGCTGGCCTGGCTGCAGCAGCAGGGCGACCTGGCCAGCCGCAGCTTCTGCGATGCCGGCTGCGGTGTCGGCAGCCTCAGCCTGCCCCTGGCCGCCCTCGGGGCCGGCTCGATCGCCGCCAGCGATCTCTCCGCCGCCATGGTGGCCGAGGCCAGCCGCCGGGCAAGCGAGGCCGGTCTCGCCTCGGATCGGCTGAGCTTCAGCGCCTCCGATCTGGAGAGCCTCCAGGGCCGCTACGACACGGTGATCTGTCTGGACGTCTTCATCCACTACCCCCAGGCGGCCGCCGAAGCGATGGTGCGGCACCTGGCCGCCATGGCCGAGCGGCAGCTGATCGTCAGCTTCGCCCCCTACACGCCGCTGCTGGCGGTGCTCAAGCAGATCGGCCAGCTGTTCCCCGGACCGAGCAAGACCACCCGCGCCTACACCCTGCGGGAAGATGGCATCGTGGCGGCGGCCGCCGCCGCCGGGTTCCGCCCCGTCCACCGCAGCCTCAACCAGGCGCCGTTCTACTTCTCCCGCCTGATCGCCTTCGAGCGCGACCCGGCCCGATCAGCGGCCTGATCAGCACCGGAGGCGGTGTTGCCGGGTCTTTCCCGATTCTGTACAGCCTGTACAGGAACGGGGAAACCCGCCTTGAAACGGTCACACCGATCTGCGACTGAGTTCTGCGGCTCAGCCGGCCTGGGACGCCGCCGCCATGGCCAGGTCCTGCGCCGGTGGGGCCTCCAGCTCCAGGACCGACCCGTCCGGCCGCTGCAGCCGCAGCCAGCGGGCCTGGAGCCGGTAGCCACCCTCGCCCGGCAGTCCCCCGGGGCGGGCCCACCCGCCCGGCCGATACAGCGGATCCCCCAGCAGCGGCGCCCCGATGGCGGCGCAGTGGATACGGATCTGGTGGGGACGTCCGGTGAGGATCGCCACCTCGACCAGATCGGCTTCGCCGCCGCTCTCCAGCAGGGTGAGCTGGCTGTGGGCCGCCAGGGCGGCCGGGTCGCCGGCCTCGGCCGCGCACCAGATCTCCCCAAGCGGCGGGTGGGGGCGCCGGCCGATCGGCGTGGTGATCGCCAGGCTGTCGCCGGCCGCCAGCGCCAGCCGGCCCGGCACCAGCAGGGCCCGGTAGAGCTTGCGGAAGGGCGGGAGCCCGCCACCGACGCTGCCACCCACGCCCCCACCCGCGCCGCTGGCCAGTGAACCCGTGCTCTCCCGCAGCTGGGCGCTCAGCCAGGCGCGGGTAGCGGGCCGGCGGGCGCACACCAGCAGGCCGGAGGTGAAGCGCCCCAGGCGGTGCACCGGCCTCGGCACGCCGGCGGGGTCATCGCCATGGCGGCGCTCCAGCAGCCGCAGCACGGTGTGCTCCAGGAAGCCGCCCGCCGCCAGCACGGGCAGGCCGCTGGGCTTGTCGATCACCAGCAGATCGCCGTCGTCGTGGATCACGTCCCAGTGGGCCGGGACGGCGGGCTCCGGCCAGGGGGGCCGCTGCCACACGAGCCGATCCCCGCCGACCAGGACCGCATCGGCCCGCAGCGGCACCCCGTTGCGGCTGATCTCGCCGTCCGCCAGACGCCGTTCCCAGGCCGCCGCGCTGGTGTGGCCGTAGCGCCCGGCGTAGAAGGCGACGACCCCCATGCCGGCTGCCGCGGGGGGGATGCGGTCGCGGTAGGCCCAGCCGCCGTTGGGGCGGGAGGGCAGCCAGCCCGGCGGCAGGGTCAGGGGTGGGGACGGGGCGGCGTCAATCCACCAGCCCATGCTCGAGGGCGAAGCGCACCAGCTCGGTACGGCTGGCGGTGCCGGTCTTGATGAACAGCCGGCTCACGTACTTCTCGACGTTGCGGATCGACGTCTCCAGCCGGCGGGCGATCTCCTTGTTCATCATCCCCTCGGCCACCAGCTGCAGCACGCTCGCCTCGCGGGGCGTGAAGTCGAGCTTGACGTCGCCGACGGGCTTGCGGGTGCTGCCGCCGCTGCCGGTGCCGGAGCCACCACCGCCGCCCAGCATCGAGCGGATCTCAGTGATCTGGCGGGCCATGGCGCCGATGTCGGCATCGGCGAAGCGGGCCGCCTCCGCCAGCAGCCGCTCCTGGCGCCGCACCACGTTGCGCACCCGGGCCACCAGTTCGTCCGGATCGAACGGCTTGGGGATGTAGTCGTCGGCGCCGGCCTGGAAGCCGGCGATGCGATCGGCCGTCATGCCCTTGGCGGTGAGGAAGATCACCGGCGTGCCGCCGAGCCGCTCGTCGGCACGCAGACGCTTCAGCAGGCCGTAGCCGTCGCAGCGGGGCATCATCACGTCGGTGATCACGACGTCGGGCATCTGGGCCTGGGCGGCCGTCCAGCCCTCCTCGCCGTCATTGGCGGTGGTGACGGCGAATCCCTCGTCCTCCAGATAGGCCTTGACCGCCGTGCGCAGTCCGGGTTCGTCATCGACCAGCAGCAGCCGCACCGGGGTGCTGACGGCGGCTTCGGCCCCCTCCGGCGGCCCGGACGGCTCGGGGGTGGGGCCGGCGGCGGCGGAGGGTTCCTGGCTCATGGGGGAAATCTATCGACCGGGACCGAGCACCACCTGTTCCCGTTCAGGCAGGAGGCCGCTGTAGCCCAGCTGACGGGCCACCGGACCGAGGCTGGCGGGATCCCTGCCGGCCTGCTCAGGGAAGCAGACGGCCCACCACATCAGGTGATCGAGGCGGTTAGCCGGGGTGATCACCCCGCCCGGATTGAGCTCGCGGATGACCAGCCGGCGGGAGCTGCCGGTGATCCGCAGGGGGGCGGTGACGCTGCAGCCGATCTTGTCGGTGGCGACGGTCACCCGGTCGTCGAGCTCCTCCCAGACCTGCACGCGCCACATCCCGGGCTGGGCGGGCTCGGCCACCAGGCCGTAGATGCCCACCACCTCCCGGCCCCGGTGGGTGACCCTGTCCAGCAGCACCCGGAAGCCCTTGGGCCGACTCTCCTCGTTGCTGCGGGACTCGCCCTGGGCGGCCGCCGGGCGGGGCAGGGCCAGGGGCCAGGCCGCCGTCAGAGCAACCGCCGCCAGGGTGAGCGCCGCCAGTGGGGCCATCGGGACGGCCGACCCCAGCCGCAGGGGGGGGACACCGAAGGAGCGGGGACGGATCAGCATGACCCCATGCTGACGTACCTCGACCACCACGCGAGCACCCCGTGCGATCCGGCGGTGGTAGCGGCCATGGCGCCCTGGTGGACGGCGAACGCCGCCAACCCCTCCAGCCGGCTGCACCGGCCGTCCCTGGAGGCGGGCGCGGCGGTGGACATCGCCCGCAGCCGGGTGGCCGGGGCGCTGGGGATGGCCGACGACGCGGTGGTCTTCACCAGCGGCGCCACCGAAGCCAACAACCTGGCGTTGCGCGGGGTGGCCGAGGCGGCCCTGGAGCGGGGGGAAGCCCGCCGCCGGCTGGTGACCCTGGCCACCGAACATCGGGCCGTGCTGGAGCCGCTGGCCTGGCTGGAGCGCCATGGGTTTCCGCTCACGGTGCTGCCAGTGGAGGCCGATGGCCTGGTGGACCACGAGCGCCTGGCGGCGGCCCTGGGGCCCGACACCCTGCTGCTGTCGGTGATGGCGGCGAACAACGAGATCGGTGTGCTGCAGCCCCTGGACGCCATCGGCGCCCTCTGCCGCGATCGCGGCGTGCTGTTCCACTGCGACGCCGCCCAGGCGGTGGGCCACATTCCCCTCGCCATGGCCGACCTCGGCATCGACCTGCTCAGCCTCAGCGGCCACAAGCTCTACGGACCCAAGGGGGTGGGCGCCCTGCTGCGGCGCCCGGGGGTGCCCCTGGCCCCCCAGCAACTCGGCGGCGGCCAGGAGGGCGGGCTGCGGGGCGGCACCCTGCCGGTGCCCCTGATCGTGGGCCTTGGCGCCGCCGTGGCGGGCGCACTGGCCGACCGGGAGGAACGGGCCGGACGGCTCGGGGCCCTGCGGGACCGGCTGTGGGAGGAGCTGGCGGCCCTGGGCGGGGTGCACCGCAACGGCCACCCGCGCCAGTGCCTGCCCCACAGCCTCAATGTCAGCGTCGAGGGGGTGGACGGCACCCGCCTGCACCGCCAGCTGCGCCGGGTCCTGGCGGTGAGCACCGGTTCGGCCTGCAGCCAGGGCAGCCCCTCCCACGTGCTGGCCGCCCTCGGCCTCGACCGCCGCGCCGCCGGCGCCGCGATCCGCTTCGGCCTGGGTCGGGGCACCACGGCGGCGGACATCGACGTCGCCGTGGCGGCGGTGGGCGAGGCGGTGGCACAGCTGCGAGTGCCTGTCTAGCTTTCGGGTCTATGGCCTGGCATGGATGAGCACACCCGGCGGTCGACAGGGGCCCCGGCTCAACTTCGGTGATGCGCTCCAGGAGGGCTGGCGTGCCTTCAGCCGCAGCCCGGGTCCCTTCGTGGGCTTCCCGCTGGTGGTGGTGGCCCTCCAGTTCCTGATCCAGCCCCTGCAGAGCCGCATCAGCAACGGCGGCGTGGCCTCCAGCGACCCCCTCGACTGGGTGCTGTACCTGATCGGGCTGACGGCGAACCTGCTGCTGAATCTCTGGTGCGCCATCGGGCTGGTGCGCGGCGCCGGCAGCGCCCTCCAGGGCGGCCACCCCTCCCTGGGGCAGCTGATGCGCTGGGACGGGGAGGTGTTCGGGCGGCTGCTGCGGGCCTGGCTGCTGCTGGCGGCGGTGGTGGCCGTGCCCCTGATCGGCCTGCTGCTGCTGGTGGGCGGCCCCCTGGCCCTGCTCAGCTTCTACGCCGACCAGCTCGTGCCCTTCAGCCGCACCCTGGTGGAGGTGCTGGGTCTGAGCCTGGCGGTGGTGTTCGCCCTGCTCCTGGGGGTGCTGCTGCTGGGCGTGATCTACCTGGCGATCAACCAGAGCTTCCTCACCCAGATCGTGCTGTTCGAGCGCGCCGGCTCGCGGACCGCCATCCAGCGCGGGCGGGCCCTGGTGGATCCCAGCTGGCTGATGGTGCTGCTGCTCACCCTGATCGGCGGTCTGCTGGTGCTGCTGGGTCTGCTGGCCTGCCTGGTGGGGGCCTTCGTGGCCTGGCCCCTGGTGGTCTGCATCGCCACCGCCGCCTACCGGCAGCTGGCCCTGGCCGGCGGCGGCCCCGATCCCCTGCCGCCCCTGCCCGGCCGCTGAGGGATCTCAGCCGGCGGGCCCGGGGGCGAAGGGGCCCACCGTCAGCAGCACGAAGCCCAGGACCCCCACCAGGGCCAGCAGCAGCTGGGCCACCCGGCTGACGAGCATCCCGGCCACCACCGCCAGGCCCACCAGCAGGGAGCGGCGCAGCCGGCCCAGGCCGGGCGGGCCGAGGGACGGCGGGGCGGTGATCAGCTCCCCCAGGCTGGCGCCCAGCAGCGGACCCACCAGGGCACCCAGCAGGGGCCCGCCCACCGGCAGGGCCGGCAGCAGCCCCAGCAGACCCACCACCAGACCCACGCCGGCACCGACGTAACTCCAGCGGGTGGCCTGCAGCCGGGCCGGGCCGAGCAGCAGGCCCAGGGCCTCGGCACCCCAGCCGAGGAGCAGCAGCACCACCGCCAGCGCCAGGGCCGGCCAGCCGGCGGCCCAGCCGACGGCCCAGCACCAGAGCAGGGCGCCCAGGGGCAGCAGGGTCAGGCCGGGCGCCACCGGCAGCACGGTGCCGGGAATCGCCAGGGACTGGATCAGCAGGGCGATCCACCAGAGCAGATCGGCGCGGTCGAGGCTGGGCAGGCTGGCCAGGGACATGGCGGCGGGGTCAGGCCAGACGGCGGGCCACCCTCAGCTTGGCGGAGCGGCTGCGGGGGTTGGCCTGCTCCTCCACCTCACTGGCCACCAGCGGCTTGCGGGTGAGCCGCTCCAGGCGGGGATCGCTGAGGAAGGCCGTCTTGACGCGCCGGTCCTCAAGGGAGTGGAAGCTGATCACCGCCAGCAGCCCCCCTGGCACCAGCCAGTCGGGGGCCCGCTCCAGCAGCCGGTCGAGGGCGCCCAGCTCGTCGTTGACCGCGATCCGCAGGGCCTGGAAGGTGCGGGTGGCCGGGTGGATCCGGCCATGGCGCGCCTTGGGGGGGAAGCAGCCGGCCACGGCATAGGCCAGATCGGCGGTGGTGCGGCCGCTGCCGGCCCAGGGGCGTTCGGCCACCAGGCGCCGGGCGATGCGGCGTGACAGCCGCTCCTCGCCGTAGCCGTGGATCAGGTCCGCCAGGGCCGACTCCTCCAGCCGGTCGATCAGCTCGGCGGCGGTCTCACCGGCGGCAGGATCCATGCGCATGTCCAGGGGGCCGGGGGCGCGGAAGCTGAAGCCCCGGGTGGGCTCGTCGAGCTGGGGACTGCTGACTCCGAGGTCGGCCAGCACCCCCACCAGGGGGGCGGGCGGGGTGAAGTCGGCGAAGTTGGCGGCCTGGATCACGGCCCGATCGCCGAAGGGGGCGAGCCGCTCGGTGGCCGCGGCGCGGGCGGCGGGGTCCCGGTCGAGGCCGATCAGGCGCAGAGCGGGGTGGGCCGCCAGCAGCAGGGCACTGTGGCCGCCCCCGCCGAGGGTGCAGTCGAGCAGCAGGGCCTGCCCGACATAGGCACCGGCTGGTTGTCCAGGCAACCCGGAGAAGGCCTCAACCACCGAATCGGCCAGAACCGGGAGATGGGCGAACGAAACGGCCATCTCACCTTCCTAAGATCCCGGCACTCCGTTCCTTGCGAAGGGCATGACCCAGCTCGAGACCCGCACCGAGCCGATGGTGGTCAATTTCGGCCCCCACCACCCGTCGATGCATGGGGTGCTGCGGCTCGTGGTGACCCTCGACGGCGAGGACGTGATCGACTGCGAGCCGGTGATCGGCTACCTCCATCGCGGCATGGAGAAGATCGCCGAGAACCGCACCAACGTCATGTTCGTGCCCTACGTGAGCCGCTGGGACTACGCGGCAGGCATGTTCAACGAGGCGATCACGGTCAATGCCCCGGAGAAGCTGGCCGACGTGCCGGTTCCGAAGCGCGCCAGCTACATCCGGGTGCTGATGCTGGAGCTCAACCGCATCGCCAACCACCTGCTCTGGCTTGGCCCCTTCCTCGCCGACGTGGGCGCCCAGACGCCCTTCTTCTACATCTTCCGGGAGCGGGAGATGATCTACGACCTGTGGGAAGCGGCCACCGGCCAGCGGCTGATCAACAACAACTACTTCCGCATCGGCGGGGTGGCCGTCGATCTGCCGTATGGCTGGCTGGAGAAGTGCGCTGACTTCTGTGACTGGTTCGGCCCCAAGATCGACGAGTACGAGAAACTCATCACCAACAACCCCATCTTCCGCAAGCGGATCGAGGGGCTCGGTGTGATCGGCAGGGAGCAGGCGATCAACTGGAGCCTCTCCGGTCCGATGCTGCGCGCCTCCGGCGTGCCCTGGGATCTGCGCAAGGTGGATCACTACGAGTGCTACGACGATTTCGAGTGGTCGGTGGCCTGGGAGAAGGAGGGTGACTGCTACGCCCGCTACCGGGTGCGGATCGAGGAGATGCGCCAGTCCCTGAAGATCCTGCGCCAGGCCATCGCCATGATTCCCGGTGGCCCCACCGAGAATCTCGAAGCCCGGCGGATGGCCGAAGGCAAGAAGAGCGAGTGGTACGGCTTCGACTACCAGTACGTCGCCAAGAAAGTGGCACCCACCTTCAAGATCCCCGATGGCGAGCTCTACTGCCGGGTGGAATCGGGCAAGGGTGAACTGGGCGTGTTCATCATGGGCAACAACGACGTCACCCCTTGGCGCTGGAAGATCCGCGCCGCCGATTTCAACAACCTCCAGATCCTGCCCCACATCCTCAAGGGGGCGAAGGTGGCCGACATCATGGCCATCCTCGGTTCGATCGACGTGATCATGGGATCGGTGGATCGGTGAGCACGGCCGGCCGGCGCTGGATCCGCCGGCTGGAACGCTGCGGCCCCCTGCTGCCGCTGGGGGCCACCGCCTTTCTGGTGCTCAAGGGGCTGCATCCGGGCCTGCCCGGCTTCAGCTGCCCGTTGCGGGCCCTCACCGGCATCCCCTGCCCCACCTGCTACCTGACCAGGGCCACGGCGGCGAGCCTGGTGGGTCGCCTGGATGACGCCGTGGCCCTGCACGCCTTCGGGCCCGTGGTCGCGGCCGGCCTGGTGCTCTGGTCGCTGGCGGCCCTGCGCACCGGGCGGCTGGTGCCCCGGCTGCTGCGGGGCTGGCATCTGGCGGCCATGGGCATGCTGCTGCTGCTCTACTGGGCCGGCCGGATGGGGCTGACCTATGGCATCGGCCTGCAGGCGTTTCCGCTCAGCTGAGCCACGCCGGCCGCTGTCCACAGGGCAGGCCCAGACAGCGCAGTGGGGCGATCGGGCTCCCTAGCCTGCATCCCGGTCGGCCCTCCCTCCTTGCTCTCCGGGCCGCCCAAGGAACTGCTTGCATCACCCGTCCGGCACCGTCGCCCCCGTTGATCCCCAGAACCTGATTGCCCAGCCCGACTACGCCAAACAGCTTCGCCCCCTGTTGCCGGACGAAGCCTTCACGCCCGATCGGGCCACCCCCATCGTTCTCGGCCTCAATGGGGCGATCCTGCTGCTGGGCTGGGCCATGGCCCGCCAGCTGGATGCCAGCCACTGGCAGGGCCTGCTGATCTTTCTGCCCTTCGCCCTGGTGATGGGCAATGCCGTGGTGGTGCTGCTCTTCGCCACCCATGACCTGATGCACAGCAAGGCGATCCGCCAGCCCCAGCTGCGCCAGGCCGTTCAGGTGCTCGGCCTGGCGCTGCTGTGGATGCCCCCCACCCTGTGGAAGGCCGTTCACAACAGAGAGCATCACGGCAAGACCAATTCCGAACAGGATCCGGATCGCAACTACACCCTTCAGCAACCGCACAGCTGGGGTAAGTGGATCCAGAACCTGTTCGTTCCCTCGCTGGAAGTTCATCCCTTCTGGCTGTGGGTGGGGATGACCTCAGCCTGGGGTGTGCATGCCTTCCGGAACCTGACCTCCGTACTGCTGTTCAACAACGGATCCACCCGTTACCCCGTGTTCTCCTTTCAGGTGAGCCGCCGGGAGCGGCGGCGGATCGCCATCGAACTGGCCGCCGTGGTGATGGTCCACCTGGCCATCATCGGCTTCATCGGCCTGCGGCCGGTCCCGCTGCTTCTCGGCTACTTCCTGCCGATCTGGATCGGCTACAGCGTCGTGATTGCCTACATCTACACCAATCACCTGGCCTGCCAGCTCACCGAGACGAACGATCCGCTGATCAACAGCATCTCACTGAAGATGCCAGCCTTCTTCGACACTTTGCACCTCAACTTCTCTTATCACACGGAACACCACATCTTTCCGGGAATGAATCCGGCGTACTACCCCCAGGTGAGGGCCCTGCTGCTCGAGCACTATCCCGAACGCTTCAATCTCCTGCCCCCCCGCGACGCCTGGCAGCTGCTGATGCGGACCCCAAGGCATTACGTGGATGCCACCACCTTCGCCAGCAGTTGCGGCAGCATCACTCGGCCCTGCCCCCTCAGCTGAGCACCCCCCTGTGGTAGGCCGCGTTCTGGATGTAGAAGGTGGCCACCGGCACCGCCACCAACGAGCCCAGGAAGCACGTGAAGACCGATACCACCAGCACCAGCAGCCAGGCCAGTAGCTCGATGCCGGCGAAGATGCGGCCCTGGGGGGATCCGTAGACGGCCTGGAACGAGGAGGAGAAGGCCTCGAGGATGGGGCTGTCGGTGAGGAAGATCTTGTTCACGTAGACCGGCATCACCAGGGTGACCGCGAGGCCCGGCAGGATGCAGAGGACGAAGCCGATCGCGGCGACGATCGTGAACAGCGCGCCGGCCAGGATGTAGCGCACCGGTCGGTGCATCAGCACCCGCAGGGCGGCTTCGGCGTCGATCGTTTCGCCACTGGCGTAATGCATCGCTGGAACCGCCACAAACAGCACCCCCACCAGGTTCGAAAGGATCGTGAACGGCAGCTGCACCAGGTTGCCGAGGACCGCCGCGAGGCCGGCGGCACTGTCTGCCCCGGCGGCGCCGCTGGAAAGACCCACCCCCAGGGTGGTGAGCGCCAGGGAGACCACAAAGCCGATGACGCCGATGACGATCGTGACCACCCAGATCAGCAGGATGGTGGGGATGTGGGCCAGGAAGGCGTCCCAGGCCTTGGAGATGCTGGGCGGCTCGTAGGCGATCGCGGCGGCCAAGGGGAAGGTTGCGTACTGGGCGGAACCTAGGGGCGTTCCGGCAGGCCAGCAACGACTTCGGGCCTGCCCGGGGCAGAAGGGGGCGCCAGCATGGGCCCAGGAGCGCCCTGCCGGCGCCACGGAGGTTGCATGTCCCCATCCGACCCGGCCGACTGGCTGCTGCTCTGCCGCACGGTGCGCTTCGGTGACACCGATGCCGCCGGGGTGATGCACTTCCACCAGCTGCTGCGCTGGTGCCATGTGGCCTACGAGGAAAGCCTGGAGCGGTTTGGCGTGGTGGCCGGCGAGATCTTCCCCGGGCCGGGCCGGACCCCGGCCGTGGCCCTGCCGATCGTGCACGTCAGCGCCGACTACCGGCGCCCCCTGGCCTGCGGCGATCCCCTGGCGATCGAGCTGCGGCCCCTGCAGCTCGACGGCGGCAGCTTCGAGATTCGCTACCGCTTCCTCCACGGCCCCGAGGAGGCGGCCACCGGCCTGACCCGGCACGTGGCCATTGAGGCGGCCAGCCGGCGGCGGACGGCCCTGCCGGGCTGGATCGTGGAGTGGCTGGAGGCCAGCCGGACGGGCCCCTAGCGGCGGTGCATCCCGGCCCAGGCCAGGGCGGCCAGCTGCAGCGGCAGCAGCGCCGCCATCAGGGCCAGGGGGTGCAGGCCGTCATGGGGCGTGGCCGCCAGGGCCAGGAAACTGACCAGCCCACCTCCCGCCACCAAGGCGAGGGCCAGCCGTCGTGGCTTGGCCCCGGCCGGCCGGAGCACGGGCATCAGAACCACTCCCGGGTGGCGTCGATGTACTGGGCCTGGAACTCGTCGGTGGACTTGGTGAGATAGATGACGCCTTCGATCACCCCGATGATTCCCATCACCGAAGCGCCGAAGCCGCAGGTGAGCACCGTGACCAGCAACATGATCAGCCCGGCTTTGCTGTAGCCGAGGACGAACTTGTGGATGCCCAGCGACCCCAGGAAGATGGCCAGCAGCCCTGCCGCCAGCTTCTTGTTGCTGGTCTCGACCTGTTGACTTTCGGTCATGGCGGCAGGGGCGGTTCAGAAGGCTTCTAGCGAGTCCAGCCAGCGCTGCCAACGTCCCCGTTCCCATTTGCCTGCGGCGGTCGGCGCCAGCGAGGGGCAGAGGTGCCAGCTCCGGGGCCGCTCGGCGGGGGCCCAGGCGGCCGTGATGGCCTGCAGAAGAGCCAGCAGCTCGGCCCCTTCCGCCTCACGCCGTGGCCGCACCAGGGCCACCAGCCGTTCCCCCCATTCCGGATCGGGGCGGGCCAGCAGCAGCAGGGCCTCCACGTCAGCCCCGTCGCGGGCCGCCTCGGCCTGCAGCCGTTCCTCCAGCCGCTCCGGGAACACCGTCTCGCCACCGCTGTGCAGGGCCCCATCGAGGCGGCCGAGCAGCTCCAGCCCCTCGGGCCCGATCCGGCCGCCGTCACCGCTGCGCCACCAGCCGTCCGGCTGCAGCGGCAGGGGCTGCAGGCGCCCCCCCACCAGCCGGCCGGGGCTGAGGCGGGCGCAGCGCACCTCCACGGCCCCGGTGGCGCCATCGAGGCGCAGGGCCACGTCCGCCAGGGGCGCGCCACAGCCCGGCACGCCGGCCAGGAAGTCCTGCGGCGGCAGGGCACACACCATGGCGGCGGTCTCGGTGGCGCCGTAGCAGGGGGCCAGGGGCAGGCGAGCGCGGCGGGCGGCGGCCGCCAGCGGGGCCGGCAGCCCCGCCCCGCCGACCCAGATGACGGCGCAGCCGGCCAGCCAGGCCGTGGCCGCAGGGCTGGCCAGCAGCCGGGCCAGCTGGGTGGGCACCAGGGAGAGCAGCACGGGCCGCCCCCCGGGCAGGGGACAGGCCTCGGGCAGGAGCTCCGGCCGGCGCAGCAGCGCCGGGGCCAGCCAGCGCAGCTCCCCCCCCCAGCGGCGGGCCCGCACCAGCGGCAGCAGGCCGCTGACGTGGTGCAGGGGCAAAGGGTCGAGATGGAGGCAGGCCGCCGGCTCCAGGCCCAGGCCCTCCAGCCAGGCGGCGGTGGCGTCAGCGGAAGCCTGCAGATGGGCCAGGGGCTGCAGACACCAGTGGCGGCCGCCGCTGCTGCCGCCGCTGCCCACCACCACGGCGGCCCCGAACCGGGCCAGGTCCGCCAGCTCCCCCGGAGCACCGCCCAGGGCCGCGGCCAGCTCCCCCTGCTGCCCGGGGCCCGCCAGGGCCACCAGCCGTTGCTGCCCCCAGGCCTGCTCCAGGCGGGCCGCCGCCGCCGCCGCGGGGTCGGCCCGGGCGGCATCGAGCAGCAGGGGCGCCCAGGGGGGATCGGCCACGCGGGGTCTCGGCGGAGCGCCACGGGCAGGCGGCGCTTTCGGGCACGGTAGGGCTGGTGAGGGGCGCCAGCGCCGGCCCCGGCTCAGGCCGCCGCCGCCCAGACCCGCTCGGGGTCCGGATCAAACAGGGGGCCGGCGGGCGTCCAGTCCGGCGCCAGGCCCGGGGCCACCGGCGTCGAGCCCCGCCACTGCAGGGCCGCCAGGTGGGCCGTCCAGCGGGCGCCGATGCCCGTCTCGAAGCCGGTGCTGACCATCAGCCGGGGCATCCCCCGGCCCAGCTCGGCCAGCAGGGGCCGGGGATCCCCGTCCTGGGACGGACGTCGCACCTGCCAGCCCGTCCAGCGCTGCCGCAGCTCTGGCCAATGGCGCAGGGATTCATCCAGGGCCACCGGTATCCGCAGGGACAGCGCCTCGAGGCCCTCCTGGTCGCCGGCGGCCAGGGGCTGCTCCAGCCACTGCAGCCGCGGCTCCTGCCCCAGCCGTTCGGCCCAGGCGGCGGCGGTGGCCCGGTCCCAGCCGCCGTTGGCATCGAGCCGCAGGCGGCCGTGGGCCGGCAGGCGCTCCAGCAGCCGCTCCAGCAGGCGCCGCTCCAGCCCATCGGCCGCCGCCGCCACCTTCCACTTGAAGGTGGGCGGGCCTGGAGGGCCGGCGAGCCCCCGCTCCAGGGCCTCGAGCATCGCGTCGCCGGCGGGGAGCAGCCAGGCCGATGGGGGAGCGGCCAGCCAGCCACCGGCGTCCGCCCCCACCTCGGCGTCGATCTCGGCCAGGGCGCCCCCCAGGGCGAAGGCCAGGCTGGGCGGCAGGGCGGGCAGGCTGCGCTCCAGATCGATCCGTTCCAGGTCGGGGCCGAGGCCCTCCAGGGCGGCGGCCACCGCGCCCGTCTCCCCCGGGTCGAGCGGCGCCGCCTCCCCCCAGCCGACGCCGCCGTCGGGGCCCTGCAGCCGCAGCAGCCAACCCCGCTTGGCCGCCACCGCGCCGGTGGCCGTCTGCAGCGGCCTGGGCAGCCGGAAGGCGAAGGGCCGGATCTGCAGGGCCAGCCGACCCCCAGGGCCCCCGATGGCCGCGCCCGCGCTCACCGGCCCGCCAGCGCCATCAGCCAGGGGCCCAGGGCCAGGCCGCAGGCGAGCCCGAGGCCGTTGAAGGCCTGGAAGCGCAGGGCCAGGAACTTGCTGCCGATGATGCGCTCGGGCTGGTGGTGCTCCTCGCCGAGGAGCCGGATCAGGGCCCGGGCCGGCGGCAGGCCGATGGCCCCCAGAAGGGCCGTGAGGGGCCACCAGCCCAGCAGCACCGGCGCCCACTGGAGGGCCAGGGCCGCGGCCACGAACCAGGGCACCAGGCCGGCGGCGCGCTGGGTGCCGAGGCGCACCACCGGCGAGCGCTTGCCGTGGGCGGCGTCCTCCTCCACCTGGTGGAAATGGGAGCAGAACAGCACCAGGGTGGTGGCCAGGGCCGGTCCGCTGCCCAGCAGCAGGGCGGCCCCCCAGGGCACCCCGCCCGCCCCCTCACCGGCCGGGGCCAGGGCCAGCAGGGCGGCGGCGGTGGCGCAGGGGCCGAAGGCCAGCCAGCAGAGGGGTTCCCCCAGGCCCCGGTAGCCGAGGCGGAACGGGGGCCCCTGGTACAGGTAGCCCAGGCCGCAGCAGAGCAGCACCAGCAGCAGCACGGCGGTGCTGCTGCGCAGGGCCACCAGGGTCATCAGGGCCAGCCCCACCAACAGACAGCCATTGGCCAGAGCAAGCACCCGGTCGCGCCGGCCGGTGAGGTTGACCACCGAATGGGGCTTGCCGTGGGTGTCGACGCCGGTGTCGGCATCGAAGACGTCGTTGGCGAGGTTCTCCCAGGCCAGCAGCAGCACGGCGGCCAGCAGGAAGAGCAGCAGCTGCCCGGGCCGCAGGCCCAGACCCTGGCCCAGCCGCCAGCCCGCCGCCAGCAGCACCGGCATCACCGCCACGGCGTACATGGGCCACTTCACCGCCGCCCGCCAGAGGCGGCCGCGGGAAGAGGCCCCAGAGGCGGCCCCACCCCCCGCGGCGTAACGGCTTGCGACGACCTGTGGCTCAGACATGGGGGCCGCGGGCGTTGGGCGGGGAAAGGCCCATACATTTGAGCAGCCTTCCGCCCCGGTCCCGCGGCCCCTTGGTGCAGGCCCCTGCCACCTTCTCCGCGCTGCTCTCGGCAGCCACCGCCGCCAGCCGGCGTCTGGAGGAGGAGGGAGTGCTCAGCCTGGCCCTGCCGATGGCCGCCCTCGACCCCCTCGTGGCCCTGACCCACCTGGGCACGGGCGGCGACTTCCGCTTCCTCTGGGACGGCGCCCCGGGCCTCAGCATCGCCGCCGCCGGCCAGTGCAACAGCCTGGAGCTGAGCGGTCCGCGGCGCTTCGAGCTGGCCCAGCGCTTCAGCAGCCTCAGCCTCAGCCGCCTGGCCCGCGAATCGGCCCCCTGTCCAGCCCTGGCCCGGCCCCGGGTGCTGCTGGCCTTCGCCTTCTTCGAGAGCCCCCTGCATCCCGGCACTGGAGCGGCGGGGGTGCAGGCGGTCCTGCCCACCTGGCAGCTGAGCCGCCAGGGCCGCCACTGCTGGCTGCGGCTGCAGCGCAGCCTGGGGGGCGACGTCACGGCCCGCAGCGTGGCCGAGGAACTCTGGGACGCCCGCCAGCGGCTCGAGGCCCTGGTCGGGCGCGGCCCTTCCGTGGCGGGCCGGGGCACCCCGGTGGGCATCGCCCATGGCTCCCACTGGCACGCGGGCTACCGCTCCGCCCTTGACCGGGCCCTGGAGCTGGTGGAGCGGGGCGAGCTGCAGAAGCTGGTGCTGGCGGTGCGCCAGCAGCTGTTGCTCGATGGTCCCCTCGATCCCCTCAGCCTGCTGTCGCACCTGCGCCGCAGCCAGCCCGGCAGCTGCCGCTTCCTCTGGCAGCGCTCGGAGCGGGAAGCGCTGGTGGGGGCCTCGCCGGAACGGCTGCTCACCCTGCGGCAGGGCCAGCTGCGCAGTGATGCCCTGGCAGGCACCGCGCCGCTGGGGGAGCCGGCCGATCTCCTGCTCCAGTCGCGCAAGGACCGCCACGAACACGAGCTGGTGGTGGAGACGATCACCGCCGTGCTGCAGAAGGCGGGCCTCGATCCGCGGCGGCCGCGGCGGCCGCGGCTGGCCCGCCACGGCTCCCTGGTCCATCTGCACACCCCGATCACGGCGTCGCTGCGCGGTCAGGCCCCGCTGACCCTGGCCGAAGCCCTCCACCCCACCCCGGCGGTGGCGGGCCTGCCCCGGCGCGAGGCGATGGCCTGGCTGCGCAGCCTGGAGCCGTTCGAGCGGGGGCACTACGCCGCCCCGATCGGCTGGATCGACACCGAAGGCGACACGGACCTGCGGGTGGCGATCCGCAGCGGCACCCTGCGGGGGCGGCAGCTGGAGCTGACCGCCGGGGCGGGGCTGGTGCGGGGCTCCCACCCCGAGCGGGAGCTGCAGGAGGTGGCGCTCAAGCTCGGGGTGCTGCAGCAGCAGCTCAACCTGCCGCTGGCGGCCGGCTTCGGCTGAGCAGGGCCCCCCTCAGCCGGCCAGCAGGCGCTCGATCACCTGATCGGCCAGAGGCTTGCGGCCCAGCCGTTCCACTTCCCGCACGCCGGTGGGACTGGTGACGTTGATCTCGCTGAGCCGGCCGTCGATGACGTCGATGCCGACGAAGAACAGCCCCTCGGCCCGCAGCACCGGCGCCAGCGCATCGCAGATGCGCCGCTCGGCGTCGGTCAGGTCGGCGGCGACGGGGGCGCCCCCCAGGGCCAGGTTGCTGCGGAAGTCCCCCGCCTTCGGCACCCGGTTCACGGCGCCGAGGGGCTCCCCGTCCACCAGCAGGATCCGCTTGTCGCCGGCAGTGACCGCGGGCAGAAAGGCCTGGACCATCACGGGCAGCGTCTCCTGGAGGGTGACCAGCTCCAGCAGGGACCGCAGGCCGGGGGCCGCAGCCGCGGTCCGCACCACCCCCTGGCCGGCCCGCCCCGCCAGGGGCTTGAGCACCACCTCCTGGTGGCCGGCGGCGAAGGCGGCCAGCTGCTCCACCCGGGCGCTGACCAGCGACGGCGCCATCAGATGGCTGAAACGCAGGGCGCCCAGCTTCTCGTTCCAGGACCGCAGGGCCGCCGGGCGGTTGAGCACCCGCACCCCGAAGGGCTCGGCCAGCTCCAGCAACTGGGTGGCGTAGAGGTAGGCCTCGTCGACGGGCGGATCCTTGCGCATCCAGATCCAGCGGAAGTGATCCAGCGGCATGTCACGGGGCTCGTCGGCCTCGACCCAGGGATCGGGCACGCTCCAGCCCTCGGCGGTGGCGGCCATCGGGGCCAGTCGCACCGGCTGGGCCCAGGCCCGGGGCCGGTGGCTGCCGTCGTCCGCGGCGGCACTGGAGAGATCGGCCTGGGTGCAGACCCACACCGCCAGGCCAGCCCGCTGGGCCGCCTGCATCAGGGCCACGCTGGAGTCCTTGGCCGGCCGCAGGCGCGTGATCGGATCGACCACGAACAGCTGGGCGTCCCGATCGCGGCTCACGCGCTCAGACGCAGGATGGGGCCCAGCTCACCGGAGGTGTTGAGCTTGGCGAGCTCGACGTAGCCGCCGATGGCGATGCCGTCGATGAAGATCTGGGGAACGCTGGTGCGGCCGCCGGAGCGCTTCATCATCACTTCCTTGTTGATCTCGTCGTCGTCGATGATGAATTCGTTGTAGGTGACCCCGAGCCGGTCCAGCAGACCCTTGGCCCGGATGCAGTCGGGGGAGAATCGATAGGTGTAGATCTCCACCTTGGCCGGCGGCTTCACCTCCACGGCGTCCTGCCCGGATTGCTCTGGGGGGACTCCTGGGATCTCCATCCGGTCACTCGTGGGGCGTCGTGGCGCAGCTTAAGGGGATCGGCCATGCCCCACCAGACCCGCCCGTGCCGATCCGCGCAGGCCCGGCATCCTGTGGCCTGATCTCCCGGCGGCGCCTGGTCCGTCGGCTCGATGCTCCCCCGTCCCCCTTCGCCCCAGCAGATCCGCAACGCCCTGCAGGTGGGGTTCGCCGGTTTCCTCGCGGCCGGCATCCACGCGGCGGCCGGACCGGACGTCAACGCGGTCGACGGTTTCTATGTGGTCTATGGCGCCGCCCGGAGCCTGCTGCCCACACCGGAGGCGTCGCGGGAGGCGGCCTGGGCGCGGATCGTGGGCACCGTGTTCGGGGGCGCCGTGGTGGTGCTGCTCACCCAGGCCCTGCACAACTGGCTCGCCATCGGGGTCGGCTACGTCCTCATCCAGCTGCTGGGACGCCGGCTGGGGCTGAGTCCGGCCACGCTGATGAACGCGGTGATCATGACCGTGCTGATCCTGGCGGTTCCCGCCCACGAGCGGATGGGGGGCTGGTACGTCATCGACAGGACCGGCTGGCACCTGCTGGGGCTGCTGCTGGGCATGGCCGTCGAACGCCTGTTCTGGTTCCGCTCACCGCTGCAGCGCCTGGAGGACAGCGAGCGGACTCTGCTGGGCCGGATCGAAGCCCTGCTGGCTGGAACCTCCCACGACGGGGAGGAGGAACTGATCAGCGCCTACGGCGCCCACTGCGCCGTGCGCGCCGCCGTGCTGCGCAGCCCCCAGGCCCACGGCCTGGCGAGTGACGGGATGCAGCAGCGGCATGAGGCGCTTGAGCAGGCGCTGCGCCACGCCGTCGCCATGGTCCGGGTGCCGGCCGTGCTGCGCTCCATCGACGCCGAGGCCTGCCGCGAGGCCCTGCTGCGGCTGCGGAGCCTGGCGGCAGCGCCATGACAGCGCCGGGGCGATCGGCCGTGATCGTGCGCAACGGGGCGGTCCTGGCGCTGGTGGTGGCCGCCTGCAACCACCTGGCGCTGCCGGAGGGCCTGTTTCTGGCCCTGGGGGTCCTGATCATTCTCGAGACCGACCTCGGCGGCGGCGTGCTGGCCGGGCGCGAGCGGATCATCGGCACCCTGCTGGGACTGCTCGCCGTGGTGATCGCCGCGGGGGTCTTGGGCGGCCTGTCGAGCGCCCTCGGGGTGTTCCTGGGACTGACCCTGGTGCGGCTGTTCGGCTTCGCCGCCGGTCTGACCAGCGGCTTCGTGGTGGGCGGCCACATGGTGGCGGGCAGCCTGATGAACCACGGCGACGCCTGGTGGCACTACGTGTTCTGGCGGATGGTGATGACGATCCTGGGCGTGATCATCGGGGTGCTGGTGTCGCGCCACATCTACAGCCAGCGGTCCTCCAGCGCCTGGCAGGCCTCCTGTGACGGCTGGCTGCTCGATCTGGCCCGCCTGCTGGAGCGACTGCCGCACAGTCCCGAGCCGGAGGAGGCGTTCGCCGCCCTGCGGGAGCGCCGCAATGGCCTGCGCCGCCGCTTACCCCAGCTGGCGGCCGAGCGGACGCTGATCCACGGCCAGCCGGACGAGGCGGTGCTGCGGGCCCAGCAGCAGCTGCAGCACGGCAGCACGGTGATGAGCGCGGCGCGGGATCTCGGCCTGCTGCTCAAGGAGGCGGCCCCGGCGGCCTGGGTGCCGCCCGGGCTGGTCCCGCGGCTGCTGGACGACGGCCGGACCCGGATCGAGGCGCTGGTGCAGGGACGGGACGCCCCTGACGCGGTGGCGGACCTGGGCCGCTGTCGGGACCTGCTGAGCGCGGCGCTGCCGGAGTCGACGGCGGCGCCCCAGGGCGACCGCACCCAGCTGCTGATCGCCAGTCGGCTGCTGCTGCTCGCGGACGCCCTGATCCGCCTGCCCCGGTCCCCGCAACGCCCGGGGCGACCGGAGGCGGGGCGCTGATAGGGTCGAGCCATCGCCGGATTCGCTTCCCCTTGCTGGATCTCACCGACTTCAAGCGCGACCTCTCCGAGCTCACCGACCGCCTGGGCCATGCCCAGGACTGTCTTTGACGTACCGGCCCTGAAAGCCCGCCAGCGGGACCTGGAACAGCTCGCCTCCCAGCCCGGTTTCTGGGACGACCAGCTGCAGGCCCAGAAGCAGATGCGCCATCTGGATGAGGTGAAGGCCCAGCTGGAGCAGCTGCTGCAGTGGCAGGCGGCGGTCGACGATGCCCGCGCCACCCTGGAGCTGTACGACCTGGAGCCCGATGAGGAGCTCCTCAGCGAGGCCAACGGCGGCCTGCAGAGCCTCAAGGGGGCCCTCGACCGCTGGGAGCTGGAGCGCCTGCTGAGCGGCCCCTACGACAAGGAGGGGGCGGTGATCTCGATCAATGCCGGTGCCGGCGGCACCGACGCCCAGGACTGGGCCCTGATGCTGATGCGGATGTACACCCGCTGGGCCGAGGACCACGGCATGAAGGTGACCGTGGACGAGCTCTCGGAAGGGGAGGAGGCGGGCATCAAGAGCTGCACGATCGAGATTGACGGCCGCTACGCCTACGGCTACCTGCGCAACGAGAAGGGCACCCACCGGCTGGTGCGGATCTCGCCCTTCAACGCCAACGACAAGCGCCAGACCAGCTTCGCCGGCGTGGAGGTGATGCCCAAGCTCGAGGAGGACGTCAAGCTCGACATCCCCGAGAAGGACCTGGAGGTCACCACCTCCCGCTCCGGCGGCGCCGGCGGCCAGAACGTCAACAAGGTGGAGACGGCCGTGCGGATCCTGCACATCCCCACGGGCCTGGCGGTGCGCTGCACCCAGGAGCGCTCCCAGCTCCAGAACAAGGAGAAGGCCATGGCCCTGCTGATGGCCAAGCTGCTGGTGATCGCCCAGGAGCAGCGGGCGGCCGAGATCGCCGACATCCGCGGCGACATCGTCGAGGCGGCCTGGGGCAACCAGATCCGCAACTACGTGTTCCACCCGTACCAGATGGTCAAGGACCTGCGCACCGCCCAGGAGACCACCGACGTGCAGGGGGTGATGGACGGGGATCTGGATCCCTTCATCCAGTCGCTGCTGCGCCAGGGTGTGGAGATCGCCGCCGACGCGGCCGCCTGATCCCCACCGCAGCGCCCCCCATGCCCGAGCGCCCCAGCCCCCAGCCCACCCCCACCGCCGAGGCCGGGGGCGAGAACCCGAGCTTCGTGAAGCTCGCCATGCGCAACATGGTGCGCAAGGGCCGCCAGAGCCTGCTCCATTTCGGCCTCACCGCCCTGGGCCTGAGCGGCTTCCTGCTGCTGATCGCCTGGCTGGGTCGCCCCAGCCTGCCGGGATGACCACCCCACAGGCGGCGCCGGAGATCGACCTGGCCTTCAGCCTGGAGTCCGGGGCTGCCGGTGACGCCATGCCCCCGGAGCCCCTGGCGGACCCCGCCGGGGCCGAGGCGCTCTGGTGCTCCCACCTGGGCGCCTGGCTGGCCCAGCTGCGGCCGGAGCTGCCGGCCCCCCTGCGCGCCGAGGGCTACAGCCTGGGGCTGGAGCTCACGGACGACGCCACGATCGCCGAGCTCAACCAGGCCTGGCGCCAGCACAGCGGCCCCACCGACGTGCTGGCCTTCGCCGCCCAGGAGGAGGCGCCGCCGGCCCCGCCGGGGGCGGAGCCGGAGTGGCTGGAGCTGGGCGACATCGTCATCTCCCTCGACACGGCCCGGCGGCAGGCCGAGGCGGCCGGCCACGGCCTGGAGGAGGAGCTGCTGTTCCTGGCCAGCCATGGCCTGCTGCACCTGCTGGGCTGGGATCACCCCGATGACGACAGCCTGGAGGCGATGCTGGCCCGGCAGACGGCCCTGCTGGCGGCGTCCCCCTCCTGACAGGGGCTGTTCCCAGCGGTCATCGGCGGTAGGGTGCCGCTTGTCCCTCCAACGGCGGTGCGATGCCGATGCTCGTTCCAGAGGAACATCCGCCGGCCCTCCGCGAAGTGACCAGCGACGTGACCAACGACGTGCATCGCCGCGGCAGGCGCCTGCGGGTGGGGGCGTGGAAGGTGGCGGGCGACCTGCCGGCGAGCTTCCGCTACGCCGCCCAGGGCCTGGCCTACGGCTTCGCCAGCCAGCGCAACTTCCGCATCCATGTGTTCACGGGGGCCGTGGTGTTCGGCCTGGGGCTGTGGCTGCGGCTGGCCGCTGACCGCCTGGCGGTACTGGTGCTCACGGTGGCGGCGGTGCTGGTGCTGGAGCTGCTCAACACCGCCACCGAGGCGGTGGTGGACCTCGCCATCGGCCGCCAGTTCCACCCCCTGGCCCGCATCGCCAAGGACTGCGCCGCCGCCGCCGTGCTCGTCGCCGCCCTCTCGTCGCTGCTGATCGCCCTGCTGCTGCTCGTGCCCCCCCTGCTGATCCGCCTCGGCGTCTAGACCGTCCCCATGCTCCTGGTCCTCGACAACTACGACAGCTTCACCTTCAACCTGGTCCAGTACCTGGGTGAACTGGCCGCCGACCACCCCCTCGCCGCCACGGTGCGGGTGGAACGCAACGACGCCCTCGACCTGGAGCAGATCCGGGCCCTCGACCCGGCGGCGATCCTGATCTCCCCCGGCCCCGGCGACCCGGACCAGGCCGGGGTCTGCCTGGAGGTGCTGCGGGACCTGGGACCCACCGTGCCCGTGCTGGGGGTGTGCCTGGGGCACCAGTGCCTGGCCCAGGTGTTCGGCGGTCGGGTGGTGCGGGCCGGCGAGCTGATGCACGGCAAGACCTCACCGGTGCACCACCGGGGCGCCGGGGTGTTCGAAGGCCTGCCCGAGCCCCTCACCGCCACCCGCTACCACAGCCTGATCGCCGAGCGGGAGACGTTGCCCGACTGCCTGGAGATCACCGCCTGGCTGGAGGACGGCACGATCATGGGCCTGCAGCACCGGGAGCACCACCACCTGCAGGGGGTGCAGTTCCATCCGGAGAGCGTGCTCACCCAGGCCGGTCACCAGCTGCTGGCCAATTTCCTGCGCCTGGCCTCCCACTGCTAGTTTCGCGCCACATCCCGGGCCCGGTGGGGCCAGACGCGACTCCATGGTTGACCCCACCAGCCGGTCCGCGACAGCGCTGACCGGATCCGCGACAGCGTTGCGTCGCACCACCACCACGGCCCTGCGTCTGGGTGCGGGTCTGGCCCTGGCGGCCGGACTCACCCTGCCGATGCCGGCCCTGGCCCAGAAGGGCGGCGGCGTCTCGATCACCCACCTGGGCCACAGCGCCCTGATGATCCAGGGGGGTGGCGCCCGGGTGCTGGTCAACCCGTTCCAGGCCGTGGGGTGCGCCGCCGGCCTGCCCGTGCCCCGCGTCAGCGCCGATGTGATCCTGGCCAGCAGCCTGCTCAAGGATGAGGGCGCCCAGGTGGCCAGCGGCAAGTTCCTGGTGAAGCCGGGCTCCTACCGGCTGGCCGGCCTGCAGATCGAGGGCATCGCCGCCCCCCACGACCGGGTGGGCGGCCGCCGCTTCGGCAACGCCACCCTCTGGCGCTGGCGCCAGGGCGGCCTCGACATCGCCCACCTCGGTGGCACCGCCGGCCGCCTCGGCCCCGCCGACCGGGTGCTGCTGGGACGCCCCGATGTGCTGATCATCGGCGTGGGCGGCGGCGGCAAGGTCTACACCGGCCAGGAGGCGGCCGAGGTGGCCCGGGAGCTGCAGGCCCGTCGGGTGATTCCGGTGCAGTACACCACCGGCAAGCCCCCCGCCGGCTGCGACCAGGGGTCGGTGGAGCCGTTCCTGAAGGCGATGGTGGGGGCCACGGTGCGCCGCAGCGGCCGCACCATCTCGGTGGTGCCGCCCCTCGGGGATGGGGTGGTGGTGGAGGTGATGCGCTGAGGCCTGCACCGGCACGCGCGCCTCACCCCAGCCCGTCGATGCGGCGGTAGGCCGCCCAGAAGCGCTCCATCTGCTCACCGGTGCCGAGGCTGACCCGCAGGGAGCCGTCGATCAGCGGCTTGCCGGCCATCGAGCGCACCAGGATGCCGGCCTGGCGCAGGTCGGCCTCCACCGCCTCCGCGGAACGGCGGGGCCAGAGCAGCAGGTAGTTGCCGCCGGCGGCATGGTGGCGCACACCCGCCTGGCGCAACTGGCTCAGGAGCTGGTCGCGGGCACGCAGCACCTCGGCCACGTAGGCATCCACATAGGCCTGGTCGGCCAGGGCGGCATGGGCGGCGGTGACCGCGAAGCTGTTGATGTCGTAGGGCCCGCAGACCCGGCCCACCCGCTCCACCAGCGCCGGCGCGCCGATGGCGAAGCCGATGCGCAGGCCCGCCAGGCCGGCCGTCTTGGCCAGGGAGCGCAGCACCAGCAGGTTGGGGGCCACCGCGAAATCGGCGACGGGCAGCACGCTGTCGCCGGTGAAGGCCTCGTAGAGCTCATCGACCACCACCAGGGTGTCCGGCGCCGCCGCCGCCAGCTCCAGGATCCGCTCGGGCGCCAGCCGGGTGCCGGTGGGGTTGTTGGGGTTGCAGATCAGCAGGATCCGTGGGGCGCCCGCCGCCGCTGCCGGGGCCTCCAGAGCCGCCCGGATCGCCTCGAGCGGGAAGCCGAAATCCGGCAGGCGGTACGGGATGGCCTCGATCGCCATGCCCTGCATACGGGCACAGGGCGTGTAGTAGCCGAAGGTGGGGCTGGTGGTCAGCAACCGGTCGCCCGGCGAGCCGAAGGCCTGGAAGACGGCATGGATGGCCGCATCCACGCCGTTGAACAGGCCGATGTGGGCCGGCGTCAGGCCCCGGCCCCCGAGGGAGCGCACCACCGCCTCCCGCAGGCCGTCGTACTCCGGATAGATGGCGTAATGATCGGCCGGGATGGCGCGGATCGCCTCCACCACCCGGGGGCTGGGCCCGACGGTGTTCTCGTTGAAGTCAAGCCGCAGCAGGCCGCGGCGCCCCTCCAGGGGGGCGCTGTAGGCGGTGAGGGTCTCCACCTCCGGCCGGGCCCGGGGGCAGGGGGGAACGGCCGGGCTCTCGCCTGGGGTGGGGCTGGTCACGGCGGCGGAGCTCAGATCGCTGCGACTGCCATCCTGCAGTGCAGCCCTACCGTCTGTGCAGGACGATCTGGAATCCGGTGGCGAGAGCGGAGCTGACCCTGCGGGCCCTGGAGCGGGGGGATCTGCGGTTCATCCACGACCAGGTCAACAACCGCAGCGTGATGGCCTACTGGTTCGAAGAGCCCTACGAGTCCTTCGATGAGCTTGAGGAGCTCTACAACCGCCACATCCACGACAATGCCGAGCGCCGCTTTGTCGTCGAGAATCGGGGCGTAGAGAACGGGGGCGCAGAGAACGGGGGCGTGGAGAACGGGGCCAGGGAGCTGATCGGCCTGGTGGAGCTGATCGAGATCGACTACATCCACCGCCGGGCGGAATTCCAGATCATCATCGCCCCGGCGCACCAGGGCAAGGGCTACGCCAGGTTCTGCATCCACAAAGCCCTCGACTACTCCTTCACCATCCTGAATCTCCACAAGATCTACCTGTCCGTGGCGGTCGACAACGAAAAGGCCCTGCACCTCTATCAGCAGTGCGGCTTCGTCGAAGAGGGCCATCTGGTGGGCGAGTTCTTCATCGAAGGCCAGTACCGGGACGTCAAACGCATGTACATCCTTCAGGAGGATTATCTGGCCAGAACGCCCAAGGGCTGAGGCCCGAGGCGGCGCGCTGGCCGCCTTCGCGCCCGGGGGCTCAGAGGATCCCGGAGGCGGCGATCGTGGCCCTCGAGATGTCGAGTTTCATAGCCAGCTGATTGGCGATCTGGGCACCAAGCCAGACGCCACCGGTATGGCCCAGCTCCCTGGGAGTGGGAGGAACACCAAAGATGTCTTCGCTGGTACCGGGAAGGCGGCTGGTGATGCCATCGAATTGCCAGTGCACACCCAGGTAGACCCGGCTCAGCGAGTTATCCACCATCGCCTGCCACAGATTGTCGTAACTCAGGGTGAGAAGTTCCCGCGGCCGCTGCGTGCGGGGATCCATGTTGCGGCCATCGAACTCATCGGAGACGAATTCGAAGCGCACATCATCCAGGCCGCTGCCGCCGAGATCGAAGCTGCTGACACCCCTCTCCACCAGGAACAGCCGCAGCAGCTGGAAGGCGGCCGCCCCGAAGGTCGCATGGCCGGAGGGGTAGGCGGGGAAATCGGGCGTCAGCCCCGTGCCGGCGCCGTTGGTGTCCGGACGCCCCAGGGGCAGCCAGTCGGGGTCGGCGACCCCGTTGCCGGCAACGGCCTCGCGGATCCCCACCGCCGGGCGCCACATCATGTGGGTCGGAGCGTATTTGTAGTGCCAGGCATCGATGCCCGCATCGGCCATGGCCACGGCCGCGCCAGCGATGACACCCAGTTCATCCAGCTCCTCGAGTTGGCCGGGATTGCGTTCCTCGATGGAGTCAAGAACGGTCAGCACCACCTGCAGGTAGAGGCGGGGTGGGGTTCCGAGCTCCTGGGGGCCGTCGTACCCCCAGGCGATGCCGATGACCTCTTCGGCGAGGGTCCGGAAGGCCGGGTCGCCGGGGGCGCGGTTGATCTCACCCTTGGCCGCAACTCTGCCGAAGTCATCGCGATAGTGCTGGGTGGAGGTGACGGTGTCGGCGCCGAGGCGACCGGGCGGCGGCGGAAAGTCCATCACCCGGGCCGCGGCCAGGGGTGTGGCGCTTCCCCAGACGCCACCCAGAAAACCCTGGGTCGGCTGGGTGGGTGGCGCCTTGTGGTTGTAGGGCGTGCCGTCAGGCGTGTAAGCGGCGCGCGCCTTGTTCATGTCGTCCATGCCGAACTGATGGACGGCCGTGCCGTAGGCCCTGCCGGCCATCTCCACCGGCGTCCTGGCAGGACCCATCTCGAAGTAGTCGAGCCAGTTGATCCAGGCCGGCTCCAGCATGGAGGCCTGGTTGGGATAGCGCAGCCGGAGCACCTGGTGACAGGCGGCAGCGGCGGCCAGATCCCTCTCCTTATGGCTGGGAAACGGGAGCAGGCCGGCGGGGATCGGAAGGCTGAGCAGCTTGGTGGCGGAGCCGTCGACCACGGCCCTGACGTCATGCAGAGCCGCCAGGGCCATCCCGAGGGCCCGAGCCGTGAGAAAGGGTCCCCTCTGGTCACCGGAGGACAGGGAATTGGTGTGATCCCTGCGAACACACTCCAGGCTCATGTCAATCCAGAACCGTGTTCTGATGCCACCTGCCGTCATGGTCATGTCCGTGAAGGGCCCCCTGAGTGTGAAGAGGACGATCAAAAAGACCTGGACCCGCGATCACGCCCTCCTGTCCTGTTGATGGTGGCTGGCTGTCATCAAGGTGACAGGCCGATGGCCAGGCCCTGAACACGCCCGTGAGTCATCAGCGGCGGAGCTGATGGACCAGCCTGGCGCGCACAGGTGGCTCGATCGCCACCGACCCAGCCGCCACCGACCCAGCCCTGGCGTGCCCAGCCGCGCGGGCCTTCGGCGGGGTGGCCGTCAACGGCTTCGGACAGCTCTGGGAGGTCCACCAGTCGAAGCCCAGCCCCGGGAACATGGCCACCCGGCGGGCCATGGCATGGAAGAACACATAGGCGGCCAGCAACCGCCGGAGGGATCCGAAGCGGGATTCCCGGATCGCTTCGATGCCATCGTCGCTGGGGAGGCGGATGCCGTTGCCGCAGCCCCCATGGATCGGGCTGGGGATCACCAGGGCCGCATGAAAGCGCTCGGCGGTGATGCAGGGATCGGAACTCAGGGCGACGATGTCGGGGCCGGCGCCCAGGTGGCGGAGGCCATCGGCCTGCCGTGCCGCCTGGATCACCGCATCGGCGTGGGCACGTTGCCTTTGGCTGCAGCGGCCGTCCGGGACGCCCAGGAACAGCAGCGTGCCGCGCACCAGCCGATGGCCATAGCCATGCAGCAGGGAATCGATCGGATCAGTGCCATGCACATCGAGGGCCGTGAGGCCATAGCTCAGGGCGAAGAGCTTGCTGACGTAGTTGCTGAGCAACTGGTGCACCCCCTCGGCCTCCCCGATCACCAGGGTGCGCCGGCCGGTACGGGCCAGGAGCTGGCGCCCCTGCAGGAACCTCAGGCCCAGGGTCCAGCACCAGGGACCCAGGACGTAGAGGGCCACGTCGGCGGGCAGGCTCAGGGCCAGCAACAGGGCCCCCATCCCTTGCCCTTCGGCAAGGCCGAGCAGTGGCAACAGGGCCAGGGTGACGCCCCGGAACAGCGGCGTCCCCCATCCCAGGCTGCCCAGGACGTAGAGCGCGTGGATCAGCCAGGCGGTCGGGGTCTCCAGGACATGCCAGGCCCATTGCCGTCCCTCCTGCACCAGCTGACGGGAGACGGCGCTGGTGAGGGGCTGCCCCCCTTCATCGGCACCGATGATCTCGCGGACATCGTTGACTAGGAGCTGGTCCTCCATGGTCTCCAGGGCCAGCAGGGCCTCGGGTCGCAGCCGCAGTCCCAGGGGGCGCTGCTCCGGGAAGGCCTGCTGGACCTGGCGGCAGAGGCAGAACAGCAGCTCGGTGAGGGTCTGGTGCATGGCGGCCACCGTGGCGGTGGCCGCTTCGGAGCTGCGGCGTCCCGCGGCCGTGGTGAACAGGCGATGGCGGAAGGCCTGGTCGGGAGACTCGGGGCTGCCGGGGCCGTCGGGGGCGTCGGGGGCCAGCGACGAAGCCCCCGGGAGGCTGGCCGGATCGCCGATGACCAGGAACACATCCTGGATCACGGCCTCGCTCACCAGCCGATCGCAGGCGTCCAGCACCTGCCGGCAGGGGGTGCTCTGGCCGGAATCGCTGAGCACCAGCACGATCGACCGGCGGGACAGATTCAGGGACGATGGGTCGCGGTGCAGCTGCTGGAGCACGCAGCTGGCGGAGAGCGTGCTCACATGCAGCATGGGCATGAGCCGTTCCAGGTCCCGTGCGAAGTGGGCACCCAGCCAGAGGTTGTTCTCGATGCCGGTGACCAGGAGGTCCACATGGCTGGACCGGGCCAGGGCCGGATCCAGCCCCTCCCGGCCGAGCGATGCCTGCTTGTCATGCCGTCGCGTCGCCGTGCCGATCAGCAACCGGGCCAGGGCCTTGGCGCTGGCGCGATTGGCCGAGCGGGGATTGATCCAGTCGTCCTGGATCCTGGACAGCAGGCCGGGGATGGCCGCCAGGTCCGCGGCGACCGGGTCCAGGCGCAGGCGGCCGTGCCTGGATGGGGCCCCCGCTGATCCATGGCCCTCACTGCAGAGTTGGCGGCGGCGACGGATCTCCTCCAGGGTCAGCTCCCGTTCCTGCGACAGGGAGTGGATGGTGAGGTCCGTGGGGGACAGAAGGGCGATCTCGCCGGCGATGGGATCCAGATCGATGCGGTGGCAGCCGGGCCGGCCCGCCAGCACGGTCTCCACCGCGGCCGGTTCGGAGGCGTAGAGGGCCGTGGCGCCGGGTCCATCGAAGCCGATGCTGATCGGCTGCCCCTGGCTGCAGAGCACAAGCCGGTCGGGCCAGGTCGAGGAGATCACGACCAGCCCGAAGCGGCCCCGACCGCAGGCCATGAACTGGCGGGCCGCGGCAAAGGGGTCGTTGTGCAGGAACGCGCCGATGGCCGCACGGATCCAGCGTTGCGTCCGCGCGGAGCTGTAACGCCGCAGCCGGGCATCGGCCTCCAGCCGCTGCTGGATCCGCAGGGTCAGCTCCTCGAGCACCCCGGGTTGATCGAGGCCGGCGTCCGGGCGGGAGGCGATCTGATCCTGGAAGGCGGCTTCGAAGCCCGTGGCCCAGGGCCCGAACGCGTCGGTGGCCGGGGCGGTGGCGGGCTCCGCCAGAAGGCGGAGGGAAGCCAGCCGCACGGAGGCGAACCAGTCGCCCTGGCAGATCAGCAGATCCATCAGTCCGGCCATCGTCGTCGAGGCGCCGGCCGCCGGATGGCCGCAGCGGAGGGCAACCGCCAGCCAGGCCCCCAGTTCGTTGACGTCCGCCTCGGTGCCGAACAGGGTGAAGCCTTCAAAGCTGCCGTCGTGGGCGATGCGGTGCTGCACCGCCTGCCAGTCACTCACCCAGCGTCCCTGCCGCCTGGACCAGAGACGGCGGCGCTGGGGCGGGGACCATTGGTGCCAGTGGGACGCCAGGTTGCCGGGGGCGCCGCTGGAGCCGGAGCCGTAATGCCAGGCCGCGATCAGCCCGGAAGGCAGCGTTCGTCGGCCCGTCCGCAGGGCCCGGTGTCCGGCACGGCGAAGGCCGCGCTCCAGCGATCGGGTGAGGTGGCCGCGCTTGCCGTTGGCCATCCCGTGCCCGACGAAGCCGATCCGGCCCTTCCGATCGCGCACCAGCACCAGACCGGCTCCCGCGGGGGCTCCCCGGGTTTCCATCTCCAGGCCCATGGCCCGGAAGCGCTCGATCGCAGGCGGCGACAACAGCTCCCCCCGTGCCGCCGGATCGTCCGCACTGATGAAGCCGAAATGGCCGCAGTGGAAGCAGGCGGCCCGGCCGCTGCCGATCGCCTGCCAGTCGGTGCGTGAGGCCAGCAGCAGCGCGCCGTTGGCCGCCGCCACGCTGACCAGCAGGGCCCGGACCGGGGCGGAGCCATCGGCGGGCAAGGCCACCAGGACGCCCCAGGCCAGGGCGAGGGCCAGCAGGTTGAACAGCAGTCCGCCGCTGGCCTTCAGTCGCACCCGCCAGGGCGTCGGGTCACCGACGGCCACCCAGGGCAGCGATCGCACCCCGCCGTCGGCCGGACCGATCGGCCCCAGGGGCGCCAGGCTCCGGAGGGTCTCGCCAGGGGAGCGATGCTCCAGGAGGTTGACCACGGCCAGGGCGGCGCCATCGCTGTCAACCATGGCCCGCAGCAGCCCATGGCCGGCCCCATGGAGGAGTTCGGCCGAGCACCAGCTCAGCCGGATCAGGGAGGGCAGCAGAAGCCACCACGCGGTGGCCTGGCCCGACGAGCCGGCGACCACCAGGGCGAGCAGTTCCGGCCAGCAGCAACCGACCCACCCAGGCGTCCCAGCGGGCACGGGCCACCGGCGCCGCGCATGGAGGACGGGGGAGGACATGACAGGCGAGCCCACGCAATGGCGCCACTGTCCGGGGATCGCTCCCGGCGTGTGTTGATCCCCATCGCCTCCAGGCGGGAGATCGGTGCCACCCAGCTGTCACCTGGATGACAACCCAGGCAAACCATGGGATGGTGGCGTCGCCGTCGGAGGGTGATGGGGGGCTTCGAGGCCAGTGAGTTGAGGTCCTTCCCGCTGTTCGCGGGCCTTGAGATCAAGCAGCTGGAGAGCCTTCTCGGCGAGCACAGGACCCTGCAGGTGCCGGCGCAGCATCAGCTGGTCTTCGAGGGCGACTGGAACGATGGCTTGTTCCTGATCCGCTCGGGGGTGGTGAAGGTCCGGCGCTTCACCCTGCAGGGGGAGGAGGTGGTGATCGCGCTGATGGGGGCCGGAGAAATGTTCGGTGAGCTGGCGATGCTGCTCGGGAACAGTCGACGTTCCGCCGATGTGGTGGCGCTCACCCCGCTCGAGGTGGTGAAACTGCGCTGGAAAACGGTTCAGGACGAACTGGATCGCTCAACGGACTTCGCCCTTGAGATGGCCCGCCTGCAGGGAAGACGACTGCTCAGCCTGGGACGACGCTTCAGCCTGCGGGGCGAGGATGCCTCCACCCGTGTCCTGGCCACCCTGCTGGAGCTGGCCTTCTGCAGCGGCTATGGAAACGATCCGCTCGCCCCGATTCCCGACCTGAAGCAGACGGAGATCGCCACCATCGCCGGCCTGGCCCGGGGCACCACCTCCCGGATCCTCACCCAGTTCCGCTCCCGGGGAACCATCGTCCAGACGGCCGAGGGGCTGCGACTGGCGAATCTCGAACCGCTGCGGCGGAGGGGGCTGCTGGAACCTTGACGAACCCGTGGTGACGCCCGATTCCGGGTGGCCGGAAATGACAGAACGCCCACGGAAAAAGTTCACAAAGGCTAAGATCGCCGCCAGCAATCGGCACGTTTCAGCGTTGGCCGCAGGCCCGGGCCAAGCGACGAATCTTCAATGAATCGGCGATGAACCAGCGATGGGCACAAGCGTGAAACCTGTCAAGCGTCCACCGGAACGGCGTCAGGTCACCGTGCTGTTCTGTGACCTGGTCAACTCCACAACCTTGGCGGAGCAACTCGACCCCGAGGAGCTGATGGAGTTGGTCGAGTCTTACTATGCCATTTGTGATGACATTGTGTCCTCACACAGTGGCTACATGGCCCAGTATCTGGGTGATGGCATTCTGGCGTACTTCGGCTATCCCGATGCCTCGGAAGAAGCGGCCCCCAATGCCGTCAGGGCCGGTCTGCGGCTGCGGGAAGCGATCCGGCGCCTCCCGTCGCCCACCTGCGACCCCCTGCGCTGCCGCATCGGCATCGCCACGGGATCCGTGGTGGCCACCAGCATCCGCGATATCGAAACGCCCCACAAGGCCGGGCTGATGATGGGGAAAACCCCGAATCTGGCCGCCAGGCTGCAATCGGAAGCCGGGCCCAACCAGATCCTGGTGTCGGAGAGCACGCATCGGATCACACGGGAGTTGTTCCATCACCAGAGCCTGGGCTCAAAGGAACTGAAGGGCTTCAATCAAGCCATGCAGGTCTATGCGGTGCTGGAGGAAACCGACGTCTCCTGCCGTTCCCAGGCCCGCTGGAAAACGAGCGATCTGCCGCTGATCGGCCGCCAGCAGGAGATGGAGCTGCTGCGGAAGACATGGCAGACCGCCTCTGCAGGGCAGGGCCAGCTGGTGCTGCTCCAGGGGGAAGCCGGCATCGGCAAGTCCCACCTCGTCGGTGAACTGAAGCGATCCCTGCTGGATCAGGGCCATCGTCAGATGAGCTGGTACTGCGGCCCGAACACCAGGGAAAGCACCCTGCATCCCATCGCCGAGCAGATCAACAAGGCCGCCGGCTTCGAGAAGGGCGAACCCGATGAGAGCCGCCACGAGAAGCTGGCCCGGATGATGGAGCGCTATGGCGCCACGGAAGCCAGCGGCCTGGAGGTTCTGGCCGATCTCATCGGCCTGCGCGGTGGGGACCGATCAGCGCTGGACGGACTGACCCCCGAGAAGAAACGCCAGATTCGACTGGACACCCTGCTGGCGATGATCCAGGCCTGGAGCGATGGTCAGCCGAGCCTGATCGTCGTGGAAGATCTCCACTGGATCGATCCCACAACCCTGGAGCTGCTCGATCGTCTGATCACCGCAGCCCATCGGCAGCCCTTGATGGTTCTGGCCACGGCGAGGCCCGAATTCAAGCCGCCCTGGCCATCGGGCGACAGCGGCGTCCATCTCAACCTCAAGCGACTGGACCGCGCCGCCTCCGAACTGATCTGCTCCTGCCTGAACGCCGATGAAGCCCTCTCTCCCCAGCTGACCAGGCGCATCGTCGAACGCTGCGATGGGATTCCCCTGTTCGTGGAGGAAACGACGAAATCGATGCTCGAGCAGCTGCGTGCCAACGGCTCCAGCGGCGGTGATGGCACCGACCCCATCCCGGAAACGCTGCAGGACTCCCTGGCCGCCCGCCTCGATCGACTCGGGCCGGCCCGAAGGCTGGCCAGTATCGCGGCGGTCATCGGCAGAAGCTTCACCTACGAACTTCTGGAGGCCGTCTCCAGCGAACCGGAGGCGGTGTTGCGCGAGCAGATGGATGATCTGCTGATTTCCGGGCTGCTGCAGTTCTCTGATCAGACCGCCGGTGAGGCCTATGAATTCAAACATGCGCTGATTCGTGATACGGCCTACGAAACGATGCTGAAGCGGGAGCGACAGACCCTTCACGAACAGATCGCCACGACACTCTCGGCTCAGTTTCATGAGCTCATCGACGCGGAACCCCAGCTGCTGGCCCATCACTTCACCCGCGCCGGTTCCTTCGAGCAGGCCATCCCCCACTGGATCAGTGCGGGGCGTCGATCCGCTGAAATGGCCTCCCATGAAGAAGCCGTGCAGCATTTCCAGACGGCCCTGGATCTGCTGCGCCACGACGCCTGCCGACCGGAGGGTCTGCCCGCCTCCCTGGAGCTGATGCTGCTGCTGGGCCTGGCCATGAGCCTGGCGGGATCCCGCAGCTACTCGGCGCCCGAAGTGGGCCAGATTCTGGAGGAGTCCCGATCGTTGGCAGAGCGACTGGAGGACAGCCAGTCGTCGTTTGCGATCCTGCGGGGAATCTGCAATTTCCACATCGTCTCCTGCGATCTGGACAACGCCGAGCGCTCGGCAGGCCAGTGCATCCAGCTATGGAACCAGGGCAGGGATCCCATCCATGGCATCGAAGCCCATTTCTCCATCGGCTACGTCCATTACGTCAAGGGATCGATGGCCCTGGCGCGCCAGCATCTGAGCGAAAGCATTGACCTTTACCATCTGCACGAGGGCTGGGATCTCAGTTTTCCCTCCACCCATGATCCGATGACCGGCTCACTCACGGCCCTCGCCATGGTGGAGCAGGCCTGCGGCGATCCGGATCAGGTGGCCGCCACCCTCGAACAGGCGCGGCGGCATGCGGAACGCCTGGGAAGGAACTACGAAACGGTCTACACGCTGAGCCATGAACTGTTGATTCTGGTGCTGCAGGGCCGCTACTTGGAGGCCATCGCCGTCAGCGATTCCATCCTGAGGATCTCCGATGCCTATGGCTACCTGACCTGGCGCGCCATTGCCAAGGTGTACAAAGGGGTCGCCCTGGCGCAGGCAGGCCAGGCCGAGCCCGGGGGCGAGGCCCTGGCGATCGCGATGGAAGGCATGCGAGAACAGCAGCGCCTGGGTGTGATGACACTGGAGGGTTATCGACTGGCGGAAATTGCGACGCTCCACTCCCTGGCTGGCTCGGTGCCCGAGGCCTTCGCGACCATTCAGGCAGCGGAGGAAGCGGTCAGACGCTCGGGTGAGGCCTACTTCATGCCCCTGGTCCATGTCCGCAAAGCGGACGTGATCGCCAGAGCCATGGGCCATGACGAACCCACCGTGATGGAGGCCCTGGATCAGGCCCTGGCCATGGCCAGGGCCCAGGGGGCCACAAGCTTCGAGACCATGATCAACGAGAAGAAACAGCTCTACGCCCGGGAACGGATCGGCGGATCCGCGCAGTAACGCGCCTGCAGGTTGCCACTCAGCGCTTCAGGCCAAGGGCCTGTCGCGCCAGAGAAACGGACAAGCCGGCCCACTGGATCGAGGCATCCGCCATGTCGGCCGTCAGGGACAGGCAGGCCATGGGGATGGTGGTGAGATCACGGAGCAGGGTGCTGCCAGCCGTAGGCGCAGCACCATTCGCCTCCGCCAGAACGGAGGAGCTCACCATACGCAGATCGGTACTGAGGGAATAGCTGGAGCCCAGACCTTCCAGTTCGATGAAATCACCATCGCGCTTGTATTCCCCCAGACCGAGCTGGTTAGCCAGGGGCAGGCCCGCATAGTTGAAGATCTGGATTCGGAAGTGGCCGAGTTCCCAGAATCGGAGTTGGCGAACGTTCTCCGACTGCCAGACCGTCTCCAGCAGGGCCTGATGGTCTGAATAGGCGGGATCAACACTGCTCCTCGTCTGCTTGAGGCTGTTGATGGCCAGCTTCGGAGTCAGAAAGGTGAATCCATGGATCAACTCTTCGATTCGGCTCAGGAAAGCTCCCGCGCTGGCCGCGTCAGGGGCGGGCCATGGCAGTCCGAAGCCAGCCCGTGCCTCGGCTGCGGCGCGGTCGAGGACCGGTGAGTCCTGCAGGTCAGACGCCATCTCGCCGAGCAGGCCCTCAGGCTGGAACTTGGGGTCCGCCTGGATGCGGATGATGGGCAGCATGTGCTCATGGCTGTCACGGCCGTAGCGCAGGTAGGTGGGGACACTGATCCCCATCGAGTCCGTATCGTCACCGAACAGCTCTCCGGAGAGGGAGTCGCGGGACGGGGGGTGAGGTGAACCAGACGGGCGGGAGTCCAGACAATCGAATCGGCCCACAAGCTTGGACAGCCCGATCACTTCTCGACCCGTGATCGCCGAACGGATGTTGTCTACACAGATGAAGGGGTAGACCCAGCAGATCTTGTCTGGGAATCCGTTGTTGAAGCGCAGAACGGGGAAGGAGAAAAAGACTTCGTGCTGGCGGGTGGAGCGCTCAGGGTGGAAGCTGCCAGACCGCATGTCTGGATAGAAAAGGACCCCAAGGACAACGAAAGGCTGTCCAAAGCCGGCACCCACCAGCGGCAGGGAGGACAGCGGCCAGTAGGTGAATGAGTTGGATGCCGGGTTCAGATAGCGTGCGCAGAAGCTCTCCAGGGCGCCGGCCTCGGCCTTGAGCTTGAAGTAGTGCGACTGAATGCCCGTGAACAGGTAAGGGGGTGCCTCCTGCTGGCCATCCAGTGGATTATCGAGATAGGGAAGATCGTTCACGAATGCAGGTGCGGCTGGTCCCGATACGCGTCGGCTCACCCTACTGGCAGAACACAACCCACGTCCTCCAGCAGCGAACCTCCGTAGAGGTGCGCGGGCGACTGAAAACCCGGAGCCACATGGCCCTTGAGGACACGCCCGACGATCGCCGTTGCCGTCGCACCGGTGACGGTATAGCCATCCGGCGTCTGGATGCGGAGGGAGCGGCAGCGTCGCCAGCGATCCTCCGCTTCCACCACAAGGGTGAAGCCGGAGCGCTGCCGTTGCGTTGCGGAAGGGGCCTCGGGCCAACCTTGACTGAGAAGATCCAGCAGCCGCTGGCCGAGGGCCGACTGGTGCAGCGGGGCCATGCTGGAGCCGGCCCGGTAGGCGAACTGAACGGGCCAATCGGCCTGGGCATACACCTCCAGGGTGGCGATGCCATCGGTGACCTGGCTGATGAAGACATCCGGCCAGGTGACGGCGACCGCCTTCCGCAAGCCGGCGCCGAAGTCGAAGCAGCGCGACAGCGACCCCGCAGGCAAGCCGGTGGGAGTCCCGTTCCTGCGCACCATCACGGTGGAGCTGGTGAGTCCCATCAGGCTGCGGAACGTGCCCCGTGACATCACATCAGGGGCGGAAAGGGCCAGACGCAGAGCCACCGCCTCAGGAAACCGGGCCCGGGCCATTGCCAGGAGACAATCCGACGCCACGATCGAAAAGCCGATCCCCGGCATCAACATCACGCCGTTGGCAGCGGCGCGCTCACCCTGATCCATCGCCAGCTGAAACACGGGCCATTCCCCGGTCAGATCGAGATAGTGGGTGCCGGTGCGAATACAGGCGGCGATCACCGGCAGCGCCGTGCGCGTAAACGGACCAGCCGCATGCAGCACCACCTGAATCGTGTCGAGGGACGCCTCGATCTGCGCAGGATCATCGAGGCAAAACGCACGGAAATCCAGCTTCCATCGGCGAGCCAACTCCGCCAGCCTGGCTTCATTCCGGCCCGCCAGCACCACATCGATCCCCTGCTCCAGAAGGCACCGGGTCAGCAGCCGGCCGCTGAACCCGGTGGCGCCGTAGAGCAGCACGCGACCGCCAGGATGGACGACACCGCTGCCAGGAAAAGCCGGCATCAGGTTGCCCGGTTGAACACCCAAGGAACCAGGTCCTCGATGAAATCCTTATCCTCCGACTCCGGCAGGTGGCCATAGGCCCTGGTGAATTCGTGGCGCGCGGCACCCGCCAGGGACTCCGCCACCATGCGCGCATAGTCAAGGGAACCCTTGCTGACCATGAGATCCGCAAGCCAGGCCACGGCTTCAGCGGTGCGCTCCTCGCGCCGCAGATTCATGAAGTGGTCGAGCTGCTGGCGTTCACTCGCATTGCATTGGTCACGGGCATGAATCAACAGCAGGGTGTGCTTCGCTTCGAACAGATCCCCCTGTGGCTCTTTGCCGTAGGAAGCTTCGGGAGAGAAGTTCAGCAGATCATCCTGGATCTGGAAGGTGGCACCGAGAAAGAAACCGAACCGGACAACGGCATCTGGATCCACCTGGCCATGGGTTCCGAGCAGCATCCCCACCTGGGCCGGCCAGATGGTGGCCATCCACGCCGTCTTCTTCAGCACCATGGTGAGATAGTCAGCCGTGGTGATGTCATGGCGATGGTCCTGCCTCCAGCCGATATCCAGCGCCTGCCCTTCCGCCGTTTCCCTGGCCATCCGTCGCGTCACGTCAAGAATCCTGCGGGCAAATGTGCCGCCGCGACTGCCGACATGGTCGAGCAGGGGGCCGAAGGCCATCAGCAACATGGCATCGCCGGCGTTGATCGCCAAGGGCACACCATGCAGGGCATGCAAGGTGGGAAGGCCTCGACGCTCCACACTTTCATCCTGGATGTCGTCATGAATGAGGAGGGCATTGTGGAGAATCTCCACCGCGCCGGCGAAGGGAATGGCATCTTCCAGCCGTCCCCCGAAGGCCCGCGCATTGGCCATGCAGATGCACGGCCGCATCATCTTGCCGCCACGGCTCGGATAATCGGCCAGGAGGTCATGGAGATAGGGAGCCCGGGGCTGGCTCGTGAGATAGCGATCCACATACGCGCGAATCAGCTTTCCATAGGCCTCAAGCAGTGGCTGGATCGTTCTGGTCATGGACCCCACGCACCACAAGCACCATGGCCTGCATTAACGGGACTCGCCGGCATCGTCGACTCCATTATTCGCAGCAGAATCCCGCCGCTCCTGCGGGCGTTCACGCTCCCCGCGACGCTGATCAACCTCCTGCAAGAGGATATCCATGGCATCAAAATAGGTATTGGCCATGTCCCGTCCCAACTGGATCATGCGACTGGTCAGGGCGCCCAGGTCGCGGGAGGCATCGGCAGCGCCACGGGGTGTCTGCTGGCTGTAGCGCTCGGCGGCGTCATGACCCTGGCGAAAGTTCTCGCCAATGACCTGATAGGCCGTTCGTATGGTGTCTTCCACCGTTTCGGTGATACGCCGGGCACCCACCTGCGGCCCGCTGTCTGACCAGCCACTGCGCAAAGGGCTCTCACGCTCAAGCGGGGGACGTTGCCAACGTCCATCCGGAGTGTCCTCCTGCTCCATTTCCGGCTGGTGATCTGGCAACGGGGTATCTGACATCGATGGTGTAGCGCTCTGATGGGGAGTTTATGCTGAACCGTTCAAGGATGGTCATATCCGTGGATCTCGGCCAGCGGGGGTGAAGCCGCAATGGCATGGGCGGCCAGCCGCCCGGAGATCACGGCGGCTTCGGTACATCCCTCGTTGAACCCACAGTCGGTCCAGTCTCCAGCGATGGTCAGGTTGTCGTAGGTGGGATCCAGCGGTGAAATCCGATGCTTCAGACTGCCTGGCAGCGCCAGAACATAGCGGTCGGACGGGTTGACGTTCGCCCGCCAGTACTGGCTCAGAAATCTCCGCTCACCGAGGATCTCTGCGCCCAGGGGCTCTGCGTCAGCCTCCGCCGGACCAGGATCGGCCAGCAGCTCCCAGCGGAAGTTTCCACCCGCGTCATAGGCCAGGGGCCACAGGGCTGAGCCGGCGTTGCGCAGAAAGGCCACGGCATTCTCCCTGACCTCCTCCGTTCGAAGGAGCGGATAGTGGCTGTCGGCATCAGGCGGCGGCACAGGTGGATCCCTGAGTACGCCGCAGAAGTAAATGGCGGTGGCGGGAGAGCGCGCCCACGCCTCCTCAGGAATGACATGGGCCATGTCACACCAGGTGTCGAAGGGCTTATCGAAGGCCGAGACGATGTAGGGAGGACCCTGCCAGCCCAGCTGGGACAGATCCTCCTGCAGCCAGATCTGAAAAGCCTGCGTCGCCGTGGTCTTCACCTTCTCCACCATGGTGGCCCAGCGCTGATCCCTGGCCAGGATCTGGGGGCAGACATGGGGGACCGCACCGATGCTCACACCCAGAACCACGGCATCGAAGTCACGCTTCACTTCGAGGCGGCGCCTGAAGGTGAACGAGCGATCCCAGTGCGACTCGAAATCCCGCTGTTCGATACGGAGGCGGTCACCGTCGACCAGCTGCTCGAAATCGGGTTGCGATGGCCAACACGGACGATCGCCCACGTTGATCAAGGGGTCGTAGTCGCGGTTGCCGTGAATCTCGGCCTGAACCTCAAACTCGAGGGCTTCCACATGGCTGCGATCGCCGGGCTGGATGGGTGGCCCCGCAGGGATCTGAACATCGGTGAGCTTGTGGAAGAACTTGAAACGCACCCCCCGGCGACGCAGCAAGGCATACAGGGGCGCAAACACCACATCGCCCATGCCCGCCCGCAGGCGCCAGAACAGGGAGCCTCGATAGCCGAAGAACATGCGCAGGGAGCCCCGGATCGCCTGTCCGGCCGCGAGGGCCGGCTTGCTGGAATCGCCGTCCTCGTAGGCCAGGGCCAGGTCATAAAGACCGACCACGAAAGGGGAGCGAACGGCCCGCTCCGAAGCCCCATTCAGGCGCAGCCATTCCCTGCATTCGTAGTGGTCGATCGCATCCAGTCCCCTGGGGTCACGGAGCAGATTGAACCGAAAACTGCCCACGATGATCGCCAGCACGAGGTCGACGATCTCCCAGATGTAGCGCTTGGGATGATCCGAGAGCCATCGCTCTTCCAGCCAGGATCGGATGGAGGTGTTCAGCTCCTCAACGAAGCGGATCAGGGGGGCTTCCACCGGGAGCGGCAGGATCCGCAGGGCACTGCTCAACAGAGCGAGCCCCTCCACGATCAGAGCCGCTCCGGTGAACGTGCCCCCCGCCAGCCAGCCGGCCATGGCGTCCAGAAGGTCCCCGGGCTGGCCCCCATCGCGGGGCTCCGTCGACGTGCTCACCTCCACATCCAGGATCAGGGTGCGCAGCATGGCAATGGCCTGCTGCAGATAGCCCGCCATGGAATAGACGGCGCCGGGCTCCAGCGGGTCCCCCGGGAGGCCCGGCCTGGGTGGAAACTGCGCCGTCCACTTCTGCCAGTCAGCCGATCCTGCCCGTGAGAACAGGCCCACATCCATTTCCGGCAGAAAGGCCTCCTGCCAGGGGCCGAACGGTGACCCCTCCGGCGGCGCCTCCAGAGCGGAATAGCACTCCCGCATCATCCGGAAGGAATTCTCATAGAAGCCCAGCCACACATGCAGTCCGTGCTCCTCCACCCGAGCGGACGGACCACGACCCGACGCCCCCTTGCCCCCCAGCCTCCATCCCTGCTGGTAAACAGTGACGGCGTAGCGGCCGTTGTGCTCAGGTCTGGAGAGTTCGTAGGCCGCGGTCATGGCGCCACAGCCACCGCCGATGATCACGACTCTGACCGGCTCTCCTCTGACGGGCTCTGCTCTGACCGGCTCTCCCACGACCATCCGGATCCATCAGCCGCCGTGCCGGCAAACGCTACCGGACCTTTCCCGTGGCCTCACATCCGCTCCAGGGTGGGAATGCCCAGCAGGCCCAGGCCCTGTTTGAGGGTGTCGGCGCTGAGGCGGCAGAGCGCCAGCCGTGATCCGCGGGCCGGTTCCTCGGCCCTGAGCACCGGCACCTGGTCGTAGAAGCGGTTGAACAGCTGGCAGAGCTCAAACAGGTAGCTGCACAGCCGGTTGGGCAGCAGCTCCTCCTCCACCTCCTGGATGACGGCATCGAACTGGAGCAGCTGGCGCACCAGCGCCCACTCCTGGGGCTCACTGAAGCCCAGCACCGACGGCACCGCGTCATCGCCGCCGCCCTTGCGGGCGATCCCGGCGATCCGCACCACCGCATAGAGCAGATAGGGGGCGGTGTTGCCGCTGAGGGCCAGCATGCGATCGAAGCTGAACTGGTAGTTGGTGATCCGGTTGGTGCTCAGGTCGGCGTACTTCACCGCCGCCAGGCCCACCGTTGTGGCGACCTCGCTGATGAAGGCCTCCTCCTCCTGGCGCTCCTCCTCCGCCAGGCGGCGGCGCAGGTCGGCTTCGCAGCGCTCCACCGCCTCATCCAGCAACTCCTTCAGCCGCACCGTGTCGCCGGCACGGGTCTTGAGCTTCTTGCCGTCCTCCCCCTGCACCAGCCCGAAGGGCACGTGCTCCAGCCGCCCGCCCTCGGGGATCCAGCCGGCGCGGCGGGCCACCTGGAACACCCCGGCGAAATGGCTGGCCTGGCCGGCGTCGGTGACGTAGATCACCCGGCGGGCGCCGTCGCCGTCGGGAGCTGCGCCGAAGCGGTAGCGGATGGCCGCCAGGTCGGTGGTGGCGTAGTTGAAGCCGCCGTCGCTCTTGCGCACGATCACCGGCGGCGCCTGGCTCGCCGTGCCGTCCTCCGCCTCGAGGAACACGCACTGGGCGCCGCCATCACTGACCAGCAGGCCGGCGGCGGCCAGGTCGGCCACCACCGCCTCCAGGTAGGGGTTGTAGAAGGATTCGCCGCGCTCGTCGAGGCGGATGTCGAGGCGGTCGTAGAGGCGCTGGAACTCCCGGCGCGACTGGTCGCACAGCAGCTGCCAGGCCCGGCGGGACACCGGATCGCCGCTCTGCAGCTTCACCACCTCCTCGCGGGAGGTGGTCTGGAAGGCTTCATCGCTGTCGAAGCGGGCCTTGGCCTGGCGGTAGAAGGCCACCAGGTCGCCCAGATCGACGGCGTCGGCGGTGTCGAGCGCCTCGGGCGCCACCTGCTTGAGGTGGGTGATGAGCATGCCGAACTGGGTGCCCCAGTCGCCCACGTGGTTGAGCCGCAGCACCGGATAGCCGCGGAACTCCAGCACCCGGGCCAGGGCGTCGCCGATGATCGTGGAGCGCAGGTGCCCCACGTGCATCTCCTTGGCGATGTTGGGGCTGGAGAAATCCACCACCACTGGCGCGCCGCCGGGGGCCACGGGCTCCACCCCCAGGCGGGGATCGGCCAGCCGGCGCCCCACCTCGGCGGCCAGCACCTCGGGCCTCAGGGTGAGGTTGATGAAGCCCGGCCCGGCGATCTCCGGCGGCAGGCAGAGGGCCCCAAAGTCCGGGTCGGCCGCCAGCCGCTCCACGATCGCCGTCGCGATCGCCCGGGGCGCCAGACGCAGGGGACGGGCCAGGGCCAGGGCACCATTGGCCTGGAAATCACCGAACTCCGGCTTGCTGGCGGGCCCGAGCTGGGGATCCAGCGGCGCGCCGGCGACACGGGCGGCGGCAGACGCCTCGGGGAACGCGCTCTCCAGGGCCCCCAGCAGCTGGCTGTTCAGGGCGTGGGCGATGCGCAGCATGGAGCGAAGCCGGTCAAACGGCAGGCGGGGGCACGATCATCCTCCCCGGCGGGGCGTAGGGACCGGCGGGGCCGGTGGGGCCGGCGAAGGTGGCCGTCACAGACACCGCCGACCATCCGCATCTCCTCTGCAGCAGAAAGGGGGATTCAACATCTGCCAGCGTCGGCTCCGATCCGCACCATCCCACAGTGATCTACGCAGCCATGGACACTCCATGGCCAGGGAGAACCCAATGATTGCAAGGGTGTTCATGCCTTCCTCCCCTGACGACCTGAGGGCCGGGAAGCCGTGGCACGGGGCCGGAACCACCCCGGAGCTTAAGGATTGACTAAAGCGCCTTGATGCAGGGTGACAAAACCTGTGGTATGGTGAACGGACTTTCATGCTGTCGCAATGTTGGCCTCGGCCCGCCGCAACCAGCTTCTGTCGGTCGGCTGCCTGGCTGGTCTCCTCGTTGGGGGGGCCGCTCCCGCGATGGCGTTCACGTCGTTTGACGTCGATTTCAGCGCGGCCAATAAGAAAACAAGTGCAGAAGCCACCGGTGTTTCCGGCAAGATGACGTTCAGCTTCATCAAGCTGGACCCAACCAACGCTGCAGATAATCGCTACACGCTGGATCTGAACATCCAGAACACATCTCCAGTTTCTGGCAATCCCTCAGGAACACTGACAGCCTTTGCCTTCAACGTTCCGGGCACTACATCATCCCCTGATTTCAAACTGCTGACCTACAACCCTTTGGCTTCCAATTTCGGAGATGTCTGGGGCGCATCAACAAGTGGTGCAGAGCGTAACGTCAGCAATAATCAGATCCTCAACTTCCCTACGGCAACGCCAAGCCGGGCTGCCTACGCACCCTTCGGGAGCTTCACCTTCTGCGCCCGGGACACCGGCAACAGCTGCCACGGCGGCTCCCAGAACGGCACGGGTCTGACGGATGGTCAGTCGGCCCTTGTCCGGTTCACCCTGGCCTCCAATAAATCGTCCATCAACAGCGCCACTCTCGTCGCCCAGTCGTTCTTCGACCTCTTCAATTCCCGAACCTTCACCAATGACGGAGATTTCAAGAACGCCCAGGTGGCCCTCCGCTTCCAGAACGTGACCACCACCAGTGGTGCCAGGGGCAAGAGCGACAAGGTGGCTGGTGTTCCCAGGAAGCCGCCCAGGAGCCCTGGCGATCCAGTCCCCGGCCCCCTTCCCGTGCTCGGTGCTGCCACAGCCTTCGCCTTCAGCCGCCGGCTGCGCCGCAGGATCACGACGGCTGAACTCCGCAACCAGCCTGCGGCCTGAGCCGCTCTGAAGTTTCCGGTCTTCGGGCCCTAACCTGTCCCGCAAAGCCTCTGGCATCGATGGGAGAAACCATGCCATGGGCAGGCAACGCGCATGGTGACTGATTCCCCCGCCAGCCCCCGTGGGGCTGCGGTCCTGGCCGACCGGCTCTCGGTCATGGCGATCGCGCTCTTCGTCATCTATGGCGTCAGGGTCGTCGCCACCGCCATTCCCCTGCGGCCATTCGACACCCTCTGGCAACTGAGCGTCAGCTCCACCCTGATCAGCGCCGCCGCCATCCCCCTGCTGGGCCTGGGGTTGCTGCATCTGGCGGCCTACCTGGATCCCGCCAATGCCGCCCTTGAGAAACGTCGGGATGCCCTGGCCCGCTGGGCGATCCTGGCGGTGCTGGGGTTCCTGCTGCTGATTCCTCTGCAGACCTATGCCTCCTGGAGCACCGTCGCCACGGCCAGGACCAGGTTGACGAGCCAGCTGAGCATCGCGAACAGGAACTTCGCCCTGGTCCGCGAGGCGATCAATGCCGCCACCAGCCTGGAGGATCTCCAGGTGCGGCTGCAGGCGCTGCAGTCCCCGGAACTGGGCATCCGCTTCGAGAACCTGGGCCTGCCGTTGCCGGAGACCCAACGCCAGATGCTGATCCGCCTCAACGAAATCGAGGAGCAGGTGAAGGCCAGGATCAAGGCGCCGCCACCGGAGGCCATCGAGAACGTGGCGACCAACACCCTGCGGGTGACGGCCACCAGCGTCGTCTATGCGCTGGCCTTCGCGATCGCTGCCCAGCGCCGCGGCCGGGAGGTGCCGCTGCTGGTCGAGGTGCTGACGATCTGGAGCCTGCGGCGGCAGGGCCGACCACCCCGTCCTGGCTCTCCCGGTGCCATCGAGGAGGACTATTTCGCCCAGCTCGCCCCGCCGGAGGACGATCCGCCCGCCTCCCCCTGAAGGCCCGAGGGCGGGCAAAACTGTGAGCAGGGTGAGAGAGGCTCTGCTAAGATGAGCGCGGATTAAGGAAGCGTTCATGCGCGCCACAGCCAAGACCCCCCTCCGGCTGCTCGGTGGCCTCACCGGACTGGGACTTGCCGCGCTGGTCGGGCCGATCGGGCTCACCAGCCCCGCCATGGCCAGGACCGCCTTCGATGTGGTGTTCGACAGCGGCATCGCCGGCACCAGCTTCTACAACACCGGCGTCAAGGGCCGGATGAGCTTCGACTTCCGCAAGGACCCGGGCAACGGCAACACCTACACCCTTGACCTCGGCATCACCAACACCTCCCCGGCGTCGGGCCCCTCCTCCGGCACCCTGGTGGGATTCGCCTTCAACGAGCCCCTGCGCAGCAACGGCAGCGAGGCGATCTCCCTGCTGAGCTACAACCCGCTGGATTCCGGCTTCGGCAGGGTGTTCGGTGGCGTCAACAACACCACCTCGCAACAGCGCAGCCGCGGTGTACGCGTGAACGAAGACGAATGGCTGACGATCACAGGCTCGGCCACCGCCCCCTATGCCCCCTTCTCCAACTTTGATTTCTGCGCCCGCATGAGCAGCAGCAACGGCTGCCATGGCGGATCCGGCAGCACGGGCATCGGCGGAGGCAGCACCGTCAAGGTTCAGTTCAAGCTGCAATCCAACGACTCGAACATCGCCACTGCTGATCAGGTGGCGGAGCGTTTCTATAACCTCTTCAACGCCTTCGATCCGGGCGATAGCTGGAGCAAGGCCCAGATTGCTCTGCGCTACCAGAACGTCAAAAAAGCCAACGGACGAACTGAAAGCGGCGGCGAAAAGGTTACGGGGGCAGCATTCTGGCGGATTCCTGATGAAGGGCCCACCGATGCAGTTCCGGGTCCGCTTCCCGTTCTTGGGGCTGCGGCAGCCTTCGGCTGGAGCCGCAAGATGCGGCACCGAATCAGACTCTCCTCAGCCCGAAGCAGCACCGAATCCTGATGGTCATCGCTTGCTGCTGGAGAAGTGATTCCTCCATCACCCTGAGCCGTGTTCAGGCTGACATCAACACCAGTCAGTGATATCGAAGTCGTGATCCATACCTCGTCCTGGTCATAACCAGTCACACATTGAGTGGCCGGTCGGTTGGCAGACTGGCAACTTCCAGCCTCGGTGATTGAAGCCGCTGCGAGAAAGTTCAGCGGCCTGAATGCTTCCGATCCCGTGGCGCTCGCGTCCCATCCCATCGACATCCACGCAGGGAAACCAGCAGGCCACCCAGAGTCCCGAACCGGGACCCGGCTCTCCTGATGGCCGGCACCAAGGAATTCAGGGCCTTCGATTCGGCGATCCTTGCCGATCGGCTCGCCTTCATGGCGATCGCCCTGTTCGTCACCTACCTCATCACCCTGCTGTCCAGCATCCTTCCCGTTCGCCTGCTGGACACCGACTGGCAACTGCGCTTCATCTCGGCCTGCCTTGACTCGGCCACCATCCCCCTGGTGGCCCTCGGGCTGCTTCATCTGGCGGCCTACCTCGACCCCGAGAATCCAACCCTGCAGAAACGGCGCGACGCTCTCGCCCGTCTGGCCGTCATGGCGGTCATCGGCTTCCTGCTGATCGTCCCCCTGCAGGCCTTTGCCGGCTGGAACAGCGTGGTGGCGGCCAGGGCCAACGTGGCTCGCCAGCTCTCGGTCGCCAACGGCACCTTCGATCTCCTCCAGGAGACCATCACGACGGCCACCAGCCTCGACAACCTCCAGGCCCGCCTTCAGGCCATCCAGACCCCGAGCCTCGGCATCCGCTTCGAGACCATGGGGCTGCCGCTGCCGGACACCAAGCGCAGGATGCTGGCTCGCCTCCAGGAGGTGAGGCAGGAGGTGGCGGCCAGGATCCAGGCCCCGACACCCAAGGCCATCGAGGCCGTGGTCAGGGACAGCCTGCGGGTGATGCTCTCCTCCTTCGCCCTGGCCATCGCCTTCGCCATGGGTGCCCAGCGCAAGGGGCAGGAGGTGCCCCTGCTGGTGGAGTGGCACACGGCGATCAGCCTGCGGGGTGGGCCCCTCCCGGGCCTGTCCTCCGGCGCCAGTGAGGAGGAGTACTTCTCCCGACTGGTCCCAGAGGAGGACGACAGCTCGGAGACGGGCGTCCCCCCACCCCCCTGAGGCTTGCCACCCGGTGCTCCGGATGGCACCATCCCGGCAAAAGGAGCTTTAAGCGGAGAGCAGCGCCGAGGCTGCGGATCCGTTACAGATCTGCACCAAATGCTTAAAGGCGCTTAGGGCGTTAAAGCTCTGACGCTCAGGCTTCGGGAAGGGTTCTTCCAAGGTTCGCCAGACCGGGCAGCAGGCAGCCGAAAGCATTGGCACGACTGGGATCCTGCCTCCTTCACCCCCTTCGGGAAGCCCCCCGCACCGTTCGACAACGCCGTCGGGCCAGCCTTCGCTCGACCTCCCGGGCAAGGCCGCTGCGGCCGCCCTACAGCGATTTTTGAATCCGAACCCACAGGGTTGGTGGTGCAATTCCAAGGAAATGCTCAGCGTCGGTCACGCAACTCTCCCCGTGAATTGGCCTGTGCATAAAGACAGCAAAGCTGCTGCAGAACGATGATGAGTGCGGGGGAAAAGGGTCCCTTCCATCAGCCCCCCCCGGAAACAAAGTCGATCCCTCCAGTCCTCTGGGCGCAACGACTTTGAAGATCTCCTGAAGCATCCGCCTGTCCATGGTTGGAGGCTGCAGGTGCTGATGGTTCTCGTTGGTCATTTACCCCTCTCTTCGCCATGACTACCACCGAATTCACAGGGGCCCAACAATCGCTTTCCCCCCTGTTCCCTGAACTTTCGAGCCAAGCCAGACGCTCCTCCGATACAACCCTCACCCTGTTGGCGGACGCGGCCCCGGCCTCAGCCGAAGCGCCCGCCATCCTGATCAACACCGCTCTGGCCACGACCAAGGCCTCACCGCCCGCCAACGGCTCAGGCAACAGCCTGGACAGCCTCGAAGCCAGCTTTTCGGCTCCGGCCGCCCAGGCCCCCGCACCGGAGCCCGTCTTCCAGAACGGTGTCACCATCGCCGCCACCCCGACGGTGGCCACCAGCAGCCACCAGGCGCTGAACGATCCCTGGCCCGGAGAAGCCTCCGGCCCGAGTGCCGCCTCCATGGCACCCACCTGCGGCTGCCGGGCCTGCAGCGTGCTGGCCGTCACCACCGGTGACGGTGCCGCTGCCTGGGACACCACCACCGACCAGGCTCCCCTGGTCCTGAGCGGCCTGGTCACCCTCGGCACGGGCGTGGACCTGAGCAATGTGTTCCGTCTGCACAGCAATCCGACAGCCACGAAGACGATCTTTCTCGACTTCGACGGCTATCAGATCAACAACTCCCCCTGGGAGAACGGCGGCAACCTGAGCCTGAAGGGCTTCTACAGCACCCTCGATTCCACCGCGCTCACGGAAATCCAGCGCATCTGGCAACGGGTGGCCGAAGACTTCGCCCCCTTCAACGTCAACGTCACCACCCAGGACCCGGGCACCGAAGCCCTGCGCAAGTTCGGCACTGGCGATGACCGCTGGGGCATCCGGGTGGCCTTCACCAGCAACCTCAACCTGCTCACCGGCAAGGCGATCACGAATGCCGGTGGTGGCGGTACCGCCTACTACAACAGCTTCAACTGGAGCACCGACGACGTGGCCCTGGTGTTCAACCGGGGTGAATACACCGCCGCCGAGACGGCCAGCCACGAAGTCGGCCACACCCTCGGCCTCACCCACGACGGCGCCGGCACCACCACGGAGTACTACGGCGGCCACGGCGGCGCCGGTGCCACCAGCTGGGGCACCATCATGGGGGCGTCCTGGCTGGGCAACGACGAGAACGTCACCCAGTGGAGCAACGCCCAGTACCTCGGCGCCAACAACACCCAGGACGACCTCGCCACGATCACCAACGGCAACGGCTTCACCTACAACGTCGATGACCACGGCAGCACCCTCAGCACCGCCACGGCGCTCACCGGGCTGACCTTCAGCAGCTTCGGCGTCATCGAGCGCAACACCGACATCGACATGTTCCGGTTTGACACCGGCGCCGGTCTGGTGTCCTTCAACATCGTCAACGCCTCCAGGGCCTTCGTCGGCAGCGCCGGCAGCTTCACCACCCAGTACCTCGCCTCCCGCGGCCCCAACCTGGACATCGCCGCGACCCTCTACCGGGCTAACGGCAGCTTCGTCCAGACCTTCAACCCGGCCGATCTGACCACGGCCAGCTTCTCCCTCAACCTCGACGCCGGCACCTATTTCCTCGGCATCGACGGCGTCGGCGTCGGCAACCCCCTGGCCCCCATCCCCAACGGCTACACCGATTACGCCAGCCTCGGCCAGTACATGGTGAGCGGCACCGTCCAGCCCACCGGCAGCACCCCGCCGCCCCCCACCACGACAACGCCGCCCCCCACCACGACCACCCTTCAGGTTCTGGATCCCAACGGCGCCGTCCAACTGCTGCGAGACGCCACCACCGACCTGGTCTCCGTCCGGATCAACGGCGTCACGTCAGCGGTCCGCAGGAGTGGCTCCCAGATCAGGGCCGGTCAGTTCAGCGGTTGGCAGATCCTCGCCGCCGAAACCGTCGGCACCAACCAGAACCAAATTCTCTGGAAGGAAGTGTCCACGGGCCGCTTCCACTTCTGGTCGCTCGACGGCAACTGGAACTACGCCTCCGCCGGACCCATCGTCTCTCCCACAAGTTCCACCGGCCTGCAGCTTCAGCAACAGTTCATGGTCAATGCCACCGGCACGCCCCTGACCAGCCAACCCCCAACCACCACAACAACAACAACCACCACGACCACGACCACCAGCAGCGCGCTTCAGGTGATCGATCCCAACGGCGCGGTCCGGCTACTGCGGGACACCAGCACCGACCTGGTCTCCGTTCAGATGAACGGCATCACGTCCGCCGTCCGCAGGAGCGGCTCCCAGATCAGGGCCGGTCAGTTCAGCGGTTGGCAGATCCTCGCCGCCGAAACCGTCGGCACCAACCAGAACCAGATTCTCTGGAAGGAAGTGTCCACGGGCCGCTTCCACTTCTGGTCGCTCGACAGCAACTGGAACTACGTCTCCGCCGGACCCATCGTCTCTCCCACTAGTTCCACCGGCCTGCAGCTCCAGCAACAGTTCACGGTCACTGCCACCGGCGCGCCCCTGGTCAGCACGCCCCAGTTGGCCACCATTGAGACGGTCGACCCGATCATCGGCGGCGGCACCAGCCTCGCCCCGGCCGGCAGCGACGACATCGCCAGTGCCCCGATGGCCTTCGGCGACGCCCTGACCACCGATCCGCTGCTCGGCAGCGAGCCGATCATGGCCCTGACGGAGCTCGCCTCCCTCGGCGGCAGCCAACCCCTCGCCACCGATCCCCTGACCTCGCCGTTCCCGGCCGCCGGCTTCGGCGCCACAGCGGCCACCCCCTGGCTGGTCGACACCCAGCCCCTGCTTTGACCCCTCGCCCACGCGCCGGCGTTTCACGGCTGATCGATCCAAGAGCCGCTGCCTCACCGCAGCGGCTCTTCTGCATGGGCCCTCAGCGGGATCGGGACGCCAGCCCCAGGGCCTCCTCCAGGCCGGCCAGCACCACATCGGCGGTGATCTTGATCCGGTAGCGGCAGGCCTGGGTTTCGCTGCAGGCGAAGGTGCCGTGCTCCCAGTACTTGTTGCTGCCGGCGCCGCCGCCACAGAGGCCGAAATAGGCGCACTCGTCCCGGCAGCGGTCGGTTCCGGCGCGCATGTCCGCCAGGATGCGCCGGAACTTGGCACTGTCCGCGATCGAGACGAGGCTGTCGGTCTGGACGTGGCCGAGGACGAAGTCGCCGTAGGTGTCGGTGTGCACCGCCAGCAGCTCGGGGTCGAAGGTGGAGATCGAACCCCTCGCATCCACGTTGACGATCGCGAACGGGTTGTTCATGTCGGTGCAGGCCAGCCGGGCATCGGCCTGGGCCAGGCTGCAGATGCCCTCGAACTCCCGCACCCGCATCACCTCGGGCCGCTCCTGCCACAGCGCCCAGAACCGTTCGAGAAAACGGCGATAGGCGGCCTCGGCCCGGGGGCGGCTGAGGGTGGAGACGCGGTTCTCCCCTTCGGTCTCCTCCATGTTGAAGGCCACGTCGGTGATGCCGTTCTCCACGAAGAAGGCGTAGAGCTCATCGGCGTGGCCGAGAGACTCCTCGGTGATCACGGCGATCACCTGGAAGGGGATGCCGCGGCGGCGCAGGTGCTCGATACCGCGCAGCGTGGCGGCATGGGTGCCCAGGCCGGTGCGGGTGCGGCGGTGGACGTCGTGGAGAAAGGCCGGCCCGTCCATGCTCACGCCCACGGCGATGCCGTTGCGCTCGAAGCAGTCGCACCAGGCCTCGTTGATCAGGGTGGCGTTGGTCTGCACCGACTGGTGGATCGTCAGGGGCTCCCCCTGCCAGCCCTCCAGCGCCCGCCGCACACACGCCGTGGCGGCGTCATAGAAGGCGATCGGCACGGTGAGCGGTTCGCCGGCGTGCCAGAGCAGGGTGAAGTCACCGCCCACGTAGGGGCTCTCCAGCACCCGCGCCAGGGCCGCCTCCAGCAGCTCCAGCGACAACCGCTGCCGGTCGTCACGGTTGGGCAGATAGCAGTAGTCGCAGTCGAGGTTGCAGTAGGGCGTGGGCTGGACCACCAGCAGCTGCAACGGCCCGAACCCTTCCGGGTTGCCCGGTGGCGGGGTACCGGTGGCGGTCACCAGAAGTTGCGGAAGCCGCCGTTGCGGAAGCCGCCGTTGCCCCAGCCACCATTGCGGAAGCCGCCGTTGCCCCAGCCACCGTTGCGGAAGCCGCCGTTGCCCCAGCCCCCATTGCGGAAGCCGCCGTTGCCCCAGCCGAAGCGGGGCCCGCCGCCGTTCACGAAGATGTAGGCGAGGCGGCCGTCAGGGGCCTTGGCCCGGCCCTCCGCCCCCGCCTGCTGGCCGGCGGTCTGTCCCATGGCCTCCGAGATGCGCCGCAGCCGGGCGTCGATGGAACCGGGCGCCGCCGCCAGGGGGGGGGAGGACGGTGCGTCGATGACAGCCCTGGCCGCGGCGCCGGCCGGCGCCAGGGCGGCCAGCAACAGCAGGAAACCGAACAGACCGGAACGGGGGTGGTTCGTCATCGGGTTGCTGCCAGGAAGGAAGGGGAGGCGGAAGAGTGGGGCGGAACGGGGGGGCTCAGGGGCGGGGCGCCGGGGCGGGGGCCGCCAGCAGGAGGCCTTCGCGGGTGATCAGCACCGATTCGAAGAAGGCCCGCACCCGGTCGGCGGGGAGCGCCAGCACACCGGTGGGGCCGAACCAGGGGGCGACGCTGGCCACGGCATCGGGACGACCCTCCAGGTAGCCCTGGAAGAGGCTGGCGATGGCCAGGTTGACCACATTCAGCAGCCGGGAGTTGTTCTCCGGCACGATGCAGCCGACGCCGTAGCTCACGTAGGGCTGCTCAGGCACCAGGGCCACGCCGGAGAGCTTGCGCTCGTGCCGCAGGCCGGCCAGCACGTTGGCATCGCCCAGCACCCCCGCCACCTTCTTCTGCTCGAGGGCCGTGACGGCCTGGGGCAGGGTGGGGAAGCTGACCGCCTTGGCACCGGGCTGGAGGGAACCGAGGAAGCCGGCCCCGAGCGACCCCTCCACCACCGCGATCGGCTGGCCGGCGAGGGAGGCGGGGGACCCGTCGGGGCCGCCGCTGCGGGTGAGCAGCCTCAGGCCGGAGAGACCGATGGGCAGGGAGAAGTCCACCAGTTTCTCCCGCTCCCAGCTGAAGGGCACCCCACAGGCGAGGCCTGCCTTGCCACTGGCGACGGCCTCCACCGTGACGCCGGTGTTGTCGACGGGGGCGAAGCGGATCCGCACCGACTCACCGAGTTCCGCCTTGAGCTGGCGATCGATGCGGCGGGCCAGGTCGATGGCGTAGCCCTCCGGCTCCCCCTTCGACCCCATCCGGATCAGGGGCGGGCTGTCGGCGGGACCCACCATCAGCACCTCACCGGATTTGGCCGCCTGCTCCAGCACGGCGTCGGCGGCGTGGGCCGGGAGGGCGGCCCCCAGGGAACAGAGACAGGCCACCGATCCCAGGGCCAGGGCCCTGGCGCGGCGGGATCGGAGGGAACCGGGGGCCACCGCAGCGGGAGAATCCATTCGCCGATTCGTCAACGTGCTGCACCTTAGGGGCGGTTCGCTGGCTTGCCCACGGAAGCTTCCGGGCTTGAAACGCAGGCTCCGGTGCCGTCCCTGAAGGGGGCCTACCAGTTCCGGAAGGCCCCACCGCGCACGCCGCCCCCATTCACGAAGCCGCCCCCGCCCCTGGCATTGACGAAACCGCCGCCCCCGTTGCGGAAGCCGGCGCCGCCGCCGTAATAGGGGTGACCATTGACGAAGCCGCCGCCGCCGGCCACATTGCCCCATCCGCCCCGGCCGGCGTTGGCGAAGCCGTAGGCCAGCCGCTGATCGCCGGCGGCGGCGCCGTCAGCACCGCTCAGGTCACCCTGGGCGCGGAACGCCGCGGTGATGCGCTGCAGCCGTTGCTCAATGGAGGCTCCGCTGGCCGGGGAGGGCAGCAGGGCCGCCTGAGCGGCGCCGGGTGCGGTCAGGGCCGCCAGGGCCAGGGAGAAACCGAGCAGGGCCGCGCGGGAGGTGATGGACATGGGAGGAATCCGCTTAGCGAGCAGGGGAGGTGGGGGCGACCGCCGATGGGGTCGTTGCAGGCAGGGGCCGGACCCGTTCGTAGTTGAGCAGAACGGACTGGAAATAGGCCTTGATCACCTCGGGGGGCAGCTCCAGGACTCCCTTCGGACCCAGCCAGCGGTTGACGCTGGCCACGGCCGCCGGCTCATCGTCGAGGTAGCCCTGCACCAGCCGGGCGATGGCCAGATTGACCAGGTTGCGGAAGGTGGAGTTGTCCTCCGGAAGAATGCAACCCACCGCAAAGCGGGAGAAGGGCTCCGCGGGCACCAGGCTGTAACCCTTGCCCCCGAGGCTCTGGAGGGCACCGGCGAGCAGCAGGGAATCACCCCCCACGCCATCCACCTGGCCGGCCAGCAGCGCCCGCACCGCCGGCTCGATTCCGGCGAACGGGACCCGCACCGCCGTCGGCTGCACGGCCGCGATGGTGGCGCTGCCCAGGGAGTCCTTCACCACGCCGATCCGCTTGGCCGCCATCGAAGCCGCTGAGCCATCGAGCCCACCCTGCCGGGTGAGAACGCGGATCCCGGAGAGGGCGAAGGGCATGGAGAAGTCGACGAACATCTCCCGCTCCCAGGTGAACTGAACCCCACAGGCCAGGTCCACATCACCGCGGCTCACGTCACGGAACACCGCCAGCGGATCCGCGTTGGCGGTGTAGACGATCTTCACCGGCCGGTTGAGATAGGTGGAGACCTCCGCCTCGATCAACCGGGCCACATCCAGGCTGTAGCCCACCAGCGTTTTGCTGGCATCGCGGTAGGCGAAGGGCACCATGTCGGTGGGGCCGGCCATGGTGATCTCGCCGGTGCGCGCCGCCTGCTCGAGCACCGATTCGGCCCTGGCAGCCGTGGGGCTGCCCAGCGCCGCCACCAGCGCCAGCACCAGGGAGGGCCCTGCCACGGCGCAGCGCCGCGCCCAGGCGGCGGCGCTCGGGACGGCCTTGCGTCGGGGTGTGGGCTGCGGAAGCTTTGGAAGCGGGAAGGGTCGCTGCGGCACGCGGGTCGGCGCTGGGGGGCATTGAGGCTCACTCTGACAACCGATCGGCGGCGAAGCCACGGCGGCCAGGGGAGTGAGGCGGTTCTTCACCATGGCGCCGGCCGGGCTCAGGCCACGGCTCAGGCCAGGGTCGCCGCGAAGCGCATGCTCAGATCCAGCCAGGGGCTGCGGGTGACCGGGGCACTGGTGGAGATCAGATCGATGCCGGTGGCGGCGTAGGCGGCCAGCTGCTCGGGCCGCACCCCGGAGGCCTCCAGCACCACCGCCGGCGCCAGGGCCCGCAGCCGGGGCACCAGGGCCGCCAGCGCCGCGGGGCTGAAGTCGTCGAGCAGCACCGCATCGGCCCCCGCCCGCACGGCGGCTTCGGCTTCGGCGGCGGTCTCGGCCTCCACGATCAGCCGCGCCGGCCAGGGGGCCGAGGCCCGCACCGCCGCGATCGCCGCCGCCACACCGCCGGACCAGGCCAGGTGGTTCTCCTTGAGCATGGCGGCATCGTCGAGGCCGAGGCGGTGATTGCTGCCGCCGCCGCAGCGCACCGCGTACTTCTCCAGCACCCGCAGGCCCGGGGTGGTCTTGCGGGTGTCGGCCAGCCGGACACCGGTGCCCGCCAGCACCTGCACCAGGGCGGCGGTGGCGCTGGCGATGCCCGAGAGGCGCATGGCCAGGTTGAGGGCCGTGCGCTCCGCCGCCACCAGGGCGGCCGCCGGCCCCTCCAGCTCCAGCAGCCGCTGGCCGGCCAGCACCGGCTCGCCGTCGCCCACCAGCAACCGCACCGAGGCCCGGGGATCGAGGATCGCCAGCAGCGGCGCCACCAGCACTCCGCCGCAGAACACACCGTCGGCCCGGGTGACCCAGTGGGCCCGGCCGGTGCGGCCGACCAGGGCTGGAGCCGTCAGATCGCCGCGGCCGATGTCCTCATCCAGCCACTGGCGCAGCTGCGCCTCCAGGGCCGGGGAGAAAGACAGCACCGGGGCCTGGGCCCCACCGGGTGAGATCACAGGCCGCCTCAGCTGCCGGCGGCGCCGACGGGGGGGGCGGGCACCGGGGGTGGGGCGAAGGGCGGGCAGACCCGCTTCACCGGATCACAGGCATAGATGGTGGGTTTCTGCCAGGCCAGGGGGATCTCCAGCAGATCGCGGCTGCCGGTGATCCCCTGCGCCACGAACAGCACCGCCGCCAGGATGGAGGCGCTCAGGTGGATCCGGCGCCAGCGCAGCTCCTTGAGGATCTCCGGGCGGGCGGCCATCGAGAAGATCATCAGGCCCACCACGGCCACCCCGGCCCAGTAGTGGGACTGCCAGAACGCGGGGCTCAGCGGGTTGTCGCTGAGGCGCCACACCTCCGGCTGGGCGCCGAGGCCGAGCACCCCGGCCCAGGTGAGCAGGGCGAAGACGAGCCGGTAGCCCTTGGCCTTCACCCGCCAGAGGGCGAGCAGGGACACCACCGTGCCCACCAGCACCAGCAACAGCTGCAGGGCACGGCCGGGGCCGCCCGTGAAGCCCTCCGCCGGCTGCTTGGTGACGATCACCACGGTCAGGGCCACGAGCACCAGCAGGACCACGCCCGCCGAGAGCCACTGGCCCAGGTCGGCGTGGTCGCGGCCGGTGGTGGGGGGCAGCTTGGCCTTCTCAACCCGGCGCTCCCGGGCCTGGACGCCCAGCCGCACCACCATGCCGATCAGGGGATAGATGAGCACCACCGCCAGGGCGGGGTGCAGGATCCAGAGCCAGTCGACCGTTTGCATTCGCCGCTGGGAATCGCTTCCCAAAGCATTGGGGCTGGAGGTTAAGCGGTCAACAGGGGTGAGCGTTTCGTGATGGCGGCCGGCGGACCGTCGGGGGGGCTACTTGCCGATGCAGAAGCGGGCGAAGATCCGCTCCAGCACCGCCTCGCTCACCTCCTCGCCGGTGATCGCCCCGAGGCCGGCGATGGCGCCGCGCAGGTCGATGGTCCAGAAGTCCCAGGGCAGACCCAGCGCGGCGGTCTCGAGCGACCGCTCCAGGCTGGTGGCCGCCGCCGCCGCCAGCTCCCGCTGCCGGCCGTTGAGGGCCACCTGCAGCCCCTGGATCTCGGCGGCGCCGCAGAGGCCCAGCAGGGCCGCCACCAGGCCGTCGCGGCCCGCGCCGGTGAGGGCGCTGATGCGAACCAGGGGCGCCTCGGGCGGCACGGACGGGACGGCGGCGGCGGCCGCCCCAGCCGGCAGGGCATCGAGCTTGTTGCCAACCAGCAGCAGGGGCACCCCCTCGGGCACCAGCGCCCGCAGTTCCTGGTCGGCGGCGGTCCAGCCGGCTAGCAGGTCGAAGAGCAGCAGCACCGCATCGGCGCCGGCCAGGGCCTGGCGGCTGCGTTCGATGCCCAGCAGCTCCACCCGGTCGTCCGTGGGCCGGATTCCGGCGGTGTCGAGCAGGGTGAGGGGCACCCCATCGAGCACCAGGTCGCTTTCCAGCAGGTCGCGGGTGGTGCCGGGCAGGTCGGTGACGATGGCCCGCTCGCGGCGGCTGAGCAGGTTGAGCAGGCTCGACTTGCCCACGTTGGGCCGGCCGACGATGGCCACCCGCAGGCCCTCGCGCAGCAGTTCCCCCTGGCGGGACTCGGCCACCAGCCCCTCCAGCTCGCCCCGTACCGCCTCCAGTTCGGCCTGCACCGCCCGGCCATCGAGGGGGGGCAGGTCCTCCTCGAAGTCGACCCTGGCCTCCAGCTCGGCGAGCTGATCCAGCAGGCGCTCCCGCAGGCCGCCGATGCGGCGCTGCAGACCGCCGTCGATGCCGGCCATGGCCAGGTCGGCCGCCCGGCGGCTGCGGGCGGCGACCATCTCGGCGATCGCCTCGGCGCGGGTGAGGTCGAGGCGGCCATTGAGGAAGGCCCGCTGGCTGAACTCCCCCGGGCCGGCCAGGCGGGCGCCGGCCGCCAGCACCAGCTCCAGCACCCGCCGCACGGCGATCAGACCCCCGTGGCAGTGAAACTCCACCACGTCCTCACGGGTGAAGCTCCGGGGGGCCCGCATCAGCAGCAGCAGGGCCTCATCCACCCGCCGGCCATCGGCCGGATCCACCACATGGCCGTAGAGCACCCGGTGGCTCTCCCAGGCCTGGGCGCCCGGGGCCTCGAACAGGCGCCGGCCGATCGCCTCGGCCTGCGGCCCCGAGAGGCGCACGATCGCCACGCTGCCGGCCCCGGCGGCCACGGCGGTGGCGATGGCGGCGATGGTGTCGCCCAAGAGCGGGGGGGAGGGGGGAATCAAGACGGGGAGGGGCTGGGGCCGCTCAGGTGGCGCTGGAGGACACCCAGCAGGATCAGCCCGAGGCTGGCGAGAACGCCGGGCGTGAGCGGTTCGTGCAGGAAGGCCGCGGCCGTGAGCACCGTGACCACCACACTGGCGCTGCCGGCGAAGGCCACCTGGGTGACGCTGAAGCGGGCGGTGCTCAGCTGGCGCAGGATCTCCGTCCCCAGGCTGAGGGTGAGGCCGTAGATGACGATCACGCCGATCACCCACCAGAGCTGGAGATGGAAGAAGTGCTGGGGGCCATAGACCAGCAGGGCGATCAGTCCGAACACCAGGGCGCCCACCAGGTTGGTGACACCGCCGATGAGGCCGCGGGACAGGTGCTGGGCCACCAGTTGGCGGCGCAGGCAGTTACGCGTGGCCGTGGCGATCACCGCCAGCAGCGCCCACAGCAGTCCTGGCAGCTGATCCATCCCCATGCCGAGGCCGGAGCCGAAGACCCTGCCGACCACCAGGCCCACCAGGATCAGGGCCAGGCTGAGGGCAAAGCGCTCCGGCAGCCGTTCCTTCAGCCACCACAGCGCCAGCAGGGCCGAGGCCGGCAGGGTGAGGGAAAACAGCAGGGTCTGGGTGATCACCGCCAGCTGGTCGAGGGCCATGTAGAAGGCGAGCGGGGCCAGAAAGCAGCCGAGGAAGGCATCGGCGGCGATGGCGAGACGGACCCTGGGACGGAGGCCATCGATCTCCCGTCCCACATCCACGGGCTCGGCGATCAGCAAGGCCAGGCCGATCATCAGCTGCGAGATAAAAAAGACATTGCAGAAGCTGATCGGATTCTCACCGGCGATGGCATGGGCCGCCCCCTGCAACTGCAGCCCCTTGAGCACCGTGCTGCGCAGGCCCGAAACGACGCTGTAGGCGATCAGGACGAGCGCCGTCATCGCGGCGAGGCGGCGCCGGGCGGGAAGGGCTGGGGCCCGGTGGGGACGGGCTCACCCCCCTGCTGCAGCACGCGGCCCGTGAGGCCATCGACCCGCAGATAGCCGTCCGCCCAGCCGGACAGCACCTCGAAGGTGGCAGGGCCAGTGGCGAAATAGCGTCCAATCGCCGCCCGGGAGACGTAGCGGCCCATGGCCTGATAGCGCTCCAGCACCCTCCTGCGGCTGAGGGATTCGGGCACGCTCACATGCAGCAGGAAGACCCGGTAACCCATCGCCCTGAGCTCGGGAATCAGGCGTCGGTAGCGATCGACCCGGCTCATGGTTCCATCGTAAAGAAGGTCGAAACGGCAGGGCCGGCCGATGCCGGCCAGCAGGCGATCCACCAGCACACCGCTCTCGGCCTGGGTGAGATCCGCATTCCAGCCGCGGTACGCCGGCAGCTGGGCCCGCAAGGCATCGGCATCGATGCGCAGCGTGCCCGGTGCCAGGGCCACCGGCGCATGGGTGCGGAGCCCGGTGGATTTCCCCGCCCCCGGGGGCCCGCCGGTGAGGATCGCGATCGGTGACCGGTGCGACACACAGACGGCCTCCTTCTGCGCTGCCGCGATGATGAGCTGCCGCTCCGATTCAGGACTGCTGATCGGGGCGAAACGGCCCAGGCACTGCTCCAGAAAATCGATCGCCGCCGGCGAGATCTGCGGCGAACCGGAGGGCTCCAGGATCTGGCAGCTGGCGGGGAGCGCCTCGGCCGCGATGGCCGCCGGCAGTGGCACCACCAGGGTGACCAACCCCGCCAGGCCCCGGAGCGGCAGCAGGAGCGAGGCGTGCCGCACGGCCCATCCAATCACTCAGGGACGCTAGGCGGGACGTCCCGCCACAGCCACAGCCACGCCCGGGCTGGCCGCCGGGCAGCGGGGGATTCCCTCCCTTAACGTTTTTGCGGCGTTCGCCACGGCCCTCCGCGGCTGGCCGGATGCCCCACCCTCCGCGCCCGGACCTCCACTTCTGGCCCTGCGAACCCTGAAACGTCGCTTCCGCCAGGCCATCGAATGGGTCTGGCGCCAGGAGGGCAGCCACGGCCAGCGGGCCCGGGGGCTGGCGGCCGGGGTGTTCATGGGCTGCTTCCCGATCTTCGGCTTCCAGACCCTGCTGGGGGTGGGCCTGGCCAGCCTGGTGCGGGGCAACCACCTGCTGGCCGCCGCCGGGACCTGGATCAGCAATCCGATCACCGACATCCCCCTGATCTGGTTCAACTACCAGCTGGGCAGCCTGCTGCTGGGCCCGGGCAAGGGCTGGCCGGGACGCCTGACCCTGCATCACGAGACCCTGCGCCAGCTGGGCTGGGACTTCACCTCCCGCCTGCTGCTGGGCTCGGCGGTGGTGGGGGTCGTGGCGGCCACGCTCAGCGGTTTCCTCTGCCTGCGGTGGCTGGAGCGCCGCCAGCGGGCCTCCTGAGCAGGGTGTCTCCGGTGATCGATATTCTCGAGGCCGACTTCGCCAACCCGGCCCACGCCGCTGCAGTTCTGAGCCTGATGGAGGCCTATGCCCGCGACCCCATGGGCGGTGGCCAGGGCCTGTCCGCCTTCACCCGGGCGAATCTGGTCGACGCCCTGGCCCGCCGGCCTTCGGCCCACGGGATCCTGGCCTTCGCGGGGGAGGAGCCGGCCGGGCTGGCCATCTGCCTGGAAGGCTTCTCCACCTTCGCCTGCCGGCCCCTGCTGAACGTGCACGATCTGGTGGTGGCCAGCAACTTCCGCCGCCAGGGGGTGGGGCGGCGACTGCTGCAGCGGGCGGAGCTGATCGCCCGGCGGCTCGGCTGCTGCAAGCTCACCCTGGAGGTGCTGGAGGGGAACGGGGCGGCCCAGGGCGCCTACAGGAGCGCCGGGTTCCATCCCTATCAGCTGGACCCCGCCATGGGCCGGGCCCAATTCTGGGAAAAGCCGCTCCCTGATGGAGGCTGAAGCCTCAGGATTCGGCCAGTCCGGGAAACACCATCAGGTCGATGTGGCCGCCGGAAGGTTGACGCCACTCACGGAATTCCGCCGCCAGGGCCCTGTGCTCATGGTCGAGGGATTGCGACTCCAGATCCAGCAGGCGCTGATGCACCAGATCGAGCGTGTTGTCGATGAGCTGGGCGGCCTGTTCGGAAGTCATGGCATCGCTGCGATGGAGAAAGCCTGAGCTTCGAGGTGTTGTAGAAGACGCCGCCTGGGTCGGCTGTAGCCCCTGACACGGGCCGTCTCCACCGTCGGCGGACCCGCACCGATCACACCGTCCGCGCCAGCCATTGCTGCAGGGGACTCCAGTCGTCCTGTTCATCGATCGCCGCCCAGATCCGTTCGATCACCGGCCGCACCGGCGTCTCCGGCAGGTTCCAGCGCTGCAGGCAGGCGCTGATGGCGGCCTCGGCGGTGGTGCCCTCCGGGGCGGCCACGGCCTGGCTCCAGTGCCACCAGCTGTCCCGCCAGGCGAGCCATTCGGCCCTTGGTGGCGCCGGAGCCTCCGCCACGAAAGGCTCCAGGTCCTCGGCCGTAGCCGGCAGCCCGCCGGTCCGGATGCGTTGGGCCAGGCCTGCGAAGAACGCGCCGTAGGCCACGGGCCAACCGGCCAGCAGCCGCAGGGTGGGGGGCACCGGATCGGGGAGATCAGCCAGCCCCCCGGCAGGGAGGAGGGCGGCGTCGAATCCGAGGCGGCGGAGCAGGCAGCGGCGGTAGTGGGCGTCGTAGACCTCGCCGAACGGCTCCAGCGCCGCCTCCAGGGGAGCCCGGGGCAGCAGCATCGCCAGGGGCTCCTGCAGCAGCCGCAGGTTGTGCTGGCAGACGAGCGGCTGGCGGCCGTAGGCGTAGAGGCCGTCGTGGTCGAAGTAGGCGGCGGTGAAGCCCGGATCCCAGGTCTGGAGGAAGGCGAAGGGGCCGTAGTCGAAGCTCTCGCCGGCCAGCGACATGTTGTCGGTGTTGAGCACCCCATGGATGAAGCCCGCCGCCATCCATTCGGCCGCCAGCCGCGCCAGCCGCTGCACCAGCTCGGCGTAGAAACCCACCAGCAGCTGCTCGCCGTCGCTGTGGATCGCCGCCAGGTGCGGGTAGTGGACGGCAACCACGTGGCGCAGCAGCCGCTCCAGCTGGGCCGGCTGACGACGGAAGAGCAGTCGTTCGCAGGTACCGAAGCGCAGGTGGGTGCGGGCCAGGCGCACCATCACCGCACTGCGGGTGGGGGAGGGCTCATCGCTGCGCCAGAGGTCTTCACCGGTCTCGATCAGCGACAGGGTGCGGCTGGTGGTGACGCCGAGGCGGTGCAGGGCCTCGGCGGCGATCACCTCCCGCACCCCGCCCTTGAGGGTGAGGCGGCCGTCACCGCCCCGGCTCCAGGGGGTGGTGCCGGACCCCTTGGTGCCCAGGTCCTGCAGCTGGCCGTGGCGATCGCGCAGCTGGCCGTAGAGGAAGCCGCGGCCGTCCCCCAGCAGGGGGTTGTAGGTGCCGAACTGATGGCCGTGGTAGCGGAGGGCCAGCAGGGGCATGCGGCCCTCGAATCGCCCGTAGGCCGCCTCGATGTCGTCGTCGCTGACACGGGCTGGGTCGAGACCCAGCAGGTGGAGCACGGGGTCGTTGCGGAACCGCAGGCGCGTGAGCGGAAACGCCGCCGCCTCCACCACATCCCAGTACTCCGGCCCGAGATCCTCAAGGGCGCCCACGAAGGGCAGCCCCAGCAGGGGGTTGGGCCGGGCGGACATCGGTGACTGGCGCGGGGGTGGCGCGGTGGCGGGGCCGGTGGCCGACCCTAGGGAGCGGGGCGCGGACGGCAGCGTTACGTTGATGGCCTCGCGGATGACTGCCTTGCGGACCGGTGCGATGGCTCGTCGGATCAGCCTCTCCATCCCCACCCTCGCCCTTGCCGTGGGCGTGGGGTTGGGCGCCCCTCAGGCGCTGGCCAGCGCCACCGGCAACAGCGCCGGAATCACCGCCGCCCGGGCGGCCGCCATTGCCCTGCAGCGGGTCCCCGGAGGCACCGTCGTCGACATCGATCCCGGCCTCGAAGGCGGCCGGGCGGTGTGGGAGGTGCTGGTCCGCAGGCCCGACAACACCGGCAGCGAGATCTACCTCAACGCCACCACAGGGGCGGTCCTCCGGCAGGAACGGGAGTCGATCCCCCGTGAAGCCATGGGACCCGGACCGGCGGTCACCGTCCAGCAGGCGATCCAGACCGCCGCGGCCGCCGTCCCCGGGGGCCGGGTGATCGCGATCGATCTGGATACGGAGAACGGCCGCAGGGTGTGGGATGCCAAGGTCGCCGGTCCGGGCGGACGGATGGAGATCACCATCGATGCCGCGACCGGCAGGGTCCTCGAGCAGAAGCGCGCCGAGTAGGCCGGATCTGGGTACCGTCAGGAGCCGCCCCAGGGGCCGCCGGCATGTACTTCGTCATCGTCTTCGCCCTCATGCTCGTTCTGCCGGTGGCCGGCATCAGCGTGGAGGTGCTGGCGGGCCAGGCCGCCTTCACGCCGGCCCTGCTCGGCAAGTGGTTCGTGTTCTGGTCCGTGGGCGTTCGCCTGGGGATGGCGGGCCTGCGCCAGATTCTGCAGCCCCGCTATACGGCCGAGGTGATTCTTTCTCTCAAATCAGAGGATTCTCTGGTGCTTGTCAGGGAACTCGGCTTTGCCAATCTGTCGATCGGACTGATTGGCCTGGCCAGCCTGATCCAGCCATCGTGGAGCTCCGCCGCGGCCCTGGCCGGCGGTGTGTTCTATGCCTTGGCGGGCGTCCAACACACGTTCCGCGCCGAGCGCAACGGGAAGGAAACGATCGCCATGGCCTCCGATCTGTGGGCAGCCGTCGTGCTGCTCTCCAGCCTCTCGCTGCAGCGCATTCCCTTGATCTGAGCAAAGCAACCGGCCGGACTGCAGCAGATCTGCACTGTCAGCATCCGTCAGGGGATTCCTGCATAAGGTTAAAGGGAGTGAAAGTCCTGACGCAGGAAGGGGTGATGATGAGAATCGCGCAGATTTCAACGCTCCATGAGAGAGTTCCGCCGATCGGCTATGGGGGAACGGAGCGGGTCGTTCATTACCTCACCGAGGAACTGGTCCGCCGCGGCCATGAGGTGGTGCTGTTTGCCAGCGGCGACTCCCTCACCAGTGCGGAGCTGTTCCCCTGTGTCCCGCAGTCCCTGCGGCAGAGCGGAAACGGCGGTGATCCCAGCGTTCATGAGGCCATTCAGCTTGATCATGTGGTGAAGAGGCACGATGACTTCGACATCCTCCACTTTCACAACGGCCATGGCCATTTCCCCCTGGCGTCACTGCTCGGGGTGCCCCACCTGAGCACGGTGCACGGCCCCCTGCATGCCCCCGAGCAGACGAAGCTGTACAGCCATTTCCATCAGATGCCGCTGGTCTCCATCTCGGAGTTCCAGCGCCTGCCCGTACCCCAGGCCAACTGGCTGGGAACCGTCTACCACGGGCTGCCCACCGACCTCTATCGCTACCAGGATTCCCCTTCCCCCTACCTGGCCTTCGTCGGTCGCATCTCACCGGAGAAACGGCTCGATCGCGCCATCGCGATCGCCACGGCGGTGGGGCTGCCACTGAAGGTGGCGGCCAAGATCGACCCTGTGGATCGTACCTACTTCCATGAGCAGATCGAACCACTGATGCTCAACAATCCGCTGGTGGAATTCATCGGCGAGGTCAACGATGACGGCAAGCAGGAGTTGCTGGCGGATGCCCTGGCCCTGCTGTTCCCGATCGACTGGCCGGAGCCCTTCGGCCTGGTGATGATCGAGGCCAACGCCTGCGGCACGCCCGTGATCGCCTGGCGCAACGGCTCGACCCCCGAGGTGATTCTCGATGGGATCAACGGCTTCCTGGTGGATTCGATCGAGGAGGCCATTGCCGCGATCGGCCGGCTGGAGCAGCTGGACCGCGCCCGGGTCCGCAGCCACTTCGAAGTCTGTTTCTCGGTCAGTCGTCAGGCCGAGGACTATGAGCAGCTCTACCGGCACCTGATCCAGGCCAGTCGCTGCCACAACAACGTCCACCGGATCCCGGTGCATGCCTGATCCGCTGCCTCCTTACGTTCTCAAGAACGAGGAAACCTTCGCGATCCTGGATTCCCGCGGCGAGATCTGCCCGGAACTGCAGCACGACACCGGCATCTATTTCCGCGGCACCCGCCATGTGAGCCGGCTGCAGGTTCTGCTCTGGAACCGGCCGCCAGTGGTGCTGGGCGCCACCGAGCGTGGGGCGGTGGGCGTGCTGGTCAGCCATCTCAGCAACAACGAGGACGGGGCCGGTGGCTCCGCCGCCATGACCCTGCATCTGGAGCGCAGCACGGTCCTGACGGCGACGGCGTTCCTGCAGCAGTTCTGCTTCACCAGCTATGAGGAGAAGCCCATCCAGATCCCGCTGAGCGTGCGGCTGGATGCCGACTTCCGGGACATCTTCGAGGTGAGGGGCTACAAGCGCCTGCAGCGCGGCCGCATTGTCCAGGGCGGGCCTGGCACGCTCGCGCTCACGTACAGGGGCCTGGACGGGGAGGATCGACTCACGGTCCTGCGGCTCAGCGATCCGGTCCAGGACGTCGATGGGGATCACGTCGCTCTGGTGCTCACCCTGGAGCCGCGCCAGACCCGCCGGCTCTACCTGGTGCTGGATTTCCAGCCCACGGATCAGCCCCTGGGCGCGGAGCAGCACTACAGCGCCGCCATGACCGCCACGATCGAGTGGTTCCGCGACGCCCGCCGCAGCGCGGCCTCCGTGATCACCGATAGCCCGGCCTTCAACAGCTGGCTGATGCGTTCCTTCTCGGATGTGCACCTGCTGGCCAGCCGGGTGGAGGATGGGCTCTACCCGTACGCCGGGATTCCCTGGTTCAGCTGTCCGTTCGGCCGGGACGGCCTGATCACGGCGCGCCAGATGCTGATGGTGGAGCCCCGCCTGGCACGGGGGGTGCTGGGCTATCTGGCCAGCAACCAGGCCCTCGTGGAGGATCCGGCGCACGACGAGGAGCCCGGCAAGATCCTGCACGAAGCGCGGCTCGGCGAGATGGCGGCCCTCGGAGAAGTGCCGTTCGCCAGTTATTACGGTGCCGTCGACTCCACGCCCCTGTTTCTGATGCTGGCGGGCGACTATCTGCGCCGCAGTGATGATCGCGATTTCATCGCCGGGCTGCTGCCGGAGCTGGAGGCGGCGATGGCCTGGATCCGCCGGGCCGAGGCCTCCAGTGCGGATGGGTTCGTCCACTACAGGCGGGCTTCCCAGGGGGGACTGCGCAACCAGGGGTGGAAGGATTCCGACGACGCCATCCACCACGCCGATGGCCGTCTGGCGGAAGGCTCGATCGCCCTCTGTGAAGTGCAGGCCTATGTCTACGGGGCGCGTCGGGCGTACGCCTCGATCCTGGAGCGCCTGGACCGGACCAGCGAGGCCCATGGGCTCCTGGAGGAGGCCGCCGCGCTGAAGCGACGGTTCCATCAGGCCTTCTGGACGCCGTCGATCGATTCCTATGCCCTGGCCCTGGATGGTTCAGGTGAGCCCTGCCAGGTGCGCGCCTCGAATGCCGGCCATTGCCTCCTGACCGGCATCGCCAGTCCCCAGGCGGCGGCGGCGATCGCCCGGCGCCTGATGGCCCCCTCCAGCTTCAACGGCTGGGGCATCCGCACCCTCGATGAACGGGAGCGTCGCTACAATCCGATGAGCTACCACAACGGCTCCGTCTGGCCCCATGACAACGCCCTGATCGCCATGGGCCTGGCCCGTTACGGCCATCGCTCCGAAGCGCTGCAGATCCTCACGGGGATGTTCGAGACCGCCTGTGCCCTGCCGATGTACCGCCTGCCGGAGCTGTTCTGCGGCTTCCAGCGCCGGGAAGAGGAGGGGCCCACCTCCTACCCGGTGGCCTGCAGCCCCCAGGCCTGGGCCAGCGCCAGCGTGTTCGGCCTGCTGGAGGCGATCACCGGGATGTCGATCGAGCGCGACCAGGGCAGCGGCCGTGTGCAAGTGCGTCTGCGCAACCCCACCCTGCCGATGGGGCTGAACGTCCTCGACTTCAACGGGCTGCGCCTGGGGGACGAGGAGATCAACCTGCAGTTCCACCGCGGCGACCACGACGTGGGCGTCCTGGTGCGCAGCCGGACCCCGGGGGTGGACGTGCTGATCATGAAGTGACGGCCAGGCCGCATGGCCCCGTCACCCCGACATGTCATCGGGAGAGCCGAGAAATTCGGCGGATCGCTCCAGACTGGAGGATTGCTCCGCTGGACCCTGCCACCATGACCGCCTTTCGTGCCGCTCTCGTGCTGCTGTGGCTGGCCGTGGCCGGCTACACAGCGGTGGTGGTGCCGCACCACGGCATCGACCTGGTGCGTGTCTTCATCGCGGACGTTCGGGCGATGGGCTGGCCCGGGCAGTTCGATCTGGATTTCCTCGGCATGCTGCTGCTCACGGGCCTCTGGGTGGCCTGGAGAGATGACTTCTCCGCCAAGGGACTGGGCCTTGGCCTGCTGGCCGCGGTGGGCGGGATTCTGTTTCTGGCGGCCTATCTGCTGGTGCTGTCCCTCCAGGCCAACGGCAGCATGAAGCAGGTTCTGCTGGGTGCCCGCCGGGCCGCCGCCTAGGGGCGGCAGGGCTCGCGGTGGTTCAGCCGATGCCGGTGCGGCAGAGGTCGAGCACGTCGGCCATCGAGCGGATCTGGTCCATGGTGGTGCGCAGCTGGGCGGCGCTGAGCAGCTCGACCCGCAGGTCGATGCGGGCGGGCTTGCCGGCGCTGGTGCGCACCCGGGCATCGCTGACGTTGATGCGGTGGTCGGAGAGGCGCATCAGGATGTCCTTGAGCACCCCCACCCGATCCAACACCTCGATGCGCAGCCGCACCGGGTAGCGACGCTGCTGGGCCTCGCCGAGCGGGTTCCAGCGCACCGGCAGGCGCCGCTCCACCGGCACCTGGGGCACGTTGGCGCAGTCCTGGCGGTGGATGGTGATGCCGTGGTTGCCCAGGGCCACGGTGCCGACGATCCCCTCCCCGGGCAGGGGGCTGCAGCAGCCGCCCAGGCGGTACTCGAGTCCTTCGAGGCCCAGGATCGGGCTGTTCGACGGGTGCCCGTGGGGGGCGTGGCGCGGCTGGGCCGCGGCCACCCCGGCGGCCACCTCCTCGTTGGTGGGGGTGGGGGCGGCGGCGGCGGTGCTGAGGCGCACCTCCTCCCGCAGGCGGTTGAGCACCTGCTGCAGGGTGACACCACCGAACCCCAGGGCCGCCAGCAGGTCCTCGGTGCCCACCAGGTTGCAACGCTTCGCCACCCGTGCGATCGCCTCCCCGTTGAGCAGGGCGTCGAAGCCGTCACGGCCCAGCTCCCGTTCCAGCATCTCCGTGCCGCGCTGGATGTTGTCGTCGCGGTGGCTGCGTTTGTACCAGCCCCGGATGCGGTTGCGGGCCGTGGGGGTGGCCACGAAGTTGAGCCAGTCGAGGCTCGGGTGGGCGTTCTTGGCGGTGATCACCTGCACGAAGTCACCGTTCTGCAACGGCGTGGCCAGGGGACAGAGGCGGTCGTTGATGCGCACGCCCTGGCAGTGGTTGCCCACCTCCGAGTGGATGCGGAAGGCGAAGTCCACGGCGGTGGAGCCCTTGCGCAGCCCCACCACATCCCCCTTGGGGGTGAACACGAACACCTCCTCGTCGAAGAGGTCCTCCTTGATCGAGGCCAGGAAGTCGCTGCTGTCCTCGCCGCCGTCATCCTTCTGCCAGTCGACCAGCTGCCGCAGCCAGTTGAAGCGCTCCGTGTCGCCGGCGGCCGGCGAGCCCCCCTCCTTGTACTTCCAGTGGGCGGCGATGCCGTACTCCGCCACCTGGTGCATGTCGGTGGTGCGGATCTGGACCTCGATGGGCCGGTGCCGGCCGATCACGGCGGTGTGCAGGGACTGGTAGCCGTTGGGTTTGGGCAGGCCGATGTAGTCCTTGAAGCGACCGGGGATCGGCCGGAAGATGTCGTGCACCACCGCCAAGGCCCGGTAGCAGCTCTCGACGCTCGGGCAGAGGATCCGCAGCGCCGCCACGTCGTAGATCTCGTGGAAGGCCTTCTGCTGGCGCTGCATCTTGCTCCAGATGCCGTAGAGGTGCTTGGGCCGGCCGCTCACCTCGCACTCCTGCAGACCCGCCGCCACCAGCCGGTCGCGCAGCAGCTGCACCGTGGTCCCCAGCCGCTCCTCCCGTTCACTCCGCTTGGTGGCGACCTGCTGCTGCACATCGCGGTAGGACTCGGGCTCCAGCACCTTGAAGGCCAGGTCCTCCAGCTCCCACTTGAAGCGGCCGATGCCCAGGCGGTTGGCCAGGGGGGCGTAGATGTCGCGGGTCTCCCGGGCGATGCGCTGCTGCTTCTCGGGCTTGAGGGCGCCGAGGGTGCGCATGTTGTGCAGCCGGTCGGCCAGCTTGACCAGCACCACCCGGATGTCGCTGGCCATGGCCAGGAACATGCGGCGCAGGTTCTCCGCCTGGGCCTCGGTGCGGTTGGTGAAATGGATGCCGCCCAGCTTGGTGACCCCCTCCACCAGGGCGCGCACCTCCTCGCCGAAGCGGGCCTCGATCTCCTCGGGGGTGACCTGGGTGTCCTCCACCACGTCGTGGAGGAAGCCGGCGGCGATCACCGCCGCACTGGCGCCGATGTCGCGCAGCAGGCCGGCGACGGCGATCGGATGGACGATGTAGGGCTCGCCACTGGCCCGGAACTGGCCGTCGTGGAGCTGGTAGGCGAAGTCGAAGGCCGTGGCCACCAGGGCCTCCGGGTCGACGGGGCGCGCCTCCTCGCCGGCGGGCGGGAACTGCTGAAGGCTCTGGCGCAGCCAGGCCGGCAGGGGGACGCCGTAGTCGCGCTCGGGGGCGGCGGTGGCTTGCACCTCCTGGATCCCCTCTGCACCAGGAGTTACGGCCGAGGCGTAAGCCAGCGGAGAGGAACCTTGATCCGGCGCCACCCTCAGCATCACACCCTTCAGGGTCCACCCATGGTATGGGGCAATCGTCACGAACCAGGGGATTTGCGCATTCGGCCATCCAGACTGGGCGCCGCCGGTGTCGTCCATGGCCCTGCCCGCCCCGTCCCAGCCTGCGGCCCCGGTGCTGCGGATCGGTGGTCTGCAGGTGCGCTACCCGGGCAGTGAGCGGCCCACCCTCGATGGGCTCGATCTGACCCTCAGCGCCGGTGAACGGCTGGCCCTGGTGGGCCCCTCGGGCTGTGGCAAGAGCACCGTGGCCCGGGCCGTGCTGCAGTTGCTGCCCCCGGGAAGCAGCTGCGACGGCGAGCTGCTGCTGGCGGGCCAGGACCCCCGGCGGCTGAGGCGCGGCGCCCTCAGGCGGCTGCGGGGCGAGGCGGTGGGCCTGGTGTTCCAGGACCCGATGACCCGGCTCAACCCCCTGCTCACCATCGGCGAGCACCTGCGCGACACCCTGGCCGCCCACCGCGGCGGGGGGCGGGAGCGGGCCCGGGAGCTGCTGGCCCGGGTGGGGATCGCCCCGGAGCGCTACGGCAGCTTCCCCCACGAGTTCAGCGGCGGCATGCGCCAGCGCCTGGCCATCGCCCTGGCCCTGGCCCTGCAGCCGCCCCTGGTGATCGCCGACGAACCCACCACCAGCCTGGATGTGGCCGTCGCCGGACAGGTGATGGCCCAGCTGAGCGAGCTCTGCACCGAAACCGGCAGTGCCCTGCTGCTGATCAGCCACGACCTGGCCATGGCCGGCCGCTGGTGCGACCGCATCGCCGTGCTCGATCAGGGCCGGCTGGTGGAGGAGGCCCCCAGCCACCGGCTGCTCACGGCCCCGGCCTCGCCCCTGGCCCAGCGGCTGGTGGGCGCCGCCCGGGAGCGGGAGGGCGGGCGCAGCGAGGCCCCCGCCGCCGCGCCGGTGCTGCTGGAGGTGGAGGAACTGCGCAGCTGGCACCCGCTGCCCTCCCTGCCCTGGCAGCCGCGCTGGATCAAGGCGGTCGACGGGGTGAGCCTGACCCTGCACGAGGGGGAAACCATCGGCGTGGTCGGGGCGTCGGGCTGCGGCAAGAGCAGCCTCTGCCGCGCCCTGATGGGGCTGGCGCCGGTGCGGGGCGGGGCGGTGCGGCTCCAGGGGGTCGACCTGCGGCGCCTGGGGGGACGGCCCCTGCGGCGGGCCCGGCGCCGGCTGCAGATGGTCTTCCAGGATCCCCTGGCCTGCCTCAACCCCCAGATGACCGTGGGGGAGGCGGTGGCCGATCCCCTGCTGATCCATGGGCTGGCCGGCCGGCAGGAGGCCCGCCGCCGCGCCAGGGAGCAGCTGGCCCTGGTGGGGCTGAATCCGCCCGAATCCTTCGAAAACCGTCTGCCCCGCCAGCTCTCGGGCGGCCAGCAGCAGCGGGTGGCCATCGCCCGCGCCCTGATCCTGGACCCCCAGGTGCTGCTCTGCGACGAGAGCGTCAGCATGCTCGACGCCGAGGTCCAGGCCGACGTGCTGGCCCTGCTGCGCCGCCTGCAGGGCCAGCTCGGCCTGGGCATGCTGTTCATCACCCACGACCTTTCGGTGGCCGGCGGCTTCTGCCACCGCGTCCTTGTGCTCGACGGCGGCCGCGTCGTCGAGCAGGGGGCCGGGGCCGAGCTGCTGGCCCATCCCCAGGCCGCCATCACCCGCACCCTGGTGGAGGCCTGTCCGCGCCTGCCGCCCCTGCCCTGACACCCCTTCCACTCCTGCCCGCCATGCTGCGCCGCCTGCTCGTCCGCGCCCGCTACCTCACCCTGGTGCCGATCCTGGCGCTGCTGGCCAGCTGCCTGGCCCTGTTCATCCGCGGCAGCCGGCTGATCCTGGAGCAGTTGCGGCTGGCCCTGGTCAGCATCACCGACCTGGTGGACCTCAACCGCTTCGAGATGGACATCCTCGAAGGGATCGACCTGCTGCTGGTCGGAACGGGCTGCCTGGCCCTGGCGATCGGCATGTACTCGCTGTTCATCAGCGAGCTGAAACTGCCGAAGACCCTCAGCTTCCGGAACTTCCACGAAGTGAAGGGCATGTTCGCCAACTTCATCATCCTGGCGATGGCGATCTCCTTCCTCGAGCTGCTCAACAGCTTCGACGCCGAGGACCTTGCCCACTCCGTCGCCGGCTCTGACATCTTCCTGGCCGGCGCCGGCATGGCCGTGGTGACCCTGGCCCTGCTGGCCTTCAAGTACTGGGGTGGCGAGCGGGAGGACCATCACCCCACGGCAGCGCCTGAGCGCGAGTGATCCCTCAGAGAACCGCGCCCAGCAGGTCGGCGATCAGCAGGTTGTCGAGGGAGAGGAGGCCGCCGCCGGAGGTGATCAGCACCAGGCACATCACCACATACATGGCCGCCTTCTCCCAGCTGGGCGGCTCGCCCACACCCATCGGTCCGGCGTAGTCACCCTCGGGAATCTGATAGGGATCCGGGGCGATGAACGGGAACCCGGAGACCAGCTCCAGCACCATGGCGTAGGCCATCGACACCAGGATCGCCAGGGCCGCCAGGGGGGTGAGCAGGCCAGGGATCAGGGCGATCCCGGCGCCCCACATCGAGGCCGCCGAGAGGAAGCAGAGCCATTCCGGCGTCTTCATCGCCGTGGACCAGGTGCGCAGGTTGCGCAGCTTCGGCCAGCCGTGGCGGATGAAGGCCACCCCCACGAACAGCCGCAGCACCAGCAGCGCGGCGCCGGCCGCCAGCGAAGGGCCGGTGGGCACGAGCAGGGTGACGATCTCGAGATCCATCGGCGGGCGCACCAGCTGGAGGGCTTGCCGGCTCACCGTAAGCAGGGTCGACGGACGGCGCCGCGGCGGGGCCGGGCGAAACCGGGGGTCCTGGCCATCATGCGGTGGGCGGGCCCCCTGTCCCCTCCACCCCTGCCGACGCCATGACCTCATGCACGGCGGCCCTGCCGTCCCCGGGCAGCAGTGCCCCCCTGGGCGCCTCGGTCAGCGAGGGCGGGGTCAACTTCAGCCTCTATGCCCGGCGGGCGACGGCGGTGGAGCTGTGCCTGTTCGCGCGCGTCGACGATGCCGTGCCCAGCCAGCGCCTCCGCCTCGATCCCGACCGGCACCGCACCGGCGACTACTGGCACTGCCGGCTGGAGGGGATCGGGCCGGGCCAGCCCTACGGCTGGAGCGTCGAGGGACCCCGGCTGCCGCAGCTGGGGCTGCGCTTCGATCCGGCCAACCTGCTGCTCGATCCCCATGGGCTGGCCCTGGCGATGCCGCCGGGCTACGGCCGCGCCCCCGGCCGCAGCAGCTCCGGCGACTGGGGCACCGCCATGAAGAGCGTCGTGGCCGACCCGCGCGCCTACGACTGGGAAGGGGATCGGCCCCTGCACCGGCCCTCCCGCGAGACGGTGATCTACGAGCTGCACGTGCGCGGCTTCACCGCCCACCCCAGCGCCGGCCTGCCGCCGGAGCAGGTGGGCACCTACCGGGGCCTGATCAGCAAGATCCCCTACCTCCAGGACCTGGGCATCACGGCGGTGGAACTGCTGCCGGTGTTCGCCTTCGATCCCCTGGCGGCCCCCGCCGGCCTGCTCAATTACTGGGGCTACCAGCCGGTCTCCTTCTTCGCGCCCCATCCGGGCTACGCCTGCAGCACCGATCCCCTGGCGGTGATCGACGAATTCCGCGACCTGGTCAAGGCGCTGCACCGCGCCGGCATCGAGGTGATCCTGGATGTGGTGTTCAACCACACCGCCGAAGGGGACGCCGAAGGGCCGGCGTTCTGCTTCCGGGGCCTGGCGGACGGCGACTACTACCTGCAGAACGGGGACGGCACCTACATCGACGACACCGGCTGCGGCAACACCTTCAACGCCAACCACCCGGTGGTGCGGCGCCTGATCCGCGAAAGCCTGCGCCACTGGGTGCAGCACCTGCATGTCGATGGCTTCCGCTTCGATCTGGCCTCGGTGCTGGACCGGGACCAGACCGGCCGACCCACCCCCCTCTCGCCGGTCCTCTGGGACATCGACACCGATCCGGTGCTGGCCGGGACCAAGCTGATCGCCGAGGCCTGGGATGCCGCCGGGCTTTATCAGGTGGGCAGCTTCGTCGGCGACAACTGGCAGGAGTGGAACGGCCGCTTCCGCGACGATGTGCGCCGCTTCATCAAGGGGGACGGGGGCCTGGCGGCCAGCGTCGGCCAGCGGCTGATGGGCAGCCCCGACATCTACGGCCACAAGCAGCGGGAGGCCGAGGCGAGCGTCAACTTCATCACCTGCCATGACGGCTTCACCCTGGCCGACCTGGTCAGCTACAACGCCAAGCAAAACGGGGCCAACGGCGAGGGCAACCGCGACGGCAGCGACGACAACGCCAGCTGGAACTGCGGCATCGAGGGGGACACCAGCGACGCCGAGGTCCTGGCCCTGCGCGCCCGCCAGAGCCGCAACCTGCTGACCATGCTGCTGCTGGCGGTCGGCACGCCGATGCTGGCCATGGGCGATGAGCTCGGCCGCAGCCAGCAGGGCAACAACAACGCCTACGCCCAGGACAACCCGATCAGCTGGCTCGACTGGTCGCTGCTTGAGCGCAACGCCGACCTGCACCGCTTCGTGCGGGAGCTGCTCGCCTACCGCCAGCGCCGCGACGTGGTGATCAACGCCCGCAACCTCAGCCTCGGCGAGCTGGTGCGGCGCCATCACGTCCGCTGGCATGGGGTCGAGCCCGACCAGCCCGACTGGAGCGAGAGCTCCCGCTCCTTCGCCACGACGATCACCAGCGTCGACCACCGTTTCCGCTGGCACGCCATGGTCAACGCCTGGTGGGAGCCGCTGCGCTTCCGGCTGCCCGCCGCCGAGGGCGACCAGCCGAGCTGGCGCCGCTGGATCGACACCTCCCGGCCCAGCCCGGAGGACATCGTGCCCTGGATCAGTGCGCCATCCCTGGAGGCGGACACCTACACCCTGGGCCCCCGCTCGATCGTGGTGCTGGTGGTGGGTCTCAGTTCTGCAGCAGCTGCAGGCGATGGCCATCCGGATCCGCCAGCTGCAGGGCCCGACCAGCCCCGAACCACTCCGCCTGATCCCCCAGCGTGATGATCCCTGGGGAGATCGGACGCCCGCCCAGGGCCACGGCCCGGTCGGCGACGGTCTCCAGGTCGGCCACCCGCAGGCGCAGCTGCCAGTGGGCCAGGTCCTGGAGGCCCTGGTCGGCGGGCATCGGCCTGCCACCGTTGGGTTCGCGGTAGTCGAGGCACTCGACACCGGCGCCGCTGGGGCAGCGGTGGCCGGTGATGCGCACCCGGGTGCCCGCCAGGCCATCGAGGCCGTCCTGCTCCGGGCCGCTGTTGACGCCGTCCCCGCCGGCGGCCAGGCCCAGCAGGGCTCGGTAGAAGCGGACGCTGGCGACCGTGTCGGCGATGCCGATGGCGCTGTGGTCGATGCCCAGCACCGGCCCGGGGGCGTCGCCATGCCAGCGGGCCTCCCCCTTGTCCGGCGGGAACTGCAGCAGCTCCAGGGGATGGCCGTCCGGATCACGGAACTTGAAGGCGACGATGCCGGCGGCGGCCGCATTCCAGTCCGGCAGCCGCTGGGGCGCCGAGGAGATCGCCGTGATCCGGCCGGCGGCGAAGGCCGGCTGCAGGGCCGCCAGGGCCGCCTCCATGCTGTTGACCACCAGGCAGGCGTGCTGGAACCAGCGGTCGTTGCTGCGGGATCCGGCCGGGATCGGCCGCCCCGGACGGGCACCGGGCCCCGGCGCCAGCACCTCGGTGAGCTCCAGCACCTCCGCGCCGATCGCCAGCCGCAGCACCCGGAGGTGGGCTCCGGGCAGGCCCACCAACCGGGCGTAGGGGCCGCCCTCCAGCACCACGGCCTCCCCCAGGCGCCGGAAGCCCAGGCAGGTCTCGAAGAAGGCGGCGCTTGTCTCGGCATCGGCCGTGGTGAAACCGAGGCTGTCGATGTGGGGAAGGGTCAGTGTCATTGGACAGCCAGAGTCATGGGGCAGCCAGAGTCATGGGACCGTTGGGGGCGGGTTCTGCCCCACCAGGCTCAGCACCCCACCGACACAGATCAGCACCGTTCCCACCACCACACCGGCGTTCGGGATCTGGCCGAACCAGATCCAGCCGATCAGGCCGGCGAAGACCACGGAGGCATACTGAAACGCCCCGATCGCACTGGGATCGGCATAGCTGTAGGCGCGGATCAGCAGAAACTGGAAACTGAGCAGGCAGAGGGCCGAAGCCAGCACCCACAGGAACTGATCCGACGTGATGGCATGGAAGCGCCCCACCATCATCAGGCTGGAGACCAGACCGCCGATGGTCAGAAAGTAGACGAGCTGCGTCAACGCCGACTCGCTCCTGCCCAGGGCCTTCACCGCCAGAAACTCAATGGCGCAGACAAATCCGGCCGCCAGGCCAAGCAGATCACCGGGTTTGTCCAGGAGACTGGCATTGGGCTGAACGACGATCACCATCCCGGCGAATCCCACCGCCAGGGCCTTCCAGAGGCTGGCAGGAATGCGCTGCCTGAGCACCAGCCAGGCCAGCAACGGGATGAACATCGGCGTCGTGTTCAGCAGCACATTGGCATTGACAAGATTCACCAGCTGGGCCGCCGACATGAACAGCAGAAAGCCGCCCATGCCCATGCCGCCACGCAGCAGGTGAAGGGGAAACACCCGCGTCGGCAGATCACGGCCGCCGCGCACGACCAGCAGGGGAATCAGCAGGAGCAGCGCCAGAATGAACGTCAGCCAGGTGAACATCAGGGCGTCCATGCCGCTGCCCACCGCCCGCGCAAACGCGCTCTGCAACGTGTTGGCCAGGAAGGCCGCCACCAGCAGGGCCGCGCCCCGGGTCACCGAAGGGCGCACCGACCCGTTCCGGTTCCCGTTGCTGTCCGGCCCCTGCAACGCCTCGCCGTCCATCGGGCTGGTTCCACTCGCTTTCGCCACAGACTAGGGGCCATCAGGAGTGGCGCCACGGTGACCGCATCCTGGTGATCAGTTGCCGATGCTGACAGCAACAATTCACTGGGCCGTTTCGGTGGCCGTCCCTAGGATGAAAGCGTGGAGATCCCTCCCCATTCCTTTCCCGGCCCCACCCGATGACGAGCTCCAACCCCCTGGCCGGCAAGGCCCTCTCCACCCTGCTGCAGGGCAAGGTCGCCATCGTCACCGGTGGCAACAGCGGCATCGGCAAATCGATCGTGGAGTATCTGGCCGAACTCGGCGCCAAGGTGGTGATCGATTACCGCTCCCATCCCGAAGCCACCGAAGAGCTCGAGCGTGAAATCGGCGCCTATGGCGGTAGCAGCTTCGGGGTTCAGGCCGATGTGGGCAAGCTCGATGACCTGCAGCGCCTGGTGGACACCACCGTGGAGAAATACGGTCGGCTCGATGTGATGATCAACAATGCCGGCATCGAAACCCGCACCTCGATCCTCACCACCACCCCGGACAACTTCGACAAGGTTCTGGATGTCAACCTGCGGGGCGTCTTCTTCGCCACCCAGTTCGCCGCCAAGCAGATGATCGCCCAGGGCGGCGGCGGCCGCATCATCAACATCTCCTCGGTGCACGAGGACTGGCCGATGCCCGACAACACCCCCTACTGCTGTGCCAAGGGCGGCGTGCGCATGCTCACCCGCACCGCGGCCCTGGAGCTGGCGCCCCACGGCATCACCATCGTCAATGTGGGCCCGGGAGCCGTGGCCACGCCGATCAACGACTCCACCATGAACAATCCCGAGCTGCTGGCCAAGCTCAACGCCGCCATCCCGATGGGCCGCATGGCCCAGCCGGAGGAGATCGCCAAGGTGGTGGGCTTCCTGGCCAGCGACGCCGCCAGCTACATCACCGCCACCACGATCTTCGCCGATGGGGGCCTGATGCACAGCAGCCCCGGCCTCTGAGGCGCCCCCCTTCAGGCCGGCGCAGGATCCTCCGCCCGTTCGGCCCGTTCCAGCCCCACCTCCACCCCCAGGTGCTGGTCGGGCCGGCCGGTGATCAGCAGGCTGGCCCGCTGCTGGGTGGCGATCACCCACAGCCACTTGGTCAGCAGGGTGAGGCGGTTCTCGTTGGCGGGCATGAAGGCGAGGTGGGCCAGGCCCCAGAGCAGCCAGCCCACAGGCCCGGTGAACTTCAGGCCCCGCAGATCGGCGACGGCGCAGAGGGGACCGATCACGGCCATGCTGCCGAAGTCGAACCAGCGGAACGTGGCCTGGCGCCGACCCGCCAGCTGGGCCAGCAGGTCCTGGGCGACCCAGCCCCCCATCTGCACCGCCGGGCCGGCCATGCCCGGCAGGGGCTTGCCGTCGGCCGTGTGGGAATAGGAGCAGAGGTCGCCCACCACCCGGATCTCGGGATGGCCGGCGATCGAGAAGTCCGGCTCGACCACCACCCGCCCGCCGCGGTCGACCGTGCAACCGGTGCGCTCCGCCAGCAGCTTGCCGAGATGGGAGGCCCGCACCCCCGCGCTCCAGCAGATGGTGGCCGCCTCCAGCACCCGCTCGCTGGGCGTTCCCGGCGCCGGTGCCTTGAAGGCCACCGTGAGCCGGCCCGCCTCGATGCTCTGGACCCGCCCTCCCAGCACCAGCTCGACACCGCAGGACGTGAGGTAATCGCCGGCCGCTTTGGACAGCGACGGGTCCATGGCCCGCAGCAGCCGATCGCCGGGGTCGACGAGCACGACGCGGCAGAGCCCGGGGTCCAGCTGGCGGAAGTCGCGCTGGGCCGCGTGGCGCATCAGCTCGTTGATCGATCCGGCCAGTTCGCAGCCGGAGGGGCCGCCGCCGACCACCACCACCGACTGCAGAAAGCGGCAGCGTTCCGGATCCGGGGTCTGCTCGGCCTCCTCCAGGGCCGTCAGCACCCGCCGCCGGATCTCATCGGCGTGCTCGAGGATCTTCATCGGCGGCGCCAGTTCCCGCCACTCCTCATGGCCGAAGTAGGTGCTGCCGGAGCCGGTGGCCAGGATCAGGCTGTCGTAACGCAGGCGGCGATCGTTGAAGACCACCTCCCGGGAGGCGGCATCCAGATCGACCACTTCTCCCAGCAGCACCTGCACGTTGGCCGCCTTGGCGAGCAGCAGCCGCAGGGGCGTCGCCACATCGCCCTCGGACACCAGGCCGGAGGCCACCTGATACAGCAGCGGCTGGAAAAGATTGAAATTTCGCTTGTCCACCAGGGTCACCCGCACCGGCTGGCCGGCCAGCCGATGGGCCGCCTTGAGGCCGGCGAAACCGCCGCCCACGATCACCACATGGGGCCAACTCTTCATCACGGCTTCGCTCGGCTCCAGCTCGAGGAAGAAGCGTTCCTTCGCCATCGATGCGGTCCGCGGGATGTCTGAAAGGTAGGGGCAATCCCTCGCCCGGCGGGCACGGCCCCACCGGGAAGCCTCCCTGGCGCGGGTCTTCGGCGCCAGGTGGGGGTATCGCCACAGGGCTGTAGCAAAAGATCACAGAGCCAGGACAGCTCTCGGGGTCCGGCCATGGTGAAGGGGCACAGCGTGGCCGGTGCCCATGCAGCAACTGCTGCCAGCCCTCAATGACCACAACCTGCCCTGGATGGACACCCTCCATCCGATCGTGGTCCACTTCGTCATCGCCATGGCGGTGATCAGCGTGGTCTTCGATCTGATCGGTGTCGTGCTGCGGCGGCCGAATCTGTTTGAAGTCAGCTTCTGGAATCTGCTGTTCGCCACCGGGGCCATCTTCGTGGCGATCATCTTCGGCCAGGTGGAGGCCGGCCTCGCTGATCCGTACGGCGCCTCCCGGGCAATCCTCAACCTGCACAGCACCCTGGGCTGGTCCCTGGCCGGCATCCTCTCGGTGCTCACCGGCTGGCGCTACGTGTTGCGCAACCGGGACCCCGAGACCCTGCCGCTGCCCTTCCTGGCCGCCGGCGGGGTGCTGGCCGCGCTGGTGGTGGTGCAGGTCACCCTGGGCAACCAGCTGATCTGGGTATATGGCCTGCACACGGTGCCGGTGGTGGCCGCCGGACGGGCCGGGTTGATCTGATGGCCCTCTCCATGCTCCCGGCCGAGGCCCCGATCCAGCAGCTGGGCGACTGGCTGGGGCCCAACGACCTGCCCTACAGCCTGCCGATCCACCCGAATCTGGTCCACTTCACGATCGGCCTGTTCGTGATCGCCATCGCCTTCGACGTCGTCGGCGCCCTCTATCCGATCGAGAAGCGGGTGTTCCGCTTCCTGGCCCTGCCGATCACCCGAGCCGGCTTCCACGACGTGGGCTGGTACAACCTGCTCGCCTGCGCCATCGTCAGTTTCTTCACCGTGGCGACGGGCTTCTTCGAGATGCTGCTGGCGGTGCCGATTCCCGGCGTCACCAGCAGCATCGGCCTCCAGAGCATGGAAACCATGCTCTGGCATGGCGTCGGCGGGGTGGCGATCCTGCTGGCGATCATCGCCATGACCGTCTGGCGCGGCTACCAGCGCTTTCTCTGGCGCCGGGACATGGGGCGCCAGGTGCAGTGGCTCTACCTGCTGGTGGGCCTGGCCCTGTTCCTGGTGATCGGCCTGCACGGCACCCTCGGGGCCGAACTGGCGGCCGAATTCGGCGTCCACATCACCGCCGACCAGCTCCTGGCCAGCGGAGCCGATCTCCGCGACGCCCTTCGCTAGGGCCCCCTCCCCATGACCTCCTCCACCCCACGCGGCCCCGGCCCCATCGCCCTGGCGGCCCTGGCCGTCTGGATCGGCCTGCTGGCCCTGATCAGCTACTGGGTAGCCGGCGCCTCCCTCCGCTGGCTGCCGGTGCAGGCCTCCAATGCCGCCCCGCTGGTGGATGGGCTGTTCAGCTTCGAAACCGGGGTCGGCACCTTCGTGTTCCTGGGGGTGATCTCGGTGATGGCCTGGGTGATGCTCGTGCACCGGGCCGAGAAGTACGACGAAAGCGACGCCGAGCCGATCGAGGGCAACACCCGTCTCGAGGTGGTCTGGACCGCCATCCCCCTGGTGCTGGTGATGGCCATCGCCTGGTACGCCATCCAGGTGAACACCGAGCTCGGCGTGCTCGGGCCGATGGAGCACATCCACCTGCGCAGTCCCCAGGAGCAGCAGGGGGGGTACCCCGGCGACCGGCTGCCGGCCGAGCAGGTGGAGGTGATCGCCCGGCAGTGGTCGTGGGAGTTCCGCTACCCCGGCGAGCAGGTCTCCAGCACCGAGCTGCACCTTGAGCTGGATCGGCCAGTCACCTTCCGCCTGGTCTCCGAGGATGTGCTGCACGGCTTCTTCATCCCGGCCTTCCGGCTCAAGCAGGATGTGATCCCGGGCCGGGCGATCGATTTCAGCCTCACCCCCACGCGCGTCGGGCGCTACCGCCTGCGCGATTCCCAGTTCAGCGGCACCTGGTTCGCCGCCAACCAGGCCGATGTGGTGGTCGAGACCGCCGAAGACCATGCCGCCTGGCTGAAGCAGGCCGCCGCCGCCCCCCTGCAGCGCGGCCTCAGCGTCGCGGCCGACGAGTACGCCGAGCGCCAGACCAATCCCCGCGGCGGCTGGCCCACGGTGGTGCCGGCCCCCCCGCCCCAGGTGAACGCTCCCGGTTCCAGCTCCCTTCCCCACGACGCCTGAGGCCATGACCAGCACCGCCCTCTCCCCCGAACCGCCCGCCTCCTGGCGGCGTTACTTCGGCTTCAGCACCGATGCCAAGGTGATCGGCATCCAGTACATCGTGGTGGCCTTCTTCTTCTTCCTGGTGGGTGGCCTGCTGGCCATGATCATGCGGGGCGAGCTGATCACACCGGAGGCCGATCTGGTGGATCGCACCGTGTACAACGGTCTCTACACGATGCACGGAACGATCATGCTGTTCCTGTTCATCTTTCCGGTGCTCAACGGGCTCAACAACCTGTTGATCCCCACCATGATCGGTGCCCCCGACATGGCCTTCCCCCGGCTCAACACCGCCGCCTTCTGGCTGGTGCCGGTGTTCGGCATCCTGCTGATCGCCAGCTTCTTCGTGCCCAGCGGCCCGGCCACCTCCGGCTGGTGGTCCTATCCGCCGGTGAGTCTCCAGAACCCCCTCGGCCACCTGATCAACGGCGAGTTCCTGTGGGTGCTGGCGGTGGCCCTCTCCGGCATCTCCTCGATCATGGGGGCGGTGAACTTCGTCACCACGATCCTGCGGATGCGGGCGCCGGGCATGGGTTTCTTCCGCATGCCCGTGTTCTGCTGGACGGCCCTGGCCGCCCAGACCCTGCAGCTGATCGGCCTGCCCGCCCTCACCGGCGGCGCCGTGATGCTGCTGCTGGATCTCAGCGTCGGCACCTCGTTCTACAGGCCGGAAGGGGGCGGCGATCCGGTGCTGTATCAGCACTTCTTCTGGTTCTATTCGCACCCGGCGGTGTATGTGATCATCCTGCCGGTGTTCGGCATCTTCTCGGAGCTGTTTCCCGTCTATTCCCGCAAGCCCCTGTTCGGCTACGTCTATGTTTGCCTGGCCTCCTTCATCATCGTCGGCCTGGGGTTGATCGTCTGGGTGCACCACATGTTCCCCAGTGGCGTCACCCAGTGGATGCGCAACCTGTTCATGGTCACCACGATGCTGATCGCCGTGCCCACCGGTGTGAAGGTGTTCGCCTGGCTGGGCACCCTATGGCGGGGCAAGATCCGGCTCACCACCCCGATGCTGTTCTGCCTGGGTGGCCTGTTCAACTTCGTCTTCGCCGGCATCACCGGCATCATGCTGGCCACCGTGCCGATCGACATTCACGTCAGCAACACCTACTTCGTGGTGGGTCACTTCCACTACGTGATCTATGGCGCGGCCGTCATGGGTGTGTTCGCCGCCATCTACCACTGGTTCCCCAAGTTCACCGGCCGCATGCCCTACGAGGGCCTCGGCAAGCTGCACTTCGTGCTCACCTTCATCGGCGCCAACCTCAACTTCCTGCCCATGCACCCCCTCGGCCTGATGGGCATGCCCCGGCGGGTCTCCTCCTACGACCCGGAGTTCGCCTTCTGGAACGTGCTGGCCAGCCTGGGGGCCTTCCTGCTGGGGGTCTCGATCATCCCCTTCCTGCTCAACATGATCAGCTCCTGGGCCCGGGGGCCAAGGGCGCCGCACAACCCCTGGAACGCCATCGGCCTGGAGTGGCTGCTGCCGTCACCCCCGGCGGAGGACAACTTCGGTGAGCACGTTCCCACCGTGATCAGCCGCCCCTACGGCTACGGCACCGGGGAACCGCTGGTGGAGCACCAGGCGGAGATCGAGCGCGCCCTCACCCTTCAGGAGGCCAACCGATGAGCAGCACCCCCGCCACCCCCGGCGACACGGCCGCGACCCACGCCCACGGCGCAGGCCAGCACGCCAACCACAACCTCACCGGCTTCATCATCTTCCTGTGCTCCGAGAGCGTCATCTTCCTGGCGTTCTTCAGCGGTTACGCCCTGCTGCGGCTCTCCGCCCTCGACTGGCTGCCCGCCGGCGTGGACGGCCTCGAATGGCGCCTGCCGCTGATCAACACGGTGGTGCTGGTCTCCAGCTCCTTCACGATGGTGGTGGCCGAGCATTTCAAGGGCAAGGGGAAGATCTGGCTGTTCCGGGGCTTCTGGCTGCTGACCATGGCCATGGGGACCTATTTCCTCTACGGCCAGGCGGTGGAGTGGCGCGGCCTCAGCTTCGGCTTCACCTCCGGCACCTTCGGCGGCACCTTCTATCTGCTCACCGGCTTCCATGGCCTGCATGTGCTCACCGGCATCCTGCTGATGGGCCTGATGCTGGCCAAATCCTTCGTCCCCGGCAACTACGACCGGGGTGAAGAAGGCGTCATCGCCACGTCCCTGTTCTGGCACTTCGTGGATGTGATCTGGATCATCCTGTTCGTGCTGCTCTACGTCTGGAGAGCCTGAACCATGATCATCGACGACACCCACTACGACGTGATCCTGATCGGCAGCGGCGCCGGTGGCGGCACCCTGGCCGCCGCCCTCGCCGATGGGGGCCACACGGTGCTGCTGCTGGAGCGGGGGGGCGTGATGCCCCAGGCGGATCAGAACGTGGCCGAGGTGGGGCTGTTCCGCAAGCCCCGCTACCACCCCGAGGAGAAGTGGTTCGGCACCGACGGTGATCCCTTCTCCCCCCAGATGGTGCATGCCATCGGCGGCAACACCAAGATCTGGGGGGGCGTGCTGGAACGCATGCGGGAAGCGGAGTTCACCGGCGTGGCGCTCCAGGAGGGTCCGTCCCCGGACTGGGAACTGCGCTATGGCGACCTGGCCCCCTGGTACGCGCAGGCCGAAGCGCTCTATCGCGTCCACGGCGTGGCCGGTGCCGACCCCACCGCCCCGGCGATGCAGGGCGCCTATCCCGCCGCGCCGCGGCCGGTGGAACCGTTCCTGGTGGAACTGCGGGCCGCCCTGGAGCGCCAGGGGCTCCATCCCTACGACCTGCCCCTGAGCTGGTCCGACTCGGCGGTCGATCCCACCGGCGATGCGGAGCTGTTCGGTGTGGATCCGGCGCGGGGCTCCAGCACCGTGACGGTGCGGGAGAACGCCCGGGTGCTGCAGCTGCACGTCAACCCGTCGGGCCAGGAGGTGCGCGGCGTCGAGGTGGAGATCGACCACCAGCGCTGGCTGTTCCGCAGCCACCAGGTGGTGCTGGCCGCCGGGGCCATCGGCACGCCGGAGATCCTGCTGCGTTCCGCCACCGACCACCACGCCCGCGGCCTGGCCAACGGCTCCGACCAGGTGGGCCGCAACCTGATGAAGCCCCAGCTCACCTCGATCCTGCAGCTGGCGGCCGCCCCCAACTCGGGCCGCTACGGCCGGGGCCATGGCATCACCGACTTCTACTGGGGCGACAAGAACGTCGACTTCCCCCTCGGTTCGATCCAGAGCGGCGGCGGGGTGCTGCAGGACGCCCTGTTCGCCGAGTCGCCGCCGGTGCTCTCCCTGGTGACCCGCCTGCTGCCGGACTTCGGCCTCGAACAGCTGGCCGCCCGCTCGATCACCTGGTGGGCGATGAGCGCCGTGCGGCCCGATCCCCACAACCGGGTCGCCCTGCGGGGCCAGCAGCTGCAGGTCCACTACACGGCCAACAACCGCGAAGCCCACGACCGCCTCGTCTACCGCTGGATCGACTGCCTCAAGGCCGTGGAGGCCGACCCCCTGACCCTGGTGGCCAAGGCCGCCCCCACCCATCCCCGCGGCGAGGCGCCCCTGCCGGTGATCGGCGGCGCCTGCGGCACCTGCCGCATGGGCTCGGATCCGGCCACCTCGGTGGTGAACCTCGAAGGCCGCAGCCACGAGCTGGCCAACCTCTGGATCGCCGATGCCAGCGTGCTGCCCTCCTGTCCGTCGGTGGGGGTGGGACTCACGGTGATCGCCAACGCCCTGCGCATCGGCGCCGCCCTGAAGGCCTCCCTATGACGGCCAGCGTCCCCAGCCGCGCCGCCATCGACGCCATCACCCCGTCGGAAACCCGGCGCATGGCCGAGCGAGACCACGGCCTCGCTCCCTGGAGCCTCTGGGGCAGCTACCTGAGCGAGCGCCAGTGGGGCACGGTGCGGGAGGACTACTCCGCCGACGGCGACGCCTGGCGCTCCTTCCCCCACGACCACGCCCGCTCCCGCGTCTACCGCTGGGGCGAGGACGGCCTGCTGGGCCTCTGCGACGACCAGTGCCGCCTCTGCTTCTCCCTGGCCCTCTGGAACGGCGTGGACCCGATCCTCAAGGAACGGCCCTTCGGCCTCGGCAACCCCGAAGGCAACCACGGCGAGGACCTCAAGGACTACTTCTTCCATCTCGCCAACACCCCGACCCACAGCTTCATGCGGGGGCTGTACAAGTACCCGCAGCGGGCCTTCCCCTACGCCGATCTGCTGATGGAGAACGGCCGCCGCGGCCGGGACCAGCCCGAGTACGAACTGGTCGACACGGGGATCTTCGACGACAGCCGCTACTTCGATGTCGTCATCGAGTACGCCAAGGCCGGACCGGAGGACCTGCTGATCCGCATTCGGGCCACCAACCGCGGCCCCGATCCTGCCCCCCTCACCCTGCTGCCCAGCCTGTGGCTGCGCAACACCTGGCGCTGGGGCTATCCCGATGAGGTCGAGCACGGGATCCGCCCGCTCGCCGGCGCCGGTGATGGAGGTGATGCCAGCGGCCCTTCGGTCGTCACCGATGAGCTCCCCCATCTGGGGGTGTACCAGCTCGACTGCCGGGAGCCCGGCGCCTGGATCTTCACCGACAACGAAACCAACAGCGCGCGGCTCTGGGGACAGCCCAACGCCACACCCTTCCAGAAGGACGGCTTCCATCGCCATGTGGTCGAGGGCGAAGCCGGCGCGGTGAATCCGGCCCTGCGGGGCAGCAAGGCGGGGCGCGTGCTGGCGCGCACCCTGGCCCCCGGCGAGGAGTGGCTGGTGGAGCTGCGCCTGCATCGGATCGACGGCCCCGCACCGGGCCCGGCCGAGCACGGGGAGGCGTTCGGAGAGGCGTTTGGGGCGATCTTCAGCGAGCGCGAGCAGGAGTGGCTGGAGTACTTCGACCATCGGGTGCCAGGGCTGTCCGAGGACGACCGCCGCATCCACCTGGCCGGCACCGCCGGACTGCTCTGGTGCAAGAAGTACTACGGCTGGAGCGTGATGCGCTGGCTCGAGGGGGACCCCACCGGCACGCCGCCGCCGGCCGAGCGGAGTCACACCCAGAACGCCTTCTGGCAACGGCTGCACGCCCACGACGTGATCTCGATGCCGGACTGCTGGGAGTACCCCTACTTCTGCCAGTGGGATCTGATGTTCCACTCCGTGGCCTTCGCCGTCTTCGATCCGGCCACGGCCAAGGAGCAGTGCATGCTGCTGCGCAAGCCCCAGTACACCGCCCCCAACGCCCAGACCCCCGCCTATGAGTGGGCCCTGTCCGATCCCAACCCCCCGATCGGCGCCTGGGCGGCGATGCGCATCTATCAGATCGATCGCAAGAACAGCGACGCCGCCGATCTGGCCTTCCTGCGCGCCGCCCTGCGCAAGCTGATCCTGGAGTACGGCTGGTGGGCGAACCGCAACGACCGCTCCGGCGACAACGTCTTCGAGGGGGGCTTCCTGGGCCTCGACAACATCGGCGTGTTCGATCGGCGCTTCCCCCTGGCCGACGGCAGCATCATCGAGCAGTGCGACGGCACGGCCTGGATGGCCTCGCTCAGCCTCAATCTGCTGCAGATCGCCGTGGAGCTGAGCCGCGAAGAGCCGGAGTACGCCGACATCTGCGAGCGGTTCGTGGTGGATTTCGTGCAGCTGGCCATCGGCCTCAACAATCCCGCCGGCCGCAACTACCTCAACTGGGACGAGGAGGACGGCTTCTACTACGACGTGATCAAGCGGCCCAACGGCAGCGTCGACTATCTGCGCACCCGTTCACTCTCGGGCCTGGTACCCCTGCTGGCGGTGCAGAGCTTCGACATCGACACCGTGGCACGGTTGCCGATGCTCGATGTCACCCACACCCTGGCCTGGTTCACCCATGAGCGCACCACGCCCTCCTGGATCGTGGAGAACCTGGGAATCTGGAACAACGACCGGGTGCTGTTCACCCTGGTGCCCCGGGAGCGCCTGCAGCGCATCTGCGAGCGGCTCTTCGATGAGGAGGAGTTTCTCTCCCCCTACGGCATCCGCTCCCTCTCCAAGGTGTATGCGCAGCACCCCTACACGTACACCGAAGGCAGCGAGAGTGAGACGCTCGCCTACAGCCCGGCCGACAGTCCGGTGGCGATGTTCGGGGGCAACTCCAACTGGCGCGGGCCGGTGTGGATGCCGATGAACTTCCTGCTGATCGAATCGCTGCAGAAGTTCGCCCACTTCTACGGGGACAGCTTCAAGGTGGAGTTCCCCACCCGCTCGGGCCACTGGATGACGCTCTGGGAGGCCTCCCTGGAGCTGGAGAAGCGGCTGGTGGGTCTGTTCCGGCGCGACGGACAGGGCCGCCGCCCCTTCAATGGCGCCGTGGAACTGTTCCAGAGCGATCCCCACTGGCGCGATCTGATCCTGTTCAACGAATACTTCCACGGCGACAATGGCCGTGGCGTCGGCGCCTCCCACCAGACCGGCTGGAGCGCCATGGTCTGCAAGATGCTCAACCAGCTCAATCGCTACCCCATCCAGCCATGAGCACCCCGTCCCCCAGCGCCGCCATCGCCGCCATCGCGGATCCGAGCCTGCACAGCTCGCCCCTGCCGGAGGCGGCCCAGCTGCAGGTGAGCCACGGCGCCCACTTCGACGTGGTGATCATCGGCAGCGGCGCCGGCGGCGGCACCCTGGCCCGCCACCTGGCCCCCACGGGCCTGAAGGTGCTGGTGCTGGAGCGGGGCGACTGGCTGCCCCAGGAGCCCCAGAACTGGGACGCCGAAGCGGTGTTCCAGCAGAACCGCTACGTGTCGAAGGATCCCTGGCTCGACAAGCACGGCAAGCCCTTCCAGCCCGGCAGCCATTACTTCGTCGGCGGCGCCACCAAGATGTATGGCGCCGCCCATTTCCGCCTGCGCCAGCAGGACTTCGAGGAGCTCGCCCACTTCGACGGCACCTCGCCGGCCTGGCCCCTGCGCTACGCCGACTTCGAGCCCTGGTACCAGAAGGCCGAGGAGATGTACCACGTGCACGGCCAGCGCGGTGAGGATCCCACCGAGCCCCCCTGCAGCGGTCCCTATCCCCATCCACCGGTGGCCCATGAGCCGCGGATGCAGCAGCTGGTTGACGACCTGCGCTCCGCCGGGCTCCATCCCTTCCACGCCCCCAGCGGCGTCCAGCTGGATGAAGCCCACATGGCCTTCAGCCGTTGCCGCAAGTGCAACTGCTGCGATGGCTTCCCCTGCCTGGTGCACGCCAAGTCGGACGCGGAGGTGCTGGGCATCCGGCCGGCCCTGGCGCAGCCGAACGTGTCCCTGCTGACGCGGGCCCAGGTGAAGCGCCTGATCACCGATGAATCCGGCCGCACGGTGAAGGCGGTGGAACTGGAGCGGGACGGGGAGCCGCTGACGGTCAGCGGTGATGTGGTGGTGGTGAGCTGCGGCGCCGCCAACAGCGCCCGGCTGCTGCTGCTGTCGGCCAACGACCGCCATCCCCGGGGCCTGGCCAACGGCTCCGACCAGGTGGGCCGCCACTACATGTTCCACAACAGCAAGGCGATGGTGGCCCTGGCCCATGAGCCAAACCGCACCATCTTCCAGAAAACGGTGTCGATCAACGACTGGTATCTCGGGGATGCCGACTTCGATTACCCGATGGGCAACATCCAGATGACGGGCAAGACCAACGGCACGATCATGAAGGGCTACGCGCCACTGGAAACCTTCCTGATGCCCGGCTGGAGCATGGACAAGATCGCCGAACATGCGCTCGACTTCTGGATCTCCAGCGAGGATCTCCCCGATCCGAACAACCGGGTGACCGTCACCAGCTCGGGCCAGATCCAGCTCAGCTACACCCCCAACAACCTCACCGCCTCGGCGCGCCTGGTGAGCCGCCTGGAGGGCCTGCTGGACCGCCTCTATCTCCGCAACCACCTGGTGGAGCGCCAGTTCTACATCGCCAACAGCATGGGCATCGCCGCCGTGGGGCACCAGGCCGGCACCTGCCGCTTCGGCAGCGATCCGGCCACCTCGGTGCTCGACCTCGACTGCAAGGCCCACGAGCTCGACAACCTCTACGTCGTCGACACCAGCTTCATGCCCACCATCGGCGCCGTGAACCCCTCCCTCACCGCCATCGCCAATGCCCTGCGGGTGGGCACCCACCTGGTGGAACGGCTGCGGGGCTGAGGGTGGCCATGGAAGCGTCGGAGGAAGCGGCGGAACGGCGGGTGCTGGTGGCCCTGGGCAGCGCCTGGGCCCTGACGGCCGGCTGGTTCCTGTTCTGGCCGGTGCCCACCGAGGTGGTCGGCCGGGGGGTCGTGATCGTGCCCGGCGGCGCCACGGTGATCGATTCCCGGGCCGAGGGCCAGATCCTCAGCCTGCCGGTGCGGGAGGGCCAGCGGGTGAGCCGGGGCCAGACCCTGATCCGCCTTTACCTGCCAACCCTGGAGCAGCAGCTGCGCCGCCAGGAGAAGGACCTGGCCGAACTGATCCGCATCAACGCCGATCTCGACCGCCGCGACCGGGCGCGGCTGGCCTCGGCCCTGCGCCTGCGGGACACCGCCCTGGCCAAGCTGGAGGGCAACCGCGGGCGCCTGGACGCCCTGCGTCGGGTCTACGACCAGAAGGTGGCCGATTTCCGCCATCTGGCCCGCCGCGAGGTGGTGGCCCCCCTGGCCGCGGAAGTGGTGGCCAGCGAGGACCGGGCCATCCAGCTCGACAACAGCGTCGCCGAACTGGGCATCCGGCAGCGTGAGGCCATCGACGCCTGGGAGAAGGTCCGGCTCACCATCGACACCGAAGCCCAGCGGCGGCGTTTCGCCATCGACGACGCCCGCCGCGCCGTCCGGGTCACCCAGACCCGCCTGGCCTACGACGGCACCCTCACCGCCACCCGGGATGGACGGCTGCTCGATCTGCAGGTGGTGCGGGGCCAGACGGTGAAGCCCGGGCAGCGCCTCGGCACCCTGGGGAGCCCCCGGGCGGACCGCGGCAACGCCGATGGCGGCGGCCAGGCCCTGCAGGCGGTGGCCTACTTCGCCCCGGCCGATGCCCGCCGCCTGCGCCCCGGCCTGGCCATGGAGGTGGTGCCGGACTGGAACGAGCGGGGCCGCTTCGGCGGCATCCGCGGGCGGGTGCGCAACATCAACCTGCTGCCCGCCACCCGCGAGGACGTCAACACCACCATGGGCAACCCCCAGCTGGCGGAGGCCCTGGTGCGCAACGGGCCGGTGATGCGCACCGAGATCGCCCTGCTGCCCACAGCCGGCGGCTCCGGCCGCGACGGCTACCGCTGGACCCTCAGCCGCGGCAGCAGCGTCTTTCCGATCCGCGAGGGGCTGACGCTCAAGGCCCACGGCTACGTCGAATGGCGCCCGCCGGTCAGCTACCTGCTGCCGCTGCTGCGCGACCTCACCGGCAGCTACCGAACCCTGCGCCAGCAGGAGCGCCAGGACCAGCCGGCCCTGCGGCAGCGGGACGCCCTGCCATGACCCGCGAACTTCCCTGGCTGGTGCTGCAGGGGGCCCTGCTGGTGGTGCTCCTTCATGCCAATGCCCCGGAGGTGTGGTTCTGGTTCGCCGCCCTGCTGGTGCTGCTGCTGTGGCGCTCGTTCGCCTGGCGTCAGCGCCGCTGGCAGCGGCTGCAGGAACGCCAGGGCGACGCTCAGGAGCCGCCCAGCACCAGCGGCAGCGCCACCGGCTGATCGGGCCGGTCCGGCACCGGCAGCAGTTCGCGCAGCAGCTGGGCGTAGCTGACATTGGCCAGGGTGGTGGATTCGGCCACCCCCTCCATCGCGCCGGTGAGGGTGGCGACGGTGTCGGCCACGTCGCTGTAGTCCGCCAGCCCCAGCTGGTAGCGGGCCCGCACGTCACGGAAGGCCTCGCGGGAGGCGCTGTAGGAGGCGCGGGCCGCCACGATCTGGCGCAGGGCGGCCCGATGGTCGTAGAAGGCGGCCTCGAGGCGCTGGCGGATGGCGTTGCGCTCCCGGGCCAGTTGCTGGTCGGTGCGGGCGGCGGCGCTGCGGCTGGCGGCCACGGCCCCGGCGGTGACGCCGCCGTCGAAGAAGCGCCAGTGCAGCTGCAGCCCCGCGGCCCAGTCGGAGCGCTGGTTGAGCAGCTGGGGGATGAGGGCCGAACTGCAGCAGCCCTCCAGCTGGATCACGGGCTGGGTGATCAGCCCCTGGCCGTAGCCACCGGTGGCCACCAGCCGCAGGCTGGGCAGCAGCTCGGCGGCGCGGCGGTCGGCCTGGCGCAGCAGGGCGTCGCGGGCGGCCTGCAGGGCCCGCAGCTGGGGATTGTCCTGCCAGCCGCGCACGATCGTCTGCTCCAGATCGAGGGGCCAGGGGGGCTGCAGCCGCACCGCATCGCTGGCCCGCAGGCTGACGTCGAAGGGCACGTTGATCAGGTTGCTGAGCTGGCGCTGGCGACTCAGCTGCAGGGCCTCCGCCTGCTCGAAGCGATAGCGGCTCTGCTGCAGGGCGGCCTCGGCCCGGAGCCGGTCCAGCCGCGGCACCAGGCCCACCTGCTGGAGGGCCGCCACCTGGTCGCGCACCACCGTGTCGCTCTCGACGACGGCCCGGCGGATTCGCAGCAGCTGGTCGGCGAGCTGCAGGCCGTAGTAGGCGATGCTCACATCCAGCTGCAGCTGGCGCAGCCGGTCGGCGTAGCGCTGGCGGGAGGCCTTGAGGCTGTCGTCGGCCTCGGCGATGGCGGCGGCGCGGTAGGGGCTGAGCAGCTCCCAGGCCAGCTCCACCCGGGCGGCGGCCGCCCCGACATTGGACTGGACCACATTCCAGCCCTGGTTGCGGACCAGAAACGGGGAGCCCGACGGATAGATGCCGGCGTTGTCGGTCCAGACCTGGTTGTAGGAACGCTGCTGGCTGAAACCACCCGCCAGGTTCAGGCCCAGCTCCGGCCAGCGGCGCCCCCGGGCCGAACCGGCCAGATCCTGCTGCTCGCGCACGCCGAGCACGGCGGCGGCCAGATCGGGATCGTTGCGCACGGCCACCGCCAGGGCCTCGGCCAGGCTGAGCCGCTGGCGCCGCTCGATCCGCACCGCCTCGGGCACCTGGGGCAGGGCGGTCGCTGGCGGCGCCGGCAGCGCCGGATCGGGCAGGCCGGGGAGGGTGGCGTCCGGCCCCCCGGTGGCGTCGGCCTCGGGCGCGGCGGGCAGCAGGGTGCGGTCGAGCCGTTCGAGATCCTCCTGAAACCCCTGGAGGCTGCGCAGCAGCGCCGGGGAAGGGGGCGGCAGACGGCGGGGCCGGGGGGCGGCGATCAGCTCCTGGCCCCAGGCCTGGGCCATCGGTGCCGCCAGCGCCAGACCCAGGACCGGGGCCAGCCAGCGTCGGACCTGACGCCGGATCACGACGGCCGGGCCCCGCCGGAGGCCCCCGGCGGGGCGACAGGGGGTGCCTCCGGAGGGTGGGCTGTGTTGCGGTCCTGCATCAGATCGTGGAGACCCAGGCTGGTGCGGGTCAGGCAGCCGATCGAGAAGCAGATCGCCGCACTGCCGAACAGCCCCAGCTGCGCTTCCCGGGTCTCACCCTCGATGCGCGTCATCGCCAGCAGCACCACCCCGGCGGCCAGCCAGGGCAGGGTGACGACCAGGCCGAGCTGGGATCGGGTCATCGCCATCAGCGCAGGCCCAGCTCCCGGCGCAGCTGCAGCTCCAGCTGGCGCACGGCACCGACCCGCGCCATGGCCCAGGAGAGCTTGCAGACGCAACCGATCGAGAAGCAGATCGCGGCGTTGCCGAACAGCCCCCAGGCGTGGCTGTGCAGGTTGAAATCCTCCGCCAGCAGGAGCCGCAGCGCCAGGATCACCAGCAGGCCGGCCACCACCCAGGGGCCATACACCCAGCCGACGAAGAACTGGTCGACGAACAGCCGTCGCGGCGGCGGGGCCATGACACCGGGATCCAGGGTTTCAAGTCTGCCGCAGCAACGCCCTCAGGACGACCGCCGCCGCAGGGCCAGCAGGAGCTTCTCAAACACCTCCGGCAGGGGCGCCTCGCACACCAGCCGCTCGCCGCTGATCGGGTGGTCGAGGGCCAGCCGCACCGCGTGCAGGGCCTGGCCGGGCAGCGCCACCGGCAGCTTGCGGCAGCGGCCATAGGTGGCATCCCCCACGATCGGGTGGCCCGTGTGGGCGCAGTGGACCCGGATCTGGTGGGTGCGGCCCGTGTCGAGCTTGAAGCGCAGCAGGGCGTAGTCGCCCAGGGCTTCGATCAGGCGCCAGTGGGTGCAGGCATGGCGTCCGGTGGTGTCCGTGACCACGGCGTACTTCTTGCGATCGGCTGGATGGCGGCCGATGGCGCCCACGATCGTGCCGCTGTCCGCCGCGGGCTGGCCGTGCACCACCGCCAGGTACTCCCGCGAGGCGATGCGCTTCTGGATCTGCACCTGCAGCTTCACCAGGGCCTCCTGGCTCTTGGCGACGACGATGCAGCCGGTGGTGTCCTTGTCGAGGCGGTGGACGATGCCGGGGCGCATCTCGCCGCCGATGCCCGGCAGGTCGGGGCAGTGGTGGAGCAGGCCGTTCACCAGGGTGCCGTCCTTGTTGCCGGGGGCCGGATGGACCGTGAGCCCGGCGGGCTTGTTGATCACGATCAGATGCTCGTCCTCGAACAGCACCTCCAGCGCCATCGGCTGGGGAATCAGATAGGGCAGGGGCTCCGGCGGCGGCATCCACAGCTCGACGGTGTCGTCGGTGCGCAGGGGGGTCTTGGCCCGGCCCGTGACGCCATTGACCCGCACGTAGCCCGCATCGATGAACTTCTGGATGCGGGCCCGGCTCTGCTCGGGCCGCTGGGACACCAGCCAGCGATCCAGCCGCATCGGCAGCGGCTTCGGGTAATGGAGCGTCAGCAGCTCCCCTTCGCCTTCCCCGAAGCCAGCCATCAGAACCCCATTGGAATGCCTCTCCCCATGAAGAGCCGCAGGACGACGGTAGGGACAGCGGGGCCGGGACCTGATCGAAGGGTTCATGGCCACCTGTCCCAACGCCGGTCCGGGGCTTGGATGGGGTGGCCCCAGCGGCCGGCGAACCCCGATCAGCGGTGAGCCGCGCGCCGTCTCGATGACCCACCACCCCTCAGGCCAGCGTCATGAAACCTCGCAGCCTCCCATCGTGGCGTCACGAAAGGCGGAGCCGATCGGCTGGCCGCAGGCCCGAGGTTCTGTTCTGGACAGCCATCGGCGTCCTGACCCTGATCAGCCTGACTGTCAGCAGCAACGACAGCAGTTTTCATGACTTCCTCGGGGGGCGGTTTCCAGTCGCGGACGGCTTTGACTGGCTGAAGGCGTCCCTGGACGCAGCCAGTGGCTACCTGACGGACTACGGGGTCCGAAGACCCTGGAATCTGCCGTTCAATGCTTCCTCCCTCTGGCTCGGGCAGCGGATCGGACCGGATCCCCTGGTGAGCGCCCTGACGGTCAAACGACTGCTGGCCTGGGCGAGCATCGCCACCCTGCTGACGGCACTCCGGCCACGCCTGAGCCTGGTCTCCACAGCAGGGCTCGGCGTCCTCCTGTTCAGCACCCTGCCCAGGTGGGGGGAATCGCCACTCCATGAGCTCATCGGTCAGGGCCTTGGCTACACCCACGGCTCCGAGCTGAATGCCTTCATCTTCGTGAATGTGGCCCTCGCCTGGTTTGTGCTGGGGGTCAACGCTCTGGACGCTGGCCGCTTCCGCAGGAGTGCCTTTCAAAACACGGCCGGCTTTGCTTTCCTGTGTCTGGCGCTTCAGGAACGCCCGGGGACTCTGGGTCTGCTCCCGGCCCTGACGGTCCTGGTGGCCGTTGCCGCCGCTAGCGGAGGTTTCCAGGGGAAGCGGTCCCCATGGCGATGGCGCCGTGCCGTCTCCATCGTGATCCTCGCGGTTCTGGGCTGGATGCTGATTTCGGGAGGGCAGCTGGCCCTTGAGCGCTCCCTGGCCAAATCCGCCTGCGGATCGATCGGCGCCAATTCGGGCGGTTCGTTGATGGGAATGTCCACCGGTCAGACCTGGCGCGAAGGCATGCAGGAGACCAAGGAGATCGGATTGACGGGATGCGGGAAAGCCCTCTCGAGAAAGCAGACGGACATCGCCATTGAGCGCATCCGAACCAACCCACTTCCGTTTCTGAATCTTCTCGGACGCAACACGATCAAGCTCCTGCAAGTACCGTCCCTGGAACTGGGACTCGTGGCCCTTGGGGGCTTGGTGTGCCTGGCCGCCCGACGCGTCTGGCGGCACAGACGGGACGGGACAGAGGATCCCCCCGGAAACCATCTGATCACAGGCCTGGCCGCCTGCGGCAGCCTCAGCGTCATCGCCTTTCAGATCATCTTCTTCGGCGAGGCAGGCTTGAGGCCATCTGTTCCCTACAGTGCTTTTCCATTTCTGCTACTGATGCTCGCAGCAGAGCAGGGGTACAGAGTCATCTTCCACTCCCCTTCTGCGACCATCATTCCATCTGGACATCGCAACCATCTCACCCCGTTGATGAGCATGCTCCTGGTGTCCTACATTGGCATCGGAGTGTTGCTGATCCAGCGGCAGGCCCTCCGCAGTGCCGGCTATCACTACGTGACTGGATCCATCCATGTCTCCCAGGAGTGGCTGGAAACGTGGATGGCTTATCGGGCTATTTCACCCTCCATGGGAACCATGTATGACGTGAAGATCTCCCCGAAGATTGCCTCGATGGCAGCCTTTTCCCGTCGAGAAGACACGCCCCTATGCCTGACCTATCGCCGCAGAGGTCTTCCTTGGGGAATGCCCTACGGGAAGCTCCAGATCAGCCCTGGGGGCTGCTGACCGTGTCCGCCGCGTGTGCCGCGGGCAGTTCCAGGGAGATCGGCCCCAGCAGGGAGCGGCGGAAATCATCGAGCAGGCGCTGGGCCATGCGGGCGGTGTCACCGCTGGTGTGGCGAGCCGCGGCCGCGGCGAACCAGGCTTCGGCATCCGGAACCGGCCGCTCGGGGTCCGCTCCGGGCAACGGCGGCACCTTCACTCCGTAGCGGCGCTCCAGCAGTCCGGGCGCCACCCCGGCCGCCGCCACCGGCTCCAGCTGGGCCAGCAGGCGCAGGAAGGCCTGGGCCACCGCCTCGCCGTCGTAGGAGGCCTGGCCGATGTCGTCGCAGAGGGCCAGCCGCAGCCCGGCCAGCTGGTCATCGAGGCGGGGGGGCAGCACCCCGGGGGCGTCGAGCAGGTCGAGGTCCTGCCCCAGCCGCACCCAACGCAGGCTGCGGGTGACCCCGGCACGACGGGCGCTCTCCACCACCTTCTGGCGCACCAGCCGGTTGATCAGCGCCGACTTGCCCACGTTGGGGAAGCCGAGCATCAGGGCCCGCACGGGGCGCGGTTTCATGCCCCGACCGGCACGGCGGGCGTTGAGCGCCTCGCCGGCCCGGATCGCCGCCTGCTGCAGTTGCTTGACGCCGGTGCCGACCTTGGCGTCGCACCACCAGGGCACCTCCCCCCGCTGGCGGAACCAGCCATCCCAGGCCATGCGCGCCGCCGGGCTGACCATGTCGCGGCGGTTGATCACCAGCAGATGCTGCTTGCCCCGGATCCAGCGCTGCAGCCGCGGGTGCCCGGTGGCCAGGGGGATGCGGGCATCGCGCACCTCGATCACCAGGTCCACCTTCTCCAGGTTGGCGCTGAGGGCCTTCTCCGCCTTGGCGATGTGGCCCGGGTACCACTGGATCGGTGGGGCGGCGGTGCTCAGTCGGACCGTGTCGCCGACGTCCGCCATCAGGGCACCACCAGCACCGGACAGGGCGCCAGCTGCAGCACCCGGGCGGCGGTGCTCTGGTGGTCGCCGTCGAGGGTGATGCCGCGGGTGCCCATGACGATCACGTCGGCGTTGATCTCATCGGCGACATCGCCAATGACGAAGGCCGGCTTTCCCTCCCGCTCCAGCACCTCGCAGGCCACACCGGCCTGGGTGAAGCTGGCGCGGGCCTGCTCAAGCAGGCGGGCCACATCGGCCGGATCGTGCATCACCCCTTCTTCGGCCTCCACCACCGAGAGCAGCACCACGCGGCTGCCGTGGCGCTGGGCGAGCTGCAGGGCGACGGCCGCCGTTTCCATCGTCTGGCGGCTCTGGTCGATGGGGAACAGGACGGTGTCGAACATGGCGGAAGGCCCGGCCCTCTTGTCCTAGCGCTGACCGTTGCGGCCGCCAGGGAGCGGGGGTGGGAAGAACCGAATCGCGGCGGCGGCGGCGCGGGAGGCGCCGGACGCTAATCTCCCCCGGCCTTTCCTTATCCGTAATCATGGCGAAGCGATCCCTCTCCAGCCTCAGTGCCGACGATCTCCGCGGCAAGCGGGTGCTGGTTCGGGTCGACTTCAACGTGCCCCTCGATGAGGCCGGGGCGATCACGGACGACACCCGCATCCGGGCCGCCCTGCCCACCGTGCGCCACCTGATCGACCACGGCGCCCGGGTGCTGCTGGCCGCCCACTTCGGCCGGCCCAAGGGCCAGGTGAACGAGGCCATGCGCCTCACCCCGGTGGCGGCCCGCCTCAGCGAACTGCTGGGCAAGCCCGTGACCAAGACCGACAGCTGCATCGGCCCCGACGCCGAGGCCAAGGTGGCCGCCATGGCCGATGGCGATGTGGTGCTGCTGGAGAACGTGCGCTTCTTCGCCGAGGAGGAGAAGAACGACGCCGCCTTCGCCGAAAAGCTGGCCGCCCTGGCCGACGTCTATGTGAATGACGCCTTCGGCGCCGCCCACCGGGCCCACGCCTCCACCGAGGGCGTGACGAAGTACCTGAGCCCCAGCGTGGCCGGTTTCCTGATGGAGAAGGAGCTCCAGTACCTGCAGGGCGCGATCGATGAGCCCAAGCGTCCCCTGGCCGCGATCGTGGGCGGCTCCAAGGTGAGCAGCAAGATCGGCGTGCTCGAGTCGCTGATCGACAAGTGCGACAAGGTGCTGATCGGCGGCGGCATGATCTTCACCTTCTACAAGGCCCGCGGCCTGGCAGTGGGCAAGAGCCTGGTGGAGGAGGACAAGCTGGAACTGGCCAAGGAACTCGAAACCAAGGCGGCCGCCAAGGGCGTCCAGCTGCTGCTGCCCACCGATGTGGTGCTGGCCGACAACTTCGCCCCCGACGCCAACAGCCAGACCGTGGCGATTGACGCCATCCCCGATGGCTGGATGGGCCTCGACATCGGCCCCGATTCGGTGAAGACCTTCCAGGACGCCCTGGCCGACTGCCAGACCGTGATCTGGAACGGCCCCATGGGCGTGTTCGAGTTCGACGCCTTCGCCGCCGGCACCAACGCCATCGCCCACACCCTGGCCGACCTGAGCGCCAAGGGCTGCTGCACGATCATCGGCGGCGGTGACTCCGTGGCGGCGGTGGAGAAGGTGGGCGTGGCCGAGAAGATGAGCCACATCTCCACCGGGGGCGGCGCCAGTCTGGAGCTGCTGGAGGGCAAGGTGCTGCCCGGCGTGGCCGCCCTCGACGAGGCCTGAGGCCCCGTCTTCAGGGCCGGCCCTGGCCGGCCTCAGAGGCTGCTGGAGCCGGGGCCACGGCCCTCTCCCCAGCCCCCTTTGCGGTCCCCCTTGCCCCACTGGGGCAGGGGGATGCCGTTGCGCTCGAACAGGGCCTTCATCGCCGCCCGGTGCTGCTCCCGCTGGCCCTGGCTGGCGCTGCGCTGTTCCTTCATGCAGGTGCGCAGGGCCTCGCTGCTGCCGGCGGCCGACAGGCAGCGCTCACCGCGCTGAAGGATGGCGATGCGGGCCTGCTGATCGCTGAGCGCCAGCCGCTTCTGTTCGGGGAAGATCTTCTGCATCTGGGCCGGCGTGGGGCGGCCGGCCGGGGTGGGCCCGCTCTGGGCCATGGCGGCACCGGTGGACCCCAGGACCATCGCCAGCACGGCGGCGCGTAGGGGTTGGAGCAGGGGGAAGGGCATGGGAGGACTTTTCATGAACGTCTCCATCGTGACCGGCAGGTGTGACGGCGATCAGACTGGCCACCGGCGAGATGTGACCGGATGCAACTGAAGCCCCCTCACCCCCCGGCCAGGGGCCAGGCCCGCAGCGCCACGGCGAAGCGCCCCGGCAGCGCCTCGGCGGTCGCGGTGGCCTCCAGCCGGCGCAGGTCGCCGCCATGGTCGCGGGCCGCCTTGGCGGCGATGGCCAGGCCGAGGCCGCAGTGCCCCTCGCCGCCGCGGGCCCGGTCGAGCCGCTGGAAAGGGGTCATGGCCTTGCTCCACTGCTGCGGGTCGATGCCCTCGCCGCAGTCCCAGACCTGGATCTCGAAACCGCTCTCCACCGCCGCAGCCTCCTCGTGGGGCCGACCCTCCCCCGGCCCCAGGGGCCGCAGCACCACCCGCAGGGGCGGCCGGCCGTAGGTGAGGGCGTTGTCGAGCAGGTTGCCCACCGCCCGTGCCACGGCGGTCGGGCGTACCCGCCGCACCAGCGGTTCCAGATCCAGCTCCAGGGGCACGTCTCCGACCGCCGCCGCCGCCTCGGCCACCAGGGCATCGAGGGGCACGAGCACCGGTGTCTCGTCAGCTTCGGCGCCGGCGAAGATCATGAACTGGCGGGTGATCCGCTCGATCGAGCGGATGTCGGCCTGGGCCCGCTCCAGCTCCTGCGGCGCCATCGGCCCCTCGGCGGCGAGGGCGAGGCGCAGGCGCAGCCGGGTGAGGGGGCTGCGCAGGTCGTGGGCGATGCCGGCCAGCATCGTGGTGCGCTCCCGGCCTGCGTCTTCCAGCCGCAGCAGCATGGCGTTGAAGCGGGCCATCAGCTGGCGCACCGCCGGGGCCCCCTGGTCCGGCAGGGCCCTGGGCAGCGCCTCAAGGCCCACGTCGGCCAGGGCCTCCTGCAGGCGGGTCAGGGGCCGCTGGATCTCCAGGGTGAGATAGAGCAGCACCGCCCCGAGGGCCCCCAGGCCGACGGACAGGGTCAGCAGCAGGGGATCGGGCGGCCAGCCTCGGGGGGAGGGCAGGGAGACGAACAGCCACACCGGCTCCAGGGGGGAGGCCATCTCCACCCATACCCCCCGCCGCGGCGAGGAGGCCGGCCGCACCGCCGGACAGCGCGCCAGGCGGTGGCAGAGCTCCGTCTGCAGCCGCAGGGTCTGCCAGCGCAGCCGCCGGTCCCCCCTGAGGCGAGGCCTGGCCCCCGGCTCCGGCTGCTGGCCCACCACCAGCTGCATGCCGCTGATCTGGCCCAGCACCTCGGGGCTGAAGCGCTCCAGGGCCACCTCCCCCAGCACCACGTTCGCCGCCACCTCCGAACCGGTCTGGACCAGCTGCTGCTGGGCCAGCCGGCGACCCAGCAGCAGCTGCAGCAGCAGCAGGCAGAAGGCGGCGGCACCGGTGCCCGCCAGCAGATACCCCAGGGTGCGACCCAGCGGCGGCCGCCAGGCCCGCTCAGGACTGACGGGGCTTGCCATCGGGGACGAACACATAGCCGTAGCCCCAGACCGTCTGCACGTAGCGGGGCCGGGCCGGCTCCGGTTCGATCAGCCGCCGCAGCCGTGACACCTGCACGTCCATGCTGCGGCTGTCGGTGTCGCTGCCCGGGCCCCGGGCCAGTTCGATCAGCCGCTCCCGCGACAGGGGCCGGTGGGGGTGCTGCACGAAGGCCGCCAGCAGGGCGAATTCACCGCCGGTGATCGTCAGCGCCTCCCCGTCTCGCTCCAGGGTGCGGGCCGCCAGGTCCACCTCCAGGTCGCTGAAGGCGATCCGGGCCCCGTCGGGCTGGGGCAATCCACCGGGCAGGGTGCCGCGGCGACGCAGCACGGCCTCGATGCGGGCGGTCAGCTCCCGGGGCAGGAAGGGCTTGGCCAGGTAGTCGTCGGCCCCCTGCTCCAGGCCGATGATGCGATCCACCGCATCGGCCCGGGCGGTGAGCATCAGCACGGGCAGGTCGTCGGCCCCGTCCCGCAGGCGCCGCAGCAGGGTGAGGCCGTCGTCGCCGGGGAGCATCAGGTCGAGCACCAGCAGATCGGGGCGCTGGCCCTCGAGCCGGGCCATCAGCTGGGCGCCATCCCCCATGCAGCGGACCTCGTAGCCCTGCTCGCCCAGATAGGTGGCCAGCAGCTGGCGCAGCTCCGGATCGTCATCCACCACCCAGATCCGATGCGGTCGGCCCATGGCTCAGGGCTCGAGCGATTTGCGGTCGGCAACGACCCGCACCCGCTTGGTGGCACTGACGATGCCGTCGGGATGGACCAGCAGCACCGCCCAGGTCTGGGAACCGGGGGACAGGGGGGCCTGGACGATCTTGAACAGGCCACCACCGCCGAGGGCGCCCAGCTCCATGCTGGGGCTGGCCATCGACGCCTGCTGCTGGGGGGTGATGGCCGCGATGCCGCCCGCGGCCAGGGCACCGTCGAGGGGTTCGTCGAAGATCACGTCGACGTCGTAGCGCTGGCCGGTCAGCACCGCATCGGGGATCAGCAGGCTCACCGGCACGGGCTTGTCACCGCTGCGCAGCAGGGACTTCTCCCGCAGCACCGTCTGGCCGTTGATGCGGGTGCCGTCACTCTGCAGGGCAAGCAGCTGCTCCGCCTCCAGCCGGTAGGTGGTGCCGCCCTGGCGCCGGGTGCCCTCCACCCGCAGGGTGACCGTGGGCTGGCCGTCCCGCAGCTGGGTGCCGGAGCTCAGCTGCCAGCGGGCATCGGGGAACTGCTGGCGCAGCAGGCGGCGACGGTTCTCCAGCTGGGCCGGATCCAGACCGGGACCGGCCTGCAGCAGGCCGGCCAGGGCCGTTTCGGAGCTGCTGTTGAGGGCGCTCTCCAGGGCCTGCAGCTGGGCCGCCGAAGGCGGTGCCGCCAGGGCGGGGGCCACGCCAACGCTGGCCACCACCGCCAGGCCGGCCAGACAGGCACCGAGCAGCTGCGGCGTCCGGACCGGGGGCAGGGGGGCGTTCAGCGGGCGGGACGGAGCCATGGAGGGGGAGGGATCCGGGGCGGCGGTGGGCGGACCGGAGTCGGCTTTTAAGTTAGGCGCGCTCGTCCCACCCGCCCATGCCGACCCTGCTGATCGCCGCCAGCGGCACGGGTGGCCACCTGTTCCCGGCCCTGGCGGTGGCCGAAGCCCTGCCGGACGACTGGCAGGTGCACTGGCTGGGGGTGCCGGACCGGCTGGAGACCGAGCTGGTGCCCAGCCGTTACCCCCTGCACACGGTGCGGGCCGGCGGGCTGCAGGGGAAAGGACTGCGCAAGCTCTGGAACCTGCTCCAGCTGCTGCTGGCCGTGATGCCGGTGCGGCGCCTGATCCGGCGCGAGGGGGTGAGCGCGGTGTTCAGCAGCGGCGGGTACATCGCCGCGCCGGCGATTCTCGCCGCCCGCTGGTGCGGGGTGCCGGTGGTGCTGCATGAGAGCAATGCCGTCCCGGGCCGGGTGACCCGGCTGCTGGGGCCCCTGTGCACGCGCGTGGCGGTGGGCCTGCCCCAGGCGGTCGAACGGCTGCCCCGCTGCCGTCCCCTGGTGTGCGGCACGCCGGTGCGGCGGTCGTTCCTCACCCCCGCGGACCTGCCGGCGTGGGTGCCCCGGGGCGCCGGCCCCCTGCTGCTGGTGATGGGCGGCAGCCAGGGCGCCCTGCGCCTCAACCGCATGGTGCGGCCCCTGCTGCCCCTGCTGGCGGCCAGCGGCTGCCGCGTCGTCCACCTCACCGGCAGCCAGGATCCGGACGCCGGCCAGCTGCGCGTCGACGGGGTGGTCGAGCGGGCCTTCAGCGATGAGCTGCCGGGCCTGCTGCAGCACTGTGACCTGGCCATCAGCCGCGCCGGCGCCGGCAGCCTCAGCGAACTGGCGGTCTGCGGCACCCCGGCGGTCCTGGTGCCCTTCCCGGCGGCCGCCGACCACCATCAGGACGCCAACGCCGCCGCCGCCGCCGCCGTGGGTGCCGCGGTGATCGTCTGGCAGCACGACCCCGGGGAGCCCGCCCTGGAGCGGGCCGTCTGGCGGCTGCTGGGGCCCCGCCTGCGGGGCAGCGCCGCCGCCGCCGACCCCCTGGTGGCCATGGGCGACGGCATGGGAACCCTGGCGGTGCGGGACGCCGACCACCGGCTGGTGCAGGTGCTGGAGCAGCTCATCGGCCGCGGCTGATCTGCTCCAGGGCCGCCAGCAGACGCCGGTTGCCGGCCCTGTCCTGGACGGCGATCCGCAGCCAGTCTTCCCCCAGACCCTCAAAGGAGCGGCAGTCGCGCACCAGGATCCGGTGGCGGCGCTCCAGCTCCAGCCGCAGCGGCTGGAGCGAGGCGGCCGGCGGGCGGCTGCGCACCAGCAGGTAGTTGGCGGCCGAAGGCAGGGGCTCCAGGCCCGGCACCGCCGCCAGGCGGGCCGCCAGCCAGGCCCCCTCCCCGGCTACCCAGCGCTGCACCCGCCCCTGCCAGCGCCGCAGGCCGGCCTGATCGGCCAGCAGGAACCGGCCCGCCGCCGCCGCCAGCCCGTTGACGGGCCAGGGATCGCGCCAGGCGGCCCAGCGGGCCAGCCGCTGGGCACTGCCCAGGGCGTAGCCGAGCCGCAGGCCGGCGATCGAGAACAGCTTGGTGAGGCTGCGGATCACCACGAGGTTGGGGTGGGCCGTCAGCAGCGGCACCAGCGACTGGTCCTCGCCGGCCGGCACCAGCGGCAGGAACGCCTCGTCCACGACCACCAGGGCGAACCGCTCCAGCAGGGGCTCCAGCGACCGCCGGCTCCAGAGCTGGCCGGTGGGGTTGTGGGGATTGGTGAGCCAGAGCACGGCCGCGCCGGACCCGGCGGCGTTGGTGGCGGCGTTGGTGGCGGCCTCGGCCAGGGGCCAGGGGCCCGGTCCGGCCCCGGACCAGTCGAGCGGCAGCGGCAGCTGGCGCCAGGCGCCGTCCCAGCAGTCCAGGGCGCGGCGGTAGTCGGCGAACCCCGGCGCCGGCAGCAGGCTCAGGCCGGCGGCCGCCGCGTCCCGGGCGGCCCAGGTGAACAGCTCGGCGGCCCCGTTGCCGGGCAGGACCCGGGCCGGATCCAGGCCGTGCCAGGCGGCGATGGCCTCGCACAAGGAGGTGTAGTCGCGGTCCGGGTAGTCCCGCAGATCGCTGCCGAGGGCCCGGATCAGCAGGCGCCGCAGCCGGGGCGGCGGCCCGAAGGGCACCAGGGAGGCGCTGGCATCGAGCAGCTGCTCCGGGCGACAGCCGAGCCGTCGGGCGGCCGCCTGGAGGTTGCCGCCATGGGGATCCGGCGGTTCAGGCGTCCCCATCGCCGGGTGGAGGGCTGGCACCGGCTCCAGCGAACATTAAGGCGGTTGTAACACGGAAGCCTGGCCGGGCTGCTGCAATGGGTGGGCCATCGGTGCACCGCATTCCCCCGTGCCCTCTTCCCCCCTCCAGCCGGTCATCAGCGCGATCGGCGAGGTGCTGCTGGGCAAGGAGCATCAGGTGCGGCTGGCCCTGGCCTGCCTGCTGGCCCGCGGCCACCTGCTGATCGAGGACCTGCCCGGCATGGGCAAGACCACCCTGGCGGAGGCCCTGGCCCGCAGCTTCGGGCTCGGCTTCAAGCGGGTGAGCTTCACCAGTGACCTGCTGCCGGCGGATCTCACGGGCCTCAACGTGTTCGACCCCGCCGCCGCCAGCTTCCGCTTCCAGCCCGGTCCCCTGTTCAGCCAGGTGCTGCTGGCCGATGAGATCAACCGGGCCAGCCCCCGCACCCAGAGCGCCCTGCTGGAGGCGATGGCCGCCGGTCGGGTGAGCGTGGACGGCACCAGCCATCCCCTGCCCCGGCCCTTTCTGGTGATCGCCACCCAGAACGGCCTCGACCAGGGGGGCACCTCGGCCCTGCCGGAATCCCAGCTCGACCGGTTCCTGATGCGCCTCAGCCTCGGCTACCCCCCCCGCCAGGCCGAGCGGGCCCTGCTGCAGGGTGAGGGCCTGCGGCCCGACGGCCTCAGCGGCGCCTTCGGCCCGGAGGATCTGCTGGCCCTGCAGGACCGCTGCGACCGGCAGCACTGCAGCACCGCCCTGCTGGACTACGTGCTCGACCTGCTGGAGCGCAGCCGCCGCCAGCCGTCCCAGGCCCATCCACTCTCGCCCCGGGCCGGCCTGGCGCTGCTGGCCGCCGCCCGGGCCTGGTCGCTGCTGGAGGGCCGCGACCATGTGATTCCGGACGACGTCCAGGCGGTGCTGGCGGCCGTCTGCGAGCACCGCATGGACGGCGGCCAGCGCGGCGGCGGCGAGGGGGAGCTGAGCCAGCGGCTCCAGGAAGGCGTCGATGGACTTCGGTAGGCCCCAGCAGGGCGAACGGGTGCGCCTGCGGATGCGCAACCTCTACATCCTGCCGACGCGGTTCGGCTGGCTCTGGCTGGCGGGCACCGTGCTGCTGCAGGTGGTGGGGGTCCAGATGCAGAGCAACGGCACCCTGCTGCTCAGCTTCCTGATGCTGAGCCTGTTCCTGCTCACCCTGCACCTCACCCACTTCAACCTCCAGGGCGTGGAGCTGGCCTGCGGCGCGCCGGCGCCGGGCTTCGCCGGCGAGCCGGTCCCCTATCCCGTCCGGCTGCGGTGCCCGGGCCGCAGCGAGGGGGTGCGCCTGCGGCTGGGGGGCGAGCCCCCGGGTCCGGCCCTGTCGCTGGCGGCGGGGGAGCATGAGCTGGCCGTGGCCTGGACCCCGCCGGGCCGGGGCTGGCAACGGCCCGGGCTGCTGAGGATCCAGACGACGGCGCCCCTGGGGCTGTTCTGCTGCTGGTCGCGCTGGCATCCGCAGACGGCCCAGCTGATCTACCCGGCCCGTCGGGCCGGACCGGTGCGGCTGCTGCCCGCCGGCTCGGCACCGGTGGTCGGCGAGCCGGCCCTGGCCAGCCACCAGGACGGCAGCGACGACTGGCGCGACCTGGCCCCCCATCGCCCCCAGGACAGCCCCAGCCGCCTGGCCTGGAAGCTGCTGGCCCAGGGGCGGGGCGAGTACGCCAAGCGCTTCCTGGACCGCCCCGAAGCGGCCCCCCTGCTGGCCCCGGAACCCGGGGTGCCCCTGGAAACGGCCCTCGAGCACCTGAGTGAGCGCATCTGGAGCTGGCACGGCCGGGGCCTCAGCTACGGCCTGGTGCTGAACGGTCAGACCGTCCCACCGGGCCGGGGGGTGCTCCACCGGGACCAGTGCCTGACGGCCCTGGCCTGCTGCCGATGAGCCGCGCCGCCGCCCCCCTGCAGTGGCTGACCATGGGGTTGCTGGCGCTGGGGTTGCTGGGCCTGTCGCCGGCCTTGTCCCTGAGCCTGCTGGCCTTCGGCCTGGCGGTGCTGACGGCCCTGAAGCTGCGTGAGGCCCGCAGCCTCGAGGAACGGCGGGTGGTGGCCCTGCTGCAGCTGGTCTGCGCCGGCCTGCTGGCGGCCCTGCGCCCCGAACTGGCCCCGAGCCTGCTGCAGGGCCTGGCCATCCTGATGGCCCTGGCCGGGCTGCTGGCCCTGGAACTGGGGGCCGGTCCCGACTGGAAGGCGCTGCTGCGCCGCAGCCTGCAGGTGCTGCTGGCGGCCCTGCCCATCGCCCTGGTGCTGTTCCTGCTGCTGCCCCGCCTGATGCCTTTCACCAACTTCGGTGCGGGCCAGGGCATGGGGGCGATGACCGGCCTGAGCGACAGCATGGAGCCGGGCTCCATCGCCCGGCTGGCCGTCAGCCGCCAGGCCGCCGCCCGCGTCGCCTTCCCCCTCGGCGGCGAGCCCCCGCCCCAGGAGCAGCGCTACTGGCGGGTGCTGGTGCATGAACGCTTCGACGGCCGCAGCTGGCGCAGCGCCGCGCCCACCTTCCCCCGGCCGGCGGTCGGCCAGCCAGCCCCGCCGCCGCCCCCCGCCGCCCCGGGGGAGGGGATCCAGCTCTGGCTGATCGAACCCAGCGGCCTGGCGGCGGTGCCCTGGAGCGGCTCCGGCCGGCCCCTGTCCGCCGACCTGAACCTGCAGCGCAGCGGCGAACTGCTGAATAGGGCCCCGGGCAGCCAGCGACGCGTCTACGCCCTGACCCGGACGGCGGATCAGCCCGGCTGGCGCACCGCCCCCCCCGGCCCCGTCGACCTGCTGCTGCCGCTGGGCGAGAACCCGCGGCTGGAGGCCCTGGCCGCCGGCTGGCGGCGCCTCGGCAGCGACCGGGAGCGGCTGGATGCCGCCAGCGGCTGGTTCCGCAGCCAGCCCTTCCGCTACACCCTCGAGCCCGGGGCCCTGCCCCGCCAGGCCCCCCTCGACCACTTCCTGTTCGAGAGCCGTCTGGGCTTCTGCGGCCACTACGCCAGCGCCTTCACCACCCTGATGCGGGCGGCGGGGGTGCCGGCGCGGGTGGTGAGCGGCTACCGCGGTGGCCAGTGGGTGCAGCCGGTGGGCGGCACCGGATACGTGGACCTGCGCCAGGCCGACGCCCACGCCTGGAGTGAGGTGTGGCTGGCCGGGGAGGGCTGGCGGCGCGTCGATCCCACCGCCTGGGCGGCGGGGGACCCCCTGGCGCGCCCAGGGGCGGCGGGCGCCGGGATCCGGGCCGGCGGCGGCCCGCTGGACTGGATCCAGCAGCAGTGGTGGGGCCTCGACATCGCCTGGGCCCGCTGGTGGCTCGGGTACGACGGCGAGCAGCAGCAGGCCCTGGTGGCCCGGCTGCTGGGCGAACAGCGGCACCTGCTGGGGGTGGTGGTGCTGCTGGCGGTGGCCGTCAGCCTGGCCGCCGGCCTGGGGGGCCTGGGCTGGCTGGGCCGCCGCCACCGCGGCGATCCCCTGCGCCTGGAGCTGGAGCGGACCCTGCGGGCCTTCGCCCGGCAGGGGATGGCACCGGCGGCGGGGGAAACCCTGGGCGGCTTCGCCCGGCGCCTGAGCCAGCGCTGGCCGTCCCTGGCCGATCCCCTGGAGGCCTTTGTGGCCAACTACCAGCAGCAGCGCTTCGCCGCCGCCCCCAGCCGGGCGGGACGACGAACGGCCCATCGTCTGGGACGGGCGCTGCGCCGTTCCCTGCGGACCGGCAACAGGCCGGCGGAGGCGGTACAACGGGACCACCCCTGAACAGGCGACCATGACACGGCCCCAAGGGTTCGCCCGCATCGCCTTGACGGGGCTGCTGTTCACCGGCCCGGCGCTGCTGGCCCTGCTGCTGGCCGGCCCGGCACGGGCGGGAAGCGACGCCGATCTGATGCGGCTGCTGGGTCAGCGCAACTGCCCCCGCTGCAAGCTGCAGGATGCCGATCTGGTGCACGCCGACCTGCGCGACGCCGACCTGCGGGGCGCCAAGCTGCAGCGCGCCAACCTGGGCCAGGCCCGGCTGGATGGGGCCAACCTCAAGGGGGCGGACCTGCGCTTCACCAGCCTCCAGGGGGCGTCCCTGCGGGGTGCCGATCTGCGCGGGGCGAATCTGGAGGGCACCGACCTGCGCCAGAGCGACCTAAGCGGCGCCCAGATCGATCCCGGCGGACTGTCCCGCAGCCACTGGCAGGACGCCCGGGGCGTGGCCCCCACGGTGCTGAGCTACCCCGAGCTGCACAACGCCGGGGTCACCGCCGCCCTGGAGGGGCGCCATCCCCAGGCGGAGCAGCTGTTCTCCGAGGCGATCCGGCTGCAGCCGGACGCGGCGATCAGCTGGGTGGCCCGGGGCCTCAGCCGCACCGAACAGGGCAAGACCGAACTGGCGGCCGCCGACCTGAACTACGCCGCCGTTCTCTACGGCCAGGCCGGCGAGGAGGCCCAGGCGAAGCAGCTCACCGAGGTGGCCACCGCCCTGCTGAAGCCCGGCAAGAAGGCCAACCAGGGCAGCGGCATGGGCGGCCAGATGCTCTCCGGAGCCGCCTCGTTCGCCTCGGCCGTGGCCCCTCTGGCGATGAAGTTCCTGCTGCCGCTGGCCTTCTGAATCAGGGCGTGTCCCCGATCAGGGGGTCATGACCGGCTGGGGCTCTCCTCCCAGGAAAGCGCGGGAGGCCGGGGTGGAGGGCTGATAGCCGTAGCCGTAGGTGCCGCCCTCGGTGTCATTGATGATCCTCGGCGTCACCATGATCACGAGCTCCCTCTTCTCACGCTGGTTGTTCGAGGCGCGGAAGAACTGGCCGATGATGGGAATGTCTCCCAGGATGGGCCATTTCGACACTAGGGCCCGATCGAAATCGGAGATCACCCCAGTGAGGATAAGGGTCTGGCCATCGCGGACGCGAACCACACCCGTATCCAGGCGACGCACCCGGAGGATGCTGATGGGTGGGCAGCCACCGGCCTCGATTTCTCTCTCCACCGCAGAAATGCTTGGGGAGAGCGAGAAGGTGACGAAGCCGTTGTCATCGATCTTCTGAACCCGTGCCCCCAGCACAAGACCTGCGGTGGAAAGCTGATCGATGGAACAGGTGACGGCTCCGGCCGTTCCCGTGATGGTGGTGGAAACTTCCGTCGGGACGTTGACTCCGACCCGGACCACGCCTTCGTTACCCCTCCGGCGACCGATGGGCGCATCGATGTCATCGAAAGCAGAGGAGAAAATGCTGGAACCTTCGCCTCCGCCTGCTGCTCCACCTCCTCCACCGGAGGAGTCTTCTCGCAGGATGGATGGATCTTCCTGGAGAATGAGGGTGGGGCTGGCCAGCACCTTGGAATTATCAGCAAGGATGCGGGCCTGAAAGAAATCGAAGAAGTTGTTGTTGGGGTACAGCGGCTGACCGGTCGCTCCGACGGCAGCGCCCGGGTTGGTCTGCCCCACAAAGCCAGAAAGCGGTCGCCCCGGAAGCAGGGGTTCACCCAGGCCCCTCTGAAGGGAGGATCCACCCAGAACGCCGCCGAAATTGGCCGCCAGGGTGCCGTTGTCGTTGACGATGAAATTGTTGCCCCAGCGGAAGGCGAAGCTGTTGTAGAGCTCGGTGTCGTTCTGGAGGTTCACATCCAGGATCTTCACCGACAGGGCCACCTGCCGCTGGCGCAGATCGAGCTGCTTTAGGTACTGCTCGGCGATGGCCACCAGCCGCGGGGCGCCCACCAGGGTGATGGTGCCGAGGCGCGTGTCGGTGGTGGCCCGCAGGCCGATCAGGGGGCCATTGGTGGCCCCGAAGGATTCCACCGTGGTGGTGGTGCTGGATGTGGTGGTGGCAGCCGTGGGGCTACCGGTGGGCGCAGCCGTGGCGGCGACGCCCTCGGACACCGCCGTGGTGATCGTGTTGGTCTTGGTGACCTGCGCGCCCAGGTTGGCCAGGTAGTCGGCGGCCGAGTTGGCGGGCACCTGGTTCAGCCGATACACCTTGGAGAGCTGGGAACCGAAGCTCTTGGCCAGCACGTTGGGGCCGGCGAAAATCGTGTTGCCGTCGCGCTTGCCCTGCAGGCCCGCCGCCAGAAGCGCCGAGTTGATCGCCCGGCCGTAGTTCTCCCGACGGAAGGAGATCGATATGGGTCGCTGGTCAGGAGAAGCCGCCGCTGCGGCGGCCGTTCCACCGGTGGCTGCAGCGGCGGGGTCGGCGACATAGACGAACCCATAGCCGCCCAGCTGGCTGAGGGCCATCAGCACATCCTTCGCCGGGGCGTTGCGGAGGGTCATGGTGACCGGCGGGCCACTGACGCTGACGTAGCTGGGATTGCTGATGGTCATGGTCCCCACGGCCATGTCCCCCAGCGGCGGGGCCACCGCGCGCGGCTGCAGGGGCGGGACGAAGCCGGGCTGGGGCACCCGTCCCGGGGTGGTGACGTTGGGGGTGAGGGTCTGGAGGGTGGTCTGCGCCGGAGCGTTGAAGGTGAGGATCAGGCTGCGGCCGTCGCCGCTCACCACGGGCCGGCCCACCGGGAATCCGGGGGTGGGGGAGACCTTGAGTTCGAAGACGTTGCCCGAACCCTCGAAGCTGATGCTCTGCAGCCCCGCCTCTGGAAGGGAGAGCTGCACCGGGCCGCGGCGCAGGGTCATCGGCTGGGCGGTCTGCAGGCGGCCCAGCCAGACGGCCCCCTGGGTGGTCTGCTGGAGCATCGGCGATGGGCCGGTGCCCTCGATCACCACCTCAACGGAATCAGGCAGCCGCCTGAGCTTGATGTCGAGGGGGCCGCTGGCCTGGGCGATCTCCGAAAACCGGGCGCCGGAGGCACCACCTGCGGGTGCAGGGGCGACCGCGGCGAAGGCGGCGGAGACACCCGATCCCTGGAGGGCCACCAAGCCGAGAGACGCGAAAAGAACGTGCCGCCACTGACGTTTTGCCACGTTCCACTGATCTCCGAATCCGACGAATGGTATCGGCGATCGGACGAAACGGCCAGTTGCCGGATCCCGTTGCATCGGCATGGTCAGTTGGAAGGGGCGGGGGGAGCTGGGGTCGGTGCTGCCGGCGGTGCGGGCGCCGGAGCGGCCGCGGGCGCCGGGGCTGGCGTGGGTGCCGCCGCCGGGGCCGGGGCTGCCCCCGCGGGGGCCGCTGCGGCAGGGGCGGCGACAGGGGCCGGGGTGCGGCTGTACAGACCCAGGGTGAGCTTCATCAGCACCGGAGGGTTGGCGATGACCCTGGGCCGGTTCAGATCGGAGGGCTCCGTTTCGGGGATCGTGAGGCTGAGGTCGCTCTGGACCACCAGCACGTTGAGGGCCTCCAGCCGCCGCAGAAAGGACAGCTGGGCTGGGAAGGTCCCCTTGGCCGAAACCAGCAGGTTGCGCAGGGTGAGCCCCTGCAGAGCCAGGGGGTCAGCCGGGGCGGCACCCGGAGCCGGTGCAGCACCCCCAGCGGGCGGAGCCGCCCCGGCGGGTGGAGCGGCGGGGGCCGCAGGGGCGGCCCCGGGCGGGGTGCCGGCGGCGGGGGCGGCCTGGGTGGGTTCGAACAGGGTCAGCTCCACGCCCGAAGCGGCGGCCTCGCGGTCGAGCATCGCCAGGAAGGTGGACAGGTCGCCGTTGCCCGTGATCAGCCGCTCGATCTTGGCCTTGCTGGCCATGGCGGCCTCGGTGCTCTCCTGGGTGGCCACCAGCTGCCCACGCATCAGCGTCACCTGGTCCCGCAGCTGCTCCAGCTCCTGGAGGCGCTGGCTGTCCCGCTGCAGGCCGGCCCAGAGGGGCACCAGGCCCGCCAGGATCACCAGCAGCCCGAGCCCGCCCAACACGCCCGCAGGCAGCAGCAGCCAGATCAGGCGCAGGCTGGCGACCGGGAGGCGCTTGGAGCCCTGCTGAAGGTTGGTCATGGGATGAGGCCCTCCGCCTGGAGAAGTTGCAGCCGGCGCACCATGCCCTCCGAGCCCAGCTGGCGCATGACGCTCAGCTGGCGGGCGGGGGGAAGGGTCGCAAACGGGCCCGACAGTTCGAAGCGGACCGTCGCGGGGGTGGGAGTGGGAGTGGGGGCGGCGGTTCCGGCCTGGCCGGTCGGCGCTTCGCTGGGCGGAACCCGCTCCAGCTTGACGAGCGCGACACCCTTGGGGTTCAGCAGCGGGGAGCGGGACAGTTCCAGCTGCAGGGCATTGATGCGGGCGAAGGCGAGGGGGTCGAGGGCCTGTCCCTTGAGCACCAGGTTGGTGCCTTCGGCCTCGGCGCTCTGGATCTGGATGCCCTCGGGGGTGCGCAGCTGCAGGTCGGCGAGGAGGGCCGACGAGGTGCGCAGGGTGGTGAGGCCCTCGGTCAGGTTGCGGTTGGTGGCCGCGAGCTGCTCAAGCTTGGCCCGGCTGGCCGCCATCTCCGCCTGCATCTGGGTGGACTCGGCTTCGAACCGGGTGAGCTGGGCGGTCTGCATCCGGACGTACTGGAAGCGGAGGAACACCAGGGCGGTGGCCAGGACGGACCCGCCCAGGACAATCGCCCCGATCAGGGCACCGCGCAGCAGCAGGGGGCGTCGATCCTGCAGGGCCGAGACCATGCTCTCCTGGCCAAGCTCCTTGCGCCTCTCCCGAAGCAGATCGAGGATCGGTGGACTCATCGGACCGACTCCGCCATCGCCAGCCCCTGGAGTACCAGGGACCCGAAGGGCTCAGGGGTGAGGATCTCGGCCCTCACGCCCAGGGCGTCCTGCAGGCTGTCCTGGCTGGGGAGAGGCGCGCTGAGCAACAGCCGGAGCCGATGGATGGAGGGATCCCGCCGACGGTAGAAGGTCACGCAGCGGTTCACCTCCCTCACCATGGCCTCGTCGTCCTGGGGGAGCGGCCAGTCGAAGACCGGCTCGGTCCGATGCAGCAGCAGCAGCTGGGCGCCGGCCGGCAGCGGATGAATCAGCACGGTCAGTTCATCCGCCGGAGCCGCCTCCAGCAGGGAGCTGACCGCCGCCAGACGACAGGACTGGGCCGGAGCCAGCCGCTCGAGCTGCACACCCGCCAGGTTGAAGACATCGATCCAGTCGTCCACCAGCTTTCGGGGAGCCACCGCCATCAGCAGCCGGGGGGTGGATCCTGCCAGGGGCCGCAGATCGATCGTGGCCTCCGACAGGGGAACCGCGAGATTCAGGGGCGGGTCGATGGTCCGCAGGGCCTGAATGGGGTCGTCGGGGATGGCTTCGAAGGGCCAGTCGATGACACGCCATTGCGCCGCCCCCTCGGGAAGGGACGCCAGAACGACGGCATCGAGCAGGCCGTCACGCACCAGAAGATCGCCGATCAGGTCACCGAGGGGCTCCTTCTCCAGGGGCTGGCCATCCAGGCAGGTGAGGGGCGGCAGGGGCAGATCGATGCTCACGGCCTCCGGACCCGATCCCCTGAGCACCTGGCCCTTCAGGGAATCGTCCTGAAGCTCCAGCAGCAACTGGCGTGGGAAGAGCTGAGCGCGGACGGGCCTCAGACGATCTTCCAGATCATCCTTCAAGCCGATCAGGCCAGAAAAAACCAAGGCTCCGATCCGGTGCCTGCGAAAGTTACCGAATCACGGGCGCCAAGGCATCCCCGAACCTACAACTTCCGAAAGCGTCCGGCATCCATGGCCGTCGAGCTGGCGGGACAATCCCTCCAGAATCGAGGGCACAAGTGCGGGACCTTCGTAGATCCAACCCGTATAGATCTGGATCAGGGACGCTCCGGCGCTGATCCGCTCCCAGGCGGCCTCCGCCGAATCGATGCCCCCCACACCGATCAGCGGCAGAGCGGGACCGGCGGTCGCCCGCAGCCGCCGCAGCACCTCGACCGCCCGCCGCCGCAGGGGCCGGCCGCTCAGCCCTCCGGCTTCCTCGGCCAGGGTGCGGCCCGTGGCCACCAGCCGGCGTCCGTCCAGTCCGAGGCGGTGCACCGAGGTGTTCACGGCGATCACACCAGCGAGCCCCTCCTCGTAGGCCAGCCGGGCGATGGTGTCGATGGCGTCGTCCTCCAGGTCGGGGGCGATCTTGACCAGCAGGGGCGGACAGGCCGGCAGGCGCCGCAGCCGCTCCACCAGCCGCCGCAGCTGGGCCTCCTCCTGCAGGTCCCGCAGCCCCGGGGTGTTGGGCGAGCTGACGTTGACGACGGCGTAGTCCGCCAGGGGGGCCAGGAGCTCCAGGGAGGCGGCGTAATCGTCCGGGGCCATCTCCAGCGACACCGCCTTCGATTTGCCGAGGTTGATGCCGAGCACCGCAGGCCGCTGGCCGGGGGGTGGCAGCACCTGGCGTTCCAGGGTCCGGCGCACGCCCCTGGCCCCGTCGTTGTTGAAGCCCATGCGGTTGAGCGCCGCCCGTTCCTCGGCCAGCCGGAACAGCCGGGGCCGGGGATTGCCCTGCTGGGGCTGCCAGGTGATGGTGCCCAGTTCGGCGAAGCCGAAGCCGAACCGGTGCCAGATGGCGGCCGCCACCCCGTTTTTGTCGAAGCCCGCCGCCAGCCCCACCGGATTGGTGAAGCGGCAACCGAACAGGGTCTGCTCCAGCCGGGGGTCCCGCCGCTGCAGCTCCGCCCCGAGGCCCTCCAGGCTGCCGCTCACCAGGGGCCAGCGGCGGCGCAGGGACGCCTGGCCCAGGGCCAGGAGGGTGAGGCGGCTCAGCTGCTCGGCATCGGCACCGTCATCACGGCGCAGCAGGGGCTCGACGAACCGGGCATAGAGGGCGCCGGTCCCCACCTGGCCGCCGCTGGTCGATGGCTCCTGCGGCATGCCTGTCTCCTCTCACTGCGGCGTGTCCAATCCTCCCGCGCCGCGCTCCAGACGCCAGCACCCGTTGCCCAGGGGTCGCACGAGCCAGTCGCGCCAGAGCCAGGGCTCCACTTTCCCCTCAAGACGGGCCGTGGGCACCTCGAGCAGCCTGGCGAGCTCCACGGCCCTCAGGCTGTAGCCGCCCGCCGCCAGCCGGTCGGCCAGCTCCAGGCGGGAGAGCAACTGCTGGAGCGACGGCGGGGCCGGATCGAGGGGGTCGGCCACCGCTGGGGGATCGGCCACCTCCTGGGTTTCGATCGCCAGGGCCGGGGACTGGCCGCGGGAGAAGGCCACCGCGATCGCATCGCAGCGGTCGTTGTCCGGGTCCCCGCTGTGGCCGCGCACGTGGCGCAGGGCCAGCCCCGGCAGCCTGGCGGCATCCAGCCGCTCCCAGAGATCACGGTTGAGCACGGCCCCGCCGGAGGCGGTGCGCCATCCCTTGCGCTTCCAGCCGGTCATCCACTTCTCGAAACCGTCGATCAGATAACGGCTGTCGGTGCGCAGCACCAGATCGGGATGGCGCGGCAGCTCCCGCAGGGCCTCCAGCACCGCCAGGGCGGCGGTGAGCTCCATCCGGTTGTTGGTGGTGGCCGCGTCCGCCCCCCCCAGCTCCCGACGGGAGCCGTCTTCGAAGCGCAGCAGGGCGCCCCAGCCCCCCGGACCCGGGTTGCCGCTGCAGGCCCCGTCACAGGCGGCAGCCACTACCCGCACCGGTCGATCACCCATGGAGACGTCTTGACAGGATCGCTTGAATGGAACCCTCTCTCCCGGAGAACGCCCGGGCCCTGGAGGTGTTCCCATGCAGCGAACCTACCTGGCCCTGGCGGGCCTGGCCCTGGCCGGAGCCAGCCTGCCGATGGTCCAGCCCCGGCTGGCCATGGCCGCCGGCCTCTTCCAGAGCACCGACGTCGACGCCGAACGCTTCGCGGTGCTGGCCCGCCCGGTGGGCGACAACGACTGGACCCTGCTGGTGCTGGAACAGCTGACCCCCCAGCCCGCCTGCTGGCAGGCCCGCCCGGACGGCCTGGTGGATCCCACCCTGAACCGGTTCGACTACACCGGAATCTGCAACCGCTACCTCGACAGCAACGGCTATTCCCTGCGGGTCGCCGAGCAGGACATGGGCACCGCCTACCGGCTGCGGGTGCAGCAGGTGGGATCCCGCCTGGAGCTCCAGGCCATTTCCCCGGGCACCTCGGCCATCCTCGTGGTGGGCAGGGCCGACATCCCCCTGCGGGATCGCGACGGCTTCGTGGCCCTCAGGCTCGAGCAGGGCTGGGATCTGAAGCGGCGCACCTACGGGGAACGGGCCCTGAGCCACCTCTACTTCGCCAGCCCCACCCCTCTGGATCAGCTGATCGCCAACGCCGGCGGCGCCCCCACCTGGCGCCGCCCCCTCGGCCCCGGCCGGACCCAACCTCCAGCCCTGTCCGCCACCGATCCGGCCGCAGGCCAGGGGGAGGACACCATGGCGCTGGGCGACTCCGGCCGGGCCGTCGCCCTCCAGGTGATCCCCTACAGCGGCGGCAACAGCAGCAGCGGCGAAGGGCTCTGAGCCCCTGGCAAGGTCCGGGCTGTGGGCTGTGGGCTGTGGCCAGTTGAAACTCCGGACCTCCCAGCCGCCACCTCCCATTCCAGCCGCTTAATCTGATTTCGTGAGGAGTGAAGGACGCTCTTCCAGGGTCGAAACGAGGACAGACTCCCGGAATCGTTCCATCTCCAGAGCCCTGCCTTCGGCGGGGCTCTTTTTTATGAATGGGCCCTGATGGACAGACCATGAAAAAAGCCGGCCCGAAGGGCCGGCTGGAAACGAAGGTGGGTTGCCGGGCCCGCAGGCCCGGCAACGGCAGGTCACTTGATGGAGACCTTGCCACCCACTTCTTCGATGCTCTTCTTGAGAGCTTCGGCATCGCCCTTGGAGATGCCTTCCTTGACGGCCTTGGGAGCGGCTTCGACCAGGGCCTTGGCTTCGCCCAGACCGAGGCCGGTGGCCTCGCGGACGGCCTTGAGCACCTTGATCTTGGCGGCCGGATCGAAGCCATCGAGGATGACGTCGAATTCGGTCTGCTCCTCAACCGCCTCAGCGGCAGCGCCGGGGGCGGCGGCGGCCATGACGACGCCGGCGGAAGCGGCGGCGGACACGCCGAAGGCCTCTTCGATCTGCTTGACGAGCTCGGAAGCCTCAAGCAGGGAGAGGGTTTTCAGTTGTTCGAGAATCTGGTCGGTTGTAGCGGACATGGGGGGGAATCAGCAACAGAACGGGAGGATCGGTGGAGCCCAGGGGTTCGCGGCTGCGAACTCAACCTTCGCCGGATTCGGCGTGCTGCTTGAGCGCCCTGGCGAGACCGGACGGAACCTCGTTGATGCCCACAGCCAGCTTGGTGGCCAGGCCATTGATCGCACCGGCGATCTGGGCCATGAGCACCTCCTTGGAGGGCAGATCCCCGATGGCCTTGATGTCGTCTGGGGAAAGGAGCTTGCCTTCGAAAAGGCCTCCCTTCACTTCCGACTTCTTGCTGTCCTTCTGGAAGGACTGCAGGGCCTTCACCGCACCGCCGACATCGCCCTTGACCAGGACGAAGGCGTTGGTGCCGGTGAGCAGGGAATCGAGATCCGACCAGGCGCTGTCACCATCGATGGCACGGCGCATCAAGGTGTTTTTGGTCACCTTGCACACACCGCTGCTGGCCTGCAGACGGGTCCGCAGATCAGTCATCTCCTTGATGGTCAGGCCCTTGTAATCAAGGACCAGCGCCATTTCGGCTTCACCGAGGAGCCCCTTGAGCTCTTCGACGATCTGTTGCTTGTTCTCCAGCGTGCGGCCCATAGGAGGTGGATCGGATCGGGGGAACAAGCAGGGAACGCGGTCCGGACAGCCATCCCTTGCGGGGGGCTTCGAGGCCGCTCATCGCTCCGCTCCGATCTGAAGGACTCCGTTGGAGACCCCAGCACAGGCAAAAACCAATCGCGTGAACCTCGGCAGGGCTTACGGCAGTGAACAACCGACCTGAATCGGTGACCCTGACGACCTGCTGTCTTGGGTGGGGCGCGTGCCCTTCTGGACGAATCCAGCTCTTGAACCTACATCACGGCAGGCCCAGCTCCCGCAGCCGTGCCACCCAGCGGGCATAACCGGCGGCGTTGAGATGCACGCCATCCACCGTGTAGGCACGCCTGAGGCCATCGCCATCCGCCATCACCGGGGTCAGATCGACGAAGTCCCGGGGAGGCGTCTGGCGGGCGAGCAGCTCATTGAGCTCGGCCACCCGGCGGACCCCGTCGGCACCGCAGCGGAAGCTGGCGCAGGGAATCGTGGACTGGATGATCACCCGGGCCCCGGTGCCGATCTGGAGGCCGGTCCGCAGCCACTGGATGCGGCCGGCGATCCGGCCGGGGTCGTAGCCCCAGACGATGTCGTTGATGCCCACCATCACCAGGTAGGTGCCGGCGTCGGTCCGGCGGATCTGCGGCAGGCGGGCCATCAGCTGGAAGCTGGTGTCACCGCTGATGCCCTGGTTGAAGACCACACGATCGGGGAAGGCCGCCTGCCAGTCGCCTTGGGCCGTGAGCGAATCGCCGACGAAGGTGACCGGAGCGTCGCGGCGGGGAGCCGGTGCCGGCGACGCCTTGGAGGAGGACGGGGACCTGGAAAGCAGGCCCCACCCCAGAGCCAGCAGCGTGAGCGGCACCGCCACCCAGCCACCGATCCGCACCCATGACGAGGCAGGCACGGCGGGCGCTCAGCTCTCCTGCTTGATGTCCTGGAGAGCGGAGAAGTCGACCTGCACCGAGGGGCCCATGGTGGAGGCGACGTAGAGGCTGCGCCAGTAGCGGCCCTTGGCACCGCTGGGCTTGTTGCGGTCGATGGTTTCCTGCAGGGCCTTGAGGTTCTCCAGCAGCTTGGCGGTGTCGAAGCTGGCCTTGCCGAAACGCACGTGGACGATGCCGGCCCGATCGGCCCGGAACTCCAGCTTGCCGGCCTTGAACTCGCTGATGGCGCCGCCCAGATCGGTGGTGACGGTGCCGGCCTTGGGGTTCGGCATCAGGCCGCGGGGACCGAGCACCCGGCCGAGTTTGGCCACCTTCGGCATCATGTCGGGGGTGGCGATCAGCAGATCGAAGTCGATCGCGCCACCGGCGATCTGGTCGACCAGCTCATCGTCGCCGGCCAGGTCGGCACCGGCGGCCTTGGCCTCGGCCACCTTCTCGCCCCGGGCGATCACGGCGATGCGGATGGTCTGGCCGGTGCCGTGGGGCAGGGCCACGGTGGTGCGCAGCTGCTGGTCGGTGTACTTGGGGTCGATGCCCAGGCGCACGTGGGCTTCGATGGTTTCGTCGAACTTGGCGGTGGCGGTGTCCTTGACCAGCTCGAGGGCCTCGAGCGGTTCGTAGGAGCGGTCCTCGACCTTGGCGGCGAGGGCGGTGAAGCGTTTGGAGACTTTTGTCATGGCGGTAAGGGGTGCGGACGACCGTGATCGGTCTCCCCCAGAGAGGTGAAGCGGAGAGGTGGACGGGGTGGAACGACGACCGGTGGCCGTCAGTCCTTGACGGCGACGCCCATGTTGCGGGCGGTGCCTTCGATGATGCGCATGGCCGACTCGACGCTGCTGCAGTTGAGGTCGGGCAGCTTGGTCTTGGCGATCTCCTCGAGCTGGGCGCGGCTGATGGCACCCACGGCTCCCTTGGCGGAGGTGGCGGCACCCTTGTCGATGCCGGCCGCCTTGGAGATCAGCACCGAGGCGGGCGGGGTCTTGGTGATGAAGGTGAAGCTGCGGTCTTCAAAGACCGAGATCTCCACCGGGATCACGTACCCGGCCTTCTCCTGGGTGCGGGCGTTGTACTCCTTACAGAACGCCATGATGTTGACCCCGTGCTGACCGAGGGCAGGGCCCACCGGTGGTGCGGGGTTCGCTTTGCCGGCCTGGAGGGCCAGCTTGATCACAGCTACGACTTTCTTGGCCATCGGCTGGGCTGGGGGACGAAACTCCCTTGCGGGAGTGCGGGACGAAACTCCCTTGCGGGAGTGAGGGACGGAACTCCCTCGCGGGAGGCTTGCGGATCGCCGGGGCGTTGGCCGGCCCGGCGGGATGGCGGCCCTCGAGGGGGCCACCCGGGGCCGCCCTCCGCAGGGAGGCGGCCGCCGCTCGATCAGCTCTGTTTGCTGATCTGGGAGAACTCGAGCTCCACCGGGGTCTCCCTGCCGAAGATCGACAGGAGGGCCTTCAGCTTGCTGCGTTCGCCGGAGACCTCGATCACCTCGCCCTGGAAGTCCTTGAACGGACCGGCCGTGACGAGGATCTGATCGCCTTCGGTGAGGTCGACCTTGAGGACGGGCTTCTTCTCGGCGGCACGTTTGAAGATGCGGTCGACCTCCTGGCGGCTGAGGGGCCTAGGCCGGATGTGGCCGCGGGCCTTGCCGGTGGCCCGACGCTCCTCCTGCCCCACGAAGTTGATGACGTTGGGGGTGCTGCGCACCGCCATCATCGTGTCCTCATCGAGAACCATGCGCACCAGCACGTAGCCGGGGAACACCTTCTCCTCGATCGACTGGCGGCTGCCGTCCTTCTTCAGCTTCACGCCGGGGGTCTGGGGGATCTCGATCTCGAGGATCCGGTTGCTCACCCCCAGGGTGACGGCCCGCTGCTCCAGGGTGGCCTTGACCTTCTTCTCGCAGCTGGAGGCCACCTGGACGGCGAACCAGCGGGCCACCTGGGGCTTGGCGGCTTCGGCCGCCTCGGCACCGCCCTCTCCGGCGGGGTCCATGCCCTCCACAGCGGGGTCGATGCCCTCGGCGGGGAGCTCCAGCACCTCGGGGGCGTCGGGTTCGATCTCAGGCACGGCAGACAGGGGAAGGGTCATCAACGGAAGATCTGGGTCGATCCCCAGTGATAGAAGCGGTCGATCGCGGCGATCGCCGCGGCCGAAAGGCTCACCATCAGGATCACCGCCACCGACTCGCTGAACAGCTGCTGACGGCTCGGCCAGACGACCTTGCGCAGCTCGGCGAGGGTGACCGCCACGAACCCGGTGGGCTCCCTCTCCTCGGAGGGGAAGCCGTCCGGACCGTCGTCGGGTTCGGACGCGCCGTTCCCCCGGGCCAGGGGCCCGTCGGGACTGCTCGTGGTGGTGGTGACGGGGGGAATGGGTTCCACGGTGTGGATTCCGATGGCTGCCCTGGTGTCGGCAGACATCGACAAACGATCACCCTACCGGACGTCCTTCCCCGGTGTCCCCGAGCGGGACGAAGCGGAAGCCCGCCTCGCCGGGGCCGGCGAGCTCCAGCCGCACCCCCCTGGCCGCCGTGAAGTGATCCTCGAGCAGCTCGGTGGCCAGGGGGTTCTCGATGCGACGCCGCAGCACCCGGCGCAGGGGCCGGGCCCCGTACTCCGGCTCGTAGCCCTGGGCCGCCAGGGCCACCACGACGGCCTCGTCGACCTCCAGCTCCAGATGCTGCTCCCGCAGCAGCAGGGCCAGCTCCGCCAACTGCAGCCGCACGATCCGCTCGAGATCGGCCCGGGCGAGGGGACGGAAACGGATCACCTCGTCGATGCGGTTGAGGAACTCCGGCCGGAACTGGCGCGAGAGGGCCTCCTCCACCGCCAGATCGAGGCTCCGGTCCCGGGCCTGCTCCCCCTCGTCGGGGCGGGCATCCCCCGGCTCGCCCGAAGGCGGGGTGGACCGGGCCCGCTCGAGGATGGCGCGGCTGGCCAGGTTGCTGGTCATGATCACCACGGTGTGGCGGAAGTCGACCGTGCGGCCTTGGGAATCGGTGAGGCGGCCGTCGTCGAGCACCTGCAGCAGCAGGTTGAAGACATCGGGATGGGCCTTCTCCACCTCATCGAGCAGCAGCACCGCATAGGGACGGCGGCGCACGGCCTCGGTGAGCTGGCCGCCCTCCTCGTAGCCCACGTAGCCGGGGGGGGCCCCCACCAGGCGGGCGACGGCGTTGCGCTCCATGAATTCGCTCATGTCGAGCCGCACCAGGGCCTCCTCCTCATCGAAGAGGGCCGCGGCCAGGGCTTTGGCCAGTTCCGTCTTGCCCACCCCCGTGGGCCCCAGGAACAGAAATGACCCCACCGGCCGGGTGGGGGCCTGCATGCCGGCGCGGGAGCGACGGATCGAGGCCGCCACCGCCGCCACCGCCTCGGGCTGACCGATCACCCGCTCGCCGAGCCGGTGCTCCAGCTCCAGCAGCTTCTGGCGTTCGCCGGCCAGCAGCTGCTGGATGGGGATGCCGGTGGAGCGGGCCACCACGTCGGCGATGTCCCCCTCCTCCACCTGCTCCCGCAGCATCGGATCGCTCTGCAGTTCCGCCTCCAGGGCCGCCCGGCGCTGCTGCACCCCGTGCAGCTGGTCGTACTGGAGCCGGGCCGCCTCCTCCAGGTCCCCGTCCCGCTCGGCCTCGGCGATGGCATGGCGCAGGTCCTCGTCCTGCTGCAGCAGCTCGCGCAGCTCCCCCAGGCGCTCCCGTTCCCCCGCCCAGCGCCGCTGCAGGCGGTCGAGCTGTTCGTGGGCGAGGCGCCGCTGCTCCTGCAGCTGCACGCGCTCCTCCAGGGGCGCCGCCTCGGCGGCCAGCAGCGCCAGTTCCACCCGCCGCAGTTCCGCCTCGGCCGCCTCCACCACCTGGGGCTTGGAGGTGGCCTCCATGCGCAGGTTGGCGGCGGCCTCATCGATCAGGTCGATGGCCGAATCCGGCAGGCAGCGGTCGCTGATGTAGCGGGAGGCCAGCCGGGAGGCCGCCACCAGGGCGCCATCGGTGATGGTGACGCCATGGTGGAGCTCGTAGCGCTCCTTCAGCCCCCGCAGGATCTCGAGGCAGGTGGGGCCATCGGGCTCGCGGATCACCACCTGCTGGAAGCGGCGCTCCAGGGCCGGGTCCTTCTCGATGCTGCGCCGGTAGTCCTCGGGGGTGGTGGCGCCGATGCAGCGCAGGTCGCCGCGGGCCAGCACCGGCTTGAGGATGCTGGCCGCGTCGGCGCCGGAGCGGTCGCTGCCCACCACCGTGTGCAGTTCGTCGATGAACAGCACCACCCCGCCGGCCCGGCCGCCTTCCCCGTCCTCGCCGCGCACCCCGTCGTTGTCGCGGACCTCGGCCAGCACGCTTCGCAGGCGTTCCTCGAACTGGCCGCGGAACTTGGCCCCGGCGATCAGGGCCCCCAGGTCCAGGGCCACCAGCCGCAGGCCCCGCAGGGCATCGGGCACCTCGCCCGCCACGATCCGCTGGGCCAGGGATTCGGCGACGGCCGTCTTGCCGACGCCGGGCTCACCGATCAGCACCGGATTGTTCTTGCTGCGCCGGGAGAGCACCTGGATCAGCCGGCGGATCTCGGTGTCGCGGCCCACCACCGGATCGAGCTCGCCGGCCCGGGCGGCGGCGGTGAGGTCGCGGCCGTAGCGGTCGAGGGCGCCGGGTTCGGCCTCCCCCTCCCGCTGCAGGGTCATGGCGGGCTCCGGCGCCGACGGGGGCCGCACGGGGGCGGGGGGAGCGGGCGCCGCGGCCGCCCGCGAAGGGGCCGGCGGCGGCGGGGCCGGGGCCGGTGGGGCCGCGACCGGGGCCGCCGGCGGGGCGGGGGCGACCGAGGGCACGGCAGACCCGGCTGGCAGGGGTCGCCACTGGCGCAGCAGCAGGTCCTCGCTCAACCCCTCCTCCGCCAGCAGGGAGGCCCCGATCCGGGGCTCCGCCAGCAGGGCCAGCAGCAGGTGGGGCACATCCAGCAGGCGCGATCCCCAGGCGGCGCGGCGGCGATCGGCCTCCTCCAGCAGGTCCTCGAGGGCATCGCCGATGTACAGGGTGCCGCCGCCGCCATCCGGCTGTTCGGCGCAGAAGGCTTCGAGCCGGTCCAGCAGCCGGTCCTCGTCGAGGGGCAGGGGGTCCACCCAGGTGGCGAAGCGCCGGTTCAGCAGCAGGGTGAGCAGCAGGTGCTCCACGTCCATGGCGCCGTGGCGCCAGCGCCGGGCCTGCTCCTGGGTGGCGATCAGCAGATCCCAGGCGGCGTCGCTGAAGCGGTCGGGATCGCCGGTGAGGCTGGCCGCAGCGCCCCCAGTTCCCCGGTCGTCACGCAGGCGGGAATCAGTGCGCATCGGACCGTGACGACGTCTGGATCAGTTCCACCTTGTAGCCATCCGGATCCTCCACGAAGGCGAGCACGGTGGTGCCGTGCTGCTTCGGACCGGGCTCCCGCACCACCCGCCCGCCCTTGGCGGCGATCGCTGCGCAGGTGGCGTAGATGTCATCCACGCCGATGGCCAGATGGCCGAAACCGGTCCCGAGCTCGTAGGCCTCGGTGCCCCAGTTGTGGGTGAGCTCCAGCACGGTGGTGTCCGTCTCGTCGCCGTAGCCGACGAAGGCCAGGGTGTACTCGCCACCGGGATAGTCCTTGCGGCGCAGCAGCTTCATGCCCAGCACCTCGGTGTAGAAGCGCAGGGAGCGCTCCAGATCACCCACCCGGAGCATGGTGTGGAGGAGTCGCATCGGCGGTGCACCAGCTGGGGCCATTCTGACCAGGGTGGCGCAGGGAACACAGGCGAGGGCGGAGGGTGACCCATAGGATTCGCCCACCAGCACACCGCCTGTGTACGACTCCCTCGACCTCGTCATCGACTCCATCGTTGCCCGCGAAGTGCTCGACTCGCGTGGCACCCCCACGGTCGAAGCGGAGGTGTATCTGGAGGGAGGGGCCAGCGGCCGCGCCATCGTGCCCAGCGGCGCCAGCACCGGCGCCCATGAGGCCCACGAGCTGCGGGACGGCGAGAAGGCCTACTTCGGCAAGGGCGTCAGCAAGGCGGTGGAGAACATCGAGGAGCGCATCGCCCCGGCCCTCTGCGGCCTGAGCGCCCTCGACCAGGGCGCCGTCGACGAGGCCATGAACGAACTCGACGGCAGCGACAACAAATCCGCCCTCGGTGCCAACGCCATCCTGGCCGTGAGCCTGGCCACGGCCCACGCCGCCGCCAAGGCCCTTGGCCTGCCCCTCTACCGCTACCTGGGCGGCCCGATGGCCACCCTGCTGCCGGTGCCGCTGATGAACGTCATCAACGGCGGCGCCCACGCCTCCAACAACCTGGATTTCCAGGAATTCATGCTGGTGCCCCACGGGGCGGGCAGCTTCCGCGAGGCCCTGCGCATGGGCGCCGAGGTGTTCCACACCCTGAAGGGGCTGCTCAAGGACCAGGGCCTCTCCACGGCGGTCGGCGATGAGGGTGGCTTCGCCCCCGACCTGGCCGGCAACGACGCCGCCGGTGAACTGCTGATGCAGGCGATCGAGAAGGCCGGCTACCGGCCCGGCGACCAGATCTCCCTGGCCCTCGACGTGGCCAGCACCGAGTTCTACGCCGATGGCCGTTACGCCTTCGGCGGCGGCAGCTACACCAGCGCTGAGATGGTCGACCAGCTGGCAGCCCTGGCGGCCCGCTTCCCGATCGTCTCGATCGAGGACGGCCTGGCCGAGGACGACTGGGAGGGCTGGCGCCTGCTGACCGAGCGCCTGGGGGGCACGGTGCAGCTGGTGGGCGACGACCTGTTCGTGACCAACACCACCCGCCTGCAGCAGGGCATCGAGCAGGGGATCGCCAACTCGATCCTGATCAAGGTGAACCAGATCGGCTCGCTGACCGAAACCCTCCAGGCCATCGACATGGCCACCCGCGCCGGCTACACCAGCGTGATCAGCCACCGCAGCGGCGAGACGGAGGATGTGACCATCGCCGACCTGGCCGTGGCCACCCGGGCCGGCCAGATCAAGACCGGCTCCCTCAGCCGCAGTGACCGGGTCGCCAAGTACAACCAGCTGCTGCGCATCGAGGACGAGCTGGGCAGCCAGGCGGTCTACGCCGGCGTGGAGGACCGGGGACCCCGGGGCAAGGCCTGAGGCCGCACCCGGCCCCGCTCACTCCCGCCGGGTCGGGGCCGAGACACCGGGCAGCTGATCCAGGCGGCCATCCCGCTTGAGGCGAGCCTGCATCTTCAGCCAGCCGACGGTGAGGGGCAGAGCCAGCACCACCGGCACGGCGGTGAGCACCGGGCGGCTGCTCACCGCCAGCACCGAGGCGGCGACGGCCAGGGCCCCGATCAGAACGGACTGGCCGGCGCTTTGCTGGGCCAGGGCCAGGCGCCTCAACAGGCGATCGGTTTCGCCGGCGCGGATCAGCACCTGGAGATCCCCCTGTTCGATGCGGGCCAGGCTTTCGTCCAGGCGCCGCGGGATGCCGAAGGCGCGGCTGCCCACTTCGGCCGCCTGTCGGGAGAGCTCGCTGAACAGTTCGTTGGGGCCGTTGCCGCTGGCGGTCATGAGGGGCAACAGGTAGGGGCGGGCGATGGCAATGAGGCTAAAGCCCGGATCGAGGCTGCGGCCCACCCCCTCGAAGGTGGAGAGGGCCCGCATCACGAAGATCAGCTCGGGCGGCAGCCGGAACGGCTGGCCGTAGACGAGTTCGTAGAGGTCACCGGAGAGCTTGTCGATGACGTTGGCGCTGAACGGTGGCGTGAGGGCTTCGGTGAGCATCACCCGCACCAGCCGCCGCACCGGCCCCTGGTCGATGCCGGCGGCGATCAGGCCGGCCTGCTGCAGCTCGTCCACCAAGGAGGCGGCATCCCGGGCCGCCGCGGCCCGCACCATCCGTCCAAGCCGGCTGCGCAGCCGCTCGGAGATCTGGCCCATCATGCCGAAGTCGTAGTAGATCAGCGCCCCGTCACTGGCGACCGCGAGGTTGCCGGGATGGGGGTCGGCGTGGAAGAAGCCGAAGCGGACCAGCTGCTGCAGGTAGCTGGCCGCCCCCTTCTCGGCGACGGCCGCCGGATCGATGCCGGCGCGCACCAGGGCCTCCCGGTCATTGATCTTGATGCCGGGTACGTAATCGAGGCAGAGCACCCGCCGGGAGCTCAGCTCCCAGACCACCGCCGGGATGCGGATGCCGGGGTCGTCGAGGAACTGCTGGCGGAAGCGGGCGGCATGCTCCGCCTCGAGGCGGAAATCCAGCTCCCGCAGCAGCACCCGCCGGCACTCCTTGGCGATGCCCACCCAGTCACGGCCGGCGCCCCAGCGGGGATGGCGCTGCACCGCGGCCGCCACCTGCTGGAGCACCTCCAGATCGAGGCGGAAGAGACGCTCCAGCCCCGGCCGCTGCACCTTGAACACCACCTGGCGGCCGCTGCGCAGGCTGGCCCGGTGCACCTGGGCCAGGCTCGCCGAGCCCAGCGGCACGATCTCCAGATCGATGATCTCCGCCCGCCGCTCGCCCAGCTCCTGCTCCAGCAGGGACTCCACGACGGGGAAGGGGAAGGCGGGCACCCGGTCCTGCAGATGGGCCAGTTCCTCCACCACGTCGGCGGGCAGCACATCCGGGCGGGCCGAGAGCAGCTGGCCCAGCTTGATGAAGGCGGAACCGAGCTCGAGGAACTGGGCCGTGAGCCAGCGGGCCCGGCGGCGCTGGCGGGCGGCCTGGGCTTGCGGGGTGCGTCCGCCCGGGTAGGTCCAGGGGCGGGCGTCCCACCAGAGGCCGGCCAGCAGCTGGAGCACGAGGCGCCAGATGCGCAGCGAACGCCAGAGGCGGGACAGCAGGATCCCGGGGGTGGAGAGGGCCGCCATCAGGCCTGCCCCGGAGACCGCGACGGACCATCGGGGGTGGCGGGCATCTGGTCGAGGCGCCGGGAGAGTTCGGCCACCTTGGCCCGCAGGGCATCGATGCGCTCCTGGGGATCCTCGGCGGCGCCGCCTCGGGACGCGGAGACACCGGCGTCGCGGTCGTTCTCGATCCGTTCCGCTTCCATCGACACCTCCTCCCAGAACAGAGTGAGTTCCTGCTGCACCCGGGCGGGGGCCTCCTGGGCGAGGGCCGCCAGGGTGGCGGCCGCATCGGCCAGGCCGCTGCCCAGACGGGCGGCCAGGCGGTTCATGGCCGCCTGGGCGAGGGACTGCGGCGCGCTCATGACTTGGCCGATGGATTCAACGAACTGTGGCAGATCAGGACTGGCTTCCGGGGGCCGGTGGGGCGCTCAGCGGAGGCGGGGCGATCGGCGCGGGACCGGCGGACTCCCGCTCGCGGGCCGGGGGCGTGCGCGGCGGCGGCAGGACAGGGGCGGCCGGGAGCTCGGCCTCGGGTGCCCCGGGGGCGGCCGGCTGGTCGGACGGGGGCGTCTCGGCGCCCTCGAGCAGGCGCTGGCGCTCCTGGGCGTCCCGCTCCTCCATCTGGCGGCGACGCTCCTCGATCGCGTCCTCCTCCTGTTTCTGCTCCTGCTCCAGCTCGAGCAGATCGAGATCGCCGCGGATCTCGCGGGCGTCGCCGCCGAAGCGCTGGCGCAGGGAATCGAGCGTCGTCCCCGGGGCGGGCTGCACATCGAAGCGCTGGCGGTTGCCCCCCTCCTCCGGGCCGGCCAGGCTGAGCAGGCGCAGGCTGGCGGCGTAGCCCACGCCGAAGCAGAGCCCCACGATGGCCCACAACCGCCAGTCCCAGGCGGGGCGGCCCGTCGCCCGCTGCTTGCCGCCGGGGGGCGCGCCCCGGGGAGGGGCACCGCCGGGAGGGGAAGAGGGCCTGGCCGTGACCATCGACATCAGCGCATGCGCTGCCATCTTGCCGCGGAGTGGCGGTTCAGGCCCCGGCGATCGAAGCTGGCGAGGGTGGCATCGAGGCGCTGGGCCAGTTCCGGATCGCTGGCGTCGTGGCTGGAGAACCCATGGGTGCGGGCCAAGGCAGTCGAGGCGTCGGTTGCCAAGGGCAGGGGCAACCCCTCTCACCGTCGCCCCTCGCTCACGAAGCCGGCGACATCGGCGTCACGGACACCGCGAATCCGCGGGAGCGCCAGTAGAGCCGCGACCGCCGCTTCCACATCCTGCCTGGTGTCGCGGACCGGAACGGCTCTGAAAATCTCAGTATCTACGGGGGAATCTTCCATGGCCTCCCCCTGCCGTTCTGCAGCAAAAAACCAGTTTACCCTGCGTTCACAGCGCTCTATATCCTCACCCGAACAAAACAGGGGTTAATTATTGTCTTGGCTCTCATCGTGAGTTCCTTTGGTTAGCTTACGACCTTGTGCAGGGCGGCGATGAGCCAGGAGCGGATATCGGCGGAGGCGGCCATGGCGTCAGGGGGCTTCCAACTGCTGAAGCAATTGCTGACAAGTGGTGTATAGCGGCTGCAGGTATTGCTGGATCACGCCCCAGACAAGCTGATGGTTGATCGTGACGTATTCGTGGGTGAGCTTGTTGCGAAAGCTGATGATCCGTGGTGCCTCTTCAATGCGTGCAGAGAGATCAGGATCTCGGCGCGAGAGATGGGCAAGAGCCTCTCCAATGATGATAAATTCGCGCTCCACAGATGAGCGAATCAGCCGACTCTGCCCGTACTGCTCCAGCGTGATGCCTGCAACGGCCGACTGGATAGCCTCGACGGCCTCCTGGATATCCAGCAGGTAGGCCCGGGGATCACGCTTCATAGATCAACTGCTTGGACGCGTCGATGTCGGCCCGCACGTACGGGTTGCGCAGGGCATCCGCCATCACCAGGTCCACCCGCTGGCCGGTGATGGCGGAAAGCTGACGTTCAAGGCCGAAGTAGGCATCCACCAAAGCACAAGGATCGACCGGCTGAAACTCCACCAGAAGATCAAGGTCGCTGCGGCTGGGGTCGAAATCGCCCCGCAGGACAGAGCCAAACAGGTGCATGCGCAGCACCCGGTGCTGCCGGCAGGCAACGGCAATGGCGTCCAGCTGGGGCTTGGCAAGGGTGAGGCTCATCGATCCATTGTGCTCACGGAAACAGGCTGCTCAGCTCTTCGGTTGGCCGGGATCCCACCACGCTGCATCGATGGCTTCGGTTGTGGTGCCCAGTTGCCGCAGCAACAGCAACAGCAGTCGCTGGGTGCGGTTGGCCTCTGGCGGGTAGGGAAGGGAGGGGGCAGCAGCAGGGCCTGGGGCCTCCGCAGCGTGTCCTCGCTCCTGGAGAAAGGCGATCAGTTCGCTGCGGCGCAGCTTCGACCAGCCACGCAACCCCTGCTGCCGGCAGAGGTTCTGCAACTCCCCGGCGGTGAGGCTGTTCAGATCCACACCAGGGGGAAGCAGGAGGTCGGCAGTTTCGCTGAGGAGTCGGCCGTGGCGTTCCTCGATACGGTCGGCCTGGCGCAGAAGGTAGTCGTCGAGGCCGCGGGTGTGGTTGGCGAGGATGGTGCCCAGGGTGTGCAGATCGGCGCCAAGGCTGTCGCTGATCGGTGTGCCACGGCGCCTGCGGGGCTCAGGCTTGGTCGTCATCGATCGACTCCTCGAAGAACTCCACGGCATCGGCACGCTCGAGCAGGCGTTCCACCGCGAGCTTGAGGTCCTGGATCGACTGGCTGGTGGGACCACCATGGGCGCGCTCCTGCTGATCGACCGCCTCCTTGATGTCGGCCAGGTTCTCCAGGGCCTGCTCGATCTGCTGCACCTGCAGCAACCGTCCCTTGAGGCGCGGCAGCACGGCGGAGATCTGGTTGGCCTCCTCCTCCACCCGTTGGCGGTAGACGAGCAGGTCGTCCCGCTCCTGCTCCAGGCGTGTCATCTCCGCCTCCAGCTGGGCGATCTTGTTCTTCGCCTTGGTCACCAGACCCTGCTGGGCACCGGCGCGGCGGTTGGCGGAGATCAGGGCCTCGCGCATCTCCCGGTAGAAGTTGCGCAGATCGGCGAAGTGGATCAGCTGGTGCACCAGCGGAAACCGCCGGGCTGTGGTCTTGCCGATCTCCGCAGGGGACTGGCTGGACGTTCGGCGGGCGGTGGGCATGATCCAAGCCGGCGGACAGGATCCTCGAGCCAGTATGGGCGCAACCGAGTGCCCGCCAGGCTCTGGTGGCCAGGCCATAGGCCCCATCCGCCTCGGATATCGGTCCACGGGCGCCACGTCAAACCAACTTCTAACTTGAAGCAAGTTTGAAGTTCATCGCGCTTGTCCACCCGGCTGCCCCGCAAGCCCCCTTCTCTCCAGGAGATGCTGCAGCGCCGCGGCGGAAGGCGATCACTACCTGCACTGGTATGAGCTGCGCCATCGCCCACCGCCGGAGGGGCTGAGCCATGAGCAGTGGTGGCTGGCCGAGAAGCTCTCCCGCCGGCCCACCGCGCTGCCGCTGCTGGCGAGTGACGGACAGGCCTTCTGGTTCTCGCAGCCGCCTGTGCTGCTCCAAGGGCTGCACGAGATCGACATGCAAGCCGGCGCCAGCGTGGTGGCTCCCGAGGCCGTCAACACCCGCTCCAACCGGGATCGCTACCTCCTGAGCTCGCTGATGGAGGAGGCGATCACCTCTTCGCAGATGGAAGGCGCCGCCACGACACGGGATGTGGCCAAAGCGTTGATCCGCAGCCGCCGGCAAGGAGGTGGTGGTGGATGACGCCTACGGCACCGTGTTCCATGTGCCACCACCGGCTGAGGAGCTGCCGCAGCGAATGGAGGAGCTCTGCCGCTTTGCCAACGGCGAGACCCCGAAGGTGTTCATCCACCCGGTGGTGCGGGCCATCGCCCTGCACTTCTGGCTGGCCTACGACCACCCCTTCTGCGATGGCAACGGCCGAACCGCCCGGGCGCTCTTCTACTGGGCGATGCTGCATCAGGGCAGCGAGAGCGACGACAACGGCCTCACCTATTTCCTGCTGGCCCAGGTGAAGGTGATCCAGCAGGCCATCGCCAATCTGCATGCCTACCTGGAACGCAAGGCCGGTGAGGTGGGGGCCCTGCAGCAGCGGTTGGAGGGGATGGACGGGCTGAACCACCGCCAACTGGCCCTGCTGCGCCATGCCCTTCGGCATTCCGGCTTCCGCTACACGGTGCTCTCACACCAGAACAGCCATGGGGTGAGCCATCAGACCGCCCGCAGCGATCTGCAGAAGCTGGCTGCCCGTGGGTTGCTGCTTCCAGGCAAGGATGGACGCCGAGAGATCTTCAGGGTGCCTGAGGATCTCTCGGCGCGGCTGCCGGGCTGATCATTCGGGTTCACAGGGCCCTGAAGGAGCAGGCTATGGATCGCCAGGGCCCCGCCAACGCTGTTGGCCATGGCATGGCAACATCACTCGACAAAGACCAGCAATCCCGTTCGCACACATCTGCACTTCAACTCCGCTTCATTAACACGAAAGGAACCGCCAAGATCCTTCCCAGAAGCACGGAGCAGCGAAAGCACAGATTCTCTGTCAATGACAATGTCAGCATTCAGCGGGTGGGCAGCACTCAAGCACAGACGCTGTGTCCAAGCCATGGAGGGAAGCTCAGGGTCCTTGGCCAGCATGTCCGCTGTCAGCGGAACCAAGCCAGGGTCTTCGGAATGGATTGAGTGAAGGTTACTCGTTAGCAGTAAAATCCCCTCACCGGGAACCACAACGAAGAAGTTGTCCGTCAGTTGAGGACCTGGGAGAATGAAGGTGGTGCGCCCATCACTGTCAGGTCTTTCTTCCACAAACTGGCGAAGAGGCTTGCCCCCGATCACCAACTTCCCCCGTGACGTGAATCGAGCCCAAGGGCTGCTGTTCTGCACCTTTTGATTTGCAGCTCCTAAGCCGTCTTCCTGCTCGAGGACTGCGGCATCAAGGAGGACCCGCTCAAACCCAATCAGCCTGTCGCCAAGAAGCGGAAGTGAATAGAGATACTGCAAGCAATCCAACGCGAGACTATTGGATGCCACTGCATGGGCCTCGATCAGTGCAGATCCAAGCCTCGAAAGGGAGCTTAACGGGGGAAAGTCACGTTCTTTGCATGCAGCTGCACCCTTGGAGTACGTCCCAATGAGCCGGCGCGCCTCACTGTCGTGGGCGCGCTCAAGCCCTTCTCCCGAGATCATCGCAAAATACCTTTTTCGGTTCTTCCCAAACTTAATGAACAGTCGTCTTAGGCAGTTTCTACGACCTCTCTCCGCGAGGAAGCCTGTTTGCAGCTCTCTGCTCTGTCCCATACCAAGAGAAAAGACACCCGACTGAAAGTTATCCAATTGGGCATAAGCTTTAATCTGATCAGCAGCTGAGAAGCAAGTTGGCCGGAACTGAAGATTCATTTTCCCTAACAGCTCACCAGAGTAGCTGCAGCCCATCCCCAGCTCTGTAGAGGGCTCAAGGAGCACCTCCTCCTCACACAAGAGCAGCTCCTCAAGATAGCCTCCTGGATAAACCGCAGTATCAAGAAATCTCCTCAGGCTCTGCAGGCGTTCATTCAAGGCCACAGCGCCGAACAAAGACGCCCGAGACTCTCCAGATTTATACAGCTCACACTGCTCTGCCGCGACAGCAGAATGATGGCAGAAATGAGCCTGTACATGATAGCTATGATCCTTTTTCACTCGCTCGTGGGGGCCCTTAAGAAAGACCGGCTGGCCACATTCAACGCATCTCCAACCGTCTCTGACTTGCACCGAGCCCCAATCATCAAGCCTGGAGACCTGAGAAAATGCTTCATCAGCAGTGATGACTCGCTTATCGGGCCTTCTGGAGCAAATGGCTTTGAACATCTATCTCCTAGCCCCACCCCGTTTCCATCAGTTCTCGCACACTGATCGGATTCAGCACTGATGCGCAAGTTTCCCAGGCCGCATCTTCTACTTTGCTGTACTTCTTGTCGAAGGGGTTGCGGGTGGCGGTGGTCTGATCGATCAGCTCAGCGATTTCGGCCTCGTCGTTGAGGGCAACCTTCACCCACACGTCTTCGAGGGTATCGGGGATCTGACCGAAGAGTTCATGGATCGCCTGCAGGCGTTCGGCCAGCACGCGGTGAACTTTATCTTCCACAGAGTCGCGGTAGCGCAGGTTGGCAATCCAGATTTGGTTGCGGGCCTGGCCGATGCGTTGGATGCGGCCCTTGCGCTGCTCCAGACGGGTGGGGTTCCAGGGAAGGTCGATGTTGATCAGGGTGCCGAGCCGCTGCAGGTTGAGGCCCTCGGAAGCGGCGTCGGTGCCGAGCAGCATCTTGATCTCGCCTTTGCGCACCCGATCTTTGAGCAGGGTGCGATCACAGCGTTGGAAGCGCCCCCTCAGCCAGAAGCCTGAGCGGTTGCTGCCGGCATAGAGGCCGATCGTCAAATCGCTGGGGATGTCGGGGTGCTTGGCCAGTTCATCCCCCATCCAGCGCACGGTGTCGTAGTACTGCGAGAAGAGGATGCAGCCCCGGTCCAGCCAGCGTTCGGTCGTATTGGGGTTGGTGGCCAGTAGGTAGCCAAGAATGGCTTCCAGCTTGGGGTCACGGTTGCCGCCTTGCTTCAGCAGGTTCAGGCAGCGCTCCAGGGAGGTGATCTCGTCGGTGGAAAAGTTGCGGAACTCGCTTTTGGCTCGTTCCTGGCCCTCGTTACCGAAAAGGTCCTCGTCGATGTCATCCTCGTCTTCGTCGTCAGCCGTGTCAGGGGAAATGTGGAGCAGCCTGCCCACCGTGTTGCGGCCAGCCTGCATGGAACTGCCAAGGCGACGCAGCAGCAGCGTCTTGAAGAACCCAGCCCCGCGCATCCGCTTCTGGAGCAGTGCACTGAATGTCTCCGCCTCTTCGTAGGCCTCCTTCAGGTAACCGCCGAGGCTGATCGCGTCGTTCTCGTCTTCCCCGAAGAGCTTCACTTCCACCTTGGGGAGGTAGTAGGTGCCGGTGGCAGGGTTGATCTCCTGCTCCAAGTAGCTACGGGTACGGCGCACGATGCAGCGCAGCAGTGGGTTGAAGCGCTCGCCGTACTCAGGCAACAGCTTGTTCTTGAGCTGCACACGCCGTACAGCGACAGGCAGCTTGTCGAGCGTTTCCGGCGTGAATTGCCACGTTGTGTCTGGTGCACGTAGCTGCCGGCGGATCTTCTCGATTGCGGGGTCTTCCGTGGCGGCAGGCAGAGGGTCTCGCACGAACTCCCAGCCCTCCACTTCATCGTTGGCGGGCACCTTCTGCTCCCCAGTGGCGATCTGGATGGTGCGGTAAGCGCTGAACCATCGGCTCGTAGCGGTCTTGCCACCAAGAACCCCCTCGTTGCCGTTAGAGAGGATCGAGAGCAGGTCCCAGGCCTCGACCGGGTGCAGCTGCACCGGCGTTGCAGTGGCCAGCAGCATGCTCTTGGTCTTGCCACCGAGCTGACTCAGGAAAGCCATCAGCTTGTTGTGCTCGGCCCTTTCGTCCACCTCCGGCTGGCCGGCATCCATCTTGGGCCGGTTGCGACGCCTGGCCCGGTGCGCCTCATCGACGATCACGCAGGTGTAGCGCTGGTTCAGCAGCTGGCGGATCGCATCCGGCATCCCACGCACGATCAGGCCCTGCGACACCAGCCCGATGCGGCGCGGGCATTTGCTGAGCGACTTCACCCCTTCTGAAGGGTGTTCCACATCGTTTTCATCCACCCAGCTGCGGCCGTTCCAGTAGGCGGAGGGAAGCTGAAGGAGCTCCATCAGCTCATCGCGCCACTGCTGTAGCAAAGGCTTGGGCGCCAGCACCAGGATCGGGCCGCCCTGGGGATCCTCCAGGGCCATAAGCAGACCAGCCATCGCCAGCTGGATGGTTTTGCCCAGGCCCACCTGATCGGCCAGCACCAGGCGAGCGCCGCCGAGGCGATGGCGCTCCAGGGCAAGGCTGGCGAAGTACTTCTGATGGGGCCAGAGGCCCTGCTCCCGCCGGTAGATCGGTGTTTCCACCGCGGCGGCGGCGGCAGCCTCCATGACAGTGCTGCTCTGCAGCTTCTCGGGCTCCACCACCTGGCGGTGGATGATCCGCTGCACGTCGTTCTGGATGAACGGGCAGTCGGCCAGGGCGCGGGCGCGGTGATCGTTCCACAGGGCGTCGAACTCTTCCTGCACCCAGGCGATCGTGTCTGGTTCGTCGCTTTCCCAGAGCAGCTCGTAGTTGAGCCTCCAGGCGCTGGCGCTTTCGTTCACGCTGCCCAGGAATGCGGTGCTACTGGCGTTGGCGTAGCGGATCACGCCGGCTTTGCCGTGGATCAACCCGAAGGCCGTATCGGGCAGCACCCGGATCTCGATCTTGTCGCTGAGCAGAGCCTCGTAGAGCGCCTTGTAGCGAGGCAGGGCGCTGGGTAGTGCCAGCTCAGGCTCACCGGCGCACCAGCTGCGGCGGAGCGCCGCTTGGGCTGCCGTGGCGGTGGCCAGGTCGTCGGGATCGAGGTCGGAATTGCAGATGATCCGCACCTTGCCGCTCACCCCAGTGATCGCTTCTCCGGCCACCTCCAGCAGGCTGGAGCGGAAGTAGCCGGCGATGCGGTCGTAGCTCACAGCCCCCTGCAGGCGTTCGTTGAGAACGCCCTGGTCGAGCCGGCTGCGCCTACTGGAGTGGTGCTTGAGCATTAGGCGTCATCGTTCCTCAGGCGGCCGGCAAGGATGCGAGCCGCTTCTGAGTCTTTGGCCCAATCAGCTGTGTCCTCAGAGTTGCCGAGAGCGGCGAGCCAATCGAGCAGACGCACCATCCCTTCCCGGCGGCCCCAATAGGTCTGACCGAAGGTGTCTCGCAGGTACTGGCGCCCCTGGTTGGGGTCGTTGTCGGCTGCAGCGGTTTCGCAGACGGCGAACAGGAGGTGGCGCAGTGGCGTCGTGGCAAACGGGTGCGGCCCGCTGCTGCCGGCGCGGCCTCGGCGGGGCAGGGCACCGGCCGTTGCAACCGCTCCGTCGATCGGTGCCAGAAGGCTGGTGCCAAATCCTGAAGGGGTGTGTACGCGGGTGCCGTTTGCAGTGTCGCTCTTGAGCAAGGGCCTAATCTCTGAGACCCCAAAGCCCCGTGCGAGTTCTTCGTACATGCCCTTGCGGCGCTCTCCACGGGATTCGATGTCGAGGGCGCGGAGGTAGTAGCGCTCGATCAGGTTGAGGTCGCGCCAGGAGTCGTTGAGTCCCTTGGGTATCAGCGCATCACAAGCAATGGTGATGGCGCGTTCGATAACTTGCTCAAAGTCACTCTTATTATTTCTAGCGCGGACGACGAAGACTTCATTGGCCACATCTTTGCCATCAAGAGATGAATATTGGGTGAGCACCTTTAGCGCGGCAGCATAAGAGGCTAGCTGGTAGTCAGAATCGTTGAAGTTTGGCTCACCCTCCTCGTCAAGGGCTTGCATGGAACGTATCTGCGAGCGCACCTCGTCCTCAACTAGGGGATAGACATCAAAGAGGAAGCCCGGATCTGCAGCAGTTCGCTTCCGGAGAACAAGGCAAACAGTTCCTTGTACATAGTTGCCCTTCTTGATACCGGCAGCCTCTGTTTCGGTGCTGATGGTCCAAGCAGCGGTGGCCTTGAGACCGGCAGCCCATAGGATCATTCCAAGATCGGCCCAAACTGCAGGATCTTGATGTGTGAACATCACCAGCTGCAAGCCAGTATCGGGCATGTGGCGTGCGAGGTTTTGATAGATCTCCACCATCGAGCGGCGAAAATCCTCTCCATCCCCACGAACAGCGAGCTCGGAGCGGGCGTCGGGAACCCATTCAGGAAATATCTTTGAAAGTTGCTTGTCGTACCAAGATAGAAAATAATCTCCTACTTCATGATAGTTTATCGCGTCTGCATAGGGCGGATCTGTAATCCACATGTCGCATTTCTCGGTGATTTCGCGAGAGTCGGCAACATCTATCGAATTTGATGTGGCACGGCACAGCCTAATTCGATTGATTGCTGGCCAGGCTGTGTCAAGCTTCGGGAATGGGCGCACAGCCCAGTTAAACAAAGGGTTAAGGGCTTGGTTTACGAAGGTATGAGAGCCGCCTTCCTTTGTTGAGTCGGCAACCCAGCCAGCAAGCCTGGAATCCCAGTTTGCAATTCTTCCCATCCCCAGTAGGCATCCCACTTTTTCGGGCTTCGTTTGCGCCAGATGTTCACTGATCTCAGCGAGCACACCATGGGTCAGCAACTGTCTCGGTGTAAAGAGGTGATGCCAATGGGTCCAGCCGCGTGTGCGAATGGGCTCTTCAGTCTTGTCACCGCCTTCAGGGATCGACTTGGACGGAATGAAGCCTTGCTGTTGCCAATCGGCGAAACGCTCACGCAACAGCTCCAGCACCCTAGCTTCCCTGACGAGATCGCCAGCCTCCGGGGCGGCGTAGCGGCGTTCTCCGCGACCGTTAATCCAGCGGATGCAATACAGCCGCTCCTGAAACACATCGCCAGCTCGCGGTACCACATCGTCATTGCTCCACCGCCGCAAGCCCTGTGGGCCGCGGAGCGCTTCCAACGACCAGGAGCGACTGGCATCGAAGGGATCGATCACGCGGCTATCCACGACAGTGGCTCCTTGTTTGGCCTTGTAGAGCCTCAACTCGCTGTCGTTGACGACTGCAATCTCAGGGCACAGGCGATCTGAACCCGCTACTCGCTGCCAGCGTGCAACCACTTTGGATTTCTCTCCAATCAACCAACTTGGGGCAAGAGGGATGTAGTAGTCACAGCCCTCGGGTTTCACTTCAACACAGTAGAGATAAGCGTCCGCCCTCTCTCCGCGATCGTTGTGCTCAATACCCCACTCGGTAATTCTGCTGTCTGCAGCCGCGAATGCTTCCGCCTGCACTCGCATCACTTCTTCCTGTACCGCTTGACCACCGCCGATCAGATTCAGGCTTGCCCACGTGAGCAGCCCAGCCACAGGATTAAGGTCAGACCCAAAGGCTTCACAGCCAATCCGTGCTGCTTCAAAGGGAATGGATCCACCGCCACAGAAGGAATCGCCCACTCGTGGAATGTGGCCAAACTGCTGTCGGCCGAGTTGATCAACAAGTTCAGATAAATTCTTAGCATTCGTGCCCAGATGAGCGTTGATCTCGGCCCAGGCTGTCGCCGATGGGCCTTTCACATTCTCAGGCCGCTCTAGGTTCTTGATCCTCTCAGAATAGGGAATGGCATCGAAAGTCCTACGATCAGGGATAGGCCGTCTTCGCTGATCGTCTAGCTGTTGACGCTGTAAATCATTCAGATTTTCCCAGATCTCTTCACGCACAAACTCTTTTTGCTCCTCGCTTAGTCCACGCCGGAAGCCCTGTGCTGCGAAGTATTTTTCTTGAATCTCTGCTGGTGCTGCTTCGCGCCACGCTTTTACGGGGATCTCACCCTTTTGTCGGTTCCAAGTGCCGTCATCATCCATGGTGAGGATCTTCAGGAATACATCTCGATCCGTTAGGGGATCCTCAGACGCAGGCATCAACATTCCAATGATGCAGGCTCGCACTAGGATCAAGGGCTTGCGTCCCCACCATTTGCCCAACCGTGTAAGCGTCTGACCAGTGTTGGCCTCGCGCTCTCTGAATGACTCTGCCGAAAGACGAGCGATCGGGAACTGGGTTTCGATAAACGATTTCTGCATCTCAGATTTCCAGCGTCAGTTGCGAATGGCCGAGTAATTCACGGCGTGCTTTGGGTGACATTCCCTCGCCCTTCACGAAGGGGTTATCGGCGAGAGCGGCGCGGAGGGCCTTGCGCCATCCCACGCCCTTCTTCATCGCCTGTCCCGTCGTGGCCACCGTCATCGTGTAGAGCCACCAGCGCTCCTCGGGGGCCAGCGCCTCCCAGTTGCGCAGGGCATTCGGAATGTCGTCGATCGAGGCTTCCTCCACCGCCCAGCACAGCACGCACAGTTCCTTCCCCAGTGATGGATGCACCGGGATCGGCTTGGTGGGGCTCTTGGTGAGCTTGGCGGTGGTCAGACCATTGGCCCGTAGCCGCCGGTTGGCTTCCTCCCAGAACGCCGGCGCCAGCCCCGCCCAGCGGCCCCGATCCAATGACACCCGCAGGGCAGGGTCTGACGGTGGGGGAGCCGGCAGCGCAGTCACCTCCGCTCCACTGAATCGATCACCGCGGTACTCGCTGATCGAGATCAGGTCGCTTTTGCCTGAACCCTTGGGGATGTGGATCAGAAAGCCATGGCGGCTCTCCTCCGGCACAAAGCCCAGGCCGATGCTCTTGCGTGTGGCCACGGGGGTTCTGGCCATGGCTCAGTTCTGGCTCACATAGCTGAGGTTGAACGGCTCCTTCACCACGTTGAGCCAGTCGATCAGGGCCTGGCCTGTGGGGAAGCCCAGCTCGCCGATCTCCATCCGCAGTGTCCCGTCCTGCACGATGTTCTGGAGCTTGCCAGCCACTGTCTTGAGTTCGGCGCCGCAGTAGCCGTTGGCCAGCGAACCCGTGTACTCCACGATCTGCTCGCCATCGCTGCTTTGGGCAGTGAGGTGGATGTCGTAAGCGAGCACAGCGGGGTTCTGCTCCAGCCGGGTGATCAGGTCCCACACAGCACCAGAGTCATCGAGCTTGCCGCCCTTCTCCCACCGAGCCGGCCGTGTGGGGTCGATGGTGCGTGCCTCTTCCCCCCGTTTGGGGATGTCCTGCACGATCCCCTGGGAGGTCAGCGAGTAGGCCGGGGCCTGGGCCACGGCGCAGACCTTGCGGCAGCTGTCCGGCACCCGGATCGGCCCGTCGTACACCGCTGCATTGGTGCCGATCGGCGAGGAGCCATTCGTGGTGTAGTGGATGCTCACGCCATTGGCCCGCGGAAAGGCCAACAGCTCCACCTCGTAGTGATCGCCGCGGTCATGGAGCTGCTTCTTCAGCCGCAGGGTTGCGGTCCAGGTCTTCACCTCGCTTTGCCGCTCCGGGTTGTCGCTGTCGAAAGCCAGGAACTTGTACTGCAGGCCCTTGGCCTCAAACTTCGCCGTTGAAGGCACGGGCGATGAAGCGGTGGTGGGTTCGCTTTCACCGCTTTCGAACACGATGCTGTCGCAATGCAGCGGCACCAGCTGCAGATAGGTGCGGCCATCCCCGTCGTCGTCGCGGCTCAGCTCCCGGATATCGATGCTGGGCGTGGGCAGTGGGAAGGGGCCTCTGCGGACGTAGTTGCCCTCAGGTCTCCATCGATCGCGCTGGATCGCGTCGGCTTTCAGGTCATCCAGGGCTGAAGGCTTGTGCAGCGGCCAATCGGTGCGGGTCGCGGCAGCGCGCTTCACATCGGCCCAAAGCACCACGGCGCTGCCGGTGGCGCCAAAGAGCTTGGCTTCGGCGTAGTTGCGGAAAGAGTCCTCGCTGATCTCGGTCGTGAACTTCTTGACCGTGATCAGGGTCTGTTTGATCGTCGCCTCGCCGTTGGTGTTGCCGGCAAAGGCCAGGTCAATGGCGCTGGCCCGCAGGGCGGAATTCACCGACGGGTAGACGAGTTGATCGAACGTCTCCTTGAGCGCAGCGGTGAATTGGAGACAAATCCGATCACGCAGGCTGTCGAGCGCTCGCCACTGCGGATCGTCCGGTGGGGTGTTCTCGCCTTTGAGGTCGTCCTCGATGCTCACCAGGGCCCGTGACTGGCGGGCGGCATCGAGGATCTTCATGTAGGTGTCCTTGGAGCCGCTCAGGAACAGCACCCGGTTCTTGAACGGTTGCTGCTGCCACCAGTCCTGCCAATCCTGCGACACCGGCAGCCCGTTGGCCTGGCCGCCGGGGCGGGTGATAACCAGGGTGGTTTTCTCCTGATCGAGCTGAACCTCATCGGGTGGAGGCAGCACCTTCACCACCTGGAAGCAGTCGCGCAGGCTGGGCGCGAAATAGCTCTCTAGGTGCTCCCGCAGCATCCGCTCCACGGTTTCGTTGTGGAGCGACTGGGCGGTGGACCGCAGCTTGGCCGCCAGGTTCTGCTGGTTCTTGAAGAAAAGCCGGCCGTCCGGCGAGTTGTGCAGGTACCAGGCCCGCGTCGCCAGCTTGTCGAGGACGTTGGTCTTGAAGGAGGAGAGGTCCCGGCCAGGCCGCTGCAGGCAGTCCACCAGTTGGTACTCCCGCATCCCATGGATGGCTCCAGGGGTGGTGGAGAGCGAAGCCACCAGGATCAGCCGGGCGGCGTCCGAGGCGTCGCTGTTGCCGTTGGTCTCGTCGATCAGCTCCACCTCGGCGTCGCCACCATGGGCGATGTCGTGGGCGATCGCCTCGCTGAGGCTGGGGTTGATCGTGCGCACCTCTGAAGCGATCTCGTCCTGGTTGAGGTCGAGGTCGTAGGGGTGGATCAGATCCAGACCCGTCGCCTTCTCCGATTTCCACAAGTCGGAGACCACCATCTGCATCAGGCGGATCACGCCACGGGTCTGCTGAAACCCCTCGTTCTCCTTGAACTTGCCCACCAGTTCCCGCAGGTCAGGATGGAACGGGTAGGAGTCCTGAACCCGGGCGTAGAGCGACTCCGGTGTGGTGGTGGTGAGCCCCATGTTCGAGGCTTCTCGCAGCGCTTCCCGATAGGCGCTGGCGACGCCATCCACTGCGCTCTGAGGTGCCACCTCGGCAAACAGGCGTTTTCGCAGGATGTGATAAAGCTCGTCGCCGTTGGGATTCACCGGGGTGATCGGCACGGCGATCCGCCGCGATTCACCCGTCAGCTGCTGGATCGCATTGCTCACCGCCTGGTTGATGTTGTCCTGGCCGGCGGCGTAGTTCGTGCCGCCCAGGTCGGAGAGCACTAGGCAGACGTTTGGCATCTCCGTAACCGCCACGAACAGGTTCGCCAGCGCGGCCGTTGTCACCGTGGCGAGGTTGCCGTTGCCCACCGGCACCGCCACGGCGTATTCAAGGTAGGGCGGCAACTCATCCAGGAAGATCACCAGCGGCTGCTCGCCGAGGAGTTCCTTCCACGCCTGCGGTCCAGGTGCACTCAGCAGGGGGGAGACGTACTTGGCAAACTTTTCGCCCTTACCCAGCTGCTCTGCGATCGAGCCCCAGATGCCTCCAGGGGCATCAGTGCTGCGGCCGTTGAAGCCCACAACTTGGCAAGCTCCCAGGCTCGGTGCCGGGTTGCCGCCCTCGATCTGGGTAAAGACCTCCTGACGGAGATTCGGATCCCTGGCCAGCAGACCCAGCGAAATCATGCTGTGGGTCTTGCCCCCGCCCATCGCCTGGGAGAGTTGGAACACCGAGGAGCCGGCACCCGATCCGCTCAGGTGACGGAACGCCCGGTCCACCAGGGTGAGCATCCCCCCGGTGAAGTAGTTCTCCTCAAAAAACGACCGGCCATCGACCTCGCCCTTGAGGAAGGTGTCGAGGCTGAGCACCGTGGCACGGCGATCCGCCGCAAAGACCGAGGGGCGGGGGGTGCAGAGTTGCTTGAGGCCCATGAATGGAGTCACGCCTGATTGGCTGGTCTGGCCGTGATTAGCGGCACCGATGAACACTTCAGGCATTGCGCCGCCACGCTCTGACACAAGGGTTTCTGACCGCCCATGGACGATAGGCACAGTCAGGGACATTGTGGACCACCTGCTGGATCCGCAGCTTCTCAACGCTCAGCTTCTACCCCCCTGGCCCGTGAGATCCAGCACGGTCCAGGTGGTGCTCCACACCGGTCCGCATGCCATCCCTGATGTGCTGATCTCAAACGCGACCCAGTTCGGCTGATCCAAGGATCGGAGAAACGCCACCACATCTGAGGGAGCACCGATGGCTTCCTGGGCTTCCAGGTGGGCTTCCCATAACGGGCTGAGCTCCTCCGCCAGATGGAGCGGATCCTCGGGGAGGTCGTCACACCAGCTGCCTCGGAACGCCGGGGTGTTGGGTTCGCCGTCCTCGCGGTACACAGGCCGGCCAGTAGCTGGGCAGAAGAAGTTCCAGTCAGAGCGCTCCAGTTGAATCAGCTGCATCGGTCCCGCCTAAGTGCCTGCCCAGTCTCTTGCCATCCGACGAAAGGTGCCGACATCTCGTGCGAAACAGCAGGCCAGGCCCAGCAGCAACCTAGAAGCCCCCCTACGTCGTGTAATCCGCGTTAATGCGCACGTACTGATCCGACAAATCACAGCCCCAGGCCACACCGCTGCCCGGGCCCTCGCCGACCCGCAGCCGGATCGCCACGGTGTCGTCCTGCAGATAGGCACCCGCGGCGCGGGCCTTGAGGTAGGCGGAGGCGGCGGGGCGGTCGAAGGCCAGGGGCTGGCCCGCCGCCATCAGCTGGTGCTCCCCCAGCCACAGGGCCACGGCCTGCGGGTCGAAGGGCACCCCGGCCCGGCCGGCGGCGGCCACGATCCGGCCCCAGTTGGGGTCGCGGCCGTGCACGGCGCACTTCACCAGGGAGGAGCCGGCCACGGTGCGGGCGATGGCGCGGGCGCCGGCCTCGTCGGCGGCGCCCTCCACCCGCACCTCGATCAGGCAGGTGGCGCCCTCGCCGTCGCGGGCGATCGCCCGGGCCAGGTGCTGCGACACCGCCGTCAGGCCGGCCTCCAGCGCGTCGAAGTGCTCGGGGCCCAGGGGCTCACCGGCGGCAAAGGCCAGGTACGTGTCGTTGGTGCTGGTGTCGCCGTCCACCGTGATCGCGTTGAAGGAGCGATCCACCGCCCGCTTCACCATCGCCTGCCAGATGTCGGCCGGCACGCCGGCATCACACGTCAGATAGCCCAGCATCGTGGCCATGTCCGGGTGGATCATCCCCGAGCCCTTGGCCATGCCGCCGATCCGCACCAGGCGGCCGCCCAGCTGGGCCTCCAGGGCGATCTCCTTGGCCACCAGATCCGTGGTGAGGATCGCCTCGGCCGCCGCGCCGCCTCCCGTGGGGCCGAGGGCGGCCACCAGGGGATCGAGGCCCGCCACGAGCACCTCCATCGGGATCGGCACGCCGATCACGCCGGTGGAGCAGATCAGCACCTCTTCGGGCGCCAGGCCCAGCCGCCCGGCCAGCTCGGCGGTGGCCCGCAGGCTGTCGGCCAGGCCGCGCTCACCGGTGCAAGCGTTGGCCTGGCCGGAGTTGGTGAGCACCGCCCGGGCGTGGCCGCCGCCGGCCGTCAGGCGCTCGGCGCACAGATCCACGCAGGCGGCCCGCACCAGCGAGGTGGTGAAGGTGCCGGCGCAGACGGCGCCGGGCGGGGAGAGCAGCAGGGAGAGATCCGGCCGGCCGGAGGCCTTCAGGCCGGCGGTGACGGCGGCGGCCAGGAAGCCCTCCGGGGCCGTGACGCCTCCGGGGATCGGCTGCCACGGAGAGGGAGGGGTCACGGACTCAGCGGGGGACGTTGGTGGTGCCCAGCTTGCCGTAGGAGTCCTCGAGCCTCAGGGCGAGGGTATGCAGCAGACCGCGGTTGAACTCCGAGGACTGCTGCAGCAACTGCTCGAACTCCGAACTCTCGAACACCAGCACCGTGGCGGGTCCGTCGATGGCCCGCACCGCGGCGCGGCGGGGATGGTCCACGAGGAAGGACACCTCTCCGATCGGTTCGCCGCTGTGGATCCGGGCCATCGTCTCGAGCCCGCCGTCGCTGGCCGAGGGGCGCCGCACCTCGCAGCGGCCCTCCAGCAGGATCGCCACGGTGTCGGGGGAATCGCCGACCGAGAACAGCACCTCGCCGTTCTGCAGCTGCCGCTCCTCGCCCCAGTGCAGCATGTTGATCAAGGCCGCCGGCGACAATCCCGCCATCAGCGGCACCTCGAGGAGCCGGCGGAGGCGCCCGCCCAGGGCGAGCCCCTCCCCGGACCGCAGCCGGTCGAGGGCCGCGCTGCTGGGCAGACCCACCCTCGGCTCCCGCCGCAAGGCCGCCGCCCGCGCCGGATCCCGCTGGTCCTGCACCCACAGGGCCCACAGGGCGGTGTCCGGATCGGGGTCCCGCCACAGTCCATCGAGCACGTCCGCCGGGTCGGGGAGCGGGTCGAGGGGGGCAGGGGCCTCTGCGCTGGACGGGGCCCACCGTTCCCGGTCCTGGCGCCGCAGCTGGGTGAGCACCCCTTCCGGGACATGGGGGAGCAGCCCATGGAAGCGCTCCACCAGGGGGTCGTCGGCAGCGAAGGGCTGCAGGGAGGGCGCGACGGTGACGAACAGGCTGACCAGCTCGCGGTCGATCACCGGCAGCAGCGGCCGCAGCAGGGGTTCGCCGGCGGCGGCCTGCGCCAGGGCCTGGCGGGCCGCGAGCCTGTCCCGGACCTGCTGCAGCTGCTCCTCGGCCCGCTCGCGGGCGAAGCTCGAGGCGGGACCGAAGGAGGCCAGCAGCTCCGACCAGCTGGCCTCATCGAGCGCGTACTCCTGGCGGATCCGCTCCAGCCGATCGCCGTGGTCACCGTCGGCCAGGGCCGTGCTCAGGTCGCCGAGGCCGGTGGTCTCGAGCAGATCCTCGATCGCTTCGGCGGCGGCCTCCTGGCGCAGGCTGCGGATCTCCCGCTGGCGATGGTCGAGCTGCAGGATCCTGGGATCGCTCACCGCCAGCTCGCGCACGGCGGCGTGGTGGTCCTCCTCCTTGAGGTCGAGGGACTGGCGCAGCTCCTCCAGCTGCACCAGGGCGGCGGCGCGATCGAGCCGGCCGCTGCCGAACAGGTCGGAGAGCACCTCGCGGTAGATCCCGCGCTTGGTCTGGCTGATCTGACTGGGCAGCACCTTGGCGAGGGTGAACACCTCCCCCGGGCTGAGCTCCGCCAGGGAGCGCCCGTCCAGCAGATCGCCCATCTCCGGCACCAGCTTCTCCAGCTGCTTGCGCAGGCTGGCGCTGGTGCTCTCGCGGGTGTAGGTGGCCTTGTCGCGGGACCAGCCCCGGTAGAGCCACATGCCGCTGACGACCAGCACCAGGGAGCGGATCAGCTGCCCGCCCCTCGGGCCGAGGAGGCCGAGCGAGGGATCGGCGAACCAGAAAAAGATGTTCACCGCCAGGAAGGTGGCGGCCAGGCGGGTGCGATGGCCCGCCACGGCCGCGGCCCGCTCGGCCGGCAGCCCGGCGAGGCCGGATCGCAGCCAGCGCTCCAGAGCCCCGAACAGGGCCACCGAGAGGACGCCGCCCAGCACCAGCAGGGCGGGCATGGTGAACCAGCGGGGCAGCACGCTGTCCCAGCCCCAGAGCACCAGGGGCTGGGCGATCTGATCGACGGCGCGGGCGTCATAGGCCCAGAGGCCGCTGCGCAGATAGTCGATGCCGCCGGGCCCCGCGGCGCGGATCAGCAGAAAGAAGGCCAGCACCAGGCCGGGATAGGAGGCCCAGGCCCAGGCCAGACCCTTCTTGCCGCTGAAGGTCTGCCAGTAGGCCCGCTCGGAGTCGATGTCGATGCAGGGGGCCTGGCAGGCCACGCAGGCGCTCTGCAGCTTGCCCTTCTCGCCGATGGTGCGGCACATCGACTGGGTGATGCGGGAGGTGGTCTCCAGGTGGGCGGGGCTGCCCAGCAGGCTGCGGGGGCCGGTGACCACGGCCTGCACCGGCGCCATCGGGCAGAAGTACTGGCACCAGGCCTTGCCGCCGTAGGCCCAGCCCACCGCCAGGGCCGCCGCCACCGTGAGCGCCAGGAACAGCCCCAGTCCCAGGGGGCTGCTGTTCACCACCAGCAGCCGCAGGCTGAGACCGGCGATGAACAGGCTCCACTGCAGCTGCACGTGATGCTGTCCGAGCCAGGAGTCCGCCTCGATCTTCACCACGTCGCGGCGGCCGCCCTTGCCGGGGACGGTGCGCTGCCAGCGGAGGGCGCGGAACAGCTGGGAGAGGAAGGCCAGCGGGCAGATGCGGCGCCAGACCTCGTGGCTGAGCGCCACCAGGATCAGCAGACCGCTGGGCACCACCAGGCCCCAGAAGATCTGGTTGCCCTCCCGGCTGTGGCACTCCAGCAGGGGGCCGCAGCGATCCAGGTCGAACGGCCAGGGATCGACGCCGGGAAGCAACAGGCTGACGATCAGCCCCAGCCAGCCCACCAGCAGCACCCAGCGGGTGAGGCGGGCCTGTTGCTCGGACCAGGAGCTGAAGACTTGCATCGCGCCGGCGGGGGACGGGCCAGCCGTTAGCTTGCGGCGCACCGGCGGATCTGTCCGCAGACCCGGGCGAACGCTCACGTTCCGTCGTCCCGACGACGACGCCTCCAGCCACCGCTGCCACCCAACCGTTCCATGGCACAGCGCCGCATCGGCCTCACCGGCGGCATCGCCAGCGGCAAGAGCACGGTGGGACGCCTTCTGGCCGCCCGTGGCCTGCCGGTGCTGGATGCGGATGTCTATGCCCGCGAGGCCCTGGCCCCCGGCAGCCCCGGCGCCCGGGCCGTGGCGGAGCGCTACGGCGAGCGAGTGGTGGCGGAGGGAGCGGGGGAGCCCGGTGAGCCGCTGCCGGCCCTGGACCGGGCGGCCCTCGGCCGGATCGTGTTCAATGACGCCGCCGAGCTCCGCTGGCTGGAGCAGCTGGTGCATCCGCTGGTGCGCCGGCGCTTCGCCGCGGAACTGGAGCGGCTGCGGCAGGCGCCGGCCGTGGTGCTGATGATCCCGCTGCTGTTCGAGGCGGGGCTGGACACGCTCTGCAGCGAGACCTGGCTGGTGGACTGCGACGAAGACCAGCAGCTGCAGCGGCTGATGGAACGTGATCGGCTCGGCGAGGCCGACGCCCGCGCCCGGCTTGCGGCCCAGTGGCCCCTGGCCCGCAAGCGGGCCCTGGCCACGGTGGTGCTCGACAACCGGGGCTGGCCGGAGGCCCTGGCGCCGCAGGTGGAGGCGGCGCTCAGCCCTTCAGCTGCTCGCTGAGGATCCGGTTGGCCAGCTTGGGGTCGGCGCGTCCGCCGGTGCGCTTCATCAGCTGCCCGACGAAGAAGCCCTGCAGCTTGGTCTTGCCGCCGCGGAAGGCCTCCACCTCCTCCGGGTGGGCCGCCAGCAGCTCCGCCACGATGGCGGCGATCGCCGCCGGGTCGGAGATCATGCCCAGGCCGCGGGACTCGACGATCGCCGCCACCGAGCCGCCCTTCTCGAGCAGTTCGGGCAGCAGGTCCTTGGCGATCTTGCCGCTGATGGTGCCCGCCTCGATCAGCTGCACCATCTCGGCCAGCTGCTCGGGTTTCAGCGGCAGCTCGGCGATCGACAGCCGGTTGGCGTTCACGTGGGCGGCGATGTCGCCGGTGACCCAGTTGGCCACGGCCTTGGGGTCGCCCCCGGCCGCCACCGCCGCCTCGAAGTACTCGGCCATCGAACGCTCATCGGTGAGCACCCGGGCGTCGTAGATCGAGAGCCCCAGGCTTTCGGCATAGCGGTGGCGCTTGGCCGCCGGCAGTTCGGGCAGCTCCGCCAGCCAGCTTTCGCGCTGCTCCGGGCTCACCTCGATCGGCCCCAGATCGGGATCGGGGAAGTAGCGGTAGTCGCTGGCCCCCTCCTTGCTGCGCATGCTCTTGGTGAGCTGCTTGGCCTCATCCCAGAGGCGCGTCTCCTGCACCACCGGCTCACCGGATTCGTAGGCCTTGATCTGGCGGGCGATCTCGAAATCGATGGCCTTCTGGATCGCCGAGAAGGAGTTCATGTTCTTGATCTCCACCTTCACGCCGAAGGGGGCGTCCGGGCCGCGGCGCACGGAGATGTTGACGTCGCAGCGCAGGGAGCCCTCCTGCATGTTGCCGTCGCTGACGCCCAGGTAGCGCATGATGCGGCGGATCTCCGAGGCGTACTCGGCCGCCTCCCGGCCCGTGCGCAGGTCCGGCTTGGAGACGATCTCAGCCAGGGCGACGCCGGCCCGGTTGTAATCCACCAGCGAGTGGGTGGAGCCGGCCAGGCGGTCGCTGCCGGCGTGAACGAGCTTGCCGGCGTCCTCCTCCATGTGCAGCCGCTCGATGCCCACCTTCTTGAGGTAGGTCTCCTTGCCCTTCTCGGCCACCTCCACCTCGATCCAGCCGTCCTCGGCGATCGGCTGGTCGTACTGGGAGATCTGGTAGTTCTTGGGCAGGTCGGGATAGAAGTACTGCTTGCGGTCGAACTTGCTGTGCTCGGCCACCTGCAGGTTGAGGGCCAGGGACGCCTTGACCGCGTACTCGAGCACCTTCTGGTTGAGCACGGGCAGGGTGCCCGGCAGGCCGCACACCACCGGGTCGATGTGGGTGTTGGGATCGTCGCCGAAGCTGGTGGAGGCGGCGGTGAAGATCTTGCTGGCGGTGCCCAGCTGCACGTGGGTTTCCAGGCCGATGACGGCCTCCCAGGCCCCCTGTTCCTTTGCTTCAGCCATGGTCGCGAGTCCTGCCGGCGCTGTCGGCCCCCCGCGCTCGGCCGGAGGCACTGGGGGCGATCCTAGGCAGCGGCAGGCGGCCGCTTGAATGGGGGCCTTCCGAGCTGGAGACGAGCGCCCTGGCTGGCCCCCCTCCCGACGCTGAACCCGTCCTGATCCTCGGCGGTGGCCTGATGGGTCTGGCCATCGCCCACCAGCTGGCCCGTCTCGGCCGCTCCACCACCGTGCTCAGCCGCCGCCGCAGCGAGGCGGCCGGCTTCGTGGCTGCGGGCATGCTGGCCCCCCACGCCGAGGGGCTCAGCGGGCCGATGCTGGCCCTGGGCCAGGCCAGCCTGGAGCGGGTGCCGGCCTGGGTGGCCCGCATCGAGGCCGACAGCGGCCTCCCCTGCGGCCTGCGCCCCTGCGGCATCGTCGTCCCCTTCACCGGGGCGGCCGAGCGGGAGGCCTACCCCACGGCCCCCTTCGGCGAGCCCCTCGACCGGGCGGGGCTGGAGCGGGAGGTGCCGGGGATCGGACCCGCCTGGCGGGCGGGGCTGCTGTTCGCCCAGGACGGGCAGATCGACAACCGCCGCCGCCTGATGCGCGCCCTGGAGCGGGCCTGCGCCGCCCTGGGGGTGCGCTTCGAGGAGGGCACCGAGGTGCTGGAGCTGCTCACCGAAGGCGGCGGGTGCCTGCGGGGGGTGCGGCTGCGCCGGGCCGAGGGGGGCGAGCACGCCATCGCCGCCGCCACGGCGGTGCTCGCCTGCGGCGCCTGGAGCGGCCGGCTGCTGCCGTCGCTGCCGGTGCATCCGGTGAAGGGCCAGATGCTGTCGCTGCAGGGCCCCAGGGCCAGCCTGGAGCGGGTCGTGTTCGGGCCCGGCACCTACCTGGTGCCGCGTGAGGACGGCCTGCTGGTGGTGGGCGCCACCAGTGAACCGCAGGCCGGCTTCGACGACGGCCTCACCCCCGAAGGCCAGAAGCAGCTGCAGACCGGCATCGCCGCCCTGCTGCCGGAGGCGGCGCTCTGGCCGCCGATGGAGCGCTGGTGGGGCTTCCGGCCCGGCACCCCCGACGACGCGCCACTGCTGGGCCCCGGACCCATCGAGGGGCTCTGGCTGGCGACGGGCCACCACCGCAACGGCGTGCTGCTGGCGGCGATCACGGCGGAGCGGATCGCTGCGGCGATCACCGCGGCCGGCTCCGGGACAGGTGCGGCGCCCGACGCCCTGCTGGCGCCCTTCCGCTGGGACCGGCCGTTCCCGGCGGCGGCCTAGCCAGGCCCGGCCGCCGCCGGCCGCAACCCCTGGAGGGCATACACCTCCAGGGGCACGGGCCAGCCCTTGATCCGGTGGCTCCCCAGCGGCAGCACCTCCAGCTCCTCCGGCAGCAGGGCCAGCAGATCGCCGCTGACCAGGATCGGGTGCTCGGGGAACAGGCGCGTCAGCCCCTCCAGGCGGCTGGTCACGTTGACGCTGGCCCCCACGACGGTGAACTCCAGGCGCTGGGAGGAGCCCAGGTTGCCGGCGATCACCTCGCCGAAATGGAGCCCGATCCCGTGCCGCATCGGTGGGATGCCCGCCGCCGCCAGCTCAAGGTTGAGGGCCTCCAGCCGCTGCTGCATCGCCAGGGCGGCCCGCACCGCCGCCCGGGCCTCCTCGGCATCCCCCCGGCTGCGGGGCACCCCGAACTCCGCCATCACCGCGTCACCGATGAACTTGTCGAGCAGGCCCTCCTGCTCCAGCACCGCCCCGGCCATGGCCTCGAAGTAGCGGTTGAGCAGGGCGAACAGCTCGGCGGGCTCCAGCACGGCACTCAGGGGCGTGAACCCCACCAGGTCGCTGAACAGCACGGCGCAGCGGGCCCGGCTGCCCACCGCCTGGTTCCACACCGGCCCGGGGCTGCGCAGGATGTCGCGCAGCAGGGTGGGGGAGACGCGCCGGCTCAGCACCTGGTGCAGGTAGGCCCGCTCCCGGCTTTCCGCCAGCCCCTGGCCCACGGCCCGCACCCCGCCCCCGGCCACGGGGGCCAGCAGCAGGGCCGCCAGGGGCAGGCGCAACAGGGCCAGGGCCCACGCCGCCCAGCCAGCCACCAGCACCGTCCCTGCCAGGGCCAGCGCCAGCTGCAGGGTGCCGCCGGCGCTGGCGGGGCGCCGCAGCAGCAGCCCCGCCAGGGCGCCCCAGCCCAGCAGCAGCAGCCCGTCCCCCGCCAGGGGCAACCGCCCCAGCCCCCGGCCCTGGAGCACGTTGGCCAGGGCCACCGCCTGGATCTCAGTGCCGGCCATGGGGCCGAAGGGGGTCTCCTGCAGGTCCCCCAGGCCCGGGGCCGTGACGCCGATCAGCACCGTGCGGCCCCGCCAGGTGGACGGCGGTGCCTCCAGCAGCTTCCAGGCCGGAACGCGGGGCATGGTGCCGGCGGGACCGGGAAAGTCGAGCCCCATCGGCGCCGGCGGCGGCGGCGCCGGGCGCACCAGGAAGGCCATCGGCCGGGGCAGGGGCGGCGGGAAATCGCCCAGCCGGGCAGCGATCCAGTCCTGGCCCGGCACCGCCTCCACCACCCCCCGGGGGGACTGGAGCAGGGTGGTGAGGCCGGAGGCACCCAGCGGCTGGATGGGCAGCCGCAGCCGGCTCTGCACCAGCCCCCCCTCCTCCTGAACCCCGTAGACCGCCGCCAGGTGCACCCGCTGGCGCCAGGGGGCGAGGGTCGCGGCGAAGGCCCGGTCGTCGGCGGGGCCGAAGCGGCTGGGCTGGCTGAACTCGATGTTGAACAGCACCCGGGCCGCCCCCTGCTCGAGCACATGGGCCGCCAGCCGGGCCTGCAGGGCCCGGGGCCAGGGCCAGGGACCCATCTGGCGCCACAGGGGCGACGCCTGGCGCTCCCCCGGGGCCAGCAGCTCCCCCAGCTCCAGGGAGTCGGCGTCGATGGCCAGGATCACCGGGTCGGCCGGGGCGGGACGGGCCCCCCGCAGCAGGAAGAAGGTCTGGAGGAGCTGGTCGTCGAGCAGCCGCGGCCCCTGGCCCAGGGGCGTGAGGGGCGCCCGGTCGAGGCCCGCCAGCAGGGGGGCGGCCAGGGCCAGCCACCAGAGCCGGCGCCCCAGCCCGGGCCAGGGGGGCATCAGGGGGTGAGTCCGAGTTCGCGCTCGAGCACCGGCAGCGTCTCCATCGGCGCCCCGAAACCGTTCAGCAGCTCGCTGTTGCGCCGCCGCAGCCTCGCCTCGCTGGCGTCGATCCGGCGCGGGCCCTTCCAGCCCCCGGGGGTGGCCTCCAGCCGCTGGCCGCTGGCCAGCTGGTAGACGGTGCCGTCATCGGCGCGCACCTCCACCTGCCCTTCCCAGCTCAGGAAGAGAACCGAGTCGGCGGTGTCCTCGATGAAGACCGTGGTGCCCTGGATCGAGGCGGTGCCCACCCGGGTCCGGATCTGCAGGGGGGTGGGACTCTTCGTCCCGGGAGCGATCCAGGCGATGATCCGGCCGCGCACCAGTTCGAGCAGCGTCGGCTCGATCCTCAGCAGGGCGTTGCCCCCAAGGCGAAAGCTGCGGCCATCGGCCAGCAGGATCTGCAGCCGGCCAGGATTCTCGGTGCGCAGCACGGTGGACGGACGCAGCACCTGACCCACCAGGGCCGGGCGCTCCGGCGCCGCCGGCGGCATCACATAGGCCGGCCGTGACGGCACCTCCACCACCCGGGGCACCCGGGGGGCCGCCGTGGCCCCGGCGAGGGGGCCGGCAGCGGGCAGAGCCCATGCAAGGCCGGCGACCAGCACGGCCACGGGCGCCAGCTTCATCAGCCTGGGAGGCCGGAGGCTTCTGCGCAGCAGCATGACCTGGGGACCCGAAGGTCCCCAGAATGGCCGCTCAGGGCTCGACCCGCCACACCTGGTCGGCCGGCGTCCACTCGCACAGCTCGGAGGGCTGGAACCAGAGGCCGATCTCGAAGACGGCGGTTTCCGGGGCATCGGAGCCATGGATGACGTTGCGGCCGATGTTCACCGCCAGGTCGCCGCGGATGGTGCCGGGTTCGGCCTCCAGGGGCTTGGTGGCGCCGATCAGCTTGCGGGCACTGGCGATCACGCCATCCCCTTCCCACACCATGGCCACCACAGGCCCGCTGGTGATGAACTCCACCAGGCCGGCGAAGAAGGGGCGCTCCCGGTGCACGCCGTAGTGGCTCTCGGCCAGTTCCCGGCTGGGCACCAGCTGCTTGAGGCCCACCAGCTTGAAGCCCTTGCGCTCGAAGCGGCCGAGGATCTCGCCCACCAGGCCCCGCTGCACCCCGTCGGGCTTGATGGCGAGGAAGGTGCGTTCGGTGGCCATGGGGAAGGGAAGTTGTTCGGGCCATCGTCCGCGCTGGGGCTGCCGCTTGGCAAGCAACCCCGTGACCGCCGGGCGCCATACGATCGGGGCCACCCCGGCCGCCGCGGATGCCCGGAGCAGCAACTGGGCGCGCCACCTGGCTGGCGGCGCCGGGGGCCGGGCCCAATCTCCGGCTCGGCCTGCGCACCACCCTGGCCAGCGTGCCGCCGCTGCTGGCCGCCGCCCAGCTGCACGAACCCGCCCTGATCTGGATGGCCCTCGGGGGGCTGTACGTGAACATGGCCGACACGGGTGGGGCCTACCGCACCAAGGCCACGGCGATGGGGCTCGCCTCCCTGCTCGGCGCCCTGGCCCTCGGCGGCGGCATCGGCCTGGCGGCCTGGCCCTGGCTGTGCGTTCCGGCGATGGCCGCCGTGGCGCTGGGCTGCGGGATGCTGGCCCTCTACGGCAACAGCGGGGCCCTGATCGGGCTGGTGACGGCCTGGTGCTTCCTGATCGGCATCAACGTCAGCGATCCCGATCCGGCCAAGGCTCTGGCCTGGTCGCTCCTCTACCTGGCCGGCGGGGGCTGGGCCACCCTGCTGGCGCTCGCCCTCTGGCCGCTGCGGCCCTACCGGCCCGTGCGGATCGCCCTGGCCGCTGCCCATCGGGCCGTCGCCCGGTACCACCGTCTGGCCTGCCCGGCCGATGGCGGCCCGCCGGCCGCGGAGGCCCAGCTCTTCACCGAAAAGCTCAGGGTCCGCGACGCCCTCGGCAGCGCCCGGGCCACCCTGGCGGAGACCCGCAGCGGCCGCCTCGGGGCCAGCCCCGCCGACGGGGCGTTCACCCGCCTGATCGAGACCAGCGACGCCCTGTTCGTGACCAGCGCGGCCCTGGGGGACCTGCTGGCGGCCCTGCCGGCGCCGGAGGCATCCCCCCTGCACCGGCGCCTGCAGGCGCTCAACGGCCGCTGCGTCGACGCCCTGCTGCAGCTGGAGCAGGCGCTGCTGGGGCGGGGCCCCCTGCCCGCTCTGCGGGAGCTCAGGCAGGAGCTGGAGGGGATCGCCGGGGCAATCGAGGACCTCGATCCGGCGCTGCGCGACACCTACCGGCAGATTCAGGCGAACCAGGCCCACTGGATCGCCACCCTGGACGGGGCCGGCGAGGCGATCCCGCTGACGGCACTGACCCCGGCCCAGGCGCCGACGACGTCTCCAGGCGCCGGGGGGCGTGCCGCCCTGGCCCAGGGCTGGGCGACCCTGCGGGCGAACCTGACCCTGGAGTCGAGCGTGTTCCGCCACGGCCTGCGCTTCGGCGTGGCCTCGGCGGCCGCCGTGGCCGTCTACACCCTGTTCGCCCTGCCGATCGGCTACTGGATCACCCTGACGGTCTCGGTGATCCTGCGGCCCTCGGCGGGGGAGAGCCTGTCGCGCACCGGACAGCGGGTGCTGGGCACCGTGCTGGGGGGAATCCTGGCCATCGTGCTGGCCACCTGCTTCCCCCACCCGCTGATGCTGGTGTTGCTGCTGGTGCCTCTCACCCTCGTGATGATGGCGGTGCTGCCGGTGAACTACGGCCTGTTCGTCTTCTTCCTCACCCCCTGGATCGTCCTTTACAAGGACATCAACCAGCCCGGGGACTGGAACCTGGCCCTGTGGCGGATCGCCAACACCCTGATCGGCGCCGCCCTGGCCCTGGCCGCCATCCATCTCGTGCTGCCGCGCTGGGAACGGTCCCAGTTGCCGGCCCGGCTGGCGGCCAGCCTCCGCTGCAATGCCCGCTTCGTGCAGCAGGTGCTCGACCGGCTGCAGGAGCCGCCCCAGGCCGCCCCCGGGCCGCTGGCCACCCCAGCCGAGGTGCGCCTGGAGATGGGCAACGCCCATGTCTCCATCCAGCGTTTCCTGAGCGAGAAGCCCGCCCACCGGGCGATGGCGGTGCCCCTGATGGCCTTCCTGCTGCACAGCCAGCGGCTGATCGACGCCGCGGTGGTGCTGGGCCGCGGCGATCCCCGCCGTGACGGTCGGCCCCTGCCGCCCCGCTTCGGGGCGCTGCGGGAGCGGCTGCCGGCGTCGCTGGCGGCCCTGGCCACGGCGCTGGAGCAGCACAGCCGGCCCCCGGACCCGCCGGAGCGCCCCCGCCCGGACACCGGCGGCGACCCCCTGGCCCGGCAGCTGGGCCGGCTCGTCGATCCGGTGATCGGGCTGCACGACGCCGTCGCCGCCTGGAGCGACTGGCAGGGCCTGCCGGCCGCGGCGCCCCGCCTAGATTGCCCGCCTGAGGCCTGAGCCAAACCAAGGCTGCGATGGTGTTCGCCGAACCGACCAGCCCCCCGGGCGTGCCCTCCGTCGCTTCCGGACGGCCCGACGCCTGGAGCGCCGCCGACGGGGCGGCCCTCTACGGCCTCGACCGCTGGGGTGAGCCCTACTTCGGGGTGGGCGCCCGGGGCCACGTGATCGTGCAGCCCCGCGGCGACCGCGGCGGCTCCCTCGATCTGGTGGAGCTGGTGCGGGAGCTGCAGGGCCGCGACCTGTCCCTGCCGCTGCTGATCCGCTTCGACGACATCCTCGAGGACCGGCTCGAGCGTCTCCACGGCGCCTTCGAGCGGGCCATCGCCCAGTACGGCTACAACGGCCGCTACCAGGGGGTGTTCCCGGTCAAGTGCAACCAGCAGCGCCACGTGGTGGAGCAGCTGGTGGAGAGCGGCCGCCGCTGGCACTTCGGCCTGGAGGCGGGCAGCAAGGCCGAGCTGCTGATCGCCCTGTCCCTGCTGGACGATCCCGACGCCCTGATGATCTGCAACGGCTACAAGGACCGGCGCTACATCGAGACGGCGATCCTGGCCCGGCGCCTGGGGCGCCAGCCGGTGGTGGTGATCGAGCAGGCCGATGAGGTGGATCGGATCATCGCCGCCAGCAGCGCCCTGGGCGGGGCCCCGTTCATCGGCATCCGCGCCAAACTCTCGGCCCGCAGCACCGGCCGCTGGGGCAGCTCGGTGGGCGAGCGGGCCAAGTTCGGCCTCTCGATCCCCGACGTGCTCACCACGGTGGAACGCCTGCGGGAGGCGGGCCTGCTCGACGACCTGCGCCTGCTGCACTTCCACATCGGCAGCCAGATCAACGACATCGCCGTCCTCAAGGACGCCCTGCAGGAGGCCGGGCAGATCTATGCCGAGCTCACCCGGCTGGGGGCGCCGATGGGCTTTCTGGATGTGGGCGGCGGCCTGGGCATCGACTACGACGGCAGCCGCACCGCCACCGCCGCCTCCACCAACTACTCGCTGCAGAACTACGCCAACGACGTCGTCGCCACGATCCGGGAGTGCTGCGAGCCCCACGGCATCCGCCCGCCCACCCTGGTGAGCGAGAGCGGCCGGGCCCTGGCCAGCCACTTCAGCGTGCTGGTGTTCGACGTGCTCGGGGCCGGCGGCCGCGGCGAAACGGTGCCGCCGCCGGCCGAGGGGGAGGCGCTGATCCTGCGCAACCTGCGCGACACCCACGCCCTGATCACGGCGATCGCCGCCGAGGGTGGTCTTGAAGGGGACGACGCCGGTGAGCGGGCAGTGGTGGAACGGCTCCAGGAGGCCTGGAACGATGCCCTCAAGTTCAAGGAGGACGCCCTGACCGCCTTCCGGCTCGGCTACCTGAGCCTGCCGGAGCGGGCCACGGCCGAGCGCCTCACCTGGGCCAGTTGCCAGGCGATCGCCCGCCAGCTCGAAGGCCTGCCCCCAGGCACCGTGATCCCCCAGGAGTTGCAGGCCCTGCCGGCGGCGCTGGCCGGCACCTACTACGCCAACCTCTCGGTGTTCCGCTCGGCGCCCGACACCTGGGCGATCGACCAGCTCTTCCCGGTGCTGCCGATCCACCGGCTCGACGAGCGCCCCACCCGCCTGGGCAGCTTCGCCGACCTCACCTGCGATTCCGACGGCAAGATCGCCCGCTTCATCGACCGGGGCCAGGTCAAGCCCCTGCTGGAACTGCACGGCCTGCGGCCCGGCGAGCCCTACTGGATCGGGCTGTTCCTCGGCGGCGCCTACCAGGAGGTGATGGGCAACCTGCACAACCTGTTCGGCAGCACCAACGCCGTGCACATCCGGCTGGCGGCCGGCGGCGGCTACCGGGTCGACCACGTGGTGCGGGGCAACACCAACGCCGAGGTGCTCGAGGCGATGGAGCACGACCCCGACCTGCTGCTGGAGCGGCTGCGGCTGGCCAGCGAGCAGGCGATCGGCCGGGGCGACCTGGCGATCAGCGATGCCCGTCGCCTGATGGCCCACCTGAAGGCCAGCCTGGAGCAGACGACTTACCTGGAGGCCTGATCCCCGGCCACGACCTGATCCGCCAGGGCGACGGTGAAGATCTCCACCTCCCCGAGGCTCTTCACCGCCTGTGGGCCCAGGGAGCGGGCCGCCAGACCGGGGTCGGCCGCGATCAGGCTGGCGGTCTGGGCGTCACAGACCACCGCCGCGTCCACAGTCCGGGTGGCCGATTCGAGCCGGGCCGACAGATTCACCGTGTCGCCGATCACGGTGAACTCCATCCGCTTGGGGCTGCCGATCTGGCCCACCATCACCTGGCCGCTGGCCAGGCCGATGCCGTTGTCGAGGGTGGCGATGCCCCGCCGCGCCCAGTCCTCGTTGAGGCCGGCCAGGGCCGTCCGCATGGCCAGGGCGCAGCGCACCGCCTGGCTGGCCTCCTCGGCCACCCCCCGGCTCACCGGTGAGCCGAAGACCGCCATCACCGCATCGCCGATGAACTTGTCGACGGTGCCGCCATGGGCCATCACCACCTCCACCATGGCGCCCAGATACTCGTTGAGCTGGAGCACGTGCAGCTCGCTCTGGCCTTCGCCGCTGCGCTGCTTGGTGAGCACCGTGAAGCCCTTGATGTCGGTCATCAGCACGGTCACCTCCAGCAGGCGGCCGCGCAGGATGCCCTGGGCCGATTCCGGGTCGGAGAGGATCTCCGCCACCACCCCGGGGGCCACGTAGCGCTCGAAGGTGCGGCGCAGCCGCCGCCGCTCCTGCCCCTCCCGCAGGTAGGCATCCCCCCCGTAGAGCAGGCCCAGCAGGACCAGGCCCGAGGAGGGCGCCAGCAGCGGCAGCCAGCGGTTGGCCTGCTGCAGCGCCACGGCGACGAGGGCCCCCTGGAGAACCAGCACCAGGACCACCAGGGCGAGGCGCCAGCGCAGGTCCGTCCAGCGCCGGGCCGCCCCCAGCACCAGCAGCAGCGGCACCAGGGCCAGCAGGGCCCGTCCCGGCGCACTGCGGGGCCAGGGCTGCAGCCCGTCCCCCTGCAGCGAGTTGGCGGTGGCGGTGGCCAGCACCTCCAGTCCCGACAGGGTGCCGAACGGGGTGGGGTAGCCGTCGGTTCCCTGGGCGACCACCGGGCCGAGCAGCACCAGCGCCCCCTGGATCTCCTTGCGGAGGGCATGGGTCTTCCAGCGCGCGGGGTCGAGCACCTCCCAGGCCGGCAGGCGCTGGAAGCTGCCCTCCGGGCCATAGAAATTGAGCGCGCTGGCCCGGTCATCCTGGCGGCTCCGCTGGCCCCCCAGCCGCAGCAGGGTGGAGGAGAGGGCGCTGTGGCCCTCGGCGCCCCGGGCGGGGAGCACGCCGCTGGCATAGGCCTCGGGGTGGCGGCTGGGCTCGCTGGAGGTGCCGGCGAGGATGTTGGTGAGCCCGAGGGAGCCGGTGCCGCCGATGGCCGCCAGGAAGCGCTCCGGCCGCACGAAGGTGAGGGCTCCAGCTCCCTGGGTGTCGCTGGATTCGAGCATCTCCGCCGCCAGGGCGACCCGGCCGGGGTAGCGCCGCAGCCGCAGCTCCAGGGCATCGTCATCGGCCGGCCCCTTGCCGCTGGGCCCCTCGAAGACCACATTCACGGCCACGGCCCTGGCGCCGGCCTGCAGCAGCTTCTCCGCCACCATCCCGTAGGTGGCCCGGGGCCAGGGCAGGCTGCCGACGCCCTTCGCCCATTCCGGGATCCTGCCTTCCTCCTCGAACCAGTCCCCCTGCTGGAGGGTGGCGTCATCGACCGTGACCAGCACCACCTTGGGTGGTGGTCGGCGCGGGCCGCGAAGCAGCAGCAACTGCTGCTCCACCCCCCGCTCCCAGACCCGCATCCGGGGCCCCGGCCAGCCGGAGCTGACCCCCACCCAGGCCAGCACGACCACCACCAGGACCCTGAAGGTGCGGCGTCGCGCCATCATCGCGGCAGCGGGCTCCAGAGCGTGCAGATGGCGACGGCCCGGCCGGAGCGCTCCAGCCGCACGCAGTCGATGGCCCGGGCCTTGGGACGGTTGATCAGGATCTGGGTGTGCAGGGCTGAGCCCATCCAGCGGGACACGATCACCTCCGGATTCCAGGCGGCGGCCGGCATCGGGCAGGCGATCACCTCACTGGTGGGCATGAGCCTGCCCTTCGCCGCCATCCGCTCCTGGAACGCCCCCCAGCGGGAGCGGTCGTGGTCGCAGTCGCGGCTGGCCAGCACCCCCTCGAGCACCGGGGCCAGATAGGCGGCGTTCTGGGCAGCCAGGGGCGCCGGCAGGGGTTGCAGGGCGGGGCGCCCGGCCTGGGCCCGGTAGCGGTTGATGATCTCCACCAGGGGGTCACGGCTGACCGACGGCCTGGGCGCGGTGGGGATCACCCCGGGAAAACGGCGCTCCACAAAGGCCTCCAGGGCCGCCATGCCTGGCAGGGGGGCCGTGAACCCCTCGAACAGGGGCCCCCGGAGGATGGCGGCATAGTCGTCCGCCGTCAGCGGTCGCTGCCCGAGCAGGGCCCCCTGGCTGGAGAGCCGCACCCTGGTGCCCCCCGCCACGAGGATCGGCGCCCCAGGCAGGGGCCGTCCATCGGCCAGGGGCTGGAGCTCCACCGAGCCCTCCAGCACCGCCACCTCCTGCTCGCCGCCGTCGAGGAGGGTGATCACGTAGTTGGTCCCCCGGGTGCTCAGCCGCGAGGAGCGGGTGCAGCCGTTCTGCTGGCCGGACACCAGGATCTGGCCGCTGCTGAGCAGGAAACAGGTGCTGCCGAGGCGCAGTTGGGTGAAGCGGTTGAGGCGGCCGGCGGCACCACCGGCAAAGCCCAGCTGGCCGCGGCTCTTCTGGGTGCGGACCAGCTCGGGTGTGAAGGCCCGCTCCTGCACCTGGGCCTGGCGCCGTTCGATGTACAGCTCCCGGCCATCAAGGATCTCCTGCACGACGGCCGATCCAGTCGGGCTCGCCACGCTGGCGCTGGGCCAGGCCAGGGCCGCCGCCAGGGTCGTCAACAGAAGCCGGTGGGGTCGGATCACCGGCTCAGAAGAAGCGCGGCAGGCCGAAGGGCAGCGACGGCGGACTGACCGGAACGGGCAGGTTCACCCCCGGCACCCGGGAGCGGATGTAGCTCTCCAGGGAGCCGTAGGCGGGCAGCGGCACCCGGAAACCCTGGAACAGGGGACCGCCCAGGATGCTGTTGTAGTCGCTGACGCTCAACCCCAGGATCGCCAGCACCACCCCGGCGGGGGAGAGCCGCAGCTTCTGGCCCGCTTCCACGGTGGTGGCGGGCTTTCCGGTGGGTTCCCCGTCGGCGAGGGGCTCCACCTCCACCGACCCCTCCAGCACGGAGATCTCCGCCTCCCCCGACTCGTTGACGTCGAGGAGGTAGTTGGTGCCCCGCACGCTGAGGCGGGCGGAGCGGGTGCAGCCGCTCTGCTTGCCGGAGACCAGGATCTGACCCTTTTCGATCAGGAAGCAGCCCTGGCCCAGCTTGAGCAGGGCGAAACGGTTGAGGCGGCCGGCGGCGCCGCTGTCGAAGCGGATCTGGCCCCGGCTGTTCTGGGTGCTGACCTTCTGGGGGGCGACGGCCTTCTCCTTCACCTTGGCCGTCTTGCCATCGATGAACAGCTCGTTGCCATCGAGGATCTCCTGCACCACGGCGCTCTCGGAGGCTCGCATCGGCAGGGGCCCGAGGGCGGGACCGACCAGGAGCACCAGGATCGGCACCATCGAGAGGCTCGGCAGGTGGCGGCGGCGCATGGGCTCAGGGCTCCGGTGCGGATGGCCCATTCTGCTCAACGGGCGCAGAACCGCACCATCAGGCCCAGCCGATCCTTCGGTTGGGCCAGTTCGGCGGGATCGAAGGGGGGAGCGGCCTCGGCGGCGGCGGCCCGCATCATCATCGGCCGCAGGTCGTTGCCGTCCACCTGCACCTCCAGGGGGGCCAGCCGGCTGAGACCCACGGCGGCGGCCACCTCCCTGGCCTGCTCGAGGGCGTCCTGGTAGGCCGCCCGCAGCAGCTGGCGCCGCACCGCCCCATCCAGGCCGCGATCGGCTTCGGTGGCCACCGGCGCCAGCCGCACCCCGCTCAGGGCCCCCACCTCCCGGATCAGGGCCTGCAGCCGCTGGGGCACCAACCGGCCGCTGACCTGCAGGCTGGCCGTCACCGCCGCCGGCCGGTTGCGTTCGGCCTCACGCTTCCAGGTGCTCGGGGAGGTAACCCGCAGCTCCTCCACCTGCTGCCCCTGCAGGGCGGTCCGCACCGCCGCCAGCCGCTCCTGCAGGCTCTGGAGCGCCCCATCGGCCGTGGCGGCCTCGGCCTCGAGGGACAGGGAGAAGGCCAGTCGGCGGGTGGGCCGTTCCTGTTCAGCGCTGCCCCTGGCCTCGAGCAGGGTGCCCTCGCAACGGAGCTGCACCTGGGCGACCACGGTGCCCGGCCAGGAAGCGAGCGCCGTCAGGCCCAGCAGCGGGACGACGGAGCGCAGGCAGATCGGGCGCATCGACTTGGGGGGGACGGTTGCTTCCAGCCTGCTCCGCCATGGAGCCGACGGCCAGGATCGGCGGCAGGATGGGGCGATCGAAGCGAGCGCCTTGGCCCTGCTGCAGATCTGGATCGGCGCCCTGGCCGCCACGGCCGGGCTGCTGGTGCTGGCCCGCCTCTGCCGCCACCGGGCCCTGCCCACCGTGCCGCTGCGGTTGCCGCTGCTGGCGATCGCCACCTGGGCCCTGCTGAGTTCGCTGCCGCTGCAGGGGCTGCCGCCGGCCTACCGGGTGTGGGTGCTGCTCACCGACGACCTGCTGCTCACCTACGCCGCCATCCTCCTGGCCCTCTGGGCAGCCCTGCAGGTGCCCGCCCACCTGGGTCTGTGGCGGCCGCCGCCGCAGCTGCTGATGCAACTGCTCACCCTCGGCAGCGGCGCCCTGGCCACGGTGGTGCTGGTGCGCCAGTCGGCACGGCTGGATCTGGTGGGCCTGGTGACCACCTCCGCCGTGCTCACCGCCGTGATCGGCCTGGCCGCCCAGGAGTCCCTCAAGGACCTGTTCGCCGGCCTGGAGCTGCAGCTGGGGGACGAGTTCACCGAAGGGGACTTCCTGGAGCTGGACGAGGGGGTACGCGGGGTGGTGGTCCAGGTGAGCTGGCGGGACACCATGCTCCGCAACATGGACGGCCAGCTGGTGGTCGTGCCCAACAGCCTCGTCACCGAGAGGGTGCTGCGCAACCTGGGCCGCTCCGGGGCCGTCAGCAACCGGTTCAGCGTCGGCCTCGACTACGACCTGCCGCCCGCTCAGGCCAGGGCCCTGCTGGAGAAGGTGGTGCTGCAGCATCCCAAGGTGCTGCGGGAGCCCGCCCCCCGCATCCGCGTCCAGGAGTTCCAGGACAGCGCCATCGCCTACGAGCTGCAGGTGTGGCAGCGGGAGCTGGGGGACGGCGCCATCGGCGACCTGCGCAGCGACCTGCTCGAGCAGATCTGGTATGCCCTGGCCCGGGAAGGCCAGAGCATCCCCTTCCCGGTGCGTGAGCTGCAGCCCCGCCGCTCCCGGGACCGGCCCCAGCTCCCCGCCAGGCCGTCCCCCAAACAGTGCTGCCAGACCCTGGCCAGCGTGGGCATCTTCACCGACCTGAGCAGCGAGCAGCTCGAGACCCTGGTGGAAGGCAGCCACCAGGTGGCCTACGGGCCCGGCGAGGCGGTGGTGCAGGAGGGGGCCGAGGGGCGTTCGATGTTCCACGTGCTGCGGGGAAGCGTGGAGATCCTCAAGGAGCTGGAGCCGGGCCACACCGTGGCCGTGCGCCGGCTGGGGCCGGGTGAGGTGTTCGGCGAGATGACCCTCTTCCTCGACGCCCCGCGCAGCGCCACGGTGCGGGCCACCGAGGAGTGCCTGCTGCTGGAGGTGGACCGGGACAGCATCAGTGGCCTTCTGGACGAAAATCCGGACCTGCTGGAGCGCTTCGCCGCCATGGTCCAGGAGCGCCAGGCGGAACTGAAGAGCCTCGACCGCGAACAGCACGCGGAGCGCTCCAATGCTCTGCTGGACACCATGAAGCGACTCTTCTACGCCTTCAAGGGCAGCTGATGGACAGCGGAACCCCGCCCGACTCCAAGGCAGCCACCTGGCTGGCCCGGCTGAAGGCCCTGCATCTGGGGGATGGCCTCCGCTCGCTCGTCCCCTACGCCGCCGCCGGCCTGCTGCTGCTGGCATTGCAGCGCAGCCCCGTCAACGAAACCCTCAACCTGCTGCTCTACGACCTGATCACCAGCCTGCGGCCGGCGCCGCCGGGCACGGACAAGCCGATCACGATCATCGGCATCGACGAGTCGGACCTGGCCACCTACGGCTTTCCCATCGACGATCGGGTGCTGTGCGAGGCGATCGACCGGCTGAGCGCCGGAGGGGCGGTGGCGATCGGCCTCGACATCTACCGCGACCAGGGCGTGGGCCCCGACCAGGCCTGCCTGCGCGAACGGTTCCGCACCAATCCCCGCCTCGTTTCGATCTTCAACGTGGCCGAAGCCATCGGCCCGGTGCCCGGGACGCCGGCCGATCGCCAGGGGTTCAACGATCTGGTGCTGGATACCGACGGGGTGCTCCGCCGCGATCTGGTGCATGTGGCCGGGCAGGACGAAGCCACCGTGTCGCTGGCCCTGCGCCTGCTGGAGGTGGGCAAGGGCCAGCGGAGCCTGCGGCAGCGGCTCGAGAAGGGGAGCGAACCGGGCCCCTGGCTGGAGCCGGCGTCGGGGGGCTACGACCAGCTCGATGCCGCTGGATACCAGCAGATGCTGTCCTTCCACCAGCTCGGCAGCTTCCACCTCTGGAACCTCCAGGATGTGCTCGGCCGCCGGCCGATCCCCGCCGACCAGATCCGTGGCCACATCGTGCTGATCGGCAGCACCGCGCCGAGCCTGCGGGACCTGTTCCCGGTGCCCCAGACCCGCTCCACCCTCGGGGCCAGTCAACTGCTCGTGCCGGGCGTCGAGATCCATGCCCATCGCCTGGCCGCCCTGATGGACCGCAGCGTCGCCGGCGACCCCCGGCGCCTGCGGACGCTGCCGGGCTGGGTGGAGCGGGTCGCCGAAGTGGTGGCGGTGGTGCTGGGGATCGTGCTGGGGGAAGCCTTCCTGCTGCTGCGCCGCAGCGTGCTCGTGGTGGGGCTGGTGGCCAGCCTGATGGTCGGTGGCGCCGTGCTGCTGCTCTACAACTTCGTCTGGGTGGGTCTGAGCCTGCCCCTGACGGGTTTCATCGCCATGGCCGGCGCGGGCTGGGTGCGCCGCGGTGCCTCCAGCCAGAAGCAGCGCCAGCAGATCGAGCGGCTGCTGGGCCAGACCACCTCCCCGGCCGTGGCGCGCCAGCTCTGGAACCAGCGGGATGGGCTGCTCAGCGACGGGCGCTTCGAGGGGCGCCAGCTGCCGGTCACCGTGCTGATGTCAGACACCTGCTCGTTCACCAGCGTGTCGGAACGGCTCAGTCCCGGAGAGCTGCTCGACTGGCTGAACCGGGGCATGGCCCTGTTCGTCCCCGCGATCACGCGCCGGGGCGGGATGGTCAACAAGTTCACCGGCGACGGCCTGCTGGCGGTTTTCGGGGCCCCCCTGAGCAGCGGCGAGGAGGCCGATGCCAAGGCGGCCATCGATGCCGCCCTGGCCATCCAGCGGGCCGTGGACAGCCTCAACGAGGAGCTCCAGAAGGAGGGACTGCCGGCGATGGGGCTGCGCATCGGCGTCCATTCCGGCGCCGTGCTGGCCGGATCGATGGGCAGCAGCGAACGGCTGGAGTACGCCGTGATCGGCGATGCCGTGAACTGCGCCGCCCGGCTGGAGAGCCTCGACAAGCAGCGTCAGACCAATCTCTGCCGGGTGCTGGTGTCCTCCAGCACGTTGGATCTGCTGCCCAAGGGCCTGCCGCTGGAGTGGCTCGACTGGGGGGAGCTCAATGTCAAGGGGCGCACCGAGCCCCTGCGGATCTGGGAGCTGCGGGGTGGCCTCAGGCGGGACAGCGCACTGGAATCTGCTCGGGCCACTGGGCCGTGATCAGGTCGGACAGACCGAAGGCGGTGCCGACCTCCGCCCGGGGCACGCTGGCGCCGCAGGAGCGGCGCAGCTTCGCCAGGGAGGCCTGCACGGCCCCATCCTCCTTGGAGGCATCGGTCACCAGCAGGCTGAGGGCCGGCGGAGATTCGGCGGCCACGAAGCTGAGCGGATCGGCGGGGGTGGCGGTCGCCGCGGCCCCGGGGCAGAGGTAGCTCGACTCCCACATCGTCGGCACCTTCACCGAGGGGAGGCTGATCAGGGTGATGCCCGGGCCGGAGGCCGGCAGCACCCGGCGCTGGCCCGAGGTCATCGAACCATCCGCGGTGCCGCGTCCGCTCAGGGGCCGGAAGGTGATTTCCAGCGGGCTGGGGGAGGCGCTGGGGCCTTCGAGCAGGCCGAGGTAGCGGTCCTTGCCGGGGGCGAAGACGCTGCTGTCCGGCACCAGGTGGGCCAGCAGGCGGCTGGAGCAGTCACCGCGGGTTCCTCCGCCGACGCGGCGCCCCGGGAAGGTCTTGCGCAGTTCGCTCTGGGCCTGCGCCTGCGGCGGCTCCAGCACCGCCAGCGGGGCCAGGGTCAGCAGGCCGGCCGCCAGCACCATCAGGCCCCTTCGGCCGGGGCGAATTCCAGCCATATGACGGACAGCCGTGTGACGGGCAGCCTGGCGTTGGTCGACAACGGCTTTGCTCATGGCCCCTCTGTCCAGGATCGCTTTCTGAATAACCGATTTCCGCATGAAAACTGTCTTCATGACCACAGTTGACGGCAACGTTTCATGACAACCAGAACCCAGGCGATGCATGCTGGATGGCCAGCCAGGCCCAGAGGAGCTTGGTGATGATGTGAAGGGCCTGGTCGAACGACAGGGTCCAGAGACGACGGCATTTGCCGAAGTCAATCAACAGATGCACGATCCACTCTGCCACACCCAAAAGGGGGGACTGGGTGATCGCGCCCACAAGAAACCCATGGATGGCGGCATGGGAGGTGAGCCACCAACCCCAGCCGAGGGTCACACCGCAACCGGGGCATTTCTCCCGGGCCATACGATCGCTCTGGAGCCCGAAATCCCCGACGAAATGGGCCATCGCCAGCATCAGAAAGACGTTGAAGACGGCTGGAAGATCAGGCACAGAATGAAGAACCGGGGTGGCCGGAGAGGCGCGTCAGGTGAGGCAGGGGGAGGGAACCGGGCCACGGAACCCGTGGGTGAGGCCTCACCAGGGAGTCCCGATCAACTGAACCCCGGCCCAGAAGTAGGGATGGGTCACGCCTGCCGCAATCCGACGCCGCTGGGATGGGCTCAACTCCGTGAGAAGGGGAACGCCATCGGACCCGATGACCTTATCGCCTTCCAGCCGCACCTTGCCAGTGGACATGGCCTGGCGCGTGGCCCGCAGGGCATCGGCTTTCTGCATCCCCTGGTCGAGGAAGCGATAGAGCTGCAGGAAATAGGCGGAGGTGGCGACATCGTCGACATACCAGAGCGTGCCGATGGCACTGCGGGATCCCGCCTGCAGGGCCAGGCCGGCGAATCCGAGTTCGCTGTCGCTGTCGCCCAGAGCCGTGCGGCAGGCGCTGAGCACGAACAGTTCCAGCGGGCTGCCGCTGCGCTGCTGGCGCAGGCTGGCGAATTCCTGCAGGCTCACCGAGCCGGTGCCGGTGTAGATGCGCGCCTGGGAGGGGCCACCGGGCAGGAATTCGGCATGGGTGGCCACGTGCAGGCGCTCGTAGCGCGGGTCGGCGGCCCGGCTCAGCAGCACCTCCGGGGAAAAGTTTTTGTTGAGGAACCGGTCGACCCCGACCCCCTCCGGAATGCCGGCCAGTTCCTCGGGCACCAGGGGCAAGGGGCTGAGCCCCTCGAATTCCGAGGCTCCCGCCGCCAGCACCCGCCCCCGGGTCTGGCGCGGAGGCCCGAAGGAGGTGAGGTTGAGGGACGGGGTGATCGAGAAGCCATAGCGATCTCCGAAATAGCTGGTGCCGTCGTGGAGGGCCGCGAAGGGAAGGCCCTGGAGGCCCCGGTCGGCGACGATCACCAGGGTGGTGATGCCCTTGGCCCGCAGTTCCGCAGCAATGGGCTCGATCAGGGCCCGGTGGATCTGCCGTGACGGGGAGTCCGGATTCTCCACCTGGAGGGGCTCGAGGCGGGCCAGCTGGCGGTAGAGCGCCCGCAGCTGCTCCCCGAAGCGTTCCCTGGAGAGCTCGACACGCTTGCCGACGGGCTCCCCCCGGCGGCTGAGCAGGATCAGATCGAGGAACGAGTTGGTCGGTTTCTTGCCGCTGGAGTCGGCGGCCTTGGGCTCCTCGCCCGCGGCGGGCTTCTGTTCGGTGAAGGACACCATCAGCACGGCCGGATTGAAGCGCTCGTCATCCCGGTCCCCCTTCTGGGAGGCCTTGCTCAGCAATTGCTGCAGTTCCTCGAGGCGCAGGGTCCCGCCGGAATCTCCGGCCATTCCCACATCCCCGAGGGTCCGGCGCACGTCCTCGGTGCGCTGCTGATCGCCGTCGGTGATCGCCGCGGCCACCTGGGCCGTGGAGAGGCTGCTGGTGGTGGTGGTGAGGGGGCCGGGCACCGGCACCGACCCGCCGGTGAGACTGAAATCCGCCTCCGAGAGGTTCACCGCCAGGGCATCGGAGCCCACCCCGCGCCGGTTGCTGCTGACGGTGGAGCCGAAGGGGGTTGTCTGGGTCGAGGGGAAGATGCGGTAGCCGAGATCGGGCAGGAGGAACGACGGGGCCGGCGGGCTCGAGGGGCTCGGCGGGGAGGACGGTGAAGGGGTTGCCGGAGGCGTGACCGCCTGGGGTGGGAGCGGGGTGACGGGCGGTGTGGGGATGACGGGCGGATCGGGCGGGGCCGGGGGCGGCGGCGGCGTCGCCGCCAGATCGCCACCGAAGCTGAATGGCAGCTGGGGATCGCCGGTCGTGACGACGCCCTGAAGCGTGAAACCGATCGGCAGGACGATCTGGGCGGGATCGAAGGCGCCGGTGATGCCACGGGCCCGGATCAGCTCGAAGGGGGTGATGACCCCCACGACCGGGGGCGACACCACCTCCAGCCCCCCGCCGAGGAAGGTGTCGCCGAAGACGGAGAGCTCGTCGGGGGTGGAGAGATCGAACAGCAGCCGGCTGTTGGGCTCCAGCGTGAGGCTGCGGGCACGAATCTGCAGCGCGCCGACCGGATCGAGCAACGCCTCCGGTGCCCCCGGCAGCAGGGAGGTTCCGTTGGTGAACGTCCCCAGACCGGAACCCACCTCGATCAGGCCGGATCCCTGGATCGTTCCTTCATTCCGGAAGGCGGCGCCGTCGATCAGGAGCCGCGCCGAACCAGTGCCCTGCAGGACGATGGAGGCCCCGGGGGAGACGGCCGCGCTCTGCAGGTCGAGGGTGGAGCCGGGAGCGATCACGATCGATCCGGCGTTCTCGAGGGCCGCCAGCTGGTTGGCCCCCGACAGCTGGAGCTGGGCCCCGCTCTCCACGGCCAGATTCGGGCCGGCGATCGTGGCCTGGTTGAGCGCCAGGGTCGCCCCCGTGGCGACATTGATCAGGGTGGTCTTGACGGGTGTGAGATCCGTGACCGTGCCGCCGTCGATGAGGCTGCTCAGGGCCGAAGGGCCGATCTGCAGCAGCGCCGTCGAGAAGGCGGTGACGTTGCGGCCGGGCCCCTGGACATAACGCCTGGAGATATCCAGAACGGCCGGCCGGCCATCATTGAAGCTCGATAGCTGAATGGCCCCGAAACTTGTGGGGCTCCAGCTGAATTCTCCGGTTCGAATGGTGCCGGAACGAAGCTGGAAGGGTTCGATGGCTCCGGTGAGTTCGATGTTGCCGTCGATCCGGGACGCCCCCTGGAAGGTGCGCAGGGTTCCGGTGTTGATGTCCACCGCGCCCTTCTGCCAGCTGATCGCTCCCACGGGGGCAGAGGGATCGGCACTTTTCTGGTACCAGAGATTGACATCCAGCCTCCCGGTCGCGGAAGTGTTCGAGAAGGCCGTGGGATCCACGCCCGGGACGTGGATCTGGATGTTGCCGTCGACCCTCAGCTCCAGGGTGGCGTTCGCCCCGGCCGTCTTCTGCACCGGGGCCAGCAGGGAGATGGTCCCCGACTGGGTCCCGGCAGGGTCGGTGGTGTCCACGATCACCGTCTGGCCGCCGTTGAGGGCGGTGTTGATCAGCCCCACGTCGATCAGCGACGCCGAGCCCGGCAGTCCGCCACCGGAACCGCCGGGCGGAGGACCGCCACCGGATCCGGCAGGAACGATGTCGATGTCGCGGGGGTCGATCAGCCAGGTGCCGCCCCGCCCCCGCGCCGCCGAAAGATCGGGAGCGGTGGAGAGCACCAGGCTGTTGGCCGAGGTTTCGACGAAGCCGCCATCGCCGCCCTGGGGACCGCCCCGGGCGCTGATGACGCCATGGACCTCGGCCCGCTGCTTGCCCAGAATCTCGATGCTCCCGCCCAGGCCAGCGCCGCTGGCATCCGCCCGCAGGCTGGAGTCGGCCATGGAGACCCGTTCCCCGGCCAGCCGGATGCGGCCGCCGTCCGGGCCGGAGACCTCCACCGTGCTGTCCTGGAGCGACACCGCCTGCCCCTGCAGGGCCACGTTGCCGCCAGGAGCCTGCAGCCGGGATCCCCCCAGCAGCACATGGCCGCCCTGGGCATCCAGAAGAAGGCCCCCATCGACGGTGAGCAGGCCGCCGTCGATGGCCAGGTCCCCCTGGGCGGAGAGGCCCAGCTGACCCAGGCTGGCCGGGTCGGTGCTGAGACCGGACAGGCCCAGAAGCGGAGTGCCCGTCAAGGCGGCGGCGGCGGCGGCCGTGGTGCCGAGCACGTCGAAGCGTCCGTCGCCCACCCGCAACGTGGTGGCGGTCGTCAGGTTGAGCTGCTGGACGTTGGTGAACGTGCCGGCGCCGCTGAGTCGGAACCCCCCCGGGGAGAGCCAGACCAGGTTGGCCGGACCGCTGAGGGTGACGGCCTTGTCGATGAAGCTGCCCAGGGGGTGGGTGACCCCCACCATCACGTTGCGATGCCCACCCACATCGAGCGTGACGCCCGTGATCGCCCCGCGGGTGTCGAAGGCGGAGAAACGGTGAAAGAGGTTGGCCCCGGCGGAGGTGCCCCCCCGGATCGCACAGGCCCCGCTGGAGCAGCTGCCGCCGAGTTGGCCATTGACCACACTGCCGAGTCCGAGGATCCCGCCGGTGGCGGTGATCTCACCGGCGGCAACGGGGGAGGCCAGCAGGCCCAGCACAACCGTGAGCCCCAGCGGCAGGAGGCGAGAGCGCCGTTGCGTCAGCCATGCCGGACAAATGAGGCGGATCCGGACCAACTCACCGGGCAAAAAGTAGCGGTTGTTACTCAAGATTGGCCCCACTCTTCACCACCGCAGGTAGGTTCCCTAGGCGCCGATGGCTGAACCACTTGCTGGGTCATCATTCACGCCTCAGGTGTTAGTCCACCTGATCTCATCAACACCTCAGCAAGCTACCAGCCTCTCTTTGTGAGCGGGAACTCGGCCCACCCTGCATGCTCCTCCTTCTCGCCCAGCTGGTGGCTCCGCCCCTGCAGGATGGGCCGATCCGCCTTCCGGGCCCGCCCCGCCAGCTGGAAAGGCCCTCTCCCGCCGAGCCCCAGCCGGCCCCTCCGGTCGACGTCCTCCCCCTGGAGACTCCCGCCCCCCAGCCCGACGGCGGCGGAGCCCCGCCCGCCGGCGCTGGCCCCGCCGCCCCGGAACCGGCCCTCAAGCCCCCCACCTCACTGGCACCGGCCCCCCTGCCGGAGATCCGCGGGCTGACGCTCTACACCCCTGAGCAGGTGCCCACGATCCTGGCCGAATGCAGCCGGATCACCGATCCCCAGGAACGGCTCAAGGCCTGCGCCGTGGCCCTGAGCACCCGGCTCGTCTTCGACGGGTACGTCAGCAGCCGTGTCTATGTGGTGAGCGACCCGGCGCCGGGGTATCTCGATGTGGTGGAAGGCCGTGTGGTCGGCATCCAGGTCTCCGGCAGCGATCCCTGGCTGAACCGTCGCGTCGGCCGGCTGCTGCGCCCCCTGCGGGGCCAGATCCTGCGGCTGTCGACGGTGGAGCTGCAGCTGCAGCTGCTCAAACGGCAGCCGGGAATCGAGAGCGTGCGGGGCACCCTGGCCCGGCTGGGCAGCGACCCCTCCGAAGGGGTGTTCCGCGTCGCCGTGGAGCCCTCGCGGGAGCCCTGGCAGGGGGATCTGTCCCTGCGCAACGACGGCAACAGCGGCTCGGGGGAGTTCCGCGCCGTGGCCACGCTGCTGAAGCCGAGCCTGCTGCGGCGCGGGGACACCCTGCTGGTCTACGGCGAGCTCGATGCCACCGACACCCCCGAGCTGGGCGCCGCCATCGCCTCCCTCAGCTACACCTACCCCTTCAGCGACAACCTCAGCCTCACCGGCGGCATCGGCTTCAGCCGCCGCAACCTGGTGGAACTGCCGGCCCCGGCCGACGGGTTCTCCACGAACCAGTACCAGGCCCTGGCCCAGTTCGAGTGGGTGTTCCGCGAATCCCTCAGCCAGCGCTGGAGCCTCTTCGCCGGCTACAGCAACAGCCGCAGCAACATCTACGAGCAGGGCAGCGCCCTGCCGGTCTCGGTGCCCGCCAGCGTCCGCGCCCCCGCCGGCGGCTACCTGCGGCTGGGCGTCAACGGCAGCGGCGCCAGCCGCCACAGCAGCTGGAGCGGCAGCGCCTACCTGCTGCAGGGGGTCGCCGCGGCGACCCCGACCGTCCAGCGCCAGGAACTGGCCGAAGCGGGCATCGTGGCGGGCCGGGCCACCGCCATCGGCGGCTTCCTCTCCGCCTCCTGGACGGTCTCCCCCCGCTGGCAGGTCAACCTGCGGACCGCCGCCCAGCTGGCCTTTGCCCCGCTGACCTCCTCGATGCAGTTCACCCTCGGCTCCGATGTGGGGCTGCGCGGGCTGCCCGGCCAGCTGATCAGCGGCGACAGCGGCTGGCTGGCCAGCACCGAAGCGGTCTGGACCTTCTGGGACAGCAAGACCAGTGCCCTCCAGCTCGTCCCCTTCATCGGTGCCGGCGGCATCCGCACGAGCTTCAGCGGTGGCAGCTTCGGCGACACGGTGGGCTCCGGTGGCGTGCTGCTGCGCTGGCTGGCCAGCAACCACTGGTCGGTGGAGCTGGGCTGGGCCGTGCCCTTCTCCACCACCGACAACCTGGGCCCCTGGAACGACTGGCTCCTGGGCCAGGGGCTCTACACCCGGGTGAACTACCGCTTCTGAGCCTCAGCCAGCGAGCCTCAGCCAGGGAGCGTCAGCCGCCACCCAGCTGGGCGGTCAGCAGCCGACGGGCCTCCGCCAGCGCCCCATCGAGGGCGGCGCCGTCCCGCCCCCCCGCCTGGGCCAGCTGGGGCCGGCCACCGCCGCCGCCGCCGCAAAGCTTGGCGATGCCACCGATGAAGGCCCCCGCCTTGGCCCCGGAGGCCACCACCGCGGGGCCGAAGGCCGCCACCAGGATCACCTTGCCCAGGTCCGCCGGGTCCGGCAGGCCGCCGAGCACCACCGCCGCCCCCTCCCCGAGCTGCTGCTGCAGGCGCTGGGCGGCCTCCTGGAGGCCGGCGCCATCGACGCCATCGAGGCGCTCCACCAGCAGCCGATGGGAACCGAGCGCTTCGGCCCGCTCCGCCAGGGCGCTGGCCTTGGCCGCCGCCAAGGCCCCCCGTGCCGCCGCCAGCTCCTTGAGGGTGGCCCGCAGCTCCTCTCCCTGGAGGGCCACCCGCTCGAGGATCTCGCCGGGCTGGGCCTTGAAGCGATCGGCCAGCTCGCGCACCACCCGGTCACGCTCCCGCAGATAGGGGAGCAGGGCCGGACCCGCCACGGCCTCGATGCGGCGGATGCCCGCCGCCACCCCCGTCTCGGCGACGATCCGGAACAGGCCGATCTCGGCGGTGTTGGCCACGTGCGTGCCGCCGCAGAGCTCCATCGAGACACCGGGCACGTCCACCACCCGCACGACCTCGCCGTACTTCTCACCGAACATGGCCACGGCCCCGGCGGCCCGGGCCCGCTCCAGGGCCATCTCCGCCACCTCCAGGGGGTGGGCCTCGGCGATCCAGCCGTTGACCAGGTCCTCGATCCGCTCCAGCTCGGCCGGGGTCAGGGCCCGGGGGCAGTGGACGTCGAAGCGCAGCCGGTCGAAATCGACCAGAGAGCCCGCCTGGGAGACACCCTCATCCACCACCTGCTTCAGGGCCGCCTGCAGCAGGTGGGTGGCGGTGTGGTGGGCCTGGGCGCGGCGGCGGCAGCTGCGATCCACCCGGGCCTGCACCACATCGCCCACCGCCAGACGACCGCGCTCGATCCGGCCGCTGTGGACGAACACGCTGCGGTTGCGGCTCACCGCCTCGATGGCCACGATCAGGCCTCCCCCGACCCCGGCGGCCCCCTCCCCCGCCAGCAGCACGCCCCGGTCGCCCACCTGGCCGCCCGACTCGCCGTAGAAGGGGGTGCTGTCGAGCACGATCTGCACCGCATCGCCGGCGGCGGCGGCGGTGGCCGGTTCCCCGTTCACCACCAGGGCCAGCACGCAGGCCGGCTGGTCGAGGGCCTCGTAGCCGCGGAAGTCGGTGGGCTCGAGGGCGCCCGCCACCTGCTCGATCGCCCCCTGCAGGGTGAGGTCGATGCTGACGGCCGCCGCCTTGGCCCGCTGGCGCTGCCGCTCCATGGCCGCCTCGAAACCGTCCAGGTCCACCGTCAGGCCGTGCTCCTCGGCGATCTCCGCGGTGAGCTCGAGCGGGAAGCCGTAGGTGTCGTAGAGCTCGAAGGCCGCGTCGCCGCTGATGCGCTCCGGCCGGGCGGCGAGCACCTCGGCCAGCAACTTCTCGCCCCGCTCCAGGGTGTCCAGGAAGCGGGCCTCCTCCCGCACCAGCTCGGCCAGGATCACCTCGCGGCGCTCCGGCAGCTGGGGATGGGCCGGGGCCATCAGCTCGATCGCCGCCTCCCCCATGACCGCCAGGAAGGGACGGTCGATGCCCAGCAGCCGGCCGTGGCGCACCACCCGGCGCAGCAGGCGGCGCAGCACGTAACCCCGGCCCAGGTTGGAGGCGGTGACCCCATCGGCGATCAGCTGGGTGATGGCCCGGCTGTGGTCGCCGATCACCTTGAGGGAGGTCTGGGCGCGGGCGTCGAGTGCGCGGTAATCGACCCCTGCCAGCGCGGCGGCGGCTTCCACCAGCGGATAGATGAGGTCGGTCTCGTAGTTGTTCGGCACCTGCTGCAGGATCTGGGCCATGCGCTCCAGACCCATACCGGTGTCGATGCTGCGCCGGGCCAGGGGCGTGAGGGTGCCGGCCGCGTCGCGGTTGTACTGCATGAACACCAGGTTGTAGAACTCGATGAAGCGGCTGTCGTCCTCCAGGTCGATGCCGTCGTCGCCCCGTTCCGGGTGGAAGTCGTAGTAGATCTCGGAGCAGGGGCCGCAGGGGCCGGTGGGGCCGGAAGCCCAGAAGTTGTCGGCCTCATCCATGCGGATGATCCGCTTCGGATCCACCCCCACGGCATCACGCCAGAGGGCGGCGGCCTCGTCGTCCTCCCGGAAGACGCTGACCACCAGGTTGGCCGGATCGAGGCCGAAGACTTCGGTGGTGAGTTCCCAGGCCCAGGCGATCGCCTCCTCCTTGAAGTAGTCACCGAAGGAGAAGTTCCCCAGCATCTCGAAGAAGGTGTGGTGCCGGGCCGTGCGGCCCACGTTCTCGATGTCGTTGGTGCGGATGCACTTCTGGCTGCTGGTGGCCCGGGGCGCCGGCGGCGGCGCCTGGCCGAGGAACACCGGCTTGAAGGGCAGCATGCCGGCGATGGTGAGCAGCACCGTCGGGTCGTCGGGCACCAGGGAGGCGCTGGCCATCCGCCGGTGCCCCTGCCGTTCGTAGAACGCGAGGAAGGCCTCCCGGATCTCGGCTCCGCTGCGGGGCCTGGGGCGGGTGGAATCGGCAGCCATCACGACAACGCAGGGAGAGGTCCTGGGACAGGCATGATCGCCCAGCGCGGGGGCCCGGGGTCGCGCCGCCGGCCTCAGTAGTGCTCCATCAGCGTCAGCTGGACGCTCGTCTGGCTCAGCTTGGCGCCGATGTCGCAGGTGAGCGCCTTGAGCAGGGCGATCACCACCTCGGGATGGCTGGCACTAAGCTCGTCGAAGGCGTTGCGGTGCAGCACCCAGCACTCACCGGGGCGGGTGGCGATGATGTCGGCGGTGCGCGGCGTCTGGGCCACGAAACCGATCTCGCCGAAGCAGAGCCCGGGGCCGAAGGTGGCCAGCCGGGTGGAATGGCTCTGTCCGTCGCCGGTCTTGATGTCGAGGGCGATGTCGAAGGAGCCGGAGCGCACCAGGAACAGCTCGTCGCCGGGATCCCCCCGGCGGATCACGAAATCCCCGGCCATGAACGATCGCCTCACCAGGTGCTCCGCCAGGATCCGGCGGTGGTCCGCCCCCAGGGCGGCCAGGACACCCTGATCCGCCAGATCGTCGTCGTCGCCGTTGTCCGCGTCGGCCGCGGGGGCGTACCAGGTGAGCAGCAGCTCCTCGGCGGCCTCGAGGGCGGAATCCAGGTGCTCATAGGCATCGATCCGTTCGGTGATGGCCCAGCCGGCCCTGGAGACCAGGGGCAAGCGGCCGGCCCGCGACAGGAGGATCTCCACCCCCTGATCCTCCAGGGAACAGAGCTGGCGGTCCAGCAGCCCCGAGGACTCCATCGGGCACTCGGTCACGTGGGCCAGATCAAGGATCAGGATGCGCACGTCGCCGCTGAGCCGCACCAGCTCGGCGGCCAGCTGCTCGATGCCGCCGAAATCGAGCACCCCCTGCACGTGAATGATGCGCACTTCGTCCCGGTGGGGCGCCAGGATCTCCAGCTCCCGCTCACTGCGCCAGCGGCGCGATTTGCGCTGGGAGCCCTGGTAGGAGCGGCGGATGGTGGCATCGACCTGGTAGTACTGATTGAACAGGCTCAGGCCCACTCCAGCCGACAGCTGGCGGCAGACCGCCACCCCCCGGACGCTGTTGCCGAAACCGTCGAGGGGCGGTGAATAGGTGGCGATGCCCAGTCGTCCAGGAATCACCGCCATGACGCCGCCGGCGACGCCGCTCTTGGCCGGGATGCCGACGTCATGGAGCCACTGGCCGGCGAAGTCGTACATGCCGCAGGTGCCCATCAGGGCCAGCACCCGCACGGTGATGTCATAGGAGAGGGGCTGGCCGCCGGTGAAGGGATTGCGCCCCTGGCAGGCCAGGGTGGCGGCCATCACGGCCAGGTCGCGGCAGGTGACGGAGATGGCGCACTGGCGGAAGTAGAGATCGAGGGCCGGCTCCGGATCCGATTCGATGATGTTGAAGTTGCGCAGCAGGTGGCCGATGGCGCGGTTGCGGTGGCCCGTCTCCTTTTCCGAGCGGTAGACGGCCTCGTTGATCGTCAGGGGCCGGCCGGCCAGCTCGGCGAAGTACTCCAGCAGCAGATCGACGGCCCCGCCGGGGTTGGCGTCACAGATCTGGGCGGAGGCGGCGATCGCCCCGGCGTTGATCATCGGGTTGCGCGGCTTGCCGGAGTCCGGATCCAGGCTGATGGCGTTGAAGGCTTCCCCGGAGGGCTCCACGTCAATCTTGCTGGCCATGACGTCGAAGGAGAGCATCTTCAGCGCCAGGGCATAGATGAACGGCTTGGAGATCGACTGGATCGTGAACTCCTTCCTAGTGTCGCCGATCTCATAGATGCGTCCGCCCGAGGTGGCGATGACGATGCCGAAGTCGTCGGGGCAGGCCTTGGCCAGCTCGGGGATGTAATCCGCCACCCGCCCTTCCCGGACCCCGGCGAAGGAGGCGTGAAGCTCGCCCAGCAGTTCCTGGATGACGTTGGAATGGGGCTGGTCAGGCATGGGGCCCCAGCAGGGCGTCCAGATCCACCGGATCGATCTGGTCGGCGGCCATGAAGCGCTCCGCGTAGGTGAGGTAGGCGCCGGATCGCAGGAAGAGCGCGAACAGGTCCGCATCGATGCGGCCGCGATCCCGCAGACCGGCCAGGATCGCCAGGGACTGGGACAGGGGCATGCCCCGCTTGTAGGGCCGATCGGCGGCGGTCAGGGCCTCGAAGATGTCGGCGATGGCCAGGATCCGGGCCGGGATCGACAACTGCTCCGCCCCCAGTCCCCGAGGGTAGCCGCGGCCGTCGAGGGTTTCGTGGTGCCCGCCCGCGATCTCCGCGACGCGGGCCAGGGAGGGGGGAAAGGTCATGCTCTCCAGCATCACGATCGTGTGGATCATGTGCTCGCGGATCTTGTAGATCTCCTCGGGGGTGAGGGTGCCCCTGGCCACCGAGAGGTTGTAGAGCTCGCCGCGGTTGTAGAGCAGCTCCGGCACCGCCAGGTTGAACCCCCAGCGGGCCTCCGGCACCTCCTCCGGCGGCCGGGGGATGCGGTGGTGGGGGGCGTCGCTGAGCAGGGACTCCCGGGCGGGCAGGGGCGGCGGCGGCCCGCTGTACCGGGTCTGCTCCTCCCAGCCCAGGCCGATCCGGTCGTCGAAATGGCGCCACCAGGTGCGCTCCGCCAGCCGCCGGAGCTGGGCGAGATCCTCCGGATCGGTGCCTTCGCTGCCCAGGTTGCAGCGGGCCACGCAGGCGAAATCCTGCTGCAGCTCCTGCTCCAGCCGGGCGTACTCCCGCTCCAGGGCGACCGGGTCGCCGCCCGCCAGCAGACCCTCGAGCATGGCGATGCGTCCATCCCGGAGCAGCACCTCGAAGCGGGTGCGGATCTCGTGCAGCCGGTTGGCGGGGGCGTCCAGCTTGGTGGCCTTCTCCACCACCGCCTCGGGGGTGACGATCTTGCCGCAGTCGTGCAGCCAGGCCGCCGTGCGGAACTCCCGGCGCTCCGCCTCCCCCTTGAAGCGGAAGGGGGCCAGCGGCCCGTCCTGGGTGGCCTCCGCCGCTTCCGCCAGCAGCAGAGCCAGCTCCGGCACCCGGGAACAGTGGCGGCCCGTGTGGGAACTGCGGGCATCGATCGCCCCCGCCAGCAGGGCAATCATCGAATCGATCTGCCGCTGCTGCCCCTCCAGGGCCTGGGTGCGCTCGACGCAGACCGCCGCCAGGGCGGCCAGGGCCTCGATCAGCTGCTGGTCGCCGGCGTCGTAGGGGCGCACCAGCGAGGGGGCCGTTTCAGGGGTGAGCAGCGAGGAGGACTCCCGCTTCCTGTTGATCAGCTGCATCACCCCCACCACCTCCCCGGCCATGGTCCGCAGCGGCACCACCAGCATCGAGACCGCCCGGTAGCCCATGCGGCGATCCAGTTCGGCGTTGAAGCGGTAGGGACGGTCGGCGGGGATCGCGTAGACGTCGGGCAGGTTGAGCGCCTCACCGTTCAGGGCCGTCCAGCCCACCAGTCGCTCGGGGGTGATCGGGAAGCGCTCGTCCAGCAGGCTGGCATCGATGCCGGTGTCGCCGGCGGCCAGGGAGCTGTTCTGGAAGGCGGTGAACCAGAGCCGCTTCTCCCCCTTCTCCTGCTCCACCAGGTAGATGCTGCCGGCGTCGCTGAGGGTGAGATCCCTGGAGCTGGAAAGGATCTGCCGCAACAGGGCCGGCAGGTTGACCGCACCGCTGATGGCGGTCGCGATCTGCAGCATCTCCGGCAGCGCGCGCCGTGCCTGGTGGGCATCGGAGGCGTGCGGTGGCGGATGGGCGGCGCTCAAGGGGGTGGCCAACCGTGGTGGGAGTCCGTTCCCTGCCCGGCAGCAGTGACGCGTGACTGGAATCAGGGAAACACCGGAAAGCCGTGACCGCAACAGCGGCCTGCTGCCGAGGCCCAGTGGCCTTGCTGGAGAGACGTTCTGTTGAGCTGCTTAAGCAGCGATGGAATGGCTGACCCGTAGCACTGGCCACAGCCGATGAATAATGTAAGGCTGCCGGTGGCCAGGCATGATCGGGCCATCGCCATGGCCTTGCCGTTGACCCAGGCGTCCGACGATTCCCGTGCCCGTCTGCGGCTGCAGTCCCTGTCGTGGGCGCTGCTGGGGGGGTTCGCCGCCGCCCTTATCGGCTTGCCGGCCGGCCTGGAGAGCGGGCTGCGCTCGGCGGGCTGCGGCTTCTTCTACGGCCTGCTGGCCTTTCACCTCCAGCGCGTCGATCCGGATGACGACCACCTGGCCGCCGGCCTGGTGGGGGCGGTCTGCGGCATCCGCAGCCTCGGAGGTCCCGTGGCTGTCACCGCCCTGGCCCTGCCGGTCCCGGAGATCCAGTCCCTCCTGCACCAGCCCCTGGCCCGCGGCGCGGTCGGCGCGATCCTTGAGCTGCTGCGCGGCTGGTTGCCGCTCTGGCTTCCCCTGATCGGCAGCGCCTTGCTGCTGCAGGCCGCCCAGCGCCTCCTGCCCGCCCTGCGGCCATGAGCCTGCTGCATGCCACCTGGCTGTTTCCGCCGGAAGGGGCCGGTGGCCGGCTGCTGCTCTGGGCCGACACCTGGAGGGTCGCCACTCCGGTGGCGCCGCTGCGCACCGTTCCCGACCATCCCCTGTCCCTCAGCGTCGACGATCTGGGCGCCTGGCTGGATGACCATGGCCTCTGGTCGGAGGCCTTCCGGCCGGCGGAGGCCCAGCTCACCCTGCCGAGCCGCAGCCAGGGGGCCCGCGGCCGCCGCAAGGCGGCCAGCGAGGGTCTGGCGGCCTGGAGCGGTCTGCCGCTGCAGGCGGGCGAGCCGATCCCGAAGGAAGTGCAGTGGTGGCCCTGGCGGGTGGAGGGCCTGGCCCTCGATCCGGCGGGGGCGGGCGAATGGCTCGCCGGGCTGCCCCTCTCCGGCGACGACCCCGGCCTGGCCGACGACCTGCGCTGGTGGAGCCATCTGGAGCGCTGGGCCCTGAGCCTGATCGCCCGCGGTCGCTGGCTGCCCCAGGTGGAGGAGGACCGGGCCCGCTGGCTGCCCCTGCTCAACCGGGAAGGGGACCGGCGCCGGCTGGAGGAACTGGCCATCCGGCTGCCCCAGGTGGCCACCTGCGCCATGGCCCCCGGAGCGCCGGGGGAGGGGGGGCTGGCCTGCCGCCGCCCCGGCAGCGGCCGGCTGCGGGTGGCCAGCCTGCTGGAGGCGTTGCTCGACGGCCAGCTGCGCGCCGGCTTCCGTCCCCCCGCCGAGGGCCTCGATCCCCTGCTGGGGGCCTGGCAGAAGGCCCTCGGCCCCGGCCCCGGCCGGCTCGACCTGGACGAGGAGGAGCGGGAGCGGCTGGCGGTGGCCACCCAGCACTGGCGCGAAGCGGTGGCGGGGCGGGTGGCCCCGGCCCGGGCCTGCCTGGAACTGTTCACCCCCGAGGAGGGCGAGGAGCTCTGGGAGCTGCGCTTCTCCCTGCAGGCGGAGGCCGATCCCAGCCTGCGCATGCCGGCACGCACGGTCTGGAATGCGGGCGACGGCCGGCTCCAGCTTGGCGAGGTGGATGTGGCCGAGCCGGGCCAGCTGCTCCTGGAGGGCCTGGGCCGGGCCCTGCAGGTGTTCGAGCCGATCGGGCGGGGCCTCGATGCGGCAGCCCCGGAAACCATGCAGCTCACCCCGGCCGAGGCCTTCGTGCTGGTGCGCACCGCCGCCGCCCAGCTGCGCGATGTGGGGGTAGGCGTGGTGCTGCCGGCCAGCCTCAGCGGCGGGCTGGCCAGCCGGCTGGGACTCGCGATCGAAGCCGAGCTGCCCGAGCGCTCCCGCGGCTTCTCCCTGGGGGAAAGCCTGCAGTGGAAGTGGGAGCTGATGATCGGCGGGGTCACCCTCACCCTCAAGGACCTGGAGCGTCTTTCCACCAAGCGCAGTCCGCTGGTGCAGCACAAGGGGGCCTGGATCGAGCTGCGGCCCAGCGATCACAAGAACGCCACCCGCTTCTGCGCCGCCGATCCCGTCCTCAGCCTCGACGATGCCCTGCGCCTCACGGCCAGCGACGGCGACACCCTGATGCGGCTGCCGGTGCATCGCTTCATCCCGGGGCCCCGGCTGAGCGCCGTCCTGGAGCAGTACCACCAGCAGAAGGCCCCCGATCCCCTGCCGGCGCCGGAGGGCTTCGCCGGCCAGCTGCGGCCCTACCAGGAGCGGGGCCTGGGCTGGCTGGCCTTCCTGCACCGCTTCGACCAGGGGGCCTGCCTGGCGGATGACATGGGCCTGGGCAAGACGGTGCAGCTGCTGGCCTTCCTGCAGCACCTCAAGGTGGAGCAGGAACTGAAGCGACCCGTCCTGCTGGTGGCCCCCACCTCGGTGCTCACCAACTGGAAGCGGGAGGCGGCGGGCTTCACACCGGACCTGGAGGTGCGGGAGCACTACGGTCCCCGCCGGCCCTCCACCCCCGAAAAGCTGGCCAAGGCCCTGGACGGGGTGGACCTGGTGCTCACCAGCTATGGGCTGCTGCAGCGCGACAGCGAACTGCTGGAGAGCATCGACTGGCAGGGCGTCGTGATCGACGAAGCCCAGGCGATCAAGAACCCGGCGGCCAAGCAGAGCCAGGCGGCCCGCGACCTGGGCCGTCCGGGCAAGCAGGGCCGCTTCCGCATCGCCCTCACCGGCACCCCGGTCGAGAACCGGGTGAGCGAGCTGTGGGCCCTGATGGACTTCCTCAATCCGCGGGTGCTGGGGGAGGAGGGCTTCTTCCGCCAGCGCTACCGGCTGCCGATCGAGCGCTACGGCGACATGAGTTCCCTGCGGGATCTCAAGGCCCGGGTCGGGCCGTTCATCCTGCGGCGGCTCAAGACCGACCGCTCGATCATCTCCGACCTGCCGGAGAAGGTGGAGCTGCGCGAATGGGTGGGCCTGTCGGCGGAGCAGACGAAGCTCTACCGCAAGACCGTGGACGAGAGCCTCGATGCCATCGCCCGCGCCCCCCTCGGCCAGCGCCACGGCCAGGTGCTCGCCCTGCTCACCCGGCTCAAGCAGATCTGCAACCACCCGGCCCTGGCCCTCAAGGAGCGCGGAGTCGACAGCGGCTTCGCCGGCCGCAGCGCCAAGGTGCTGCGGCTGGAGGAGATCCTCGAGGAGGTGATCGAGGCGGGCGACCGGGCCCTGCTGTTCACCCAGTTCGCCGAATGGGGCCACCTGCTCAAGGTCTACCTGGAGCAGCGCTGGCGCCAGGACGTGCCCTTCCTGCACGGCGGCAGCAGCAAGACGGACCGCCAGGCGATGGTGGACCGCTTCCAGGAGGATCCCCGCGGCCCCCAGCTGTTCCTGCTCTCCCTCAAGGCCGGGGGTGTGGGCCTCAACCTCACCCGGGCCAGCCACGTGTTCCACATCGACCGCTGGTGGAACCCCGCCGTGGAGAACCAGGCCACCGACCGGGCCTACCGGATCGGCCAGACCAACCGGGTGCTGGTGCACAAGTTCATCACCAGCGGTTCGGTGGAGGAGAAGATCGACCGCATGATCGAGGAGAAATCCAGGCTGGCCGCCGACATCGTCGGCAGCGGTGAGGAATGGCTCGGTGGCTTCGACGTGGGCCAGCTGCGGGACCTGGTGGCCCTGGAGGAGGGCTGAGGAGCGGCGCGGCGAGGGGCCTCAGCGGCGGGCCAGGGTGACGTCGGAGGGGTGGGCGAGTCCCGCGCTCTCCCCGATCACCGGCAGCAGCAGGGGCAGGGCCGGCACGGCAGGGGGCTGGCCCATGCGCCGCAGCCAGCGGTAGTGGGAGGCCACACCGGCCAGGAAGGACGGGTGGGTGCGGAAGGGAACCTGGCAGTCGCGGCAGGTCTGCTCGACGATGGCGGAGATCTGGGGGTAATGGACGTGACTGATCTGGGGGAACAGGTGATGTTCCACCTGGAAGTTCAGGCCCCCCAGCAACCAGCTCAGCAGGGGGTTGGAGCGGCTGAAGTCGACGGTGGTGGCCACTTGATGGCCGGCCCAGGGACCCATGGCCGGGCTGGCGGGGTCGGCCATGGGGAAATCGGCCTCCTCCACGCAGTGGGCCAGCTGGAACACCACGCTCAGCACGACGCCCTGCACCATCGCCGTCACCAGGTAGCAGCCGATCACCGCACCGACGGGATGGAACTGAAGGGGGATGACGAACGCCAGGGAGAAGAAGATCGCCTTGCCGGCCAGGAACACCACCCAGTCGGCGGGGCCGAGGCGGGGCAGGGAATGGTCGCCGCGGCCACGGCCGGCCAGATCGGCGAAGTCATCGAAGAACTGCCACTTGATGGGCAGCATCCCGTAGAGGGGCCAGAGGTAGAGGTGCTGCCAGCGGTGCCACCAGCGATGGGGCTGATGGGGAGACAGACGACCGATCAGGCCGAGGTTGATGTCGTCGTCGTGGCCGGAGAGGTTGGTGAAGGTGTGGTGCAGCCCGTTGTGCTTGTGGGCCCAGATCAGGGAGCTGCCACCGAGCAGATCGAGGGTCATGGCGGCGGCCCGGTTGATCCAGCGGTGGCGGGAGTAGGCGCCGTGGCCGCCGTCGTGCTGGATGTTGAAGCCGATGGCGGCGATCGCCAGACCCAGAACGGCGGACAGGGCGATCGCCCCCGGAGTGTTGCCGACGCGGAAGACCAGCAGCCCGTAGGTGAGGACGAACCAGGCCAGGATCACGGCCGATTTGATCACCATGGCCGGCGCATCGCGCCGCTCCTGCCCGGTGGCCTCGAAGTGATCCTGAACCCTTGTCCTGAGAAGACTTTGAAAACCGTCGCCGGCGCCGAACGTGATGCGATTCAAGGACTCCACGCCCTGCGTCGGGACAACCTAGGCCAGTGGGTCCGGCAGGCGGCAGGATGGGCCGCGTGAGGCCGGCGGCATGACCAGCTCCTTCCCCGGCGCCTCCGGCGCCATCACCACGCAACTGGGCCAGCAGGGCCTGGGGCAGCAGCCCTGGTGGGTGGAGCAGTGGATGGAGCTGATCCATTCCTATCGGTTCAAGAAGCGCCTGGAGCGTGCCTGGACCTATGCCCGGGAGGGCAACGTCGTCTCGATCCGCTTCGAGGGGCGCCGGGTCCACGCCCGGGTGCAGGGCACCGACCCGGACCCTTACAAGGTGAAGCTCTGGCTCGACGTGCTCAACGACGAGGACTGGGGCTACGTGCTGGAGGCCCTGAGCCAGAAGGCCCGCTGGTCGGCCCAGCTGCTGGCGGGGATCATGCCCGCCGACATCGAGCGGGCCTTCGCCGCCAGCGGCAAACGCCTGTTCCCGTTCAAGCTCCAGGAGGTGCGCAGCGAGTGCAGCTGCCCCGACAAGGCCAACCCCTGCAAGCACATCAGCGCCGTCTACTACCTGATGGGGGACCGCTTCAGCGAGGACCCCTTCGTGCTGTTCCAGCTGCGCGGCCGCACCCGCAGCCAGCTGCTGGGTGACCTGGCCAAGCGCCGCCGGGAGGGGGTGGCCGCCCCCCTGGAGCACGCCCCCCATCCGATCCATCCGGCCATCGCCGACCCGGCCCGCTGGTGGCGCTACGACGCCCCCCTCGACCCCGATCTGGTGGTGATCACGCCGGCCATGGAAGGGGAGTCGGGCCTGGATGGCGCCGGTCCCCTGCCCCTGGCGGAGGAGCCCCGCTTCCCGGAGGCCAACCGGCTCTTCCTCGACCGGCTCAAGGCCCACGGGACGGCCATGGCCCAGCAGGCGATGGTGCGGGCGATGGCCACCGGCAACGACAGCGAAGGCTGAGTGGCGGGCCCGGAGGAGGGCGTCGATTAATGCCGTGTTAAGTTTGCGTCTATTGGGTGAAAGATCTATCACCCAGTGCTAAGTTTTGGGCGTTGGTCGCTCACCTCCCAGGAGGCCCTGTGCACTGCCTGCGTTAAGGCAGGCTCCGGTCATCCGGAGCACCACACCGTCCCCCCATCCCATCCGCCATGAGATCCACCCTCAAGCCCCTGCTCCGCGGAGGAGCGGCCGCTGCGGCTGTCACCATCGGCCTGTTCGGCACCTCCCAGCCGGCCCACGCCGTCACCAACGTCTTCCAGGAGCTGTTCCTGTCGCTGGATGTCTCCGGCAGCATCGACAACAACGAATTCACCCTCTACAGGGACGGCTACGTCAGCGCCTTCCAGGATGCCGCCGTCAAGACCAAGATCGCCGAAACCTTCGCCGGCGGCGGTCTGGCGATCGCCGTCGGCCAGTGGTCGACGATTGCGTCTCCGACGCTCGCCATCGACTGGAAGCACATCACCGACCTCACCACGGACGGTATCAATGGCGGCACCTCCCTGAACAGCTTCGTCACCGCCCTCCAGAACATGAACCGCCAAGGCGGTATCGGCAACAGGACCTGCATTGACTGCGGCATGCTGGCCGCCATCAATGCCATCAACACCAACCTGTTCAACACGACTCGCGTCAACGGCAAGGTGATCGACATCTCCACCGATGGGGTGGGGAATGAGGAAGAGTGCCCTGGCAACGTTACCGAGGCCCAGTGTGCCCAGACCCGCAGGGCTCAAGCCGTTGCCAGCGGCATCATCATCAATGGCCTGGGTGTCGGCGCCGGTGCCAGCGGCTTCCTGACAGCGAACGTGGCGACCCCCGCCAATGGCGCCACCAAGGCCGGCTTCGTCGAGACCGCCGCCGATTTCGATGCCTTCGAGACGGCGATCACCAACAAGCTGATCCGCGAAGTGGGTCCCGGTCCCGGCGATTCTGTGCCCGGTCCCCTGCCCGTTCTGGGCGCCGCCGCCGCCTTCGGCTTCTCCCGCAAGCTGCGCCGCCGCATCAACACCGCCAACCTCCATCAGGCCTGATCCGCTCCGGCCGGCAGACCACCAAGCCCGGCCCCGTGCCGGGCTTTTTTTTCGGTGCCCCCTGGCTATCGGCACCCCCTCGCTCAACCTGAGCCCTTTCCTTCCCATGAGCCCCCACGCCGACCCCCAGCCCACGGCCGACCGCCATCCCGAGCCCCACCCCCGCGCCGGCGCGGAGCGGACCTTCAGCGAGAACTATGGCGAGGAGGTCGCCATGGCCCTCCACTGGGGGGCGATCCTGCTGTTCGTCCTGTTCCTGGTGGGCCTGGCCGCCTCCGCCTGGCCGGTGCGCCTGATCGATCCCCTCTGGCTCCAGGCGGTGGGCGACAAGCTGCTCGCCTCGGGCCCGATCGCCATGGTCGGCGCGATCCTGCTGCTGCTCGCCAGGCTCATCGATCCCGCCTCGACGACGATCCAGGGCCGGGTGGTGCTGATGCGGCGCCTGAGCTTCTGGATCGCCTTCGGCTTCCTGCTGCTGATCCCTGTGCAGGTCTACAGCGGCATCAGCCTGCTGCGCCAGTTCAGGGCCAACGACACCCGGGAGCTGAACGCCTACATCGCCACCACCCGGGCCATCGAAAGCGCCCGCTCCTACGACGACATCCTCCGGGCCATGCGGCTGCTGCCAGGCCAGGCCCCGAACCTTCCCCCCTCCATCGACCTGCCCCTGGACGCCGTCAAAACCAGGCTCAGCAACGACCTCAATCCCTTCATCAAGCGCTACCAGAACAGCGCCGATGCCCTGGGCATGAGGCGGCTCAACGACTGGTTCGTGCAGCTGGCCAGGAATGTCCTCGCCGCCGTGCTGCTCTTCTGCTGCTTCGCCGCGATCGGCAAGCGCTTCGCCGCCCAGCCCACCCTGCTCCAGAACGTGCTCTCCGGCCGGCTGCTCTCCTCCTTTGCAAGCCGTCGGCATCAGGCCCCGCCGGAGCTGGACGCGGCCATGCGGATGATGATGCCCGACGAGAACGAGCCCCGCCGCTGAGGCCCGAGCCATCCCACCGCCGGAACCACCCCCCTGGCTGAGCCAGGACGCCATCGCCACCGCCGGGCGCCTGATCGAGGGCCACCGGCTGGCCTTCGGCCGCCCGCTGCTCGCCGGCGTTTCGGCCGGCCTCTCGCCCCTGCAGACGGCCCAGGAGCTGTTCGTGGCCCCCACCGTCGTACTGGCCCATGACGGCGGCGCCGATCCCCGGCTGATCTACGCCAACCGGGCCGCCCTGGTGCTGTGGCGCCGCCCCTGGGGCGCCATGGTGGGCCTGCCCTCACGGCTCACGGCGGAGCCGGCCGAACGGCAGAGCCGGGCCCGGGCCCTGGAGCGGGCCCGCAGGGTCGAAGCCCTCGAGGGCTACGGCGGCGTCCGCATCGACAGCGGCGGGCGCCGCTTCCGGATCGAGAACGCCCGGCTGTGGACCCTGCGGAATCCCGGCGGTCAGCCCTGCGGCCAGGCGGCCGCCTTCGGCCGCTGGTGGTGGCTGGAGCCGCCCTGTTCCGGTTCTCCGCCCCCGCTGGCGTAGGGGCCGAACCCTGTCGGGGGGACCGAACCTGCATCGTCGGTTCTCCCCCTCGAAGTCCACAGCCATGGCGGGCACATTGATCGGACGGGTGGTTCCTCACCCGACCATCCCCGTCGCTCCCTTCGGAAGCACCAACCATGCGCACGCTTCATCCCTCCCCCTTCGATCTGTTCGACCGGCTGGAGCAACAGCTGCAGACGGCCGAGCGTGTTCCCGCCGCCGAGATCCACGAAACCGAGGACAGCTACACCATTGCCCTCGAGCTCCCCGGCGTCGACCGCGGCTCCATCGACGTCAAGGCCACGGACCGGTCCCTGATCATCAGTGCCGAGCGCCGCTGCCAGCCGCCAGCCATCCCTGAGGCCGGCAACGGCGAGGCCCCGGCCGCGGAAGGCCGCCGCCGCGCCCCGCTGCTGGGCGAGTTCCGCTACGGCACCTGGAGCCGCAGCTTCCGCTTCCCCGGCGGCATCCAGCGTGACGCCCTCGAAGCCCACTACCGCGATGGCCTGTTGACCGTGACGGCGCCCAAGGCGCAGTCCCTGACGACGGTCAGCGTGAAGGTGGCCGACTGAGGCCCTCAGGCCTCGAGGCGCTGGGCGGAATCGAGGGAGAGACCGATGACCGAGATGTAGCTGGTGGCTTCGATCCACCGGATCGTGCCCTGAAGGTCGTAGGTCTCTCCCTCCCCATCCCCCACCACCACGCTGCAGGGCTGGCCGACGGCGGGATGGTGACCAGCCTCGATGGCGATCCTCAGACCATCGGCACTCAGGTCAAGCACCTCGGCGAACACCCCTTCGGCGGGTTGCATCGATGCGAGATGGAGGCGGGCCGTGGCCAGGCCCGTCGGAGGCTTGTACCGGTCGGCGCGCGAGGCCTCCTCCAGGCGCTTCTCGAGGCGCCTGAAGGACTCCTGAAACCGTTCCAGGTCTCCGGTGGCCACCTATCGACTCGACCTCGGAATGGTTCTGATCATTCTCCAGGGTTCCTCGGGATACCAGGGTTCTTCGGGATACCCTCGCTTTGTCTAACAGACCCAAAACCAACCTGCCTGCCTAAAGTCTTGTGTCTGCGGAAGGAGTCTGACCCCATGAGCAGCAGCACCGCCGACGCCCCGACCACCCTGCCGTCCCCGGCGGGGGCCGCCGCCTCCCGGCTCAGCCTGCAGTGCGCGCCGATCGCCACCGACACCACGGCGATCCGCTCCCTCGACTGGGACCGCAGCCGCTTCGACATTGAGTTCGGCCTGCGCAACGGCACCACCTACAACGCCTTCCTGGTGCGCGGCGAGCGCACGGCCCTGGTCGACACCAGCCACGCCAAGTTCCGCGACACCTGGATTCCCCTGCTGGAGGGTCTGATCGACCCCACGGCGATCGACCACCTGATCGTCTCCCACACCGAGCCTGACCATTCCGGCCTGATCGGCGATCTGATCGACCGCCACCCGGACATCGAGATCGTCGGCTCCAAGGTGGCGATCCAGTTCCTCCAGGACCAGGTGCACCGGCCCTTCCGCAGCCGGGCGGTCAAGAGCGGCGACGAGCTCGACCTGGGCGTGAATCCCGACAGCGGTGTGGCCCATCGCTTCAGCTTCCTCAGTGCCCCCAACCTGCACTGGCCCGACACGATCTTCTCCTTCGACCACGGCACCGGCATCCTCTACACCTGCGATGCCTTCGGCCTCCACTACTGCTCCGACGACCTCTTCGATGTCGACCCCGGCGCCATCGCCCCGGACTTCCGCTTCTACTACGACTGCCTGATGGCCCCCAACGCCCGCAGTGTGCTGCAGGCGCTCAAGCGGATGGAGGGGCTGCCGGAGATCAACACGATCGCCGTGGGCCACGGGCCCCTGCTGCGGGAGCACCTGCCCCTCTGGGTGGGCGACTACCGCGACTGGAGCGGCCAGCGCAGCGCCGGCGAGGCCTATGCGGCCGTCTGCTATCTCAGCCAGTACGGCTTCTGCGACCGGCTCAGTCAGGCCATCGCCCGGGGCGTGGGCAAGGCCTCCGGCCAGGTGCAGCTGGTCGACCTGCGCGGCACCGATCCCCAGGAGCTCGCCGCCCTGATCGGTGAGGCCAGCGCCGTGGTGGTGCCCACCTGGCCCGCCTCCCCCGATCCCGACCTGCAGACGGCCATCGGCACCCTGCTGGCGGCCCTCCATCCCAAGCAGTGGGTGGGTTGCTACGACGCCTTCGGCGGCAACGACGAACCGATCGACACCCTGGCCGGCCAGCTGCGCAACCTGGGGCAGAAATGGGCGTTCGAGCCCCTGCGCATCCGCCAGGTTCCCGGCGGCGCCGACTACCAGCGCTGCGAGGAGGCCGGCACCGACCTGGGCCAGCTGCTCACCAAGGAGAAGACCATCGCCGCCATGAAGGCCATCGACGGCGACCTGGACAAGGCCCTCGGCCGCCTCAGCGGCGGCCTGTACATCGTCACGTCCCGCCAGGACGACGAGGCCGGCAGCCGTAGTGGCGCCATGGTGGCCAGCTGGGTGAGCCAGGCGAGCTTCGATCCGCCGGGGCTCACGGTGGCGGTGGCCAAGGACCGGGCCATCGAGGCCCTGATGCAGGTGGATGACCGCTTCGTGCTCAACATCCTGCGCGACGACAACCACCAGCCCCTGCTGCGCCACTTCCTGCGCCGCTTCCCGCCGGGGGCCGACCGCTTCGCCGGCGTCAACGTGCTCGAAGGCGTGGCCGCCGGCGGTCCCGTCCTCGGGGATGCCCTGGCCTACCTGGGCTGCCGGGTGACCCAGCGCATGGAAGGCCCGGACCACTGGATCATCTACGCGGTGGTGGAGGAGGGCAATGTGGCTGACACCACCGCCGCCACGGCCGTGCATCACCGCAAGGTGGGCAACCACTACTGATGACCACCTCCCCATCCGCGTCCGATCGGCGCGTCATCACCCTGCCGGTCGAACCCGGCCTGCTCTGCCTGCGCGGCCTCAGCCCGCGCCGCCTCCGTTTCGAAGTCGAATACGGCCTCGAGCGGGGCACCACCGCCAACAGCTTCCTGTTCCAGCAGGACGGCTCCGGCGGCGCCCCGGTGCTGGTCCATCCGCCGGGGGCCTCCTTCGCCGCCCCCTTCCTGGAGCAGCTGGCCCTGCTGGTGCCGGCCGACGCGCCCCTCAAGGTGGTGGTGGGCCACGTCAACCCCAACCGGGTCGCCCTGCTGAAGCAGCTGGCGACGGGCTGGCCGGCCACGGTGCTGGTGGCCTCCAATCCGGGTGCCCAGGTCCTCACCGAACTCTGGGAACAGCAGCGGCCCGGCCCGGGGGGTGAGGCTGCCGCCCCCGCCGACGCCGTGCCCCTGCCGACGATCGAGGTGGTCAAGCAGGAGACCAGCCGCACCCTCGCCGACGGCCATGTCCTCACCCTGCTTCCCACCCCCACCCCCCGCTGGCCCGGCGGCCTGATCGCCTTCGAGGCCACCACCGGGCTGCTGATGAGCGGCAAGTTCTTCGCCGCCCACCTCTGCACCGAGGACTTCGCCGAGGCGAACCGCACCAGCACCGAAGAGGACCGCCGCTATTACTTCGACTGCCTGATGGCGCCGATGGCCCGCCAGGTGGAGACGGTGGTCGACCGGCTCGACGAACTGCCGATCCGCACGATCGCGCCGGGACACGGCCCGGCCATCGCCCAGAGCTGGCGCAGCCTGCTGGCCGACTACCGGCGCTGGGGGGAGAGCCAGGAGAAGGCCAGCCTGTCGGTGGCCCTGCTGTACGCGAGCGCCTACGGCAACACCGCCGCCATCGCCGACGCCCTCTCCCAGGGGGTGGCGCGCAGCGGCGTGCGTGTCGAGAGCATCAACTGCGAATTCGCGCCCGCCGAGCAGCTGCTGGAGGCGATCCACTCCTGCGACGCCCTGCTGATCGGCTCCCCCACCCTCGGGGGTCATGCGCCGACGCCGATCGTCTCAGCCCTCGGCACCGTGCTCGCCGAAGGCGACCGGGCCAAGCCGGTGGGGGTGTTCGGCAGCTTCGGCTGGAGCGGCGAAGCCATCGACCTGCTCGAAGCCAAGCTCCGCGACGGCGGCTTCCAGTTCGCCTTCGATCCGATCCGGGTGAAGTTCAGCCCGGATCTGGCCACCCTGCGGACCCTGGAGGAAACGGGCACCGCCCTGGGCCGACGTCTGCGCCAGCAGCATCGCCAGGCCCAGCGGCGCAGCACCGGCGGCGGTCTCAGCGAGAGCCGCACCAACCCGGCGATCCAGGCCCTTGGCCGGGTGGTGGGGTCCCTGTGCGTGGTGCTGACCCGCAAGGGGGACGGCGCCGACGCCATCGGTGGGGCGATGGTGGCCAGCTGGGTGAGCCAGGCCAGCTTCAGCCCCCCCGGCTTCACCGTGGCCGTGGCCAAGGACCGGGCGATCGAGAGCCTGCTGCACGTGGGGGACGCCTTCTCCCTCAACGTGCTGGCCTCCGGGCGCGAAAGCGGCCCGATGAAGCGGTTCCTGCAGCCCTTCCCCCCCGGAGCCGACCGGCTGGCGGGACTGGAGCTGGAGACCAGCCCCGGCGGCCAGCCCCTGCTGCCGGAGGCCCTGGCCTGGCTGGAGGCCCGGGTGAGCCAGCGGATGGAATGCGGCGACCACTGGCTGCTGTACGCCGAGGCCCTCAGCGGCGACCTGCTGGATCCGGCCGCCACGACGGCCGTGCACCAGCGCCGCAGCGGCGCCAGCTACTGAGCGGAGGGTCTAGGCCGTGTTGAGTGAGGGGAGGGCCGTCAGGAAACGTCGTCGACACCACTGAGTTGTCGGAGATAGTCCTCATCGGCAGCAGGGGCATGGGGGCGTCGACGCCCCCCTCTCTGGGTTCGCTTGTCCCAGCTACGTTGCCAGGACTCCAACAGAGAGATGTCGCTGTTGCGGGCCTGGGCTCCGGCCGCAAAGGCGAAGGCCAGGGCCAGTGCGGCAACGACCAGCTTCAGGACACTCTGGATCAGTGACCAGAGACCCTCACGGAGGACCGCTCCAGCTCCCTCCTTCCTGGCTTCCAGATTTCCCTGTGCCTTATCCAGATTGGCCAGCAGCTGCTGCTTCAGTCGAGGCAGAGGCTGACGGAGGTCAGAGGGCCTCAGGCCCGGGACACCGATGGATTCAAGGCGTTGCTGCAGATCCTCTGGCGTGGTGGCGGAACGGACGACCTGCCGGAACCGATCAATCCTGCGCACAGCATCGACTTCAACCCTGGTCCGGGTCGCCTCAAGATTGCCGAGGCCAGTCCAGACCGCATAGACATTCAGCGGAATCAGGAGCAGGAAACCGAGCACAGCGGCCAGGGCGAAGCGGGAAAACCTTTGCTTCCGCTCCTTGAGGATCGGGCTGTTGGGGTCGAGGTAGGCAGCCAGATGGACGAGGATCAGGCCAAGCAGGGCGATCGGTGCCGCATCGATCAGGCTGGCCGCGAACTCCAGCTGCCAGCTTGCGAGCAAGACGCGAAAAGGGATGATCCTCGCCAGCACGCTGGCGGCGAAGACAACGAAGAGCGCGAGAGCGATGGCACCGAGCCGCCTAGCGAGAACGCGCTGTTGAGCCCTGGAGTGGTCGGCAGTGTTGGACACGCGGATAGCCCGGGATGAAGAGATCAGGAAAGAATCTGGAGATCGATCAGTGAATGGATCCTCTACGCCCTAAATGCAGCAGAAAGCTTCAAGTGGCTTCCCTGAAAGAAGCTGATTCGCACACAACGGGACAGCACAAGAAAGATCCTCTCGATCACGAAGACAGGCGAGAAGGGTCCCATGCGTTCGAATCCTTTTCCACAGGCTCATCCACAGGGAAGATCATCATCGCCAGCAGACGATGTTGCGAAGAACAGGACCCCTCAGCAGAAGAGGGGTCCGATGGCATCAGCCCGCGGGATCCGCTGAGGCTGCCCCTCTCACACCAGGGTGGCGGTAGTGATGCGTTTGCGAAGACGACGGCTGAAGCCGAACGCAACGCCGGCACCCAGGATGGGCAGGGGGCCGGGGACGGTATCCCCGCCATTGATTTCCCTCACGATCTTCTGCTGAACGGCCTGATCGAAATCATCGAAGTCGGCGGCCGGCAGCGTGAAGCCATTCGCCGTCTGGACATTGGTTTGGTACCAGAGGCCAAGGCCCGGGTCATCGGTGAGGATCGGCAGGCCATTGATCTTGATGCTCAGCGCAGCGGCGGCATCGCGAGCGGCAGCGGTAGCTGCCGTGCCGAGGACGTTATCCCGGCCATCCCCGGAGACATCGATGATGCCGGGGCCGGAATAGGCGTTGGTTTGCAGTTCCGCCACCGCCGCATTGATCCCACAAGCCACACAGGTGTTTCCAAACGACTGCCTGGCCATGGTGTTGATGGCAGCGGCGAAGGCATTGGAACTGGCCGCATCGGTCAGCAGGGTCCAGCCGACGGCAAGGGGGGAGTTCGCCGTTGAGCTCCACTGGCCCAGAGCCACTGCCACTCCATTCGGCTTGCTGGCGATGGCCGCATGAACGGCTGCATCCTGGAAGGCCTGGACATAGCCGGATTTCTGGAGATCAAACTCAGTCGCGTTCACGCTCCCGGACACATCCACGGAGAGGAACAGCTCGAGATCGACGGGTGTCGCTGCCGACGCCATCGAGGCGGACAGCAATGTGGTGACGGCAACGGCTGCCGAGGCCCCGACGGCTTGCAGCCAGAGTGGGCGAGAGGCGACGCTCATGACGAGATAGGTAATTATTTGGACCCGTTCACTTTTACCTTCACCAAGCCCTCATGTTCTCTGCATGCGCCAAGACTGCTGCGCATATGCATCACCATCTTCATGGGCCCACGGGGGTCCCTTCGCCCTTCTCCCCTGCTGGCAGAGGAAGAGAGACATCAGGCCGGCGGCCTAGGCACGGCGCAGCAATGGCGCGGAGGAAGCGAAAGCATGCCGCCTCTCCTCCTGCAGGGGCTCACTGCCGGGCGCTGGCGGTTGTTCCGTGATCGACGGCGTCGGCGAATGAAGGCGTCGGCTGGGGACACCTCCTCAACCCAGCCATCAGCACCCCGAGCCCGTCGGAGACCGATCGTCGCAGCAGGGTGGACCGCACAGGGAGGTCTAGGCCGCGTGAGGCGGCGTGGGCGAGCCGCCGCCGCCCGCCTGGAAGGGCAGCACAAGGGTGGCCCAGTGGTCGGGCCGCTCGGGCCGGCTGCGCCGGGCCCGGCGCACCCCGAAGGGCACCCGCACCACGTTGGTGCCGTCCACCCGCTGGCTGGCTTCCGGCAGATCCGGGGAAAGGATCCCCGTGCCCGGCTCACCGCCTGAACTGTCGTTGCCGTTCATGAACCCCATGACAATGAAAGGCGGCTGCCATCGCCGCAGGGGGATGGCACAGCAATGATGCGCCATCCCGGGCCGGATAGGTACCGCCGGAACACTCAGGCGGCCAGTTCGGCAATTGCCACTTCCTCGACGCTCGGGCAGGTGCAGACGAGGTTCCGATCACCGAAGGCGTTGTCGATGCGGGCGACGGCCGGCCAGAACTTGGCCTGCCGCTGGCTCTCCCCGGCGGGGAAGGCCGCCTCGCTGCGGCTGTAGGCCCGATCCCAGTCATCGGCGGTGACCGCCGCCAGGGTGTGGGGCGCCATTTTGAGCGGGTTGTCCAGGGGGTCGGAGGCGCCGGTCTCGATCGCCCAGGCCTCGCGGCGGATCCCCTCCATGGCCGCGCAGAAGCGGTCGATCTCCGCCAGCGACTCGCTCTCGGTGGGCTCCACCATCACCGTGCCGGCCACGGGCCAGCTGACGGTGGGGGCATGGAAGCAGTAGTCCATCAACCGCTTGGCCAGATCGTCCACCTCCAGGCCGCAGCTGCGCTTGAGGGGCCGCAGGTCGAGGATGCATTCGTGGGCCACGCGGCCGCCCCGGCCCCGGTAGAGCACCGGGAAGTGGGGCTCGAGACGCTCGGCGATCAGGTTGGCCGCCAGCAGGGCCACCTGGCTGGCGGTGCGCAGACCCGCGCCGCCCATCATGCGGATGTACATCCAGCTGATCGGCAGGATGCCGGCACTGCCCAGGGGCGCCGCCGACACTGGCCCGATGGCCTCATCCGCCGCGCCTGCAGCCAGGGGGTGGGAGGGCAGGAACGGCACCAGGTGGGCCGCCACGCCGATCGGCCCCACCCCGGGGCCACCGCCGCCGTGGGGGATGCAGAAGGTCTTGTGGAGGTTGAGGTGGCAGACGTCGGCGCCGTAGAGGCCGGGCTTGCAGAGGCCCACCTGGGCATTGAGGTTGGCGCCGTCCAGGTACACCTGGCCGCCGTGGTCATGGACCACCTGGCAGATGCGGCGGATGCCGGTCTCGAAGACTCCGTGGGTGGAGGGGTAGGTGACCATCAGGGCCGCCAGGTCGGCGGCGTGGGCGACGGCCTTGGCCTCCAGGTCGGCGATGTCGATGTTGCCCTGGGCGTCGCAGGCCACCGCCACCACCCGCATCCCCGCCATCACGGCACTGGCCGGATTGGTGCCGTGGGCGCTGGTGGGGATCAGGCACACCTGCCGGTGGCCCTCGCCCCGGCTGCGGTGCCAGGCCCGGATCACCATCAGGCCGGCGTACTCGCCCTGGGAGCCGGCGTTCGGCTGCAGGGACACCCCGGCGAAACCGGTGATCGCCCCCAGCCAGGCCTCCAGATCCGCCACCAGGGCGGCGTAGCCGGCGGTCTGGTCGGCGGGGGCGAAGGGGTGGATCTGGCCGAAGGCCGGCCAGCTCACCGGCGCCAGCTCGGCGGCGGCATTCAGCTTCATGGTGCAGCTGCCCAGGGGGATCATCCCGTGGACGAGCGACAGGTCCTTGCTCACCAGGCGCTGGATGTAGCGCAGTAGTTCGGTCTCGCTGCGATAGCGGTGGAACACCTCCTGACGCAGCCAGGGGCGCTGCCGCAGGGGCACGCCGTCGAGCAACTCCGCCAGGGGCCGGGCCTCCAGGGTGGACAGGCCGGCCCGCAGGGCCGCCTGGGCCGCCGCGCCGGCGGCGGCATCCGGCGCCAGGGCGCCCACCAGGGCGGCCAGCTCCTCGGCCGTGGAGAGTTCATCGAGGCTGATGGCCAGGGCATCCTGGCCGTCGTCGCCGCGGACGCCGCAGCGCAGGTTGAAGCCGGCGGCCACGGCCCGCTGGCGCAGGGCGGGGGCCGCGCTGGTGCGCACCACCACGGTGTCGAAGCCGGCCCCGGGATCGGCGGGCAGGCCCAGGGCGTCCAGGGCCAGCACCAGGCCCTGGCGCAGGACGAGCAGGCGACGGGCGATGGCCTCGAGGCCATCGGGGCCGTGGTGGACCGCATAGAAGCTCGCCATCACGGCGAGCAGCACCTGGGCGGTGCAGATGTTGCTGGTGGCCTTGTCGCGCCGGATGTGCTGCTCCCGGGTCTGGAGGGCCAGCCGCAGGGCCGGGTTCCCCTCCGCATCCTTCGACTGGCCCACCAGGCGGCCGGGGATCTGGCGCTTGAAGTCCTCCCGGGTGGCGAAGAAGGCGGCGTGGGGCCCCCCGAACCCCATCGGCACCCCGTAGCGCTGCAGGCTGCCGACGGCGATGTCGGCACCCAGCTCACCCACCGGGGCCAGCAGCGCCTGGGCCAGGGGATCCACGGCCACCGTGCTGATCACGGCGCCGGAGCGGGCCGCCGCCAGCAGCGGCGCGGGATCCCAGAGCCGGCCCTCGACGCCGGGCAGCTGCAGCAGCAGGCCGAAGACGTCCTCGCCCAGCGCCGCTTCGGGGCCGTTGGCGGCGGCTTCGGCGTCGAACGTCTCGATGACGATCCCCAGGGGCTCGGCCCGGGTGTGGAGCACGGCGAGGGTCTGGGGCAGGACGGCCCGGTCGACCAGGAAGCGGCGGGCACCGCGGCGCGTCGTGACCGCCGCCGCCATCGCCATCGCCTCGGCGGCGGCGGTGGCCTCATCCAGCAGGGAGGCGTTGGCGATCGGCAGACCCGTCAGCTCGCTGACCAGGGTCTGGAAGTTGAGCAGGGCCTCCAGGCGCCCCTGGGCGATCTCCGCCTGATAAGGGGTATACGCGGTGTACCAGCAGGGGTTTTCCAGCACATGGCGCTGGATCAGGGCCGGCGTCGCCGTGCCGTGGTAGCCGAGGCCGATGAGGCTGCGCAGCACCTGGTTGCGGGAGGCGAGCACCCCCAGCTCCTTCAGGGCCTGGGCCTCCGGGCAGGGGAGCGGCAGGCCGACCGCGGCCTCCTCCGCCGTCAGCAGGATGTCGGCGGGAACGACCTCGGCCGCCAGCTGATCAAGGGAACCGAGGCCGAGCTCCGCCAGCATCCGTAGCTGATCCTCGGAATCCGGACCCAGATGCCGGACCAGGAAGGAGGCGGACACGGGCGTTCGGGCTGGAGGTGGCGGGATCCTAAGGACAATCAGCCCGCCTGCACCTTGGCCCCGTAGGTGGCGGCATCCATCAGTTCGTCGAGCTCGCCGGGGGCCCCCAGCCGCACCAGCAGCAGCCAGCCCTCCCCGTAGGGATCGTTCTGAAGCTCCTCGGGGCTGGCCAGCACCGCCTCGTTGCGGGCCTCCACCGTGCCGCTCACGGGGGCCATCAGGTCCTCCACCGCCTTGACCGATTCGACGCTGCCGAAACTGGTCCCCTTCGCGAGGGCGGCCCCCACGGCCGGCAGCTCGACGAAGACGATGTCCCCCAGCTGATCGACGGCGAAGGAACTGATCCCGAGCCGCACCAGGTCACCCTCGGGGCGCACGTATTCGTGGCTCTCGGAGTAGCGGCAGTCGTCGGGGAAGGTGTGCGCCAAGGCCGGTGCGATGCGGAGGAGCAGGCCTCAGTCTGCCTGGGCCAGGGCCGCCAGGGCCCGCTCGAGGGCCAGGGCCACATGGCCGTGGTGGGTGCCGCCCTGGGCATAGAGCACCCAGGGCTCCCGCAGGGGGGCGTCGGCGGAGAACTCGCTGGTGCTGCCGTCGATGAACGTGCCGCCCGCCATCACCAGATCGCTGGCGTAGCCGGGCATGGGGGCCGGCACCGGATCCAGGTAGGCCCCCACCGGGGAGCACCCCTGGAACGCCCGGCAGACGGCGATCAGCCGGTCGGGGTGGCCGAGCCGCACCGCCTGGATCACGTCGCTGCGCTCGGCACCGGCGGCGGGGTTCACCGCATAGCCCAGGCCGGCGAACACCTCGGCCACCAGATCGGCGCCGATCAGGGCTTCGGCCACCATCTGGGGGGCCAGGAACAGCCCCTGGAACAGCAGGCGGTACTGGTCGAAGCCGGTGCCCCCCTCGCTGCCGATGCCCGGGGCGGTGAGGCGGCAGCAGGCCATCTCCACCAGCTCCCGGCGGCCGGCCACATAGCCCCCTGTTGGGGCGATGGTGCCGCCGAGGTTCTTGATCAGGGAGCCGGCGATCAGGTCGGCGCCCACCGCGGTGGGTTCCAGGTCCTGCACCAGCTCCCCGTAGCAGTTGTCGACGAAGCAGACGCAGTCCGGCCGCAGCGCCTTGACCCGCTCACAGAGGCGCCCGATCGTGGCCACAGGCAGCGAGGGGCGCCAGCTGTAGCCGCAGCTGCGCTGGATCAGCACCATCCGCGTCTCCGGGGCCAGGGCGTCCTCCAGGCCCGCCTCATCCACTCCGCCGTCGGCGGTGAGGGGCAGTTCGTCGTAGGTGATGCCGAACTCGGCGAGGGACCCCTGGCCCGAGCCCCGCAGCCCGATCACCTCCTCGAGGGTGTCGTAGGGGCGGCCGGTGAGCGCCAGCAGCCGGTCGCCCGGGCGCAGCACCCCGAACAGGGCGGCGGTGATGGCGTGGGTGCCGCTGACGAACTGGAGCCGCACGGCGGCGGCTTCGGCCTGCAGCACCCGGGCGAAGACCCGATCCAGCACCTCCCGGCCCAGGTCGCCGTGGCCGTAGCCGCTGACCGAGGCGAAGTGATGCACCCCGAGGCGTTCGGCCGCGAAGGCCTCCAGCACCCGCGCCAGACGGGGCCGCACGGCGGCGGTGCGGGCGGCGGCCACCGGGGCCAGCCGCCCAAGGGCGGCGGCGACGGTGTCAGCGGCGACCGTGTCATGGGCAGCCGTGTCAGCGGGGCCGGGACAGACCTGCTCCAAAGCCCTGGGGCCAGCAGGGGTCACTCTGCCATCGCTGCCGTGGGTCAGGATGGGAGGCCGAGCCCCAGACCACACCCGCCCTTCCACCGGAGAACCGCTTGGTCGCACGATCCGAAGCCTCCCGATCAGGCCAGAGCGCCCGGACCGTGCGCGTGCCCCTGCAGGACGCCAGCCATTCCCGCAAGAAGGCCCAGCTGCTGGCGGCCATGGAATTGCCCCGGCCGCCCCTGCCGGCGAACCAGCGCAAGTTCAAGACCGGCACCACCGGTTTCATGCTGGCCATCCACGTGGGGGCGGTCTTCGCCCTGCTGCCGCGCTTCTGGAGCCTCCAGGGGGTGATCGTGCTGGCGGTCCTCTACTGGGCCACGGTGCTGGGGGTGACCCTCGGGCTGCACCGGCTGGTGGCGCACCGGGGCTTCGAGGCGCCCCGCTGGGTCGAGCGGCTGCTGGTGCTGATGGGCACCCTGGCCTGCCAGAGCGGACCGATCGAATGGGTGGGCCTGCACCGGCACCACCACCTCTTCTCCGACCAGCCCAACGACCACCACGACGCCGCCCGCGGCCTCTGGTGGGCCCACAGCGAGTGGATGCTGCACAAGATCCCGGCCCTCACCGAGATCCACCGCTTCACCGGCGACATGGAGAAGGATCCCTTCTACCGCTGGCTGGACCGCTGGTTCCTGCTGCTGCAGTTGCCCCTGGGCGCCGCCCTCTACTGGTACGGCAACTGGGCGGGCGTCCATGGCGGCGGCCTGGGGCTGGTGCTCTGGGCCATCCCCCTGCGCCTGGTGCTCGTCTATCACGTCACATGGCTGGTGAACTCCGCCACCCACGCCTTCGGCTACCGCAACTTCGACTGCCCCGACCGCTCCCGCAACTGCTGGTGGGTGGCGATCCTCACCTTCGGCGAGGGCTGGCACAACAACCACCACGCCTACCCCCACTCGGCCCGCCACGGGCTGCGCTGGTTCGAGTTCGACATCACCTGGCAGCACATCCGCGCCCTGCGGGCCCTCGGCCTGGCCAGGAAGGTGCGCATCGCCCCGGTCTTCGGTCGCCGCGCCGACGCCGCCGCCTGAATCCCTGAATCAGAGCTCGGCCGGGTCCGCCGTGGCCGGAATCGCCGCGCCGATCTCGCGGCGGATGGCGGCCGCCAGGTCGTCCGGGGCCTGGGCGGCGCCCTCCCCCTGGAGCCGGCGGGCCCGCTGGCGCAGCAGGTCCAGGAAGCGGTCCGGGCCCAGCTCCTCCTCCCCCGCCGCCCCCAGGGCCGCCAGGGTGCGGCGCAGCTCGGGCAACTCGGCGTCCAGTTCCACCGCCGTGTAGTCGCGCTGGCCGGCGATCACCTCGGCGAAGCGTTCCCGCCGCTGGCGCTTGGCCACCGGATAGGCCGCCATCAGCCGGTCGCGACAGTCCCGCCAGGGCCGCCCGGCAGTGAGCAGCTGGGCCAGGGCCCCGCTGAGCCCGGCGGCCTCCGCCTCACTGATACGCAGATCGAAGCTGGCCGGCGGCTGGCGGAAGCCCACGAACACCTCGAGCAGGGCCCCGGGCCCCAGCACCCGCTGCTGCTCATCGCGCACCGGCAGGGCCGAGCTGCAGAGGGCCTCCATGAGTTCGGGGTGGGCCGCCAGCAGGGTGCGCGCCGCCAGCGGCTCCAACCGGCCCCCGGGGGCCTGGGCATCGAGCCACAGGTTGACGCCCCCCAGGGCCAGGAACACCTCCGGACCGGGGGAGGCCAGCTTGCCGTTGCGCAGCATCGAGAGCTGGGAGTTGTGCACCCGACCCAGATCGAGGGCCTCGGCCAGCATCGGCAGAACCCGGTGGGACCAGCCGTTGCGCTCGTGCCAGACGCGGATCAGGTGGGCGAAGGCGACGCGACCAGATACGAGTTCGTCTCGATACCCCACTCGATCAGGATTCGTATTGCTACCATCTTAGTCACTCATCAGGAGCCCGGTCCTTCATGGCCGTCACCCCCCTCTCCCGCCCCGGCATCCAGCCAGGCGCCCCATCCGGCGACCGCCGCGATGTCGGCACCAAAGCCCGCCACACCCGCCGCCCCGCCACCATCAACCAGGGAAGCGATTCCCTGGTCCGGGCCCGGGCCCTGCACGAACCGCGCCGCGGCGAACCCCGGGGCGTCTCCCCCAAGGGCACCCGCTGGGGCACGATCGGCTTCATGGTCCTGATCCACATCCTGGCGGTGGTGGCCCTGCTGCCCCGCTTCTGGAGCCTGGAGGCCGTCGGTGCCCTGCTGGTGATGTACTGGGTCACCGCCTGCCTGGGCGTCACGATCGGCTACCACCGCCTGCTCAGCCACCGCTCCTTCCGCGTTCCCCAGTGGCTGGAGCGCTTCTTCGCCACCTGCGGCGCCCTCAGCTGCCAGCACGGCCCCATCGACTGGGTCGGCCTGCACCGCCACCACCACAAGTTTTCCGATACGGAAGCGGATCACCACGACAGCAACAAGGGCTTCTGGTGGTCCCACATGGCCTGGATGTTCGAGGAGATTCCCGCCATGGCCGCCGTGCCCCGGCTCACGGGCGACCTGGCCACCGATCCCTACTACCGCTGGCTGAACCACAGCTTCCTGCTGCTCCAGGTGCCCCTGGGCCTGCTGCTCTTCTGGATCGGCAGCGTCACCGGTGCCGGTGGCTGGGCCATGGTGCTGTGGGGCATCCCCCTGCGCCTGGTGATCGTCTACCAGTGCACCTGGCTGGTGAACTCGGCCACCCACATGTGGGGCGAGTCCGTCCACGACAGCGGCGACAAGTCGAAGAACAACCCCTGGGTGGCGGCGCTGACCTTCGGTGAGGGCTGGCACAACAACCACCACGCCTACCCCCATTCGGCCCGCCACGGCTTCGGCCCCCGCCAGTTCGACCTCACCTGGCAGCACATCCGCCTGATGCGGGCCCTGGGCCTGGCCACCCGGGTCCGCCTGCCCCGCGCCGCGGCCCCCACCAGCTCCATGTCGTAGGCTTGCCGATCGGATTTCAGATGGCTCAGCCGGGGCGTTGTCATGGTCAAGAAGCGTGTGCAGGTGGTCCTGAGCGAGGACATCCTTTCCCTGGGCAAAGACGGGGATCTGGTGGATGTCGCTCCCGGCTACGCCCGTAACTACCTCCTGCCCACCGGCAAGGCCCTGGCCGTCACCGCCGCGGTGCTGCGCCAGGTGGAGCACCGCCGGGCCAAGGAGGCGGAGCGCCAGGCGGCCCTGAAGGCCGAGGCGGTCGCCTTCCGCACCGCCCTCGACACCATCGGCCGCTTCACCGTCAAGAAGCAGACCGGCGGCGACGACGTCCTCTTCGGCACCGTCACCAACGGTGACGTGGCCGAGGCCATCGAGGCGGCCACCAAGAAAGAGGTCGACCGCCGCGCCATCACCGTTCCCGAGATCCACCGCACCGGCTCCTACAAGGTGCAGGTCAAGCTGCACCCCGAGGTCGTCGCCGACGTCAACCTGGAAGTGGTCAGCTACTGATCGGCCAGCAGCGAACCGATTCTTTCCGCTCCGGGCGCCAGAGTGATCCTCCTCACCGGCGCCCGATCCTGACCGATCCGGCTTTGCGTTCCGTGAGCCGCGTTCTGGAGTCCCGTCCATGGTGAGCGTGCCCCTGGCTGGTTCCGAGCCACCCCGGCCCGACGGTCCGAGGCCGGCGTCCCGGCGCGACGAGCAGGCCGGCTTCGAGGCCCTGCCCGATTCCGTCCCGCCCCAGAACCTGGAGGCTGAAGAGTCGGTTCTGGGCGGCATCCTTCTCGATCCCGACGCCATCGGCCGCGTCGCCGACGTGTTGCGGCCCGAGGCCTTCTATCTCGGCGCCCACCGCGAGATCTATCGCACCGCCCTGATGCTGCACAGCCAGGGCAAGCCCACCGACCTCACGGCCATGGCCGCCTGGCTCGCCGACACGGGCCAGCTGGAGAAGGTGGGCGGCAGCGCCCGGCTGGTCGAGCTGGTGGAGCGCACCCTCTCCACCGCCTCCATCGACCAGGTGGCGCGCCTGGTGATGGACAAGCACCTGCGGCGCCAGCTGATCCGCTCCGCCAACGAGGTGATCCGCCTCGGTTTCGACCAGAGCCTGCCCATGGAGCAGGTGCTCGATGAGGCCGAGCAGAAGATCTTCGCCATCAGCCAGGAAAAGCCCACCGCCGGCCTCACCCCCACCGCGGAGATCCTCACCAGCACCTTCAACGAGATCGAGAGCCGCTCCCTCGGCACCGCCGTCGCCGGCATCCCGGTCAACTTCTACGACCTGGATGCCATCACCCAGGGCCTGCAGCGCAGCGACCTGATCATCGTCGCCGGACGGCCCGCCATGGGCAAGACCTCGATTGTGCTCAACATCGCCAAGAACGTCGCCCAGCTGCACCAGCTGCCGGTGTGCGTGTTCAGCCTGGAGATGAGCAAGGAGCAGCTCACCTACCGCCTGCTGTCGATGGAGGTGGGCATCGAGAGCGGCCGCCTGCGCACCGGCCGCCTGCAGCAGGAGGAGTGGCCCCTGCTCGGCCAGGGCATCAACAGCCTCGGCCAGCTGCCCCTGTTCATCGACGACAAGCCCAATTCCGGCGTGCTCGAGATGCGCTCCCTCTGCCGGCGCCTGATGGCCGAAACCGGCAAGGAACTCGGCCTGATCGTGATCGATTACCTGCAGCTGATGGAGGGCAGCACCCCCGACAACCGTGTCCAGGAACTCTCCCGCATCACCCGGGGCCTCAAGGGCATGGCCCGCGAACTGCACGTGCCCGTCATCGCCCTTTCCCAGCTCAGCCGCGGCGTCGAGTCCCGCACCAACAAACGCCCCATGCTCAGCGACCTGCGGGAATCGGGCTCGATCGAGCAGGACGCCGATCTGGTGCTGATGATCTACCGCGACGAGTACTACAACCCCGAAACCGCCGACCGCGGCATCACCGAAGTCATCGTCACCAAGCACCGCAACGGCCCTGTTGGCACCGTGAAATTGCTGTTCGAACCGCAGTTCACCCGCTTCCGCAATCTGGCTGCATAGAATCGGCTGCATTGCGGCGCTGCATAGGGATATCCGCCGTATCCAGCCAGGGAAAGGGCCAGTAGTCTGAACATCAAGGCCCCGTGAAGCTATACGTGCAACATCATTCCTTCTGGTTTTATGTTATCGCCTTTTTCGCCATCATCCTGGCGCGCTATCTCGCCATGGCCGGCTTCGCGCACTGGCTTCTCTATCAGCGCCAGGAGGCCAGGGTCTCCGTTTTCAATGACATCCAGCTGTCCATCATCTCGGCCGTCATCTTCTCCCTGGCCACCGCCCTGCTGATGACGCTGCAGGAGCAGGGCCTGACCCGCCTGCATGGCCAGATCCATGCCGACACCTGGTGGAGCCTGCCGCTCAGTTACGTGGCCGTGCTGGTACTGCAGGATGCCTATTTCTACGCCACCCACCGGCTGTTCCACCAGCCAAAACTCTTCCCCTGGTTTCACCGTGGGCACCACCGATCCCGCCAGCCCACACCCTGGACCTCCTTCGCCTTCGACCCCCTCGAAGCCGTCGTTCAGGCCCTGTTCCTGATCGGCATCGTGATGCTGATTCCCCTGCATTTCGCCACCCTGCTGGCGGTGCTCACCACGATGACGGTGTGGGCCGTGGTCAACCACCTGGGCCTGGAGGTGCTGCCGCTGAGCTTTCCCCACCACTGGCTGGGGCGCTGGCTGATCGGCCCCGCCCACCACTCCCTGCACCACCGCCGCCACGGCCATCATTTCGGGCTCTATTTCACCTTCTGGGACCGGGTGTTCGGCACCGAGGATCCCGCCTACGCCGCCTCGCTGCAGCCACCGGTGCCGTAAGCACGATCAGGCCAGGTCGGCCGCCCGCACCACGGCGGCCAGGCGGGACAGTTGAGCGATGGAGGCCTGATGCTCCTGCGGGCTCGCCGCCGCGCAGGCGTCCTCCACCAGCACCACCTGGAAGTCCCGATCGTGGGCCTCCCGGGCCGCCGCCTGCAGCGCCCAGGCGGTGCTGATGCCCCCCAGCAGCAGCCGCTCGATCCCGGCGGCCCGCAGCAGCGTCGCGAGGGCGGTGCCATGGAAGGGGCTCAGCCGGTGCTTCACCAGCACCGGATCGCCAGGCTCCACCGCCAGATCGGCGTGGAAGTCCGTCCCCCACTGCCCCAGCCGCAGGGCCCCCAGCTCCCGCGCCCGGCCCAGGAGCGGCGCGTGGGCGGGCAGCTCCGGATAGCCGGCTCGGAAGGCCACCTTCACCAGGATCGTGGGCCAGCCCCGGGCGCGGGCCCGCTCGAGGGCCTGATTGGCCGCGCCCAGCACGCCACGCCGTTGCACTTCGGCGGCGCAGGTGGGCATCGCCCCGTCGGGGTGGATGAGGTCGTTGATCAGATCGATCAGCACCAGGGCGGTGCGCATGGGCGGGCGCCTCGACCGCAGTTACCCATCATCGGCCGCCGGACCGTGCCCGGCCGCCCCACCGGCCCCTGCAACGCCATACATTCAAAGGATGGCCCTGAGCGCAGACCCCACCGAACGCTTCGACCTGATCGTGGTCGGCGGCGGCCATGCCGGCTGCGAGGCGGCCCTCACCGCCGCCCGGCTGGGCATCTCGACGGCCCTGTTCAGCCTCAACCTCGACCGCATCGCCTGGCAGCCCTGCAACCCGGCGGTGGGCGGCCCGGCCAAGAGCCAGCTGGTCCATGAGGTGGATGCCCTCGGGGGGGTGATCGGCCGGCTGGCGGATGCCACCGCCCTGCAGAAACGGCTGCTCAACGCCAGCCGCGGCCCGGCGGTCTGGGCGCTGCGGGCCCAGACCGACAAACGCCACTACGCCCGCCAGATGCTGCAGCTGCTGCAGCACACCCCCAACCTGGCCCTGCGCGAAGCGATGGTCACGGGGCTGGAGCTGGAGGGCGATCCCAACGATCCGGCCGGCCCGCCGGCCCGGGTGATCGGCGTGCGCACCTACTTCGGCAGCGTCTACGGCGCCGGCGCCGTGATCCTCACCACCGGCACCTTCCTGGGGGGCCGCATCTGGGTGGGCAACCGCTCGATGGCGGCGGGCCGGGCCGGCGAGCAGCCCGCCGAAGGGCTCACCGAAGCCCTGCAGGCCCTGGGCTTCCGCACCGACCGCCTCAAGACCGGCACCCCCGCCCGCGTCGACCGGCGCAGCGTGGCCCTCGACCAACTGGAGGAGCAGCCCAGCGACGCCGCCGACCGCTTCTTCAGCTTCGATCCCACCGCTCGGGTGAGCGGCGAGCAGATGGCCTGCCACATCACCCGCACCACGGCGGCCACCCACCAGCTGATCCGCGACAACCTGCACCTCACGCCGATCTACGGCGGCTTCATCGACAGCAAGGGGCCCCGCTACTGCCCCTCGATCGAGGACAAGATCGTGCGCTTCGCCGATAAAGACAGCCACCAGATCTTCCTGGAGCCGGAAGGGCGCGACACCCCCGAGCTCTACGTCCAGGGCTTCTCCACCGGCCTGCCCGAATCCCTGCAGCTGGCCCTGCTGCGCACCCTGCCCGGGCTGGAGGCCTGCGTGATGCTGCGGCCCGCCTACGCCGTCGACTACGACATCCTGCCGGCCACCCAGCTGGAGCCCTCCCTGGAAACCAAACGGGTGCGGGGCCTGTTCTCGGCGGGCCAGCTCAACGGCACCACCGGCTACGAGGAGGCCGCCGCCCAGGGGCTGGTGGCCGGGCTGAACGCGGCCCGCCTGCTGGGGGGCCAGGACCCGGTGCATTTCCCCCGGGAGGGCAGCTACATCGGCACCCTGGTGGACGACCTGGTCACCCAGGACCTCAAGGAGCCCTACCGGGTGCTGACCAGCCGCAGCGAGTACCGCCTGGTGCTGCGCGGCGACAACGCCGATCGCCGCCTCACGCCCCTGGGCCACCGGCTGGGCCTGATCGACGAACGGCGCTGGCGCCTGTTCGAGCAGAAGCAGGCCGCCATCGACGCCGAGAAACAGCGGCTGGAAACGGTGCGGCTCAAGGCCTCCGATCCCGCCGCCACCGACGTGGCCGCCGCCACCGGCGCCGGCATCAACGGCTCGATCACCCTGGCCGATCTGCTGCGCCGGCCGGGCCTGCACGGCGAGGATCTGGTGCGGCTGGGGCTCGCCGATCCGGATCTGCCGATCGAAGTGCGCGACGGCGCCGAGATCGACATCAAGTACAGCGGCTATCTGGCCCGCCAGGAACAGCAGATCGAGCGGGTGCGGCGCCAGCTCGACCGCGCCATCCCCGCCGACGTCGACTACGCCGCCATCGGCACCCTCTCGGCGGAGGCCCGCGAGAAGCTGGCGGCCATCCAGCCCCGCAGCCTGGGCCAGGCCTCCCGGATTCCCGGGGTCAGCCCCGCCGACGTCAACGCCCTGCTGCTCTGGCTGGAGCTGCAGCGGCGCCGGGGACAGCCGGGCCCTCGTCAGACCGCGGAAGCATCGTTACAGTGACGCACGCCTGACGCCGAGGTCTGCAGATGAGCCCCTCCCCTCGGCGTCCCCTGCGTGGCATTCCCACCTCCCGTGCCTACTGGGAGCTGAAGGCCGAGCAGATGATGAACCGGGTCTTCGATCCGGAGGCCACCATCGATCTCGACGTGGCCTCCCAGGCCGAGGTCCCGCCGCCCCTGCCCCTGGCCCCCCCGGTGCGGCGGCTGCGGGGCCGTCCCGCCTCCCCGGCCGCTGCCCCATCCCGGCACGATCGCAACACCCTGCTGCTGACGGCCATGGGAGGGGTCTGCATGGTCAGCGTCGCCAGTTCGGTGCTGTACCTCACCCACTCCAGCCGCATGCAGCAGGCCCTCAGCCAGGAGCGCAGCCTGCTGCTGGTGGAGAGGCTGCGCAGCCTCGGCCCGGCCAACCCGGCCCCGCTCGGGGCCGCTGGAACCAGCCTGGCCGGCGGCCCGTCCGTTCTGCCGCTCGCCAGCGACCAGCTGCCCCCGCCCCCGGAGGAACCCTGGATCGAGCAGCTGTCCCAGCTGCCCCAGCCGGAGGGCTCGAGGGCGCCGGTCCTGCGGGTGCCGGTGAGCCCGAAACTGGCCGCCGCCGCACCCCCTGCCACCGGTGGCGGAGGCGGGGGCTACGGCGAACGCAGCGCCGCCCCGGCCGGTGGCGGCCCCATGCCCGAACTGGTGGGAGTGGTGGGCTCGGCGGGGCGACCCGCCTCGGCGATCTTCCAGATGGGGGGGAGCTCCACCAGCGTCAACGTCGGCGAGGCGATCGGGGGCAGCGGCTGGCGCCTTCGCTCCGCCGATGGCGACACCGCCATGATCGAACGGGGTGGCGAGGTGCGGCGCATCTCGATCAGCAACGGCTACTGACCTGCACCTGCCCCCCGGCCCGCCATGATCCAAGCCACCGGCGGCCTGCTGCCGTCCCCCACGTGCCTGTGGCAGGCCAGTGCCACCGATCGCCCCCAGCCGCCGGCCGGTGGTGAGCTGAGCGGCCCCTGGACCCTGCTGCTGCTGGGGGACGGCAGCCCGACCCGGCATCTGCAGCTTCTCACCGGCCATCCGGTGGAGGTGGAACTGATCGCCATGGCTGCCGAAGCGGGGGTCTCCGCCGGAGCACCGGCGGAGGTGGCCGAGCTGGCCGAGCCGCTGCTGCGGCGCCAGGTGTGGCTCACCTGCGGGCCCCAGACCCTGGGCTGGGCCGAGAGCTGGTGGAACCAGGCCGAGGCGGAGGCCCATCTGCAGGATCGCCGGCTGCCGATCTGGCGCAGCCTCTCGGCGGGGCGGGCGGAGCTGTACCGCGAGGTGGATGGCTTCGGTCAGGTGCAGGAACCCTGGCTGCAGGAGCGTTTCGGCCACGCGGGGCCCTTCTGGAGCCGGCATTACCGCTTCTTTCGCCACGGGCGGGAACTCACCGTGATCCGGGAGGTGTTCTCCCCGGCGCTGGAGCGCTGGCTGGGGCCGGCCCAGGCGGAATCGGTTCGTAACGACTCATCAATTCGGTAACACCGTGTGGCGGTTTGCTGTTGACGAATTGACGCTCGAAAGTCGCTGGCCAGCATTCGGATACTTGAAACCGCCCCATGTCCAACCGCCACAGCGCCCAGACCCCGCCGGGAGGGGACTGGCTCACCCTCACCGAACTGGGCCGCCGCTACGGCGTCTCCGCCGTGCACACCGGAAAACTGCTGGTGGCCTCCGGCCTGCGTCGCAGCAGCGGCGAACCCACCGCCGAAGCCCTGGCGGCCGGCCTGGCCATGCGTCCCCAGCCGGGTCATCACCACTCCAGCCTCTGGCTGCACCAGGGCTGCGCCCCCCACCTCGAGCGGCTGGGGCTGGTGCCCCAGGCCCAGCGCACCATGGTGAGTCTCTGGGCCGATCTGCTCAGCGCCCTGCAGAACGGCTCCCCGTCGATCAGCATCTCGGCCGAGGAGATGGCCATTGACGTTCCCCGCGACCTGGTGAAGCCGGTGAACAGGGAACTGCGTCAGCGGGGCTGCAGCTTCCGCGTCAACCCGAAGGTCAGGACAGCCGCAGGGCCTGGGCCTGCTTGCTCGCCTGCTCGAGCATCTGACGCAGCCGGTCCTCGTCGGTATGGCTGAGGTTGGTGCGCAGCAGCTTGGCGTGGGGCGCATGAACCCGCAGCCGCTCGATCAGCCGATCGGGGGTGGCGTCGCGCAGCAGCAGGCACAGGGCCGCACTGCCGGGGGGGAGGGTTTCTCCCACCTCCCGCATGAAGTTGTCGTTGATGCCCAGGTCCGACAGGGAACCTGAAGCGGCCCCCAGGCCGACGCCGACGGCGGCCCCGAGCAGGGGATTGAGGAACAGCAGGCCCACGAGGGTGCCCCAGAAGCCACCGCCGAGGGCACCGGCCTTGGTGAGATTGAGCGACTGGTGCAGGCGCACCTTGCCGTCCGGTTCGGCCTCGACGACGACCGCATCCTCGAGGGCGATCAGTTCTTCCTTCTGGATCTCCACCAGCTGGCGCCGCACCTGGTCGGCCTCCGCCACGGACGGAAACCCAACCACCACCAGGCTGCTCATGGCCGACGTCCCTGCAAGTACGAAGCCAGTCCTAGCCCACTTCCCGCCGAAATGGCGGTGTCGCCGGCTCAGGCGCGGCGGCGGCTCGAGCGGGGCAGCGGCCGGCCGGAGGCCGGAGGCGTGAAGGTCGGTTCCGGCTCGCCGGGGCCTTCGGGGCGCTGCCAGCGGGGCAGGGTGAAGCTGGCGTCATCGGGCCAGTCGCCATCGTCTGCCGCGCCGGAGCCTGGAGCCGAGAGAGGGGCGGCGGTGGAAGCCGAGGCGGGGGCGGGCGATGGCGGCGGCCCTGAGCGGCCGCGGCGGGAGACCGCCTCGAGCATCGGGCGGCGGGAACGGCCCGGGGCCGGCGGTTCCACCGGAGCCCCGGGGGCACCGCGGTCGCTCTCCTGCCAGGGTTCCCGCCAGTCGTCGCCGTCGTCGAGCAGCCAGTCGAGGCGGCCCTCCACCCAGCGGCCGAGCTCATCCATCCGGGGCCGCAGCTGGGAGCGACGGTCGGTCCCCCGCCCGGCGGGTCGGCCCCCCGGCCGCGACCCCGCCACCCCCTCAACGAACTGTCGGCCGGCCGTCACCCAGCGATCAACGCGCTGATCGAGAGGATCGCTGCCGCCACGGGGCCGCCGGGACAGCTCGCGTTCCCGAGCATCGCGCGGCTGGATGTCGCGTTCGCGGGGTTCGCGTTCACGGGAGTCGCGCTCGGGAGGTTCGCGGTCCCAGGGATCCCGTTCGCGGCCGTAGCCCTGATCCATCGGATGCATCAGACCAATTTAGCGGCGCCGACCGGACAGCCAGTGCTCCCGCCCCATCCCCACCAGGGCAATGGTGAAGCCACCCCATTCCAGGGTCCAGAGAAACGTCGCCATCGGCCCCAACACCTGCGCCAGAACCTAGGCGGTGTTGGGCTCGAACACCAGCAGACAGCTCGCATCCCAGCGCCCGCCATGGAGGCGCTCGCAGCAGCGGCGGCAGGCCAGGCCCTGCCGGCGGCGCTGGTAGGGCGTGCGGCTGTCGCAGCACGGGCAGCGGGCGATCCAGCGGCTGGCGGCCACCGGCAGGGGATAGCGGTGCCGCAGGCTCACCTGAAAGTCGTCCTGGGCCCGGTTGATCTGCTCCATGCGGGCCCGGAACCGGGGGCCATGGACCTCCGACGCCACCAGCACCCGGTCCACCCAGGCATGGATCATTTCGTGGCAGAGGGTGCCCAGGGTGGCCTGCCGCGGCAGCGGCTCCAGGAGGGGCCTCGAGAGGACGATCTCGCAGAGGTCACGCCCGTCCGCCAGACGCCCCCGCCGATAGAGCCCGGCGGTGCGGGTGAGCCTGCCGTCGCTCCAGCGCACGTCCACCAGCGGCCTGTCCTGGCGGGTGAGCTGGCCGTCGAAGTGCTCGCGGTTGAGCCGGTGGAACAGGGGCAGGAGCGGTTCCAGGGGCATCGGCCCATTCTGGTGGGGTCGTCCGTCAGACTCTGCAACGCTGCGAACGGATGGGATCACCATGGACTGGGGACTGGCCCGCGACATCGGCACCAAGCTCCTGCTGGCGGGAGCCGGTGGCTTGCTTCTGTACTGGACCATCTCGGCGGTCCGGCTGGTGCTCAGCGCCCGGGGCATCAATCCGCTGATCAAGCAGTTCTTCACCCAGGTGGCCTCCGGCCAGGTGGACGGGGCCTACCTGCTCACCACCCGCAACTACCGCTCCCACGTCAACCGCCAGCAGTTCATCCGCTTCCTGGCCGGGCTGCAGCTCAACAAGTACCGCAACCTCAAGTCCGGCCGTCCCCGGCTGCAGGAGGGCCAGGTGATCCTGACGGTCAAGCTCAAGACCGACGGCAAGGAGGAACTCCCCCTCGACTTCACCTTCGTGAAGGTGGAGGAGGCCTGGCGGGTGGATCGGATCACCAAGCTGGCGGCCGCCTGAGCCGTGGCCCAAGCCCGGGCGGAGGAACTGCGGCGGCTGCTCAACCGCGCCGCCCACGCCTACTACGTGCTCGATGCTCCGGTGATGGAGGACCCGGTGTATGACCGGCTCTACCGGGAGCTCGTGGCCCTGGAGGAGGCCGATCCGGAGCTGATCCGGCCCGACAGCCCCACCCGACGGGTGGGCGGTTCCCCGGCCGAGGGGTTCACCAGCGTGGCCCACCGGATCGGCCTGCTGAGCCTCGACAACGCCTTCTCCCACGACGAGCTCGACGGCTGGTACTCCCGGCTGCTGCGGGTGCTCGACCGGGAGCCGCCGGCCGGATCCCCTCCTCCGGCCCTGCCGATGGTGGGCGAACTCAAGATCGACGGCAACGCCCTCGCCCTCAGCTATGAGCAGGGGGTGCTGGTGCGGGCCGCCACCCGGGGGGACGGGGAGCGGGGCGAGGAGATCACCGCCAACGTGCGCACGATCCGCAGCGTGCCCCTGCGGCTCGACCTGGAGCAGCCCCCCGCCTGGGTGGAGGTGCGCGGTGAGGCCTTCATCCCGGAGTCCACCTTCGCCGCCATCAACGCCGAGCGCGCCGAGCGGGGCGAGGCCCCCTTCGCCAATCCGCGCAACGCCTGTGCCGGCACCCTGCGGCAGCTGGATCCGAAGGTGGTGGCCTCCCGCGGGCTGTCGTTCTTCGCCTACACCCTGCACCTGCCCGAGGACTGGCGGGCCGGCCCCGGCGACCCGGCCGTGCCCCGCAGCCAGTGGCAGGCCCTGGATTGGCTGAAGGCGGCCGGGTTCCGCGTCAATCCCCACTGCGCCCTCTGCCCCGACCTGGCGGCGGTGAAGGCCTTCTGCGACCGCTGGGAGCAGGAGCGCCGCGGCCTGCCCTATGCCACCGATGGGGTGGTGGTGAAACTCGACGACCTGCGCCTGCAGGAGGATGCGGGCTTCACCCAGAAGGCACCCCGCTGGGCGATCGCCCTCAAGTACGCCGCCGAGGAGGCCCCCAGCCGCCTGCTGCGCCTCACCTGCCAGGTGGGCCGCACGGGGGTGGTCACGCCGGTGGCGGAGTTCGAGCCGGTGCCCCTGGCGGGCACCACCGTGAGCCGCGCCACCCTCCACAACGCCGACCGGCTGGCGGAGCTGGATCTCTGCGCCGGCGACACGATCGTGGTGCGCAAGGCGGGCGAGATCATCCCCGAGGTGGTGCGGGTGCTGGTCGAGCTGCGGCCGGAGGGGGCCAGGCGGCTGGAGCTGCCGCCCACCTGCCCGGAATGCGGCTCGGCGCTGGTGCGGGAGGAGGGGGAGGCCGCCACCCGCTGCGTCAACAACGGCTGCCCCGCCATCCTGCGGGGCTCCCTGCGCCACTGGGTGAGCAAGGGGGCCCTCGATGTCAAAGGGCTGGGCGAAAAACGGATCGAGCAACTTGTGGAGAACGGATCAGTGCACTCCATCGCGGATCTCTACCGGCTCAATGCGGCTCTCCTGGCCAGCATGGAGGGAATGGGGGCGAAGAGTGCAAGCAATCTGGTGGCCGCTCTGGAGACCTCAAAGCAGCAGCCCTGGTACCGCCAGCTCTACGGGCTGGGGATACGCCACGTGGGAGAGGTGAATGCCAAAGCTCTGGCCAGTCGATATAGAAGCGTGGCCGATCTACGTTCCGCTCTTGATGAGACGCCGGAAATCCTCCGTGAAATACCAGGCATTGGCGAAAGCACTATTCAAAGCCTGATCATCTGGTTTTCCACGCGCGCCAACGAGGACTTAATCAAATCTCTTCAACAGGAAACGGGCACCCTTCTTTCGGAAAGTGCCCAATTCGTTCTCTCAGATGACCTAAATCAGCCACGCGGCCACCGGTCAACCGATCTAGCCAACAAGAGCTTTGTGCTGACCGGCACCCTACCCACACTAAAGAGAGCCGATGCCCAAACCCTGATCGAGGCAGCAGGGGGCAGGGTGATCAGCAGTGTGAGCAACAAGACTGACTACGTCGTAGCCGGGGAAAAAGCTGGCAGCAAGCTAACCAAAGCCAAGAGCCTTGGGATTCAAGTGCTAGATGAAGATGGGCTGAAGACTTTGTTGAATCAGCCAAAAATGGCAGAAATCAAAAGACAATTTGGGCGCAAAGACACAGAATAGCTTTCGAAGCTGCTCGGAATTTCGATCCTAGTTCAATTCGGGGTACAGCTATCGAGGATTGCACTTCCGAGGATATGCCCACATTTCACCGCCCTTCCAAATCCATGCTGGCACCTCATCACCTTCGGCTTTATCAATTAACTCGTAAGAGCGAATCACCGGAACAGGAGGATGCCGATTGACCGCAAGCTTGAGGTTTTTTGAAATTGTGCGGAGAGTTGGCACGACAACAAAATCGATCGGCTGCTTTTGAGGAAGCGCATTGCCCACGTCCTGTGACTCGCCAATAACATTGCGCAGATGCTCTTCAATGCGCTCAATGCACTTCAACTTACCTCCAGCTCGAGTGTGCGTCGCAAAATACCGATCGCTGGCCTTTAGGACGTGGCTAGCGAGATGCCAGGACCCCTCAAATTCTTGCTTGTCATTACAATATTCCGCATGACGAGAAGGCGCAAGGAAAGCTCGAATTCTTTCTCCGACAGAGCATGTAAGAACATCGGATGCCAGCACGACTGGAACTCCGGCACCATAGGCATCACGAACCTTGTTGTTGGATTCAATGTGGTCTAGAGAGCTTGTCAACAGCAGACTGCATTGTGGCTTATAGACAATGTCCACATCATCCTTGGTGAGCAGGAATAAAGACAATTCACGGCGCAGATGGTCTTGAGCCTGCTTAAACAGAGGATCGGAGGTCGAGTTATCTCGGGCACAGGCGACGCCAATGCCAGGCTCCACATCAAACGAGTCCTCAACCCACATGACTGACAAAGATCGCATCCTCTTCAGTAGCCTAACGAGCATAGTCTGACAGTTCGCAGTCGATTGTGGTGCTTCTTTGATCGCAGGTCCTAATTGATCACCCAGTGATATCGGAGCAGTGGCTCCAGGCCGCCGGCTTCCGGGTGAGTCCCAGAGCCGGGTTGCTCCATTCGCTCGCGGCGGTGTATGCCTTCTGCGACCGCTGGGAGCAGGAGCGCCGCGGCCTGCCCTATGCCACCGATGGGGTGGTGGTGAAACTCGACGACCTGCGCCTGCAGGAGGAGGCGGGCTTCACCCAGAAGGCACCCCGCTGGGCGATCGCCCTCAAGTACGCCGCCGAGGAGGCCCCCAGCCGCCTGCTGCGCCTCACCTGCCAGGAATGCGGCTCGGCGCTGGTGCGGGAGGAGGGGGAGGCCGCCATCCGCTGCGTCTACAACGATGGTGGCCGGCGAGGAGGCCGGCGGCAAGCTCACCAAGGCCCAGTCCCTGGGGGTGAGCGTGCTGGATGAGGACGGCCTGCGGGCGCTGCTGGCGGCGGATCCGGCCTGAGCCTCCCGTTGGGATGACGGCGCCGGGACGGCCGGCCAGAGTGATGGGGGCGCCCCTCCCCCCGCCCCGCTCCATGCGACGTCGGCAACTGATCGTGATCGCCGTGGTGGCCGCCCTGGGCTGGAGCGTGGCCCGGGCCCTGCCCCCGGGAGCGGCCCCGACCCTGCAGGGGCTGGCGGCGGCGCGCGGGCTGCGCTGGGGCACCGCCGTCACCAATGACCAGCTGCGGGATCCGGGCCTGCGCCGCCTGGTGAGCGAGCAGAGCGGCCTGATCGTGCCCGAATCGGAGCTGAAGTGGGATGGGGTGGAGGCCGCGCCCGGCCGCTTCGATTTCAGCGCCCCGGACCGGCTGCTGGCCTTCGCCCGCGAGCAGGGCCTGGCGATGCGGGGCCACACCCTGGTGTGGCACGAGCAGCTGCCGGCCTGGGTGAAGGCCCTGCCACCGGCTCAGCTCGATCGGGCCATGGCGACCTACATCCGCACCGTGGTGGGCCATTACCGCGGCCAGCTTCCGTCGTGGGACGTGGTGAACGAACCGATCGCCGACGACGGCACGGGCCTGCGCCGCAGCCTCTGGCTGGAGCGGCTGGGCCCCGACTACATCGCCCGGGCGCTGACCCTTGCCCACCAGGCCGACCCGAAGGCGGCCCTGGTGATCAACGAGTACGGGCTGGAGGGCGATGACGCCAAGACGGCGCGCAAACGGCAGGCCCTCCTGAAGCTCCTGCGGCAGCTGCGGCAGCGCGGCGTCCCGCTGAACGCCGTCGGTCTGCAGGCCCATCTCTATGCCAACGGCAGCGGACCGACCACCTTCCGCACCCTGCCCGCCTTCCTGAAGGAGCTGGCCGCCTTGGACCTGGACATCCTCGTGACCGAACTGGACGTGAACGACCGGGAACTGCCGGCGGCCATCCCGGAGCGGGACCGGGCCGTGGCGGCGGTGTACGGCGCCTTCCTGGCGGCGGTCCTGCCGGAACCGCGGCTGAAGCTGATCACCACCTGGGGATTGAGTGATCGCACCACCTGGCTGAATGCGTTCATGCCGCGGGCGGATGGCCTGCCCCAGCGGCCCCTGCCCTTCGATGAAGACAACCAACCCAAACCGGCAACCGCCACGATTCAGGCGGCCCTCGAGAAGCGCTGAGCGGCTCAGATGGGCGGCCTCAGGAGAGCCGGCTGATGACAGATTCACAACCAATCGATAGGTCTTATCGAAGCAAAAAAATCCGGCGCTGTTAGCATGGCGTGTCTTCCATCCAACGCTGGGATGCCCCCATCCGCCGCGGGCGCAAGTGAGCCTGAATCCGCCGGCGCTGCCGGTCAGGTCCTGGATGTCGCCGCCCCTGACATCGCCGCGACGGATGACGACGACACCATTCCCAGCTCCCGCAGGGCGGATCTCACCATCCTGCTGATTTCGGCAGGGCTGCTGATCACGGCCCTGGCCATCGTGATCAACTTCTTCACCGCCCGCTCCCGCGATGCGGTCATCAATGCCACCCCGATCGTGCTGCGGAGTCCGGTCACCGGCACCCTGGAAAGCCTCAACGTCGGCACGGGCGTGGAGGTCCGCCCCGGCCAGACCCTGGCGATCATCGTTAACCCCAGGGCCTCCCGGGATGCCCTCTCGGCCCTCGAGACGGATCTGGAAACGGCCCGGGGCCGGCTGCAGGAACTGCGGACGCGCCGCGACCTGCGCCAGAAGCTCGTGGAGCGGCTCACCCAGGACGCCCGCCAGCAGCGCAACCTGGAGGTGGCCCGCGACCAGGGCGACCGGGACAGCCTGGGTTTCGCCCTGGATCGCGCCCGCAAGGAACTGGCCTTCGCCCAGCGGGAGACCCGGCGCCAGGATGAGCTGTTCCGGGCCGGTGCCGTGGCCGCGAATGTGGTCGACCGGGCCCGCACCACCGAACTGCAGCGCGCCCGTGAGGTCCGGGGCCTGGAGGCCCAGCTGGCCGGCCAGGCGGCGGTGCTGGAGGCCTCCCGCAACGAGCTGACCCTGCGCAACAACCGCAGCAACTCCGATCCGGTGGTGCGGCTCCAGGAGGCCACCATCGCCCTGGAGAACGCCGAAGGCGATGTGCGCACCCAGGCCTTCCAGGTGAGTGGCCTGGAGCAGCAGGTGGTTGTGGCCCGCAAGGAATGGCAGGAGCGCAGCAGCGCCCGCCTGATCAGCCCCCGCAAGGCGGTGATCTGGCAGCTGGGGGCCCAGCGGGGCGACTCCGTCGATGCGATGCAGTCGGTGATCCAGATGATCGACTGCAGCCAGCGCTGGCTCACCACCACGGTGGCGGAGAACGACCTCAACCGGATCCGCCTGGGCAGCAAGGCCAGGATCGAGCTGGTGGGCAGCCGGGACAAGCTGCGGGGTGAGGTGGTGGGGATCCGCTCCGGCATCGGCCGCACCCAGCTGGGCGAGGAGGCCCCCACGCCGGTGCCGATCAACCTGGCCAGGGAAAGCGAGGTGAAGATCCGCATCCTCAACGACTTCCCGGCGCCTCCTGGGGAGTTCTGCTACGTGGGGTTCACGGCGAAGGTCAGCTTCCAGCGATGAAGTTCCTGCATGCGTTTTCGGATCCCCAGGGCCGCTCGAGGATCTCGCCCTGGGTCTGGATGGTGCTGCTGCTCTCGGCGGGGTGCCTGGTGCTGGCGGTGCTGCTGGCCAACCTGCAGGTGTCCGTGGTGGCGGTCGGGCTGCTGAATCCCCTGAGCTTCCGGGTGCTGCCGGAGCTCTGGCAGGTGCGGGATGTGTGGGTCGACGTGCTGCTGCCCCTGGCCCTGGCGATCGGCATCTGCCTGGGGGTGAACCTGCTGCCCAGGCGTCCCTCCAGTTACCTGCTGGTGAACGTGATGCTGTCGGTCTTCACGATCCGCTACTTCATCTGGCGCGCCACCACCATCAACACGGCCCACCCGGTCAGCCTGTTCTTCAGCCTCGTCTTCTTCCTCTGCGAGGTCACCTACCTGCTGACATCGGCGCTGCAGTTCTACCCCTCCCTCCGCTACAGGCCCCAGCAACGGCGACGCGAGGCGGACCAGCTGCTGGCCTGGGCAAAGGAACAGCAGCCCAGTGTGGATCTGTGGATTCCCACCTACAACGAATCCGAGCGACTGATCCGTCGCTGCGTCATGGCCTGCCGCAACATCCAGTACGCCAACAAGACCATCTACGTTCTGGATGATGGCCACCGGCCCGCCATTGCCGCCCTGGCCGCCGAGCTGGGGGTGCAGTATCTGAGCCGGCCCGACAATCTGCACCGCAAGGCCGGCAATCTCAACTACGCCCTGGCCCATTCCAAGGGTGAGCTGATCGCCGTCTTTGATTGCGATTTCATTCCCTTCAGCCGCTTCCTCGACCGCACGGTGGGTTTCTTCAAGGATCCCGAAGTTGCCCTGGTGCAGACGCCGCAGCACTACTTCAACTCCGATTTCCACAACCGCAACCTCGGGCTGGATGTGCTGGTGCCGGACGACATGGACTATTTCTTCCGTTACGTCCAGGTGATCCGCGATCCGTTCAATGCCGTGGTCTGCTGCGGCACCTCCTACCTGGCGCGGCGATCGGCCCTGGAGTCCATCGGCGGTTATGTCACCCACTGCATCGTCGAAGACAACCAGACGGGCACCCGCCTGCTCACCCGCGGCTGGCGCATGATCTACCTCGATGAGGTGCTGAGCCTGGGCGAAGTGCCCCGCACCTTCCGCGATTACCTCGAGCAGCGGCTGCGCTGGATGCAGGGCAATGTGCAGGTCTTCACGTCTCCCAAGCAACTGCCGATCTGGAAGACGCTGAATGTCTGGCAGAAGGTCTTCTATCTGAATCTGCTGCTCAGCCTGCTGACACCCCTGTTTCGCGCCGTCTACATCATTTTCCCGCTGTTGTCGATGCTGATCGGCTTCACCCTGATCGCCGCTCCGCCGGTGGAGTACCTCGCCTACGGCCTGCCGTTCGTGATCATGCTCTACTTCCTGCCCTCCTGGCAGACCAACGGCCACTATTTCCATTTCTGGACGGAAGTCTATGAAGCCCTGTTCTGCTTCCCGGCCCTGAGGAGGCTGTCACAGATTCTGTTCCGGCCGTTCCGTTCCGTGGGCAGCCTGGTGACCAACAAGGACGTCACCAGCCAGAAACAGATCCTGGATCTGCGTTTCGCCTGGCCCTTTCTCACCTACCTGTTCCTGTTCGTGGGTGTGCTGGTGCTGAACTACGGCCTGCCCCTGCTGGACATCCGCTGGTCCCGATCCGTCTTCGAGGGGGAAGGCCTGATGGTGGGCTGGAATCTCTACAACGGCCTGCTGATGTTCATCTGTCTGCTGGCCTGCATCGACAAGCCGGTGCGTCGCCAGGCCGACCGTTTCCCCCTGGAACTGGCGGCCTGCCTGGAACTGGGGGGCAAGGAGTACTGGGGCACCACCAACGACGTCTCCGAGCAGGGGGCGAGTCTGGTGCTCAACACCGCCGCCCCCACAGGGAAGGAAACCGAGGGCCTGCTGCGGGTGCCCCAGTTCCACCTGGAACTGCCGGTGCGCCTGATGCGCTCCGGCCGCCTGCGCCAGCTGCCGCTGCTGGGGCTGAGCTTCCAGATGCCGGCCCAGGAGACGGAGGCCGCCCTCATCCAGCTGATCTACGGGGAAAATGCCTGGTTCCAGAAAGTGACGCGGGTGGGCAGCATCGAGGCCCTGTTCCTGCTCCTCGGCAGCGTGGTGCGCGCCGAGCCGATCGTGCGGCGCTCCTGACCGGCCGATCCGGTATGACGGCTGATCCTGCCGCCGATACATCGGGAATCGCCGGTTCAGCCCCAGAATGCCCGGGTGTTAGCCGATCCCGTGGCCGTCGCCCTTTCCTTGGATCACGACATCAGCCTCGATCCGCCCGCGCGTCCCTCCGGGCCACCGGTGGTGGTGCAGTTGGAGCCGCTGCCGGAGATCCCCGGGGAGCTGCGGCGCCACCTGGCCCGCCATCAGCTGCTGGTTCCCCTGCTGCGCCAGTCGGTGATCGCCACGGCCGTGGCCGCGGTGACCCTGGCGGAGGAGGAGCGCCAGAAGGCCCAGCAGGAGTGGGGGGCCAGCCACGGCCTCCGCTCCGCCGACGACCTCCGGGCCCACCTGCAGCGCCATGAGCTGTCGGAGGCCGACGTGCTCTGGCAGGCCGAGCTGCCGGCCAGGATCGATCGTCACTGCCAGGAGCATTTCCTGCACCGGGCCGAGCAGCGTTACCTGGCCCGCAAGAACCAGCTGGACCAGGTGATCTACAGCCTGCTGCGGGTGGAGGACGGTGCCCTGGCCCGGGAGCTCTACCTGCGCATCGCCGAGGGGGAAGCCGATTTCGCCGAGCTGGCGGCCACCTACGCCAAGGGGCCCGAGCGCTCCACCCGGGGGGTGGTGGGTCCGGTGCCGCTGCTGCAGGCCCATCCCTCCCTGGCCGAACTCCTGCGCACCAGCCGCCCGGGCCAGCTGCACCCGCCCCTGCGCATCGATCGCTGGTGGCTGGTGGTGCGGCTGGAAACGCTCCGCTCGGCCAGCTTCGACGACGCCATGCAGAAACGGATGGCCCGGGAGCTGTTCGAGGAATGGGTGGATCAGGAGGTGGCCCTGCGGCTGCGTCCGGGGCAGGGACGATGACCTCCACCGTCCCGGGGCGCACCGACTGGCTCACCCTGCCGCCCTTCGACGGCCTTTCCGCCGCCGGCCATGAGCGCCTGCTGGCGGAGGCCCGCCCGTGTCGCTTCCGCGTCGGCGAGGACCTCAGCAGCGCCGGCAACATCGGCGACCGGGTGCTGGTGCTCCTTGAGGGGGATGCACGCCTGCTGGCGGAACGGGACGGTCGGCCCTTCACCATCGAGCGCCTCGGACCCGGCGCCGTCGTGGGGCTGGCCTCGCTGCTGCGGGCCGAGGGGATCGAACCGGTGAGCGCCGCCTCCGACCTGCTGGCGACAGCGATCCCCGACGCGGTGATGCTCGAGCTGCTGCTGGCCGAGGACGGCCTGCGCCAGTGGTGTGGCCGCCACCTGTGGACGGCGGAGCTGCACCAGCTGCTGCTGCAGCGGGAGGGGGCCGCCGCAGGCCGCTTCGATCCGGCCCTGTGGCGGGAGAAGCTCGAACGCCTGCGCCATCGGGCACGGGCGGTGTCGCCAGACGATGGGGCCGTCACCCTGCTGGACGGCGAGGAACTGCTGCTGGCCAGCGCCAACGTTCCCGACCTGGCGATCGGCTCGGTGCTCGACCCGGCGGTGCCCCTGCCCCAGGCCCGCCCGCCGCTGCCGCTGCGCCTGGTGGCCCTCGCCCCCGCCCCCGCAGAGGACCCGGCGCCGAAACCGATCGGCGCCGAAGCCGGCGGCCCGGGCGAACCGATCGAGGCCGAAGCCGGCGGGCTGGCCCAGCCCAGCAGCCTCGATCTGGGCCAGGAGCGGGCCGACCGCCACCTCACCCTGGTGCGGGGCAACGGTCCGCTGGAGGAGACCCTGGCCTGCTTCCAGATGCTCGGCAAGCTTCTGGAGCTGCCCTACCGCCGCGACGCGGTGGACAAGATCCTGCGCGACAAGATGCGCCGCGGCCAGCCGCCGGATCTGCAGCTCTGCGGCCAGATCGCCGCCATGCTCGGCCTGCTGGTCACCGGTGCCAAGGTGCCGGCGGCCTCCGCCACCCGGCTGATCACCCCCTGCCTGGTGCCGTGGAAGGAGGGCTTCGCCGTCGCCACCGCCAGCAACGCCGCCGGCCTGCGGCTGGCCTCGCCGGCGGAGGGCTGGGTTCACCTCAGCCCCGCCCAGATCGCCGAGCAGTACCCGGAGGGGCTGGAGCTGCTGCTGCTGGAGCGCAGCATCGACACCCCGGAGCAGACCTTCGGTCCGGGCTGGTTCTGGCCGGCCCTGAAGCGCTACCGGGGCATGTTGCTCCAGGTGCTGCTGGCCTCCTTCGTGGTCCAGCTGTTCAGCCTGGCCAACCCCCTGCTGATCCAGGTGATCATCGACAAGGTGATCTCCCAGCGCAGCCTCGACACGCTGCAGATCCTGGGCATGGCCCTGGTGGTGGTCACCCTGATGGAGGGGGTGATCGGCTCGCTGCGCACCTTCCTGTTCACCGACACCACCAACCGCATCGACCTGCGCCTCGGCGCCGAGGTGATCGACCACCTGCTGCGGCTGCCGCTCGGCTACTTCGACAAGCGCCCCGTCGGCGAGCTCGGCACCCGGATCGCCGAGCTGGAGAAGATCCGCAACTTCCTCACGGGCCAGGCCCTGATCACGCTGCTGGATGCCGCCTTCTCGGTGATCTACATCATCGTGATGGCGATCTACAGCTGGCTGCTGACCCTGATCGCCCTGGCGGTGCTGCCCATCCAGGTGGGGCTCACCCTGCTGGGGGCGCCCCTGTTCCGGCGCCAGTACCGCCAGGCGGCCGAGGAGAACGCCCGCACCCAGAGCCACCTGGTGGAGGTGCTCACCGGCATCCAGACGGTGAAGGCCCAGAACGTGGAGATGGTGAGCCGCTGGAAATGGCAGGAGATGTACGCCAAATACATCTCCCGCACCTTCGAGAAGACGATCACCGGCACCTTCCTCAACGAGACCAGCTCGGTGCTCCAGAAGCTCTCCCAGCTGCTGGTGCTCTGGGTGGGGGCCACCCTGGTGCTCAAGGGGGAGCTCACCCTGGGTCAGCTGATCGCCTTCCGGATCATCAGCGGCTACGTCACCCAGCCCCTGCTGCGGCTCTCCTCGATCTGGCAGAACATCCAGGAGCTGCGGGTCTCGTTCGAGCGCCTCGCCGACGTGGTCGACACCCCGGAGGAGTCGAGCGAAGCCGACCGCGGCCACATTCCCCTGCCGCCGGTGAAGGGCGACGTGGTGTTCGAGAACCTCAGCTTCCGCTTCAACCCCGGCGGGCCGGAGGTGCTCAGCAACGTCAGCCTGCATGTGCCCCCCGGCACCTTCACCGGGGTCGTGGGCCAGAGCGGCAGCGGCAAGAGCACGCTGATGAAACTGCTCCCCCGCCTCTATGCCCCCACCAAGGGCCGCATCCTCGTGGACGGCTACGACATCGACAAGGTGGAGCTCTACTCCCTGCGCCGCCAGGTGGGCATCGTGCCCCAGGACCCCCTGCTCTTCTCCGGCACCATCAGCGAGAACATCGCCCTCACCAACCCGGAGGCCCCCAGCGACGCCATCGTGCAGGCCGCCCGCATCGCCGGCGCCCACGACTTCATCATGGAGCTCTCCGCCGGCTACAGCACCCCCCTGGGGGAACGGGGCGCCTCCCTCTCCGGCGGCCAGCGCCAGCGCATCGCCATCGCCCGCACCCTTTTGAGCCAGCCCCAGCTGCTGGTGATGGACGAGGCCACCAGCGCCCTCGACTACGACACCGAACGCCAGGTGTGCGACAACCTGCGCGAAGCGATGAGCCAGAGCACCGTGTTCTTCATCACCCACCGCCTCTCCACCATCCGCCGCGCCGACCTGATCGTGATGATGCACCAGGGCGCCATCGTCGAGACCGGCACCCATGACGAACTGATGGCCCTGAAGGGCCGCTATTTCGCGCTGTATCGCCAGCAGGAGGCGGGCTGATGGCACGTCCTCCCCTGCCCACTCCGGCCGGCCTGCTGCGGCGGGCCCAGAACGGCCTCGAGCGCAGCATCCACACCGACAGCGACGATGTGGTGCTGCAGCAGTCCCGCTTCTGGGCCCGCTCGATCACCTGGACCCTGATGGGGGTCACCCTGTTCGGCCTCGGCTGGCTGGCCTTCGCCCAGACCGAGGAGATCGTCACCGCCCCGGGCAAGCTCGAACCCATCGGCGCCGTGAAGGACATCCAGATGCCGGTCGGCGGCGTGGTGGACGAGGTGTTGGTGAAGGAGGGCGAGCGGGTGGAGAAGGGCCAGGTGCTGCTGCGCCTCGACACCGAGGCCACCCGCGACCGCCAGCGCAGCCTGCTGCAGACGATCCGGTACAAGCAGCAGCAGCTGCGGCTCAAGCAGGTGGAGCTCGACCGCTACCTGCAGTTCAACGACACCGAGCAGCGGGTGCTGCGCCAGAGCCTGACCCTGGAGAAGGACGTGCTCGGGCGGCTCGAGACCCTCAACAAGGAGGGCGCCACCGCCGAACTCCAGTACCTCTCCCAGCGCAACAAGGTGCAGGAGGTGCAGGGCAAGCTGGAGGAAACCCAGGTCGACCGGCTGCGCCAGCAGGCGATCCTGCAGCAGGGCGTCCGCGAGATCCAGAGCGAACTGGCCGATCTGCGCAGCAAGCTGACCGAGCTCAACGTCAACATCCGGTACCAGGAGATCCGGGCCCCCGAGTCGGGGGTGGTGTTCGAGCTCAAGTCCCGCTCCCGCGGCTTCGTCGCCCAGACCAGCGAACCGGTGATGAAGGTGGTGCCCTTCGACAAGCTGGAGGCGCGGGTGGAGGTGCCCAGCCGGGAGATCGGTTTCGTTTCGGTGGGCAAGGCCGCCGACATCAGCATCGACTCCTTCCCCGCCACCGATTTCGGCGTGCTGCAGGGCACGGTGAGGCGCATCGGCTCCGATGCCCTGCCCCCGGATCAGATCGACAACTTCTACCGCTTTCCGGTGGACATCCGGCTCAACTCCCAGCAGCTGAAGCTCAAGAGCGGCAAGGTGCTGCCGCTGCAGGTGGGCATGTCCCTCACCGCCAACGTCAAGCTGCGCAAGGTCACCTACCTGCAGCTGCTGCTCAGCGACTTCAAGGACAAGGCTGACGCTCTGCGGCAGATCTGAGCCGCTCCATGGCGATGGTGTGGTCGGGGATGATGCGGGTGCGCAGCCCCACCAGGGGCTCCAGCCAGGGCAGCAGCAGCCCGTCGAGGCCCCGGTTCACCAGAGCGCCGGCCACCCGGAAGGCCCGCCGCCAGCGGGCCGAAGGGGCGATCAGATGCAGGGCCCGTGCATGCACGGGGCCGTCGATGCAGACCAGCCAGGACGGATCCATCCCCGCCTGCTCCATGGCCACCTCGAAGCTGCGGCGGCTGTGGAAGCTGATGTGCTGGCCGTTGCCGAAGGCGTAGTACCACCAGTCCGGCCCGGGGATCTCGCCCTCCCGGCGCATCAGGGTGGAGAAGACGAACAGGGGCGTGGCCCCCACCTCCTGGCGCAGGAAGTCGGGGGTGCAGGGCACATGCTCGATCACCTCGAAGGCGGTCTTGCAGCCGATCGGCCCATCGCCGGGCGGGCCGCAGAAAGGACGGATGAGTTCCATGGCCGCATAGGCGTCGGTGCCGTGGAAATCGAAACCGTGGTCGCGCAGCAGCCGCGGCAACATGCCCAGGCCCGTGCCCAGGTCGCAGCCCGGCTCGCTGGCGCCGAAGCGGCCCAGCCGGCCGATCACCAGCAGCAGCCGCAGCAGCCGCGAGGCATGCAGGTTGCGGTCGACGTAGCCGGTGTCGCCGTAGAAGGACTCCTCGTAGGCCACGTCCAGCCAGGTGGGATCGGCCAGGAACAGGAAGTCGCAGCTGGTGCAGTGGGCGAGCTCAGCCGCGACATGGGCCTTGCTGACCCGCACCTGTCGCACCGGGGTGAGGCGATCGCCGCCGCAGTTAGGGCAGGCGCCGGCGCTGGGGTGGGGGGGAGTCTCGGCCGTCACCATCGCTGGCCTGCATCGCAACGTGGGAGGCTACCCCGCGTTCCTCCAGGGCCAGGCGCACCTGGCGGCCCACCAGCAGCACCACCGCCAGGGTGGCCGCCACCCCCAGCAGCCGCAGGGCCCAGGTGACGCCATCGGCCGGGCCGGCCAGCAGGGCCGAAAAGCGCCGCGGATCGCCGGCCGCCGCCCCCAGGGCACAGAACAGCACGGTGCCCGGGAGGATGCCGATCAGGCCGATCGAGTAGTCGCGCAGGCTCACCTCGCTGAGGCCGTAGGCCAGGTTGAGCAGGCTGAAGGGGAAGGCCGGCGACAGGCGGGTGAGCAGCACCAGCACCAGGCCCTGGCGGCACACCGCCTGCTCCACCGCCTGCAGCCGCGGCGCACCGGCCAGGCGGCGGCGGGCCCAGCCCCGCCAGCGGCCGCGCCCCAGCAGGAACACCGCCTGGGCCCCCAGGCAGGCCCCGGCGAACACCAGCGCGCTGCCCGCCACCGGGCCATAGAGCACCCCGGCCAGCATCGAGGCCCAGACCCCCGGCAGCAGCAGGGTGACCCACAGGGCATAGAGGGGCACGAAGGCCAGCGCCCCCAGCGGCGAACGCAGCCAGCTCAGCAGGTGATCCGACAGCCAGAGCGGGTCCATGGGGCCACCGTATCGAGCCTGCCTAGGCTTGGGTTCTCTGCCCGTATCGCCATGGCTGACCCGTCGGAGCTGGCGCTGCAGGTCGCCCGGGGGGCCCTGTTCCGGGGGCGCCACAGCGTCGCCGACCCCGGCGAACCCCTCGAGGCGGCCGTGGGTGGCACGGTGCTGGCGGCGGGGGGCGGCAGCACGGTGGGCTGGCAGCTCTGCCGCAGCAGCGAGGAGCTGGTGCATTCGCTGCACAACGGCACCTCCCTGGGGGTCGGCCTGGGTCCCCTGAGCCTGCTGCAGGCCAAGCGGTCGTTCCGCGACACCCTGAAGACCACCGCCTTCAGCCTCTCGCTGGTGGTGTGGGCGCGGCAGGTGAGCGCCGCGGTGGAGGTGGGCCAGACCCGGCTGCTGGAGGGGGTGGCGGTGCCGGCCGGCGCCGCCGAGCTCGAGGCCTTCGTTGGCCTGCACGGGGATGGCTTCGTGGCGGCGGCGGAGGTGGGCGGGGAGTGCCATGGGGTGTTCACCTTCTACGCCCAGTCGCGGGAGCAGGCCCGCTTGGTGGAGCGGCAGATCGGCGCTGCAGTGGGCCTGGGCGGCCTGACCCTGAACCCCGCTCTGGTGGAGACCGTGACGACGGTCGCCCGCAGCGCCGCGGTGAACGTCGGCTTCCGGATGCAGGTGAGCGGCACCAGGGCCCAGCCGCCGGCGGACGCCGCCTCCCTGATCCCCTTCGCCCACGACTTCGCCCGGTTGCCGCTGGATCAGCCGGCGCTGATCAGGGTGCGGACGCGGGGCTACGAGACAGTGCCGGCCATCGGCGCCGCCTTCGAGCCAGTGGCCGCCAACCGGCGGCTGTTCAGCGGCGGAGACGCGGGCGACGGCCTGCTGGAGCGTCGCGAGCAGGTGGTGGGACTGATCCGCCAGATGGACTGGGTGGCGGAAACGTACCGCCTCTACGGCGTGGCGCCGGACCCGACCCTGGCCGTCCGGCGCGCCGCCGCCGCCGCCGATCGCCGGGCCATCGACGCCTGCCGGGCCGCCTACTGGGACGCCGCCGCCACCCCCCTGGAGGCCCCGGCGCTGCCGTCCCTGGCGGCGGGCAGCCCGGAACTGAACGTGACCCTTGCCGAGGAGCTGCCCATGGGGGGCAACGGCGGCGCCCCCTTCGCCTTCCCCGGGCGGGCCGACGCGATCCGCCGGCGGCAGCGGCTGGTGGAGGTGGGGCTGCGCACCGGCTCCCGGGTGGACCAGATCCGGCTGGGCTATGCCGGCGAGGACGAGACCCCCGAGCCGGAGGTCCATGGCGGCGGCGGCGGCGGCGACCGGGGCGTCCTGGAGCTGCCGGAGGGCGTCACGATCCGCCGCATCGAGGGCCTCAGCGGCAGCCGCGTCGACCGGCTGTTCCTGAGCAGCAGCGACGGCCAGCGCATCGGCGGCGGCGGCGATGCCGGCGACCGCTCGGTGGACTGGACGGTGCCCGAAGACTGTGTGGTGCTGGGCTTCAGCGGCCGCAGCGGCCGCGAACTCGATGGCCTGCGGGCCGTGGTGGCCCGCTTCGGGCCCCTGATCTGGCAGCCACTGGAGGAGGAAGCCGACGAGCCAGAGCACCGGTAGGTTGGCGGCCGCCGCAGGGCCGCACCGATGGAGATCAGCCTGCTGGGCACCGGCCTGCTGGGGGCGGCGATCGGCGAGCGGCTGCTGCAGGGCGGCCAGCCGCTGACGGTGTGGAACCGCCACCGGGAGCGCTGCGCGCCGCTGCAGGCCCTGGGTGCGCGGGTCGCGGCCACCCCAGCCGAGGCGGTGGCCGGAGCGGAGGTGGTGATCACGGTGCTGAGCGACGGCCCCACCACGCGGACCGTGCTGCTGGAGCAGGCCGGCGCGGCCCTGGCAGGCCGGCTGGTGCTGCAGGTGGCCACGATCGCGCCGGAGGAAAGCCGGGAGCTGGCCGCCGCGCTGGCGGAGCGGGGCGCGGAGCTGCTGGAGGTGCCGGTGCTGGGCAGCCGGCCGGAGGCCCTGGCCGGCAACCTGCAGCTGATGGTGGGCGGTGAGGCGGCGGCCCTGGAGCGGGCCCGGCCGGTGCTGGCGGCGCTGGGCGGTGAGCCCCGCCTGCTGGGCCCGGTGGGGGCGGCGCTGACCACCAAGCTGGCCCTCAACCAGCTGATCGCCAGCCTCACCCACAGCTTCAGCCTCAGCCTGCATCTGGTGCAGCGGGCCGGGGTGGACGTGGAGGCGTTCATGGCGATCCTGCGCGCCAGCGCCCTGTACGCCCCCACCTTCGACAAGAAGCTGGCGAAGGAACTGGCCGACGATTACGCCAACCCCAACTTCCCCACCGCCCACCTGCGCAAGGACCTGCTGCTGTTCCTGCAGACGGCGCGCGGACTGGGACTGGAGACGGAGGGACTTGATGGGCTGGCGACGCTGCTGGAGCGGGCGACGGCTGCAGGGCTGGATGCGCTGGATTACAGCTCCCTGCACCGGCTCACGGCGGGAATGTAGCGCAGTGATGGTTCAGCGTGGCAGTGGCACCCGAACCGGACGCGTGCATCAGAATGAACAGGTGGTTTACGGGTCCGAGAACCACCTGTTCATGGAGGACAACATGATTTGAAACAGGTTGCGCTGCCTTGATGATCAGCCGACACCCACTTGAAGACTCAGGGTGGTTCACGGAAGGGAGGTGCACTTTGGCCTTGGTTCTCGGAAACCATCCAATAAGCGTTATCTCGTAGAACGATGAGTGGACATTGGGAGTTCGGGCTCGAGGGCGAAGCGGCTGACCTGGGGATGTTGCGTGACGCTTTTGCAGACTCTGCTGAGAAGATATTCGAGCGTGACGGTCGCTTTTGGATGCGGTTCTCTCGGGGCTCAGCGGAAGAAGGTGCAGAAGATGCGTTGGAGCATGCTCGAGAGCTTGTTCAAAGGATGTCGGGGCTTGCTCGCCTGTACCTGCAAAGCCTTCGCCCTATCACGCTCTCGGGCGTGGTGTACGCCGTTGATGCAGATGGGAAGCGAGGCGTGACGGTATTCATTCCAACTGCCCATTTTCGCATGCGTGTGTACCCGCCAACAGTCATCGCAGGGGGCAAGGTATCGCGGCCGGGGGACCCTGTACGAAGGCATCTACCCGCTGCCGCTAGTGAGCCTCAACTTCAGCGGGCTCTTCGACTTCGTGACGCTGGCGCGCTAACTTGGGTTGACCTATATCGATTGTTTGAAGTGATCGAAGCAGCGATAAGTCAGAAAACGATAATTTCGAAGGATTGGGCAACCCGCACTGATATCAGGCGCTTTAAGCACACGGCGAACAGCGTCTCTGCCGTTGGGGATGACGCACGGCATGGCAAGGAAGAGAGCGATCCGCCGCCAAATCCAATGACAATAAACGAGGCGCAGAAACTCGTGGACACTCTACTTCGCAACTGGCTTGAGTCAGTGTGAGCCATAGCTGATGAAGCCGCGAGATAACCTCTCGCTGAAGCCGTTCGCGTTGCTCACTCGGACCGCGCTACCGCACGGCCGCTTAGCTCTGCGTTAGGCTAAGCTCCTCAAAGATCAAAGATGCTGAACGATTAGTCGAGTCACGCCAGCAGGAGATTATCAATGCCTGGAACAACCACTTTGGAAGCTGAGGTCACCAACGTTTCCAGCCATTGCATTTGGATGCTTATCGATGACGAAGAGCTAGCGCTTCCGTATTCCGAGTTTCCTTGGTTCAAGCTAGCCACAATTCAGCAGGTTATCAACGTCCTACGTCCCTCACCCGACCATCTCTATTGGCCTGACCTAGACGTTGACTTGTCCGTTGAGTCGATACGCCATCCTGAAATGTTTCCTCTCAGGGCGAAGAGCACTTTCAAACCAAGCTCTTCACCTGAACCACCCCCTCAAAGTCGTTGATGTTATGGAGTATCAGTAAGGCATACTCACTGCGGCCAGGAGATGGCAAACGTTGGCCGCTCCCAGTCAGCGGTTTCCTGGCTGGGCCCGATGGGGACGTTGCCTGAGCAGTGATGCCTGCTTGCCCAGTGCCCACGGCGCCGGAAGCGATCCATTGCCAACAGCAGACCCAGCCCCATCAAGGCCGCATCGGATGGCCGATGCCGAGGCGCCGCAGTCGATCGCCTCCGAAGACACCCCCCCCTCAGCCCAGATCCGCCAGCCGCTGCCGCGCCAGGGCCGCCTGGGCCTCGGCTTCGGCCAGGTTGGCCTTGCACTCGGCCACCACCTCGGGTGGCGCCTTGCCGGCGAAGTTGGGGTTGGCGAGGCGGCCGGCCAGGCCGCTGATCTCCTTGGTGGCCTTGGCGATGTCCTTCTCCAGGCGCGCCCGCAGGGCGTCGAGGTCGACCAGGCCCTCCAGGGGCAGCAGCACCTGCAGCTCGCCGCTCACCGCCGCCAGGGCCCGTGCCGCCGGCCGCTCGGCTGCCGTCGCCGGATCCAGCACGGTCACGCTCTCCGCCTTGGTGAGGGTGGTGATGTCGTCGCTGCCCTCCCGCAGCACCGCCGCCAGCTCCTCGCGGCCGGTGATGAACAGCACCGGCGCACCCTGGTTGGGCTTGAGGCCCGCCACGGCCCGCAGGTTGCGCACCACCCGGATCGCCTCGATCAGCTCGGCGAACGACGCCTCAAGACCTTCATCGAGGGCGGCCGGCTCCACCGCCGGCCAGGGCTGCAGGGCCAGGAAGGTGCCTTCGGGGGCGCCGGTGAGCCCGTGCCAGAGCTCCTCGCTCAGGTGGGGCATCAGGGGATGCAGCAGCACCAGCAGCTCCGCCAGCACCTTGGCCAGCACCTGCCGGGCCACGCGCTGGTCGGCCAGCACCTCGGCGGTGAGGGGCTCCCCTTCGGCGGCGGGGCGCGGGTTGAGGCGCCGCTTCAGCAGCTCGATCGTCCAGTCGCAGACCTCGTTCCAGGCGAACTCGTAGAGCCCCTTGGCGGCTTCCCCCAGGCCGTAGCTGGCGTAGCGCTCGGCCGTCTCGCGCTTCACACGCTCCAGCCGCGACAGGATCCAGCGGTCGGCGAGCTGCAGGTGCGCCGGGTCCGGGGCCCCCAGGCTGGCGGGCGTCTCACCGCCCAGGTTCATCAGGGCGAAGCGGGTGGCGTTCCAGAGCTTGTTGGCGAAGTTGCGCGCCGCCTCCACCGTGGCGGAGCTGCCGTCGTTGCGGTCGTAGTCGAGGCGGATGTCCTGGCCGGCGCCGGCCACCTCGCGCACCAGGGCGAAGCGCAGGGCATCGGCGCCATAGCGCTCGATCAGCGGCAGCGGATCGATGCCGTTGCCGGCGCTCTTGCTCATCTTGCGGTTGTTCTCGTCCCGCACCAGGCCGTGGATCATCACGTCGGCGAAGGGCATCCAGGCCTTGCCGGCGCCAAGGGGCTGCATGGCGCCGGCCAGCATCGTCATGCGGGCCACCCAGAAAAAAATGATGTCGAAGCCCGTCACCAGCACGCTGGTGGGGTACCAGCGGGCCAGGTCGGCGGCCTCGCCCTCGGGCCAGCCCAGGGTGGAGAAGGGCCACAGGCCGCTGGAGAACCAGGTGTCGAGCACGTCCGGGTCCTGCTCCAGCTGCAGCTCCCGGCCGGCGGCCCGGGAAGCCTCGCCGTGGGCCGCTTCCGCCTTGGCGACGGCCTCCGCGGCATCACGGGCCACCACGTAGGGCGTGGCCTCGGTGATCACGCCGCCGGTCTCGCTGACCACGAACCAGGCGGGGATGCGGTGGCCCCACCAGAGCTGACGGCTGATGCACCAGTCGCGGATGTCGGTGAGCCAGTCGCGGTAAACCTTCTCCCAGCGCTCGGGCACGAAGCGGGGCGCGCCGCCGTCGAGGGCCTCGCGGCAGCGGGCCGCCAGCGGTTCGGCACGTGCGAACCACTGGGTGGAGAGCAGCGGCTCCACCGGCACCTTGCCGCGATCCGAAAAGGGCACGCTGTGGCGGTGGGGCTCCACCTTCACCAGGAACCCCTCCGCCTCCATCGCCGCCACCACCGCCTTGCGGGCCTCGAAGCGGTCCAGGCCGGCGAAGCGGCCGGCCGCCGCGTTCATGCTGCCGTCCTTGGCCATCACCGTGATCAGGGGCAGGCCGTGGCGGCTGCCGATGGCGAAGTCGTTGGGGTCGTGGGCGGGGGTCACCTTGACGCAACCCGTTCCGAAGGCCGGGTCCACGTGCTCATCCGCCACGATCGGGATCTGCCGTCCCACCAGGGGCAGGGTGATCGTCTGCCCCACCAGGGCGGCGTAGCGCGGGTCGGTGGGGTGCACCGCCACGCCGGTGTCGCCCAGCAGGGTTTCGGGGCGGGTGGTGGCCACCACCAGATGGTCGGTGCCATCGGCGGCGGGGCCGCGACTGAGGGGATAGCGGAAGTGCCAGAGGTGGCCGTCAAGCTCCTTCATCTCCACCTCCAGATCGCTCACCGCCGATCCCGAGGCCGGGCACCAGTTGACGAGGTATTCGCCGCGGTAGATGAGCCCCTGCTCGTGCAGGCGCACGAAGGCCTCCACCACCGCCGCGCTCAGGCCGGGATCCAGGGTGAAGCGCTCCCGGCGCCAGTCGACCGAGTAGCCCAGCCGGCGCAGCTGGCCCACGATCGTGCCGCCGCTCTCCCCCTTCCAGGCCCAGGCCCGCTCCAGGAAGGCGTCGCGGCCCAGGTCGTCCTTGCTGCCGCCTTCGGCCTTGATCTGCTTCTCCAGCAGCGTCTGCACGGCGATCGAGGCGTGGTCGGTGCCGGGCAGGCACAGCACGTTCTTGCCCTGCAGGCGCTGGAAGCGCACGATCGTGTCGATCAGGGCCGTCTCGAAGCCGTGGCCCATGTGCAGGCTGCCGGTCACGTTCGGCGGCGGGATGACGATGCTGAACGGTTCCCCGGGCGCCGTGGGGTCGGGGTGGAAAGCTCCGGCCTGCTCCCAGGCCGCCTGCCAGCGCGCCTCGGTGGCGGCCGGGTCGTAGGTCTTGGGCAGGGAAGACTCGGTCACGGGCTGGGCGCGGGCAGTGCGCCCATGGTCTCAAAGCGGGCTGGCGCTCAGCGCGCCGACTCCGGCTCCAGCTCCACCCGGTTGCGCCCCCGTTCCTTGGCCCGATACAGCACCTGATCGAGCCGATGGAACCAGGCTTCGGCCGACTCCCAGGGCCGTCGCTGCACCACCCCGGAGCTGATCGTCACCCGTCCCACGACCGCGAAGGGCTCCGCCTCCACCCGTTGCCGCAGCCGCTCCGCCATCTGACGGGCCTCCTCCTCGGCACGGCTGTTGGACATCAGCACCAGGAACTCCTCGCCGCCCCAGCGGCCGACGCCGTCGCAGCTCCGCAGCTGGGCTTCCACCCGTCGCCCCAGCTCCACCAGCACTTGGTCGCCGGCCAGGTGGCCGAAGCGGTCGTTGACGTCCTTGAAGTGATCGATGTCGAAGAGCACCAGGGACAGGTCAGCGCCGTAGCGATCGGCACGATCGATCTCCCGGCGCACCCGCTCATCCAGTTCCCGCCGGTTCCAGAGCCCGGTGAGGCCATCGGTGGTGGCCAGCAACACCAGCTTCCGGTTGGCGGCCAGCAAGGCCTGGTTGGCCGCCTCGGCCTCTGCCCGGGCCTGCTGCAGTTCGAGCGCCGTGCGCTTGCGCTCCGTGATGTCACGGCTGACCCCCAGCAGCTCCAGGAAGGCCCCCTGCTCGTCCAGCACCGGCAGGGCGATCACGTCCATCCAGACGGTGGAGCCGTCGCGGCAGTAGTACTCCAGCTCGCCGCGGAAGGACTGGGGCGCTCGGCCGGCCTGCAGGTCCTCGACCAGCTGGGTGAAGTAACCCAGGGAGATCGCCAAGGAGTCGGGGGGATGGATCTGCTCGATCGGCTGGACCATCGCCTCCTCCGGCGTCAGGCCCCGGAGGCTCTCCACCGCCTGGCTGACCGAGGTGATCGAGCCATCGGGCGCCATGGTCCAGATCACATCCCTGGCGTTCTCGGCCAGCAGCCGATGGCGCTCCTCGATCAGGCGCCGCTGCCGCTCGGCGGCCCCGATCCGCCCCTGAGCAGGGCTGTCCAGATGGGGCCGTGGCGCTCCGCTGGCCGACAACGGGACCGATCAGAGGATCTCTTCATCATCCACATCGCCCCACCCCACGGCTTCGCCCCGGCGCAAAACATTCACGCGGAGCGCGACGACTGAGCCACCCAATCCCCGTAGCCTCAGCCCATGGCTGACGGCTGGGAATCACGGCTGGAGCGCTGGCGGCAGGCGGGCCTGATCGACACCGCCGGCGCCGAGGCGATCCGGGCCTGGGAACGGGCCCAGCCGGGCCGCCCACGGCTGCGGGTGCCGGTGCTGGTGGCGGTCGCTCTCGGGGGCGTGCTGGTGGCCGCCGGGCTGCTGCTGTTCGTCTCCACCCACTGGGCGGCCCTCGGACCCGGCCAGCGCTTCGGCCTGCTGCTGGCGCTGGTGGTGGGCCTGCACGGGGGCGCCGCCGCCGTGGAGAGCCGCTTCCCGCCCCTGGCCGTGAGCCTGCACGGCGTGGGCACGGTGACCCTGGGGGCGGGCCTGTTCCTGGCGGGCCAGCTGTTCCACCTCGAGGCCCAATGGCCCCTGGGGCTGCTGCTCTGGGCCATCGGCGCGGGCCTGGGCTGGGCCCTGCTGCGCCAGTGGCCCCAGCTGGCGCTGCTGGCCCTGCTGGGGCCGGCCTGGCTGCTCAGCGAATGGCAGAGGGCCGTCGACACCGCCACCGAGGCACTCCAGCAGGGATCCGGGGATCCGACGGCCGTGCTGGCCCCGGCGGCGGGTCTGGTGCTGCTCAACCTCTGTTATCTGGCGGCGCCGGCGGGGGCGGGCCCCGCCTCCCCGCCGCGGCGGGTGCTGCTCTGGCTCGGCGGCCTGGGCCTGCTGCCGGCGGGCCTGCTCTGGCAGCTGCTCAGCCACGGGGGGCCGACCAGCGCCTCCCTGCCGCTGCCGCTGGCCCTGGTCGGCTGGGCCGTCGCCCTGGGGGGCCCCCTGCTGCTGGGCGTGGGCCTGCGGGGCCGGCGCGCCTGGCCCCTGGCGGTGGCGATCGGCTGGCTGCTGCCGGGGGTGGCGCTGGCCTGGTCCACCCACCAGGACGCCGGCGTGTTCACCTATCTGTTGTGGGCGGTCGGCGGCCTGCTGCTGGTGGCCTGGGGCGTGATGGAGGGCCGCTCCGAGCGGGTCAACTTCGGCGCCGCCCTGATCGCCATCGACGTGCTCGCCTTCTACGTCTCCCAGGTGATGGACAGCCTGGGACGCTCCGCCAGCCTGATCGGGCTGGGGGTGCTGTTCCTCGGCGGCGGCTGGGGCCTGGAGCTGCTGCGCCGCCGGCTCGTGGCCCGGGCCATCGCCAGGGGGACCCCATGATCCCCGGGCCGGCGCGCGGCCTGCTGGTGGCCCTGCTGCAGGGCGGCCTGCTGCTGAGCCTGGGGGGCCAGCTGCTGCTGGATCGGGCCACCCGGCCCCGGGGCTGGATCCTGAGCGAGCCGGTGGATCCCTACCTGCCGATCCGGGGGCGCTACGTGAACCTGGCCCTGCTGGTGCCGGCCCCCGAGGTGCCGGCCGGCCAGTCCAGAGCCTGGTCGGGGGAGCGGCTGGTGCTGCGCAGCGAGGCCGCCCGGGTGCGGGCCACCCTGGCCACGGACGCCACCCCCCGCTCCAAGAGCCTTGCGGCGACACCGCAGGGCGAAGGCTGGCGCCTGGGGCCCTCGGTGGCCTACTTCATCCCGCCCGGGGTGGCGGATCCCTCCCGCCGTCCGGCCGGCGAGCGGCTCTGGGTGGAGGTGACGCTGCCGGCGCAGGGTCCGCCCCGGCCGATCCGGCTGGGGGTACGGCGGGGCGACGGGCCGATCACCCCCCTCGAACTGCGCTGAGACTGGCCCTGGGCCAAGGGCTGACCTGGACACAGCCCGCCCCCGGCAGCCCGCCTAACCTCCGCCGATGGCCACCGCCCCGCCCCTGGAATTCCTGCCGCCCCGCCTGGATGGCCGGGTGCTGGCGCTCGGCCGGCTGGTGCTGCCGCTCTGGCTGCGCTGGCGCTGCCGGATTGCGGCGGTGGAGGTGGAGGGCATGGCCACGCTCGTGGAGGCGATGCGCTCCTTCCAGGCCGGGGAGAGCCGGCTGCTGATCGCCTTCCGGCACCCGAGCCTCGACGATCCCCTGAGCATGGCCCGGCTGCTGTGGGTGGAGCTGGCCGAAGCAGGCCGGCGGCAGGGCCTGCGCTTTGATCCGGCGCCCACCGGCCAGTTCCTGTTCGATCGCGGCATCCCCCTCTGGGCCGGGCCGGCGATGGGGTGGATCTTCACCCACCTGGGCGGCGCCTCGATCCAGCGCAGCAAGCTCGATCTGCCCGCCCTGCGCACGGCCCGGAAGCTGCTGCTGGAGGGGCCCCATCCCTTCGCCCTGGCGCCGGAGGGGGCCACCAACGGCCACAACGAACGCCTCAGCCCCCTGGAGCCCGGCACCGCCCAGCTCGCCTTCTGGACGGCGGCCGACCTGGCGGAGGCCGGTCGCCACGAGCGGATGGACCTGCTGCCGATCGGCCTGCAGTACAGCTTCATCGAGCCGGTCTGGGGGGCGATCGAGGCGCTGCTCTGCCGCCTGGAGGAAGGGGCCGGCCTGGCCCCCGATCCCGGCCACGACCTCGACCCGTCCCGGTTGCATGGGCGGCTGGTGCGCCTCGGGGAGCGGATGCTCGAGCAGATGGAGGCCTTCTACCGCGACAAGGTGCACCTGGCCCTGCCCGAGGCGTGCGCGCCCGCCGCGGACACCGCAGAGCCGGAGCCCGCCTTCGGGCCCCGGCTGCAGCGGCTGATGGATCTGGCCCTGCGGCGGGTGGAGCAGTCCTTCGGCATGGGGCCCAGCGGCAGCCTCACCGACCGCTGCCGGCGTCTGGAGCAGGCCGGCTGGGACCGGCTCTACCCGGCCCAGCCCCCCGGCGGCGAGCCCCCCAGTCCCCTGGCCCAGGCCCTGGCCGACCGGCTGGCGGAGGAAACGGCGGCCCAGCTGTGGCACATGCGCGTGGTGGAGTCCTTCGTCGCGGTGAGCGGCAGCTACGTGCGGGAGCGGCCGAGCCAGGAGCGCTTCGCCGACACCCTGCTGCTCCTCTGGGACACCCAGTGCCGGATCCAGGGCCACACGGCCAACCAGCGCCCCCGGCTGGGGCGGCGGCGGGTGCGGATCAGCATCGACCGGCCGATCGTGGTGGATGGCCGCCTCGCCGACTACCGCCGGGATCGGCGCCAGGCGGTGCAGGCGCTCACCGAGGAACTGGAGCTCCGGCTGGAGCGGCTGATCGTGCCGTCGCGCCTGGACTGACCAAAGGACCGGGGCCTCAGCCGGCGGCGAGCCGCGCCACGTAGGCGTCCAGCGTGCCGGCATTGATCCAGCCGGTGGCGATGGTCTTGCTGTGGGTCTGGCTGACGCGGCCCCGGTGCACATGGGAGAGGCCGGCGGGGAAGATCGCCAGCTTGCCCTTGACAGCCTCCTCGTGGTGGTCCTGCCAGTGGAATTCGGTGCCGGCGTCGGGGACGGTGTCGAGGTAGAGGATCCAGGCCAGCACGCGGCGGATCGGCTCGGTGGCCTCATCGCTGGTGTTCCAGTCGCAGTGCCAGCTGAAGAACCCCTCCCCCGGCGCATAGCGCTGCAGGTTGAAGATCGGGTTGACGAACAGGGAGCGCTCCGGGCAGCAGGTGAGGAACAGGGGCCGCTCGGCCAGGTAGCGCTTCAGGCCGGCGGAGACGCCGCGCATGATCACGTCCGCCAGGCCCTGGGCCTCGGGGTCGGAGCGGTCGATCCACACCAGGCTGATGTCGGTGGAGATCTTGCCGGGATCCGCCGCCCCCACCGCACCGGGATCGCCGTCGCCCGCCTCGGCGCCGAAGGAGAAGGCGACCCCGCGGCGCTGCAGGTCGGTGCGGCGGTCGAAGAAGGCCATCGCCGCATCGGCCAGGGCCACATAGCCGGGATCCTCGAAGCTGCCGATCAGCCGCATCCGCGCCCAGATCCTCTCGGACATGGAACCTAGAACGCAGGCCCGACGTCCACCGGGGGTGTCCTCGGCGTCTTGACGGGGCCCGCAGGATCGGCAGAGTGCCGCCTGTCGCCTCCCCCGGACCGTCTTGCCGATGACGCCGTCGCCGCTGCACCCCGCCTCCCGCCAACGTCCGCTCCGGCCTGGCCATGGGCTGCTTGGCCTGGCCCTGGGGGCCTGGGCCGGCGCCGGCCTGCTGGCCGCAGGCGCCCCCGCCGACGCCGCTCCGTACCGGGTCCGGACCCTGGCGACGGGGCTGGAGAATCCGCGCGGGCTGACGATCGCGCCGAACGGCAACCTCGTGCTCAGTGAAGCGGGCCGGGGCGGCAGCGGCCCCTGTCTCGTCGCCGGCAGCGGCAACACCCTCTGCTACGGCACCACCGGGGCCGTGGGCCTCTTCGACCGCAACACCAACGTCTATTCCCGGGCGCTCTCCAACCTGCCCTCCCTGGCGGTCCAGTCCTCCCCCCTGTTCCCGGAGGGAACGGGCCTGGCGGACCTCGCCTTCAACGGCTCCGGCCAGCTCTTCGGCGTCTTCGGCTTCGGCGCCAACCCCACCCTGATCCCCGGCGCGGGCAGCTCCCTCTTCGGCCAGACGGTCGCCATCGACCTGACCGCCGGCAGCCTGACGCCCCTGGCCGACATCGCCGGTTTCGAAGCGACGCAGAATCCCGACGGCAAGGATCTCAACAGCAATCCCTTCGCCCTGGTGGTGCGCGGGGACGACACCTACGTCACCGACTCGGGCGGCAACAGCCTGGTGAAGGCCAACGGCGCCAACCAGGTCTCGCTGGTGAACGTGTTCCCGGAGGAGCTCGTCACCACCCCGCCGCTGCCCTTCCCCTTCCCCTTCCCCGAGGTCCCGGCCCAGGCCGTGCCCACCGGCATGACCATCGGCCCCGACGGGGCGCTGTACATCGCCCAGCTCTCCGGCTTTCCCTTCGCCCCCGGGACCGCCGACGTGTTCCGCTACGACTTCACCAACCCGGTGACGAAGTTCGCCGGCGGCTTCAGCAACCTGATCGACATCGCCGCCGGACCGGATGATTCGCTCTACCTGCTCCAGTACAGCGATGACTTCTGGGGCCCCCCGTCGGGCAGCATCCTGAGGCTGGGCCTCGATGGCAGCGTCCGCACGATCTTCGACGACCTGGTCAGCCCCACGGGCCTGGCCGTCGGCCGCGACGGCACGATCTACGTGGCCAACGATGGCGACGGGGTGAACGGCCAGCTGCTCGCCCTCACCCCGTCGCCGGTGCCCGGCCCCCTGCCCCTGCTCGGCGTCGGCGTCGCCTTCGCCCAGGCCCGGCGCCTGCGGCGCCGCTGCGCCGGCCTCAGCCCTGTCCGTTCCGCCAGGGCACGGCGACCAGCGCCTCCAGCGATTGCCAGCGGCCTCGATCGTCCGACACCAGCGGGCTGAGGCCCACCGCCTCGAGGGCGGCGGCCACCCGCTCGGGGGCGATGGCCTCCGGGGTGCCGGTCGCGGGCCCGGGCTCCAGGGGCAGCACGAGCACCTGCTGCTCGGCCGGATCGGCCATCACCCGCAGGTTGTGGTCGGGGAGTTCCCGCTCGAAGAACAGCCGCCGCATGCGGGCCGTGAGCGCCGGACCCAGGGCCGCCGCGAAGGCCTCGAGGGCCCGGGCCTCCCCGGAGCAGCCGCAGCTGAGGGCCAGCCAGATGAGCAGCTTGGCCCAGCTCTCCGCCGTCCACAGGGGCGGGAAGCTCTGCCGGTGCTGGCGCACCAGTTCGGCGATGGCGAAGTCGAACAGGGTGCCCTGCAGGGAGGCCACCGATGGCAGGGGTTCCTGATCCATCCAGCCATCCTGACGGCCAAGCGGCAAACTGCAGGGGCAACGACCGTCCCTGGAGACGCCCGATGGCCCTCGATCTGAACGATCCTGAGCTCGAGTTCGCCGATCTCGTCACCGCCTACCAGAGCTGGGTGATGGCCGTGATCAACGACGAGAAGCTGGGGGGCGACAAACTCCTCACCGACGACATCGCCGACGACGCCCTGAACGCGATGCGCTTCCTGCCGGATGTGGTGACCAGCGCCATCGAGACCACCCTGGCCCGTGTCTACGACGTGGACCCCGACGAACTCGCCGAACTGCTCTACCCCGAGGACTGAGCGGCGCCCGGTCGATGACCCCAGGCGACTCGCCGGCGGACAGCTACGTCCTGGGGACCGAACCGGAGGAGGAGCTAATCCGCCAGGGGCACGGGTCGGCCGAGGAGGCCGCCGCTGCCGCCGCGGCCATGGCCAGGGCGCGCCTGGATCCAGGGGCCTACTGGGTCGGCCCCACCGTGCTGGCCCTGCGGGCCCGCCGCGGGCAACACCCCTAACCTCCCCATGTGATCCCCCTCCTCCGCCGCTCCCCCACCCCGCCCGGCCAGGGCCGACGCCAGGCCCGGATCACCCGGCTCGCCGTGGGGCTCGCCATCCCGTTGCTGGCCTCCCTGGGGGGCTGCCAGGGGCAGCGGCTGCAGCCGATCCTGCGCCCCCTCGAGGGCACCCTCTACATCGCGGTTGGGGTCAGTCAGGAGGCCCTGGACACCGAACTGCAGAAGGAAGTCCGTGAACGCACGGCCCTGCTTCAGGCCTCGTTCCGCACCCTGCAGCCGCGGGTCAGGCTCCAGGTGGAAACCTTCACCGAGGAACGGCTGCGCAATGAACTCCTCGTCCGCAACCGGACCGGCCTGAGCCCCGACCTGCTCCTTGTGAACGAGTCCACGGCCCAGGAACTGGCCCGGGAACGGCTCATCAGCACCGTGTCCTTGCCGGCCGCGGTGCTGGATCAGCTGGATGCGGGTTCGGTGGTACGGGTCCGGCGCAGGGACGGCACCCTGACGGGCATCCCCCTGGAGCTGCAGCCCCTTGTGGCCTGCTTCGATCGGCGCCGCGTCAGCCGCAGCCCCGCCACCCTCAGCGAGCTGCTGGCCTTCAGTGCCAAGGGGATGGAGGTGGGGCTGTCTCTCGATGCGGTGAGCCTGGCCTGGACCCTGGGCCCGCTTGGGGCGATCGACGCCGTCAGCGACCTGCTGGCCGGGAAACCGGTGACCCCGGCGATGCGGACCAGCCTGGATGGCTGGCTGCAGTGGTTGCGCGAGGCCGACCTGCAACAGCACGTCACCGTTTACCCCACCGAGACGGAACTGCTGAAGGAGCTGATGGTGGGGACCCTCGACTGGATTCCCTGCCGCAGCATCAACATCACCCGGCTCCGGTCGCGCCTGGGCACGAACCTGGGCGTGTCCCCCCTGCCCTCCGGCCCCTTCGGCACCGCCAGCCCGATCACCCGGGAGCGGGTGCTCGCCTTCGGGGTCAACTCCAGTCCGGGCCAGCGCCAGCTGGCCCTGGCCCTGGCCCGGTTCGCCATCAGTCCGCTGCACCAGCGAGACATGGTCCTTCGCAACCAGTACGTGCTGCCGGTGAACCGGAAGGTGGCTCCGCCGGTGAGCAGTTCCTCCGTGGTGGCCGCCATGGTGGAGGGCCGAAAGCAGTCGATCAAGAGCTCGACGCTCCGCCTGGAGGGGAAGACCAGCAAGAGCCAGAGGGACGCCTGGCAGGCGCTGCTCACCCGTTTCCTCTTTGATGACCTGAGCCAGCAGGACGCCCTCAAGGGCCTGATCGACCTGCTGGGTGGCGAGAGGTCCCGATGAACATGCTGCTGCTGGAGATCCTCGGCTGGTTCGGCTACCTGCAACGCATGGAGGTGCGTGTCCAGCTGATCCTGTTGCTGCTCGTGTTCCTCGGCCAGGGGCTGCTGGGCCCGCGGCTGGCCCCGCGGTTTCCCCCGGCAGGGCGGCCGAAGCTGGTGATCCCCACGCTGCTGGGCCTGCTGTCGCTGGCCCTGGGGCTGGGCGGGCAGCCCTTCGGCCTGGTGCTGCTGGGGCTGCTCCTGTACCTCGGCTGGCTGGGGCTGGGCGGGGTGCGACTGCTCCTGGGCCGCTTCATCCAGCCCCAGCCGATGCAGTTGCTGGAGACGCGCCTGATCCGCCCGGCGTACCTGCTGGTCGCCGCTTTGCTGGTGATCCGGGTGTTCGACAACCCCCAGGATCTGGCCCTGATCCCCATCGGCGAATGGTTCGGCTCAGAAGTGACCGTGGGCAGCTTTTTGCTGGCGGTGGTGATCCTGTACGTGCTGGCCATGGGCACCGGGCCGCCGGCCCAGGGTGTGGCCTGGCTGGTGCAGCGCAGCGTGGGCATCAGCAACGGCAGCCGCCGGGCCCTGGCCCTGATGATCCGCTATGCGGCGGTGGCCGTTGGCATCGTCTGGGCCCTCGATCACGTGGGCTTCAACCGCACCGCGATCCTGGCGGTGGCCGGCGGTCTTTCGGTGGGCCTGGGTTTTGGCATCAAGGAAGTCTTCTCGAACTTCGTCAGCGGCCTCTGGCTGTTGTTCGAGGGGTCGGTGCGGCCTGGGGAGGTGCTGTTCATCGACGGTGATCCCTGTGAAGTGCGCAGCCTCGGCCTGCGGGCCGCCGTGCTCTGGCGCGACCGGGATAACGCCGAACTGGTGATCCCGAATCAGACCTTCTTCACCAGCACCACCGTCACCTACACGGGCACCGACACCCTGCGGCGCAGCCAGGTGCTGGTCAGTGCGGCCTACCACCACGATCCCGACGACGTGATCGCCCTGCTGGAAGCCACGGCCCGCGGCCAGAGCCGGATTCTGGCCACCCCGGCGCCGAAGGGCCTGCTGCTGCGTTATGGCGATTCCTCCATCGACTACGCCCTGCGTTTCTGGATCGCCAACCCGATGGATAACGTCTCCATCTGCAGCGAAGTCCAGGCCGCCATCTGGCGGGTCTTCCGGGACCGGCAGATCGAGATCCCCTTCCCCCAGCAGGTGCAGTACCAGGTGGAGGGTCCACCCAAAAGCTGAACCTGGCTCCCCTGGCGATCGCAGGCCCGAGTTGTAGAATTTCGCCCAATACCAACCGCCATTGCATCATGCTCAAAGGTGCCGATCTGCTCGCCAAGGTGAAAGAGCTGGGCGATGCCTCGAAGTCCGATCTGGTGCGCAGCTGCGGCTACGTGAGCACCAAGAAGGACGGCAACGAGCGCCTGAACTTCACGGCCTTCTACGAAGCGCTTCTCGATGCCAAGGGGATCAACCTCGGCGACGGCGTCGGCAAGGCGGCCACCAAGGCCGGCCGCAAGCTCGGCTATACCGCCAAGGTCCAGTTCAACGGCAACCTGCTGGTGGGCAAGGCCTACACCGCGATGCTGGGCCTCGAGCCGGGCGATGAATTCGAGATCAAGCTCGGTCGCAAGGCGATCCGGCTGGTGCCCGTGGGCGGCTCCGACGACGACGAGTGAAGCTTTGTACGGCGTACCGCTGTCGCCGTCGCTTCCGATCTAAACCAAAGGTGCGGGGCCGGGGAGATTGATCAACTCCCCAACGCCTTCGCAAAGTAGCCCCCCTCGGGTCATGCTCGAGGGGGGCTACGTGTGTTCGGGGTCCGGGCCCTGTGCTTTGGAACGCACACGACGGGGCGAATCGTCAACCAATCCGCAACCTTCTGTTACGTTGAAGGCCGCTGCGTGGTCCATCCATGCCTCACCCCCCATCCCATCCGGCAGCAGCCCTGCACCCCGGCAGCTTCGTGGCGCTGGGCAGCCGCCAGGGCGGCACCTACCAGGTGATCAGCATCGACGAGGAAACCGACAGCTGCTGGGTGCGGCGCTGGCCCCTCACCCGCCACGGATCCCCCGCCTTCTCGGCCGCCCTGCCCGATCTGCGTCCCCTGCACCGCCCCTCCCACTGAGCCCTTCCCCCTTGCCCTGCACCGGAGTAAAGCCATGATCCCGATGGGTTTCGTCATCACCTCACGGCTGTTCTGCCGCGCCGGTCGCCTGGCCCTGCTGGCGGCCTCGCTGGCCCTGGTCGCGGAGGCCCTGGACCTGGCCCTGGCCCACACACTCTCCTGAGGTCGCACACGAGCGCCCTGGGTACCCTGAGCCGATGGCAGCGACGGACCGGGGACAGCACCCATGACCGAGGGCATGGCAGGGGCATCGACCCTGGTGGAGCTGCTCCAGCTCCCCTTCATGCAGCGGGCCCTGCTGGGCGGTCTTCTCAGCGGCGCCCTCGGCGGCGTGCTGGGCAGCTTCGCCGTGCTGCGCCAGCTTTCCTTCTTCAGTGACGCCCTGGGCCATTCGGCCCTGCTCGGCATCACCCTGGGCCTGCTGCTGGGGATCGATCCCACCCTGGTGCTGATCCCCTTCGCGGTGCTGTTCGCCCTGATGACGAACCAGCTGGTGCAACGCAGCAAGCTGCCGGCCGATGCCCTGCTGAACATCGTCTATTCCTCTTCGCTCGCCATGGCCGTGGTGGCCCTGAGCCTGCTGCACGTCTACAAGGGCGGCATCCAGCAGCTCCTGTTCGGCGACATCCTGGGGGTCACCTGGCTTGACCTGGCCCTGATCGGGGCCCTGCTCGTCGTCACCACCGGCTACCTCACCCTCACCCGGCGCGACCAGGTGCTTCTCACCCTCGACGAACCCCTCGCTCGCTCCCGGGGGGTGGCCGTCTCCCTGCACCGGTTGCTGTTCCTGGTCCTGCTGGCCGTGGTGGTGGCCATCTCCGTCAAGGCGGTGGGGGTGCTGCTAATCAGCGCCTTCGTGGTCATCCCCGCCTGTGCCTCGCGGCTGGTCAGTCGGCGCTTCGGCACCTATGTGGCCCTCTCCGCCGGACTCGGGGCCGCCGGCGCCGTGCTCGGCCTGCTGCTGTCGGCCGCCTTTGCGCTGCCCTCCGGCCCCTGCGTCGTGATCGCCCAGCTGGTGGCCTTCCTGGTCTCCCTGGCGGTGGCACCGCTGCGGGGCCGGGCGGCGACCTCCTGAACCGCGATCAGCCGGGCGGGGAGGCCGTCCCCGGGTCAAGGTGGCCGGTCTTGACCCAGATCAGGCAACCGCTGCCGCTGAAGGGCGCATGGCGACTGCCGGCCGGATTGCGCAGCCAGGTCCCGGCCGGGTAGGCCCCCTGCTCGTCCTCGAACACCCCCTCGAGCACGAAGATCTCCTCGCCCCCCGGGTGGGCGTGGAGGGGGAAGCGAGTTCCGGGCTCCCAGCGCACCAGGGCCACGTGCTCCAGGCCGAAGCCATGCAGGGGCAGGACGCTCAGGCCGGGCACCAGGCCGGGCACGAAGGTGGAGGAGCCGGTGTCGATCACGACCCGCGTCTGGTCGGCCGGATCCATCTGGCGGAGCTTCACCAGGATGGTGCAGCCGGCCGCACTGAAAGGGGCATGGGCGGAGCCGACCGGGTTACGCACGTAGGTGCCGGGGCCGTAGTCGCCCTGCTCATCCGAGAAGACCCCCTCGAGCACGAGAAACTCCTCGCCGCCGTCGTGCCCATGGGGGGAGAAACGGCTGCCGGGGGCGTAGCGGACAACCGAGGTGGCCCGGGCGACCTCCCCGCCGTCGCGCTCCAGCGGGCGCCGCTCCACCCCGGCCAGGGGTGAGAGATACCAGGGCAGAGAGCCGCTGTCGACGACCACCCGCAGGGCCGGATCGGCATGGAGCTGGGTGGGGAGGGGGGCGGGGGCCATCGTTCAGAGGGAGCTGGTGAGCAGCATCGGGCCCTTGGGCGCCGGGCCGTTGGGCTCGCCTTCAACGCTGACGCTGACGGCGCTGGCTTGGCTGGTGGGGGAGAGGGGGATGGGCATGGCCACCTGGCCGCTGGCGTTGGGCACAAAGTGGACGCAACCGACGGTCTTTCCCCCCACGGTGGCCCAGAGGCGGTAGGTGCGCTGCGGCGGCAGGGGGGGGAGGTGGCTGAGGGTCAGCAGGTTGTGGGTGCGGTTGCCGGTGACCAGCACCTCACCGGCCGCCTTCTGGCCGGGCTGCACGGCCTGCAGCGGCAACAGGCGGGGATCGGCGAGCGGTGCCGGCGCCAACTGCCGCTGCAGACCCGCCAGCTGCTGGCGGGTCTGGTGCAGCTCGCCGGCGAGCACCAGCAGGCCGGCCGCCAGCAGGGAGGGCACCAGCCAGAGACGCCAGGGCCCCGGCCGGGCGCTGGGCTGCAGGAGGCGCCGGCGCAGGGCGGGAGGCGGCACCGCGGTGGCCGGCAGGGCCAGGGGCAGCAGCTCCAGGGTGGTGCTGAACTCCTCGAGCCGCTGGCGCAGCTCGGGCCGCTCCCGCAGCAGCATCGCCAGCTGCTCCCGCTCGGCCTCCTCGAGGTCCCCCAGGGCATGGCCGGCGAGCAGGGCGTCGATGCCGGCGGCATCGGGGGTGGGGATGGCGTCGGGAGTCATGGCTGGGCGGGCGAATCGTGGAGGAGGGCGCGCAGGCGGATCAGGCCCTGGCGGGCGCGGGTCTTGACGGTGCCGAGGGGCAGCTCCAGCAGCGCTCCGATCGCCGACTGGCTGAGTCCTTCGTAGTAGGCCATCTCCAGCACCTGGCGCTGGTTGGCGGGGATCGCCGCCAGGGCCCCCCGGACCCTGTCGGCCAGATCCTCCGACTCGGCACGGTCGTGGGGGGTGGGCACGGCCGACGGGAACAGGTGCTCCGACCAGCGTTGCACCAGCTGCCAGCGGTTGGCGCGCTGGTTGAGGCGGTTGATGGCCATCGAGCGGGTCAACAGCAGCAGGTAGGCCAGCACCGGACCCCGAGCGGGGTCGTAGCGCCCCTGCTGCCAGTAGCGCAGGAAGACGTCATGGGTGAGGTCTTCGGCCTCCTGGCTCGAGCGGCACAGCCGCAGGGCCAGGCGGTACACCGGACCGCTGCAGCTGTCGTAGAGCGCGCCCAGATCGCCGGCCTCGCCAGGGGCCCCCGAAAGGGAGCCCCGCAGCGGCGGCCGTCTGGGGGGGGGCGTCGGCGTCGGAGGGGTTCACGACCGGGGGGTGTTCAGCGGGAGTGCCGTTCTTCGGATACCGGCGAAGGCTGCGATCGGATGGGGCCCGGCCGGCGGCTGACGAACACGCCGGCCAGCACCAGGGCCGCACCGGCCAGCACGGGGATGCCCAACGGTTCCCCCAGCAGCAGGGCGGCGCTGAGGACCGCCACCACCAGGGCCAGGGAGCTCCAGAGGGAGACGACGGCCACGCTGCAGCGGCGGTAGGCCTGGCGCAGGGCCAGTTCACGGCCGAGGGAGAGGGTGACGGCATAGACGCCGATCACCCCCACCACCCACCAGAGCCGCAGCAGGAGGAAATGCTGCGGTCCGAACAGCACCAGGGCGATGGCGCCGAAGACCAGGGCACTCAGCAGGGTGGGCACCCCCACACTCACGGCCGCCGGCCAGCGGCGGGCGGCGATGGCGCGGCCGCTGACGGCCGAGCCGGCGAAGGCCAGCACCCCCACCAGGGCCCAGGCGATGCCGGCGGCGTCATCCATCCGGCCGCTGCCCATGGCCGTGGCCGCCTGGGGCACGACCAGCCCGGCACCGATCAGCACCAGGCTGAGCCGGAAGCCGGCGGGGAGCGCCTCCCCGAGCAGCCAGCGCGCCAGCAGGGCGGAGACGGGCAACACCAGGGCGAACAGCAGCGTCTGGCTGATCACCGAGAGGGATTCCAGGGCGAGGTAGTAGGCCACGGGCCCGAGAAACAGGCCCAGGCCCCCGTGCAGGGCGAGCAGGCGCCGATCGGCCGGCCCCAGCTGCGCCAGGTCGTTGCCCAGGCTGCGCCGTCCGGGGATCAGGGCCGCCAGACCCACCGTGAGCTGGGCCAGGAAGAAGACATTGCAGAAGCTGATCGGGTTCTCACCATCCACCGGATGGGCCATCCCGTGGTCCTGCAGGCCCTTGAGCACGGTGGCGTCCATCCCCCGCAGCAGCACGTAGAGCAGCAGCGGCAGCAGGCCCGGGATCGGCCGCGCTCGCCCGTCCGATGGATCTGGGAGCCTCATCGGCTCAGGATGGCGCCCTCCAGGCCACCAGGGAACAGCCGGAGAGCGGCCCGGAGCGCTGGGCCGGGGCCCCTACTGTTCCTGCGTCGGGCTCCGGGTCCTCGTGCGCCTCTCCACCGTCCTCAACCAGCTGTCGCGGCCAGCACGCCGCACCCTGGATCACCAGCGCAGCCCCTGGACCAGCCTCTGGCGCCAGCCGGTGTCGATGGCGATGCGGATGCCATGGCCGGTGTTCTTCCTGGCGATGACGCTCATCTACCTGGCGGAGGTGCTGATCTTCGCCCTGGCGTTCCAGCTGGATGCCGGCCATGTGGAGGCGGAGGGGGCGATGGGGCTGCCCGCCAGCGGCATCTTCGCCCTGCAGAACATGTTCAGCGCCAGCTTCCAGTCGGCCAGGGTGAACTCGCCCTACACCCTGGGCCTGGCGGCGGGCCAGCGGATCATCGGCATCCTGACCACCGCCATGGTCACGGGTCTGTTCTTCCTGCGCTTCACCCAGGTGGATTCCCCGCTGCGGTTCAGCCGCCAGCTGTGCCTGAGCTGCTGGCCCGGTGGTCACCTCAGCTGCCGCTTCGTCACCACCGACCCCAGCTACTGGTTGAAGGTGTCGTACACGATGGCCCTGTTCGTGGATGAGGAGATTGAACCGGGGCTGTGGCAACGCCGGGTGCACCCGCTGCCCTTGCTGAACCCCTCCACGCCCCAGCTGCATGTGACGGCGGTGCTGACCCACCCGCTCACCCCGGAGAGTCCCCTGGTCCAGCTGGGTCTCGACGCCATCGCCCGGGCCAGCGGTGCCCTGATGGTGCTGGTGGAGGGTTCCGACGAGGTGACGGGATCGTCCCTGCTCCAGGTCCACCACTACCGCATCGAGGACATTCTCCAGGGCCGGACCTTTGCCGATCTGGTGTCCGTCGACGGCCGGGGGCGTCGCCAGGTGAATCTCGACGCCCTCCACCACACCGTGCCGATCACCTGAACCGGCACCGGATCGAATCCGGAGCGGCCGCCCATGGGTATCTGCTGGTGAGCGCGGGTTCTGGCGTCGCAACGCCTGGCCTGTCCCTCGCCCCTCACACCCCATTCGCCATGACCCGCTCCCCCCGCACCGTCCTCACCGGCGCCCTCACCCTGGTGGCGGCGGCGGCCTTCTCCGGCACCGTCCTCCCCGCCCGCAGCCTCGGCCTCCCCGCCGTCGAGCCGATCACCCCCGCCCTGGCTTCCCTGGCCCAGGCCATGGCGAAGGCCAGCGGCAGCTTCCGCAAGGCAGAGGCTCCCGTGAGCGGCGGCTTCTCGATCAGCGAGCAGGGCGGCAAGACGGTGCTCACCCTCAGCGGCGACTTCAAGACCAACGACATGGCCCCGGATCTGTGGGTGGCCTTCAGCCCCTCCGCCACGCCCCTGGCGATGAGCAAGGCCCCCGGCTTCCCCCTCAAGCCCGGCAGCTACACGCTGCTGTCGAAGCTGAAATCCAGCAAGGGGGGCCAGAGCTACGTGATCCCCGCCTCGATCGACCTCAAGGCCCAGAAATCGGTGCTGATCTGGTGCCAGAAGTTCAACGCCACCATGGCCTGGGCGCCCCTCAAGCCCTGAGCGCCAGGCCCCTCAGCGTCCACTCAGAGTCCGGCGAACCACTCGTAGCCCCTGTCCTCCCAGGTGCCGAGGCGGTCGCCGAGGCTTGTCATCAGCTCCAGGCCGGTGACCCACTTGCTCTGCTTGTAGCCGAGCTTGATGGGGCTCGCCAGCCGCACGGGGGCGCCGTTGGCCACGGGCAGCGGCGCCCCGTTCATGTGGGTGGCGAGCAGGGTCTGGGGGTGCAAGGCGGAGGCCAGATCCCAGGTCTCGAAGTACTGGTCGGCGGAACGGATCGCCAGATAGGCCCCGAGGGGAGACGGGCCCGCCAGGGCCAGCACATCGGCCAGACGCGGGCCCGACCAGGCGACGATCGCCGCCCAGCCCTCCACGCAGACGTGGCGGACGACGCACTCCCGCTGGGGCAGGGCGGCCAGGGCGGCCAGATCAAGGCGCAGGGGCCGGCGCACCGCCCCGTTGACCACGAGCCGGTAGCTCTCCGGCGGGAGGTTGGGGGTGCCGTTGAAGCTGTTGACCAGCAGGGCGGCCGGCTCCACCTGGCTGCGCCGGAATTCGGGCACCGGCCCCTGGCCCTGCAGCAGGGCCTCGATCCGTTCGTTCAGCGGCTGGGTGGCGGCGCCCACCGCGGTGCTCCAGCGGTTGAGGCCACAGCCGCCGAGCAGCAGGGAGGAGCCGCCGGAGACCAGCAGGCCGAGGGCACGGCGGCGGCCGGGGTCGCTGCCCATCACAGGGCCATGCGCCGCAGCAGCCGCAGGCCGCCCACCCGCCAGGAGAGCCCCACGTGGGCCACCAGCAGCAGGGCGATGGCGGGGATGGTGGCCAGGTGACAGACCCGCAGCGTCTGCCAGCTGGAGTGGCCGGCCGGCTCGGCGAAGGCGAACAGGGACACCAGCCACCACAGCTGGGCCGGCTTGTACATGGCCAGGCCCGTGATCAGGCTGAAGGCCAGCACGACCAGCATCAGGGTGTAGGTGATCCGGTGGCTGGCCAGGCGGCGCCGGGGGGGACTGGCGCTGCGGCGCAGGGTGCCCAGATCGCCGCCGTCGGCCAGGCGCCGGTGGCGGCGCTGCAGCAGCAGGCCGATCCAGAGCCCCAGGTTGGCGGCATACAGACCCATGACGCCGAAGTGCCAGTCGCGGCCGCCGGCCAGCCAGCCGCCGAGGGTGAGCCACTCGGGCACGGTCGCCCCCGCCCGGCCGCCGAAGACCGGATTGGCGTTGTAGATCTCCAGGCCGCTGCCGGCCATCAGCAGCAGCACCAGCAGGTTGAAACCGTGGAAGGCCCTCGTCCACAGGGGGTGGGCGCCCGGGCGAGCGGAGCCGGAGGCGTCAGAGAGCGTGATCACCGGCTGACGCCAAGGGAACGCCGTCAGTCTGCCGAGCTGTCCTTGTACCCGCTGCCACACGATCCAGCGGCAGAACTCACCACAATGGGTCGGTCAACCCCTTGCGGTTGCCTCCCATGACTCTCCGGGCCGGGCCATCGGCTCCTGAACGCCAGCACCCTCGCGTTGCAGGCTCCGGCGCCCGTGGGACGGGCACATGGTGGTTGGGGCGACTCCTGGCTTCCGTTCACACAGAGCGAGAGAGGGGCAGGGCCTACCAGCCGCGTTTCACCCGCGACCACCTGGCCTTCTCCTGGCTCGGGGCTTTGCTGTCCCTGGCCCTGCTCGGTGGTCTCAGCGCCTGGAGCGGCTACCTGCTGATGGCGGCCCCGCTGGGGGCGTCCTCGGTGCTGTTGTTCGGCCACCCCCGCAGCCCCCTGGCCCAGCCCCGCAACATCGTTCTGGGCAACGGACTGGGGGGCCTGATCGCAATTCTGGTGGTGAGCTGCGGCTGGTCCGGTGCCTGGGGTGTGGCCCTGGCGGTCGGGCTCACGATCGTGGTGGGGCAACTGGGTCGTTGCCTCCACCCCCCGGCCGGCGGCGTCGCCTTTCTCGGGGTCTTTCTCAAGGCCGGTGCCGGATTCGTGCTGTTTCCCGTGCTCTCGGGGTCGGTGCTGCTCGTGTTGCTCGCCTGGCTGTTCAGCCGGGGGGTCAGGGGAGCCTCTGCGTACCCGGCGCACTGGCTCTGATCCGGGCCTCAGGCGGAATGGAGCTGGTCGAGCTGCTGCTGCAGGCGCTGCTTCATGCGCGTCTGGACCAGGTGGCAGAGCTCCTCCACCAGCTCGGCGTCGGCCCGGTAGATGAGCCGGACCCCTTCGCGCTCGCAACTCACGAGGCCGGCCCGCTGCAGCTGGGAGAGCTGGCGACTGATGTGGGACTGGCTGAACCCGGTGGCCTCGATCAGGGAGGCGACATCGCAGGGACCCTGCCGCAGATGGCAGAGCAGCTGGAGCCGGGCCGGCTCGCTCAGCAGCCGGAAGAACTGGCTGAACTCCTCCAGCAGCTCCGGACTGGGAATCGAACCGGGACCGACCACGCCCATGCCAGATCACTATGACGCTAGCGACATTATGCAGCGCCGTTCCCGCCGATGGGGCGCAGACAGCGGCAGCTTTCACTCTTTTGCCGTTGTATGCGTGTATGGTCATAGTCACCAGTCCAAGCCCCGCGATGTCCGCCGTCCCCGCATCGCCACGCCATGCCGCCCGGTCCCGGCGGAGGGGACGGTCTTGAGCGGCCCGCTGCTGCTGCTGATGGCCTCTGGCGGTGCCGTGATCGGATTCCTGCTGGCGGTGCTCGGCGCCGGCGGCTCGATCCTGTTGCTGCCCCTGCTGATCAGCGGCGCCGGGCTGCCCACCCGTGAGGCGGTGCCCCTGTCGCTCCTGGCCGTCACCCTGCTGGCGGTGGCCAACGCCGGCCCCTACCTGCGGCGGCGCCAGGTGGCGCCCCGGCCCGCCCTGATCCTGGGGGTGCCGGCCCTGGCGGGCAGCTGGATCGGCGGCTCCCTCGTCAAGCAGGGGCTGATCCCCGAGCCGGTGCAGCTGGCGGTGTTCGCCGCGGCCGCCCTGGTGGCCGCCTGGTTGCTCTCACGGCGGCAACGCGGCCCTGGCGGCGACAGGCACGCCACCGGATCCCGGCGGCCCGGAGGGAGCCTGGCCCTGGCGGGGCAGGGGGTGCTGGTGGGCCTGCTCACCGGGATCGCCGGCGTGGGCGGCGGCTTCGCCATCGTGCCCGCCCTGGTGCTGCTGGCCGGTCTGCCGATGCCCCTGGCCAGCGGCACCAGCCTGGTGCTGATCGCCACCAACAGCCTGGTGGCCCTCGGGGCCCTCGGGCACTGGCCGGCGGCCGGCCTGCCCCTGCTGGCGCCCCTGATCGGCGGCGGACTGCTGGGCGCGATCGGCGGCCAGGCCCTGGCCCCCCACCTCTCCGATCGCCACCTGCGCCAGGGCTTCGCCGCCCTGCTGGTCGGGTCAGCCCTGCTCACGGGCGCCGAAGCCCTCCAGCGCCAGCGCAGCCTCGGCGCCGCCAGTCCCCCCACCCACACCGTCCCGCACCAGCCATGAGCCAGCTCCTGTTCCAGTTCCAGCTGCAGAGCCGCCACGGCGCCGCCGGTGACAGCCTCAGCGTCGATTTCCGCAACGGCGAGCAGGAGCCGTGGCAGCCGCTGGAGCCCAGCCTGCAGACCCCCGGCTTCCGGCTCTTCCTGCTGTCGCTGCTGCTCTGCCAGCACCACTACCTGGTGGCCAACGCCCTCGAGCGGCACCTGCCCCTGGCGGCCGTGGACGGGGTGCTGAGCGTGACCGCCTCCGCCGACTGGATGGTCGAGGCGGTGGAGGGCACGTTCCAGGTGCGGCTGGAGGCGGCCGATGGGGCGGCGACGCCCGCGCTGGATGGGGCCAGCCGGGCCTTTCTGGAGCGGCGCATGAAGGTCTGTCCGGTGTCGCGGAATCTGCCCGGTACGGTGACCAAATCGATCGTGGTGCAAGCGGCGGGATGATCCGGGCGTTCGAACCGGCCGACTGGCCAGGGGTGTGGGCGGTGCTGGAGCCGGTGTTCCGTGCCGGCGAAACCTTCCCCCACGACCCGTCCATCGACAGCGACGCCGCCCATCAGGCCTGGGTGGGGGCCGTCGCCGCCACCTTCGTGGCCACCGATGCGGACGGCGCCATCCTGGGCACCTACTACCTGCGCCCCAACCAGCCGTGCCTGGGCGCCCACGTGGCCAACGCCGGCTATGTGGTGGCCGAGGCCGCCCGGGGCCGGGGCGTGGGCCATGCCCTCTGCCACCACTCCCAGGAGGAGGCGCGGCGGCGGGGGTTCACGGCGATGCAGTTCAACCTGGTGGTGAGCACCAACACCGCCGGCGTGGCCGCCTGGAGCCGCAACGGCTTCCGCACCATCGGCCGGCTGCCGGGGGCGTTCCGCCATCCCCGCCTGGGGGAGGTGGATGCGCTGGTGATGTTCAAGACCCTGGCCTGAGTTCAGGGGGTGGGGTGTTGCTCGCAGGGCATCCAGAGGGAGCCCATGGCGTGGGCCCCTTCGCAGCCGAGTTCCTTCGCCTTCCTGAGGGCCTCCTCGCGGCTGGGGTAGGCGTAGAGGTTGGGCTGGCCCTGGCCTGAGCTGTGGTTGTGGTGATGGTGCACCTGGCCGCTTGGGCTGCCGAGGCGGTAGGGGCCCATCCCCTCCATCCCCACCCACCAGACGCCCATCACGTTCACCCCGGCGATGAGGATGCCCATGCCCACCACGGAGGCGTTGATCACCCCCATCGCCACCGCCCCCAGGCTCAGCACTCCCATCGGCACAACGCCGATGCTGATCACCCCCATGGGGACGATGCCGATCGAGATGATGCCCAGGGGGGCGATGCCGATGGCGACGATCTTCGGCCGGCCACCACAGGCCGAGGGGCCGCTGGAGGGAGGGGCGCCGCCGGAGGGTGGATTCTCGGGCGCGGCTGGGTCAGGCATCAGTGGGAGCCGTGGCCGGACGTCCCGCCTTTGGTTTCGCCATGGGTGGCACAGGGCATCCACTGGTTGCCCATCTTGTGCGCCCCGGTGCAGTTGAAGTGCTTGGCGGCGGCTTCGGCTTCCGCCTTGGTGGCGAACACCGCCTTCTGGGCCCCATGGCCGGGCTGCTGGGCCAGGGCGGGGGCGCCGCCCAGGGCGGCCAGGAGGCCGGCGGCGGCGGCCAGGGGAGCAAGGGGCGGCCGAAGGAGAGACACGACGATTCCTGAAACGACAATCATTCTGGCAGTGCTGATCTCAGGGAGTGCTGGCGCTGGGAGTTCAGGGGTTGTCATAGCTGGGCACGGTGGGATCGCCGTCCCGGCCGAGGCGCCGGCTCGCCGTTTCCCTGGCGCCGGTGGCCGGTTGATGGGTTCCGGCCCGGGCCCTCGATCTGGGTGGTGTAACGGCCGGGGAAGATGGGGCTCATGGGGGGAAGGCACCAGCTGTCACAGCGTGCCCGCCTCCAGCTGATGCAGATAGAGGAACTCCGGGGATTCGACACCGGCCTGGCGACGAATCTCCACCAGCTCGGGGGACTCGAAGAACGCCTTCGCCCTGGCGATCGATTCCCAGCGGGAGAAGTGCACCACCTTGTTGGGGTCGCTCGCATCTCGGAGCACCTGGAACGACCGCTCGCCGGCCTCACGGCGCAGGCTGGCCGCCGCGTCGAACACCTGTTTCCAGGCCCCGTAGTCCCGCACGGCGTGGATGATCAGCACATGGTCCATGGGAGTTCACGCCCGGCGGGCCGAAGGGATGAGGCGCCGGCCGCAGAGGACCGCGCCAAAGCCGAACACATACATCAGTAGGCTGTAGACCGCCGCCGGCACCGCCATGTCGGGACTGTTGAGCAGGCCGGCGGTGATGGCGATCGCCAGGGTTCCGTTCTGAATCCCCACTTCGATCGCGATGCACACCTGCTGGGCCAGCGGCAGCCGGAACAGCCGGCCGGCCAGGAAGCCCGCCAGCATGGCGAGCACGTTGAGCAACGCGATGGCCAGTCCCATCTGGGCCAGAAAGCCCGGCAACTTGGGGGCCTCGCGGATGAACAGCAGCAGGATGATCAGCGCCAGCAGGCCCCCGGCCAGGCGGCCCATCTGCTTCTCCAGGCGCCGGGCCGGCCCGGGGAAGCGGTGACGGAAGGCCATGCCGATGGCCGTCGGCAGCAGGGTGATCAGCACGATCTGCAGCATGGTGGTGCCGATCGGCAGGGCGATCGCGGCCCCCTCCCCCAGGAAATACTGGAGGGCCAGGTTGGTGAACAGCGGAATCGTGACCACCGTGACGATGCTGCTCACGGCCGTCAGCGTCACCGACAGGGCCACATCCCCCCGGGCCAGGTAGGTCATCAGGTTGGACGACGGGCCGCCCGGGCAGACGGCCACAACCACCAGTCCCACCGCCATCACCGGCTCCATGGGCACCAACAGGGCGATGAGGGCCCCCAGCAGCGGCAACACCAGGCACTGGCAGGCCGTGCCCACCGCGACCGCCCGTGGATAGCGGGTGATGCGCTGAAAGTCCTCGGGCACCAGGCTGAGGCCCATGCCCAGCATGACGATGGCCAACGCCAGAGGCAGCAGGACCACCGTGAAGATGCTGCTCTGCATCAGTGGATGGCCATGCCCCGCATCACCGTGCCCATGATGCTCACCCGCGCCCAGCGCGGCAGGGGCACCAGCGACCAGCTCAGCAGCTTGGAGAGCGCGCCCGGCAACACCGTGGTCTGCCGCCCCAGGGCCGCGAGGATCGGCCCGGCGATGGCCTCCGGGTCCATGGCCGCCCCCATCCGCATCCCGGCCCTGGCGGCGAAGCCGCTGTGGGTGGGCCCGGGCGCTGCGGCCAGCACGGCCACGCCGTCGCCCCGGAGTTCCACCTGCAGGGCCTCGGCCAGGCTCTGCACGTAGGCCTTGGTGGCGGCGTAATGGGCCGCGTAGGGCATCCCCTGGAAGGCGGCGATCGAGCTGAGCAGCACCAGGCCGCCCCGACCCCGCTCCCGCAGGCGACGGCCGAAGTGGTGGCAGGCCTGCAGCACCGCCCGGCCGTTGACCATCAGCATCTCGGTTTCGCTGGTGATGTCGGACTCCAGGAAGGGGCCGGAGCTGCCGAAGCCGGCGGAGGCCACCAGCAATCCCACCTCCAGCGGGTCGGTGACCCGGCGGATCGCTTCGAGGTGGTCCTCCCGGGCCAGGTCCACGGCGACGACCTGCACCTGCACGCCGTGGCTGGCGATGAGGTTGGCCGCCAGGGTCTCGAGCCGGGGGCGATCGCGGGCCACGAGCACCAGGTTCAGCCCAGCGTCGGCCAGGCGGCAGGCCAGGGCGCGGCCGATGCCGGAGGAGGCTCCGGTGACGACGGCCCAGGGGCCGTATTGATCCAGGAAACGCCGCTGGCGTCGGGTCGAGGCGGATGACATCGCGGCTTCGGTGGATGGGTTGCTCAGGCGCTCAGCAGGGGCTGCAAATGTCGATGAGGCAACCGTTGGGATCGACGGTCAGGAAGCGGCGCTGTCCATAGAACTCATTCCTGGGCTCCTGATGGATCGAAAGCCCCAGGCCCAGGGCCTTGGCGTACACAGCATCGACGTCAGGAACAACGAAGGTGAGGTAGATCCCGGCAGGCGCCTGCTGAAAGGGCTCGGGAACGAGCTCACTGGATCGGGCGATGATGCCGAGCTCAAGCTGAGGATGGGTCGGGCTGCGCAGCTGGACATACCAGTCACTGTCGTAGTTCACCTCGAACCCGAGAAGCGAAACATAGAAATCGCGGCTCTCGCCCAGACGGTCGGAGCAGAGGTTGGTCAGCAATCGCGTGAAAGCCATGGGAGCCCGCCAGCTCGGCATGGAGCGCAGTCTGAAGCCTCACACGGAGGTGGAATCCAGCGCCCTGAAAAGGGCATCAAGAAAGCGGCCGCCCCACAGACAGCACATCACTCCTGAGGTGGTAATCACCAGGGCGGCAGCGACCACCTCAAGGCTGCTGAGCTGGAAAGTGTGACCCGCGGCGAAGGGCAGCGAGGCGATCAGCACACCCATGGCGGCGCCAGCGGCGAAGCGCCGCGCGATGGCGGAACGTGTCGTGCTGGCGGGCGTTTCGGGAAGCATCAGTGTGCCCAGGACATCAATGGCCGGATTTTAAGCGAGGTAAGGCCTGCGTCAGGACACTGGTTGAGGCTCCTTCCCATCCATCAGGACGCTCCAACTTGGCTGGGCCTCCAGATCAGCAATTGACTTGAAAGCCCAGGTGCTCACTGCCAGAGCAACGGTGGTCCAGCTCCGCGAAGAGCGGGTGCCCATGATGGCCATCCTGATTCTGAAAGGGGGAGCTCATGATCAGAAAGAGCTGACCAAACGTCTGACGTACTGATTCGAAGCGCCATAACTGACGATAGCCACATCAAGATCAGCGTGTCGGTGAAGGTTCAATGCCCGTTCAATGCCCTTCAGAATCCAGTCGGTTTCATTGCCAAAAGCCCCGCCACCGAGCAACGTGAGAAAAACTCGGTTACTTCCATGCTGAGCCGTGTTCAGGATGGCGGTGCAGATCGTTGCCTCATAGGAGGCTTCCAGGATGAGCCGTGCAAAGGGGGCCCAGAGGTTCGACGCATGGCGGGAATAGGCAACGGGCAAGGCGGAGCCGTAGACCTGTGAAACGAGGTGCTCGCAATCCTTCAACGTCACCTGCGTTCTCCACTGAATTCCGATTCGCAGCAACCGTCGCCAGCCGTCGCGTTGATCGTCGTCCGCAGACTTCAGGCGCTCTGAGATCTCCACCAGGCCAGCCTGCGAAGCCAAGGGGTAGCCATTCCTCATCTCCCAGAGGCGGCCCTCTGTATTTCCCAGGGCGGTGCCGAGGTCAGCCAGGCAGTCGATCTGGTGGCGCGCTGATTGACCGGTTTGCCCGTTGACCTCCGCGAAGTAGTTGCGATAGATCGTTCCTGCCCCAGCTGCCATGGCACACGCCGGTCCCTGGGTATGGTCATATTCATAGATTCCCACGCCGTGCTCTGGCGTCACATCTGGAGACACCATCTCAAGCAGATTGAACTGCGAGGCCACCTGAAACAGCGCAGTCGCGTTCGACTCATCGGCATGCAGATGCTGCACATTGGCGACGACCTCGCGCACCCTCAGAGTGCCGGACGGATAGGCGCTGGCCTGAACACGCTCTCGCAAGTCAGCCAACGACGGCGCTTCCAACCGGCCACAGGCGAACACCCTCCCATTCACATGGGAGTTCAAGGACTCGCCTTCAACCGTGATCCTCTCGCGAACTTGCCCTGGGGAGAGTTCTGAAAAGCCGGTCAGTTCTTCGAACCACATGATTCAACGACTCCCGGGGGGAGCGAACGCAAGACGGGCAACAGGCTCCAGCGCACTATCAAGTTCATGCACTGGAAGCTCAACGGTTAGTTCTGCGGAGGAAAGCGCTGAAACTGGGGAAGTTCGTGGGCGCTCTCCATCCAGGCAATGCGTTCTGCCACCTGGATCTGAATGCGCGCTGGTACGGCTTCAGGTGAATCGTAGGTAGCACTCTGGATATCAACGATTCCAGGAAGCCCTTCGGCGTTGTAGTAGAAGAGCCCAGTGCCGCAGTCGCCACAGAAGTGCCGTTGTGCCTGCTGCGACGACGCGTAGATTTTGGGAACACCCCGAGTCACCCGGAGGGCTGTCTCGGCATACATCGTCCAACCCACCACGGGTGCGCCTGCATGGCGGCGACAATCGGAGCAGTGGCAGAGGGCGTGGGTGAGCGGATCACCTTCGACTTCGTAGCGAATGGCGCCGCAGTGACAGCCACCGACAAGTTTCATGCTCCAGGTCCTCCAGGGATGGGACGAAAGGTAAGGGAAAGTATGGGATCGATCCATTGAGTCGTAACCGTGTCGATCCTGAATCGCCCCCTTTAGGGAATAGGGGCAGATACAGAGCGAAAGACGCCCATTCAGATGCTGAATCCGTAGGGAGCGGTGGTGACACGCAAGCGGCGGGCCAGTTCCTTGACGATCCCCTGCACGACCTCGGGATGTTCGGCCATCAGACTGTGTAGGGTCGACTGCTCGATCTGATAAAGCGTACTCGGATCGATCGCGCTCACCGAGGCCGAGCGGGGTTCCGGGTCGAGAGCAGCCAGCTCGCCCACGATTTCACCCTCCGAGAGTTCGACGACGGTCTGGTCACCGATGTGGACCCGCACCAGGCCGGCAGCGATCACGTACATGGAGGTACCGTGGTCTCCCTTGGCGAACAGCTGCTGGTTGGGCGCAAGCTGCACTTCTTCAACGGCATCAGCCACAGCAGCCAGCACGTTGTCGGGGGTGGAGGCGAAGATACTGGCTCGCCTGAGCCGCTGAATCTTGTCGTGCGGGGCCGTGCTGGTCATGGCACTTGGAGAAGGAGCGTCTGAGGGCGGTTCAGACCGAGGACAATGACGTCAAATTTAGCGTGCTCGCCAGCTGTAGCAAGCTCGGTACACAGATCCCATCGCATGCTTCCATTCAACAGTCGTCACGATTGGCCAAACTAAACACAAACAGCATCTCAACGTTGTGCAGGCGAGAAATCGCAGGCCTAGCGTCTTGTTGATTCTCTAGAGCACCAATCAGAGTCACATCCACATTGACTCCAAGGAAAACAGTTCTGGGTGGACTTGTGGTCACTGTATCTTTGACTTTTGGTCAGACTAAGGTTCAGGCTAGGCTTTCGTCCCTAGCGGGTCAACTTGAGCGATGGGTTAGGCCTCCCGTGCGTGACTCGGCCATACTGAACACAGCATGCGCGTGCTACAGACTGCATTGATTGCAGTCATCCTCGGCTTGATCGTCGCCGCCACGTTGGGAGGCAGAAGTTACTTGTTGTCGCGCAACGTCCCGATGGCCATTGAGGGATGGCGCTCCCAGTATTGGCCCGCCGTGGCGGGGTGCTGTAGGAACACATGTCGTGATGCTGCACTACGAGTTTTCCCTGATGGGACGAACGTACTCAGGCACGCGCCAAAGCCTTGACGACGTAGGAATCATCAAGAGCGTCGAGGTTGCTCAGCGCGAGGCTGATGCTTTACCGGCGGGACGCTCTGTACAAATCTTCTACGATCCCAAAGACCCCAGCAAGTCTCTACTGAAACCGGGAGTGCCGGTTTCCGGGTTGCCAGGAAGCCTCTTCGGAGCGCTGCTGGTTGCAGGAGGTCTGGCGTTGGTCGCGATCGGCCACATCTGCACTCGTACCATGCCAAGAGGCGCAGGAAACGGCAGACCTAATCTCAAGATCAGCGGCGGGCAGGAGCAAAGTGCGCTTACACGACGTCTCTGGCCCCAGCCATTAGATCTTGATGCCAGGCATCTCGTTGATGATGAGCTACACCGGCTCGAAGCCCAATGCTGCGGGAGAAACGACGGAAACGAAGACAAGCGGTTCTTGACCGGTGTTAAGAACACCGTGGACTTCCCGGCGATGGGCTACCAGCACATCTCCCTGGGCGATGGCAATCGACTCTCCATTAGCACTAAGGCGGTACTCGCCGCAACCCGAGAGGATGGTCCATGTATCTTGGCCATCAGGATGCACATGAGCCGAGATCTGCTGGCCGGGCTTGACAGTCCAAGCAACGACCGCTGCGTCAGCCGACTCGGTGATGACTGAGCGAATGGGCTCACCATCTGCTGGTTGGAGAAAGTCTGTGACCTTGAACAAGCGCTGGGAGCTCATTATGGACTCGGTGGAACAGGGTTATGCGGGGTTTAGCAACAATGGCGGCCCAGCGGTTCTTGGAGGCCGAACGCTTAGCAGATGAACTCTACGCGGAACAGCGGTTGATCCATTCAATCGGCGTGATGGGCATCAGCGAACGGTATCAAGCATATCCAGATCTTTCGTGAAGATCACGCGGTCTTGGCCCTCCCCGTCATAGCCCACCGTGAAGGGCACCCCGTCGACCTTGTCGTCGGAGTCAAGAAGAGAGAAGCCAAGGCGACGATGGAAGGCAATCGAGTCGCGATTGACCGGAGCTGTCACGCAGTGGGCCGTGCGGCAGCCATGCGAGGCAGCCGCGGCAAAGAAATGCCCATAGAGGAGGCGCCCCAACCCCTCTCCACGTCGTGCGGGATGCACGCCGAGGAAGTGGATGTAGGCCTGGTCGGGAAAGGTCTGCGAAACGAAACCGATGAGGAACCCAACGATCTGACCATCATCGACGGCGGTGAAGCTGGTAGAGCGGAAGTGGACGAAGAAGAGCTTGGGGAGCATGGCGGCCATAGGCCGACCACCCCACCATTCGTCAACAACCGAGATGATCGAATGATAGTCGTCCTGCTCCAGATGTCTGATGACAACCTCGGTCATAGCCTCCTATTCAGCAGACAGCATGCTTAACGTTGCCACTGGGTGGCAGGCAAGAAGCTATCGCTATCGAAGCGGACTCGACGGCGGCCTGTCCACTCCAGGGGCCTGTTCGAAGGTGTCGCATCTTCACTGGCAGCGTTTGCGGACCTACACCGCCTAAACAGAGCTCAAGTCACCTCCGCTTCACTTCTCACACTGGCGCTCAACTTCAGTCCAAGGGCCGAGACGACCTTCAGGATGGTGTCAAAGCTCGGGCTGCGCTCTCCAGATAAGGCCTTGTAGAGGCTTTCCCTGGAAAGTCCTGAATCTCTGGCCACCTGGGTCATTCCCTGGGCCCGTGCGATGTCGCCCAGGGCCTTGGCAATGAAGGCAGCATCACCATCCGCCTCCTCGATGCAGGCTTCCAGGTAGGCCGCCATCTCCTCGGGTGTGCGTAGATGCTCGGCAACGTCGTATGAGGTCGTCGTGGTTTTCATCAGGTCTCCTCCGTCAGGTTCTCTGCCATCAGAAGGGCCTCATCAATGTCCTTGGCTTGTGAGCTCTTGTCTCCGCCAGCCAAAAGGATGATCAAGGCGGTTCCCCTCTGCAGGTAGTAGACCCTGTATCCAGGGCCGTAGTTGATCCGCAGCTCCGATACGCCAGCCCCAACTGGCTTGACGTCACCAGGATTGCCGCCGATGAGGCGCGCGATCCTGGCCAGAACCTTCACCCGGGTCTCAGATCACGGAGACCCGCCAACCATCGGACAAACCGCTCTGTCTAGCGGACTTCAACCATGCACCAACTGTAGCCCCCTGGCTACGGTCGCGCAACGCTGCCTTGCTGGCTCCCATCAAGGACAACACATCCTTCGAACGCTTGCCATCACCTGGCCGCAATGAGCCATCTAGACAAAACACTGCTTCAGGGTGGCGGCTCAGGTGAATGGCGATGTTGGATAGTGGCAACTGGAGCTGAGTTATGTATCAAAGCAGTTTGATATTGCCGACTTCACTATGAAAACAAGTAGATCTATGTCGCCGCTGTCAGCCCGAGACAAGGACTCCAAGTATTTCGGGCTATCCCGCAAACAGAGACGCTTATTTACGCAACATAGATGCCTGGCTTGTTGGTCTGAGATCGCGCGAGCGACTTTACCATTTCCATCCTCAAACGGATGTATGCGCAACATTTCATGGTGAAATAAGGCAATTCCGCTGCATATCTCGGCTTGATCTCTGCTCTGCAGTGGCGATGGTGAGCCAGACCACTTTCCGATAAACTCTGCAAAGAGACTGGGAACTTCAGATGGGGAAGGAGGGATAAAGGATGCTTGCTCTCTGCTCGATCCTGCTGGGCCAACCCAAGACTCACTTCGACGAATCTTTCCTGATACTAAAGACGAAGGACTATCAACTAGTAACAAAGAATTGAGATCCAGTAGGCCTTGGCCATGGCATAGGTGAGGCTGCTCAAGAAGCTGTGTGATTGCCTTCTGATTGATCATATGAGGGCGGAAAGCAATATTTTCGATACTGTTGAGGATCTGGCTTCTGGTTATCCCTAGCTCCCTTTTTAAGGCAGTTTGCTCAGACAGGATTTCCTCGAGCTGATGGAGTGTAGAAACTTGAAACAGTTTACGATCCTTCGAGCATTCAAGGGCTAGCGCTTTGGCAAGCTTCCTCAAGTGAATATCAGCTTCGCCGCATGACTGTTTGAAGAATCGGCATGAAGAGGTGGCGCTTGCTTCTTTCCATGCCTCCTGCAGAGCAAAAAACCATAAATCTTCACTAGGAGGATGGTTATGCAAGAAGAGGCGTATTTGCAGTTTCTCGCGAGATGGGCCAACCCCGTTCGGCTCCATTAACTGGGCGGGATCAATTCGAATATCGTTGGGGAGTCTTTCCGCCCATCTCTCAGCCACATCGTGGAGCCTGGAGCGTAGGTCATCTGGATATAGCTTCCCGATCAGAGCCCGCGTCGATTGCGTGGCTCCAAACCCAATTGCCCATGAAATTGGATCAAACATTCGAGAAGTGCGACATCTCTATAATGAGAGCGCTGCATCGCTTTGACAAGGTCTGAGAAAATGATGCGCCGTAGTTGGCACTGAGCAAGCCGCAAGCATCCATCCAACTTACGCATGAGCGGCACCCAGACGCTTCGGGAAGTTTCTAATCTTGCGTTGCCCGCTCGATGCGCTTGTTAGGCTGGAGGATTACAGTACTTCGGATTGTACTGCTTGGCAGGAACTGTTGCGCGCTGGGGTTCGCCCCAGCCCCATCGACTTGGCAGCTCCTCGTCCGTGAACACCTCTAGGTAGTTACCGATCAAGAAAAGCGTAACGATTCCGTTGACGTCGGAACTACAGCCAGACGGCGGGAGCTTGCCGAATGTGTTTTTGTAGTAATCATGAAGGTAGGGTTCGCCCCAACTCTTGGAGCACAAAATGAGATCATCAAGCTCGGCCACAGTTTTGATCCCAACTTCTCGTGCCATTTCCAGGTCGCGGGCGATCATCCCAGGGGGATTCACTTCGACACCCCAAGACCGGATGAGATCGGCCCAGTAGGAAACTTGGACAGACTCCTCGAGATACGCTCGAATGGACTCCAGATTCAGTTCAATATCAGTTGCATTCGAGGATATCTGTTGTCGGTACTGTGCAAGAAGTTCACCCGCGCCTGCGGCAATGGAATCCAGCTCCTCATCAGCCAGCTCGAACAGCGCGCTTAGGCGGAAGAGACGCCTGCGCAGGGTCTTAGGAATGTCGAATGTGCTCTTGTAGTCGAGGGCGTGCTGAATTGCTGCCCATGCGTGCTGCACGATGGTCCGCACCTGGACTTCCGCCCACATTCCCGAGAACGTCTGCCACTCGACAAGCTCTGTGCGCGGCGGCTTCAGTCGCAGGATGTAGTGGTCTGAGAGGTAGCCAAACCTGTCGGGGTCGAGTTGCTTGACCTTGCTGACCGAATTCTCCCAATCAACCTCAAACTCTCGGGCAAGAAGTTCTGCGACGCGTTGGACGTCTGCAAGCGTCCGCAAGATCACTCGAATGCCAACGATGTCGGTCATCTGTACAAATGGAGTTGCGTATCCCTTGCGTGCCACCTTGTCCGCGAAGCCAATTGGCGATTTTACGCGACATTCGATGGTCGCCGGAATATCCGATGCGAGAAGAAGGTCGGACAGGAGGGACGTCATTTTCGAGCAGCCGCGTTCGTAGTCTGGTCGTCGACTTTCAAACTCAGCTTGCCAGTCAGTGCTCACGAAAGCTGCCCCAGCTCCATATTCAGCCTAACGCTCAAGATCAGCGGCGGGCAGATGCCCGATGCTTCCACAGGACAGCAGCAGGACCGGCCGCTGGATCGTGATGTTAGACATTTCGTTCTACAAGACTAGAAAGACCCTCAATCTCGATAGGCTCAGGATCAAATCCTTCGTTCTTCCTGATCTTGCCAAAGTTTCCCCTTCGGAGAGCGGGATGAGTCATTGTCAGAAGGTCACCTCTCCATTCAAGAGTAGTTGATGACAAATCAATGTCTCTGTGAAAGAAATGACCGTTTTGATAGAGCGCTGCATATGTAGCCGATGACCACGATGGAATCTTGCCGTTGGCAAGATGAGATAGTGCATCTTTAGACTTTGCTCCAACAGCAATGATCGCTCTCGGCTTAACCGTTAGAATTTGCTTCACTAGAAATGAGTAACAGTCTTCCTTGAACGCTTTAGTGATTTTCATTGACTCTGAATTCTTGTCTCCAGGGAGGTACCCCATGAACACATTTGTGTGGAAACAAAAGCTAGGATCAAGGCCTGCTTGCTGATAGACATGAAGCAGTTCTCCCCACGTCGAATTACTCAAGGGTTCTTCCTTGTGAGTCTGCACACAGTCTAAATAGTATGAGTAAGAGCCAAAGTTGTTGCCGATTACAAGAATTGGATTCTCTGGGACGAGATGGTTCTCGCCCGAGGAGCTTCCCGAGCCTCCTGGGAAAAATGCCCTTCCTGCAATTCGCGCAATTGGTCCCTTCGGAACGGGAACCACCTCAAAATCTCCCGTATCACTTTTGGGGTATCGAATGTTAGAAGTTTCGAGTAGATCGAAAAGTATTGAATGGATGGTCATGGATTCTCCAGCAGATGTCTAACGCTCGCCATCACCTGGCCGCAAGGTTTTCTCGGCGAAGAATAGAACGTTACGGCGGCGGCTCAGGTGCATGGGCGCTGTTAGCTGACCAGAGCCTTTGCCTGGGGCGCTGGCGCACCTCGAAGCAGGCCTTCCACACTTAAATCCTCATCGACATCTGGCCAGTGGATTCCGTAGCCAGCCCCTGCAATCTCCCAGTTGTCACGCTCCTGGGAGGTTGCATGTAGAAGCCTTGGGAACCAAGCCAGCGGTACCGAGATAGAACGACCGTCAGCCAGGTCGACGATCAGCCTGTCTTCTGTCAACGCAACGTCAGTGACCTGCTCACCAGGGTTGGCCATGAAACTCCTCCCATGCTTTCAGAAGGATAGCTCTGTTCAAGCTGACCAGCCGTTCAATTTCACGCAGCTCTCTGGCGCTGAAACCAAGGCTCGAGGACAGTGCCACAGGAACAAGCCAGACTTTGCAAGACGCCTTATCTCTGTCGACATGAACATGGGGAGGCTCGTTTGGCTCGTGACTGTAGAAGTAGACCCTATAAGGACCGCTTCTGAGGATTGTCGGCATCCGAAAGCGCCACCATCACATCAACGATACCGACCTCAGGCTTACTGTGCAGCTAACAGAATTTCGGCGAGTCCGGTATCCATCCCGCTCGGGGGTCTCCGGCGGCATAAGAAACCTGCGAGACCATGATCAAGCCTTGGAGCTCGCTCCAGCGTAAGGCTTTTCTCTGGCGTTGCTCTTGGGTGACGGAGGCATGGGCGGGTCCGAGATCCAGCGGTTCAGAACGCTACAGAAGGTCCACCGGGCTCATCACCCCACAAGGGCCGCGATTCAGTACATGCGTATAGATCATCGTGGTCTTCACATCGCTGTACCCCAGCAATTCCTGGATGGTGCGGATGTCCTGGCCGCGCTCCAGCAGGTGAGTCGCAAACGAGTGGCGGAACGTATGACAGCTTGCCGGCTTACTGATTCCGGCCCGCAGGATTGCCCGCTTCACCGCCTTCTGGATCACGGATGGGTCAATGTGGTGCCGGCCTTCCGTTCGGGTCCTGGCGTCACGCCAACGGTGCGATTGTGGGAAGACCCACTGCCAGCCCCATTCCGAGGCAGCGTTCGGGTACTTCCTTCCCAATGCCATCGGCAGCACCACCAACAGATGATTCTGCAAGGGCTCCGTAAGGCTGGCGGGGAACACGGTGACCCGGTCCTTGTCGCCTTTGCCACTGCGGACGGTCACTTGCCTGACCTCAATCTCCACGTCCTGCACCCGGAGCCTCAGCGCTTCCATCAGCCGCAGTCCGCTGCCATAGAGCATCTGCGCCACAAGCTGTTCGGTTCCCTGGAGCCGTTGCAGCACCTTCCTCGTCTCCGCCACCGTGAATACCACCGGCAACCGCTTGGGCTGCCGGGCGCGCACCACCCCTTCCAGGTTGCCCACATCTCCCCCAAGCACGTGCCTGTAGAGAAAGAGCAGGGCGGATAGCGCCTGGTTCTGCGTGGAGGCACTCACTTGCCCCACCGTGGCCAGGGGATGCCGCATCCCGTGAAAGCGCAGAAAGCGCTTCACCCACTGGGCATGAGTTCCTCACGGTAACGATCCATCAGCCTCGGGCCGGGAGTCGGAGCCATGAGAACAAGGCGGAGCCGCCTTCAGGGTTCCCCGCCCCGGCCCTGCCGCACCCGCGCCAGGGTCGCCTCCAGCTCGCGCCGCCACTCACCCGGAGCGAAGTGGTGCCAGCGGCCGTGGCCGGGCAGCAGCCAGCGCACGTCCAGATCCAGCAGCCGCTCCACCGAGCGCACCTGCTCCTGCCAGTCCCACCAGCAGTAGCGGCGGGACGCCACCACCCCGGGGGGATCCACCCCCCACCAGAGGTGGTCGCCGCTGAACAGGACCTGGCCGGCGAACAGCACCGCCACCGAGCCGGCGGTGTGACCCGGCACCGGCAGCACCACCAGGTCGTCGTCGAGTGTGATGGGTTCGGTGCCCTCGAAGCGGTGCTCCGCCTCCGGGGCGGCGTCGGCATCGGCGGTGTGGATCCAGCGTTCGGCACTGAAATGCCGGGCCCAGGCGTCGTGGTCGGCCACGTCGTCGCGGTGGCTGAGCAGGATCCGCTGCAGGCCTCCCAGGGCCTCGATCCGGCGGGCCAGGGCGCCGCTCCAGCGCGGTGAATCGATCAGCACGTTGTCGGGGCGACCATCGGCGCGGCGCCGGGTGATCAGCCAGCTGCTGGCCCCGAAGCTCTTGCGCGACGCCCAGCCGCCGTAGTGCACCTCCCCCGCCGGCAGGCTGCACACCAGCGATGGGAAGCCATCGGCCGGGCTCTGGGCCAGCAGCTCCCTGGTGGTGCCGATCGCCGCCACCGGGCAGGCCTGCAACGCCAGCAGGGCCGCGCGGGTTTCGCCCTCGCCCCGGGGCTGGGCCCACACGTGCGAGGTGCGGCCGGTGGGGGCGAAGTGGGCCGGATCGAACTGCCAGCAGGTGCCGCAGTCGATGCAGGTCCGATCCACATAGAACGGCCCCTCCGCATTGGCGGCCAGGCGCTGCTGGGGACGGGCCATGGGAAGGTGGCGGCGACGCCCCTAGCCTGATCCCCATGGCCCATGCCCTGGCGCTGCTGGCAAGTGCGTCGCGCCGCGAGGCGATGCTCGACTGGCTCGACCGGCAGTCGCTTGCGGTGGCCGGCTTCCCCCTGCTGGCCAGCGCCGAACTGGCTGAGCGGCTCCGCAGCGACCCGCGCACCGCCCAGCTGCGGGTCACGCCGCTGGCGGCCCTCGCCGAGGGGGGTGACATCCAGGTGGCCGCCGAGGTGCTGGCCGGTGCGGTGGACCTGGTGGTGGCCTTCCTCGATCCGGCCGCGCCGGCGGGCACGTCGCCCGACGCCGGGCTGCTGATCCGCGCCTGCGATCTGGCCGCCGTGCCCCTGGCCCTCAATGCCGCCACCGCCGAGCTGGCCCTGCGCGGCCTGTCCCACGGCCGCTCGGCCTACCTGCTGTTCAATCCCGTCGCCGGCCAGGGGGATGCCAACGCCGATCTGGCCCTGATCCGCTCGATCCTCGAACCCCAGCTGCTGGTGACGGTGCTGCTCACCCGGGCCGGCACCGACCCGGCCGACCAGTGCCGCGAACTGGTCGAGCTGCTCCAGGCCCGGCCGGCCGACGAGGCGGGCAACGCCATGATCGTGGCCTGCGGCGGCGACGGCACCGTCTCGGCCGTGGCGGGGGCGGTGGCGGGCACCGGCATTCCCCTCGGCGTCATCCCCCGCGGCACCGCCAACGCCTTCGCCTCGGCCCTGTTCATCCCCACCGACCTGGTGGCCGCCTGTGAAACGATCCTGGCCGGCCACACCCACGTGGTGGACGCCGCCCGCTGCAACGACGTGCCGATGACCCTGCTGGCCGGGGTCGGCTTCGAGGCCGGGATGGTGGATCGCGCCACCCGCGAACTGAAAACCATGCTGGGCCCGCTCGCCTACGTGCTCGCCGGCGCCCAGCAGCTGGCCTCCCAGCAGCCGTTCCGGGCCCGGGTCGAGATCGACGGCACCGTCACCGATGTGCAGGCCGCCGCCATCACCGTGGCCAACGTGGCCCCGGCCACCTCCGTGCTGGCCCAGGGCTTCGGCCGGGTGATCCCCGACGACGGTCTGCTGGAGGTGACCATCGCCTCCCCCGCCACCCGCCTGCAGGGCCTCAACGCCCTCGCCTCCCTGCTCACCTCCGCCGTGGTGCAGTCGCCCGCCAACCACCCCGATCTCCTCTGTCTGCGGGCCAGCCGCATCACGATCACCACCGACCCGCCCCAGCGACTGGTGATCGACGGCGAGATGCTCGAGGCCGACCCGGTCACCTTCACCTGCCTGCCCGGCGCCCTGACGGTGTTCGCGCCGCTGCCGCCACCGTGACCGCGCCCCCATGAACTTGGCCACCGAGGCGGGCGTCGCCACCAAGATCCGCCGCATGGCCGACCGGGTGCGCTGGGGCCATCCCGCCCTCGCCCGCCATGGCATCGACCCCTGCCGCCTGGCGATCGACGGCGATCCGGGCAGCCCCGAGGCCTTCTCCTTCCTGGTGCTCGGCGACAGCGGCACCGGCCTGCATCGCCGCGACACCCCCCAGCGGCGGGTGGCGGAGCAGCTGCTCGCCCATGGCGCCGATGCCCGCTTCCTGCTCCACACCGGCGACGTCGTCTACCCGGTGGGCTCCAGCGAGCAGTACCCCGACAACTTCATCCGTCCCTACCGGGAGTGGATCGTGGGCGGCGAGGACTGGGAGCGGCTGCGCTACGACCGGCTCGTCTTCCGGGTGCCGTTCCTGCCGGTGCTCGGTAACCACGACTACTACGACCTCCCCCTGCCGCTGGGGCTGCTCGCCGGCGTCACGGCGCCGCCGCGGCGGCTGCTGCGCTCCTGGATCCAGCTGGATGTGGGCTGGCACGGCTCCTTCGTGGGCCAGGCCTGGGCCCGCGCCTTCCTCGATGGGCTGGGCGCCGTGCCCGAGGCCGAGCTGGAGGAGCACCTCGCCCGCACCCGCACCGCCTCCATCGACGGGGCTCGCTGCCTGCTCTACCGCCCCGGCGCCTTCACCCGCCTGCCCCACCGCCACTACAGCGTCCGCTGGGCCGGCGTCGATGTGTTCGCCCTCGACTCCAACACCTTCAACCAGCCCCTGCCGGCCGGTGCCGACGACGGCCAGCTGCGCCGGCGCCGCCAGCGGCTGGACGCCGAACGGGCCACCCTGCTGCTCTCCCTCGGGCCCCTCGGCGGCGATGAGGACGCCCGCGACGACCGGGCCGCCAAGGCCGAGCAGCTCGACGAGCAGATCCGGGACATCGACAAGCAGCTCGAAGGCGGTCCGCCGGCGGTCGACCAGGAGCAGCTCGACTGGTTCGCCGACGCCCTGATCGCCTCCTGGCGCAACCCGGACGTGCGGGGCCGGCTGCTGGTGCTGCACCATCCCCCCTACGTCACCGAAACCAGCAAGTGGGACCAGGGCCAGACCCTGGCGGTGCGGGCCCGGCTGCGCGGCGTGCTGGATCGCGTCGCCGCCGCCCTCGGGCCGCTGCCAGCCGGGCGGCCCCTGATCGATCTGGCCTTCAGCGGCCACGCCCACTGCATGGAGTTTCTCCAGACCGCCGACACCGGCCACGGCGATGCCCACATTCCCTGGCTGATCTGCGGCGGCAGCGGCTACAGCCTGCGCCGCCAGCGGCGGGAGGGGCCTCTGCTCCAGGAAACCGTCGACGGCCGGGAGCGCCCCCTGGCCCAATCCCGTCTGTTCCTGGGCCGCTCCGGGCGCGGCTCGAGCCTGCGCCGAACCTATTCCGGTCTGCGGGTGGATGTGGGCAGCGGCACGCCGCTGCGGCTCCGCCTCATTCCCCTGGTGGCGGAGAAGGCCGAGGGCCGCTGGCGTCACGAGGCCCTCGATCCGATCCTGCTGCCAGCGACAGGGCCAGCGTAGCGGGGCGGCTGACCATTCAGCGGTCTTCGATCACCGCATCGAGCGGGTAGCGGACCTTGGCCAGGTCGGCGTACTTGTCGGCCGGATCGCGATAGCCGGCGACGCACACCACGGCACTGCGGTAGGGACTCCCCTCCAGGCCCAGCAGGCGGTCGTAGTCGGGTGGCGAGAAGCCTTCGATCGGGCAGGTGTCCACCTGCAACAGGGCGGCGGCGGTCATGAAGTTGCCCAGGGCGATGTACACCTGGTTGCTGGCCCAGCTGGCGATGGCGGCGCTGCGGGGGCCGTCGACCAGATCCTTCTGCATCAGCTGCCGGTAGCCCTCCAGCTGCTCCGCAGGCACGCCGCGGGCTGAGCTCGTGGCCTCGATCAGCCGCGTCAGATCGCCCAGCTCGATCGTTCGCCGCGCCAGGAACACCACCAGGTGCGAGGCATCGGTGATCTGGGACTGGTTCCAGGAATGGGGCCGCAGTTCGGCGCGCAGCGCCGGATCCTCGATCACCAGGAACTTCCAGGGCTGCAGGCCGTAGGAGGAGGGGGTGAGCACCAGCGCCTGCTCCAGCGCTACCCACGTGTCAGCGGGAATGCGGCGGCTGGGGTCGAACTGCTTGGTGGCGTAGCGCCAGCGCAGGGCGTCAAGCAGCTCGGCGGAGCTCAGGGTCATGGCTGGGGAGCGCGGTGACGGGTGGTCTCGCCCGGAACCTAAGGGGTCAGCGCCCGTGGTGTCTGTGTCGGCGCACCGGTCACCCGCGGTCAACGAACCCCCAGGGATGACCCTGGTGCAGGGCAGGTGTAGACCGGCAACGCCCCGCTCCGCTTCGATGGACCCCAGCGCGGATCTCTCCGGCCTTTTCCTCCAGCTGGCCTGCGGCAACTGGGTGACCCAGATGCTGCATGTGGCCGCCGAGCTGGCGATCGCCGACCATCTGGCCGCCGCCGGCCCCGACGGCCTGACCGCCGAGGAGCTTGCCGGCCGCTGCGGCGCCGACGGCGAGTCCCTGTTCCGGCTGCTGCGGGGTCTGGCCAGCCTGGGCGTGTTCGCCGAGAGCGAGGGCCAGCCGCGCCGCTTCGTGCTCACCCCCCTGGCCGAACTGCTGCGCAGCGACCACCCCGGCTCCCTGCGCCAGTTCGTGCGCATGCTCGGCGGCGAGCACTACGACGCCTGGACCGACCTGCTCCACAGCGTCCGCAGCGGCGAGAGCGCCTTCCGCCACCACTTCGGCGAACCCGTCTTCGACTGGTACGGCCACAACCCCGAGCGCGGCGCCATCTTCGACGGCGCCATGACCGACTTCTCCCGCGTCGAGACCGAGGGGCTGCTGGCCACCTGGGACTTCAGCGCCTCCCGCCACCTGATCGACGTGGGCGGCGGCCGCGGTGGACTGCTGCAGGCGGTGCTGCGCCACCACGGCCACCTGCGCGGCACCCTCTTCGACCAGCCGGCGGTGGTGGCGCCGGTGACGGTGCCGCCGGAGCTGGAGGGGCGCTTCAGCGTCGTCGGCGGCGACTTCTTCACCAGCGCGCCGGCCGGCGGCGACACCTACCTGCTCAAGCACATCCTCCACGACTGGGGCGATGACGCCTGCCTGACGATCCTCGGCCACATCCGCGCCGGCCTGGCCCCGGGCGGGCGGCTGCTGATCCTCGAGCAGGTGATCCCCCCGGGCAACGCTCCGGCCCCGGGCAAGCTGCTCGATCTCAACATGCTGGTGATGACCGAGGGCGGCCGGGAACGCACCCCCACGGAGTACGCCCAGCTGCTGGAGCGCGCCGGCCTGCGCCTGGCGGGGATCCACCCGACCCCGTCACCGGTCGCGGTGGTGGAGGCGGTGGCGGCCTGAGCGCGGCCCCCGCGTCACACCAGCAGCCCGACCACCAGGGCGATCGCCCCGCCGATGGGGCCGAAGAAGAAGAAGCTGGTCATCGCCGCGGCCAGCTCGCGGTCATGGCGGGTGTAGAGCTGCAGCACCAGCACGTAGCTCAGGCCGGTGCTGAGCAGGAAGCCCGCCAGGCCGAACAACAGACCGCGCCCCAGCCGTTTCCAGGTCATCCCCGGGTTCTCCGCTTGGCCTGCGTTCCTCGACAGTCAGTGTGCCAGAGGCGTTCTCCGCCCTAGCGTCGGTGCCAGCCCAGCCCCAGGATCCGTGAGCCTCTCCATCGCCCTGCTCACGGTCTCCGACACCCGCAGCCTTGCCGACGATCCCTCGGGCGATGCCCTGCAGCAGCGGCTGGAGGCGGCCGGCCACCGGCTGCTGGAGCGCAGCCTGGTGCCCGACGACCGCTATCGCATCCGCGCCGAGCTGAGCCGCTGGATCGCCGACCCCGCCGTCCAGGTGGTGATCAGCTCCGGCGGCACCGGCCTCACCGGCCGCGACGGCACCCCCGAGGCCGTGGCGCCCCTGCTCGACAAGACCATCGAGGGCTTCGGCGAGCTGTTCCGGGTGCTCTCCTTCGAGACGATCGGCACCAGCACCCTGCAGAGTCGGGCCCTGGCCGGGGTGGCCAACGGCACGGTGGTGTTCGTGCTGCCCGGCTCCCTCGATGCGGTGTCCACCGCCTGGGACCGGCTGATCCGCGCCCAGCTCGATGCCACCACCCGCCCCTGCAACCTGGTGCAACTGCTGCCGCGGCTCCGTGAACCCGCCGATCAGGCGCCGTGAGGGTGCGCTCCTGGTGGCATCGTGCGGCGCGCCCCTGGTGGCTGGGGGCCCTCGCCCTGCTGCTCGCCGTCGGCCTCTGGTGGCTGCCGCCGGCCGGGGCGATGGCCGCCGCCACGGCCGATGGCAGCGGGGCCCGTGGGCCCGGGACAGGCCCGGCCGACCCCGGCGGCGTGGTGGCCGCCGGCAGTTTCGAGCTGGCCAAGGTGCGGATCCTCGGCGTTCCCGCCCTCACCGTGGCCTCTCCAGTGGTGGGCCATCAGGACAATGCTCCCGACGCCCGGCGCCGCGCCGAGGTGATCGAAGGCAACCTGCGCCTCCTCTACGACCCCGAGCACCTCTGCAGCGAGAGCGAACAGATCGCCGAGTGGATCCTGGTGCGGGTGCTGGGGGGAAGTGATGGGGCCTGTGAGCCGTCGCCGCTCCAGCGGGTGAGCGGCAGCGCTCCCGAGCAGCTGGTGGTGGAGCGCCGGCAGTTGCCGGGGGGCGATGTGGTGCTCGAAGCCAGGGTGCCCGAACGCTCCGAACCCCTGCCGCTGCTCACAATCACCCGGGCCGATGCCAGCCTCAACGGCGTCAGCGCGTTGGCCCTCGGGGAACGCTGGCAGCAGCGGCTGCAGCGCCGCCTGCGCCATGCCCGCAAAGTGATGCAGCCGGCCGATCTGCGCCGCCGCTGGCAGTTCACCCTCACGGTGCAGCTGGCTCTGGCCCTGCTCACCGCCGCCACCCTCTGGCTGTGGCGCTGGAACCGGGTGCGCTGCGCCGGACTCATCAGCCGCCGCAGCCCCACCCCTGATCGGGCCCTGGAGCAACGCCTGCAGCTCCACCAGGTCTTCGGGCTGGTGCTGCTGCTGCTGGTGCTGCTGCAGCTGATGGTCATGCTGGCCCTGGGGGTGATGGCCGTCCCGGGCAAGGTGCCCCTGGGGCTGCAGTTGCTGCTCCAGCCGGTTCATTCCCTCCTCAAGGTGCTGATGGTGGGGCTGGCCGCCCTGCTGGCGCGCTCCCTGGCCACCTTCCTGCTGCACCAGTGGGCCGACGGCTCCAGGGTGCCGGTGGAGGAGCAGGCCCGCCGGGAGCAGCGGCACCGCAGCCTGCTGCGGGTGAGCCATCGCCTCATCGATCTGGTCTGCATCCTGCTGGCGGCCGGCTGGATCCTGATCGACATTCCCGGGATCCGGGCCGCCTCCTCCTCCCTGCTGCTGGCCGGCGGCGCCCTGCTGGGCGGCCTGGCCCTGGTGTTCCAGGGGCTGCTGCGGGACTTCGTCGCCGGCCTCGCCGTGCTGATCGAAGACCGCTACGCCATCGGCGACTGGGTGGAGATCAATGGCCTCGAGGGGGACGTGGTGGATGTGGGTGTGCTCAGCACCCAGCTGCACTGCTTCGACCACCGGGTGGCCGTGGTCCAGAACAGTGCGTTCGACCGGGTGGTGAACCACACCAAGCTGCGCTCCGGGGAGGAGGTGAAACTGCTCATCTCCCACCGCTGCACCTCCATCGGCCAGGCCCTGGCGGTGGTGGCCGAGGAGCTCGCCGCCTTCCACACCGACCCCACCTGGGGACCCCGCCTGCTGACGCCCCCCCTGCTGCGGGGCGTCAGTGCCACGGGCCCACTTGGCATCACCGTGAGCGTCCTGCTCACCACGGTGACCGGCGAGCAGTGGGCCTGCGCCCGTGAGCTGCAGGGGCGTCTGGTGGCCCGCTTCCAGCGGGAGGGGATCCCCCTGGCCGATGGCCTGGAGCTGGTCGGGCGGGGCTGATCAGGGTGGGCCCGATCACCGCAGATCGCGCCAGAGCAGCAGGCCCTCGCGGCGCCGCTCATGGAAATCGCCCGCCCGACCATCGCCCCGGCCGGTGAGGCCCCCGTCCGGGGCAGCGATCACCCGGCCCTCGGCATCGAAGAGCGTGCTCATCTGGTCGCAGCACTGGGGCGGCAGGTAGTACACCACCTGGCCCCGGTAGCGGTAGCGCCACACGGTCTGGGGCGGATTGCCGGGCGGCTGGGCCTTCAGCTGGCCGATCAGCCGCTGCAGCCAGGGCGGGGCGGCCGGGGAAGCCAGGGCCGTGGGGGCAAGGGCGCCCAACGCCAGGGAGCTCACCATCAGCGTGGCAGCGGCCAGGCCCGCCCCCCGCAACGGCCCGCAGCGGGCGGCACTCCCTGCCATCGGCGGCCCCTGGCGTGATCTCGAAAGGGAGGCTGCCACGGCCGGCGCGGCTACGGTGGGGCCTGCGCAGGAAGGTTCATGGCTGCAGCGACGCCGGACCACGAGACCTTCATCCGCCAGGCGATTCAGCTGTCACGAAAAGCCGCCATCGATTACGGCACCGGCGGGGCCTTCGGGGCGCTGATCGTCAGGGATGGCGTGGTCATCTCCCAGGGGATGAACCGTGTCGTGGCCAGCCACGATCCCACCTGGCACGGCGAGATGGAGGCGATCCGGCTGGCCTGCATCACCCTGCAGAGCTTCAAGCTGCCCGGCTGCATCCTCTACACCTCCGCCGAGCCCTGCCCGATGTGCATGGCCACCTGCTACTGGGCCGGCATCGAGGAGGTGTATTACGCCGCCAGCGTGGAGGACGCCCTCGAATACGGCGACTTCGACGATCGTCCGATCTACGAGCAGCTGGCCCTGCCCAAGGAGCAGCGCTCGATCCGGCTCACCCAGGTCCTCCGGGAGGAGGCGGTGGAAGTGTGGAAGGAGTACCAGGCCAGGCCCGACCGGGTTCGCTACTGAGGCGCGCTCAGGTGCTGGTGGCGGGCAGGACCCGGAACAGCAGCAGCAACAGCCCCAGGCTCGCCAGGATCGCCGTCAGCGTGAGCCGCTGGCCACGCCGGCTGCCGGTGCCCTCCAGCCACGGCCGGCACAGCCGGCTCACCCAGGGCACCAGCCACCAGCCGGTGAGGGCCACGCTGCAGACATTGGCCAGCAGCAGGCCGCTGGGACCATCCAGCGGCAGGGGCCGGAGCAGCACCCGCAGCACCTCCACGGTGGGATAGAGCACCAGCAGCACCAGCAGGTTCACCTTCCAGACGGGCACCCGGCGGCGCACCGCTTCCCCCAGCCAGCGGGCATAACCGTCCCAGTCGCCGTCACCCGCGTAGCGGTAGCCGCCGCGCTCGGCCGGGTTGAGCAGGTTCCGCCGCTCCGGGCTGTCCATCCAGCCCAGGAAATCGGCCAGGCTGGCGAAGGTCAGCGACGATTCGTAGAGCAGCTCCCCGTTGTCGGCCTGACCCAGGGGGTTGGGCAGGCTCTCCTCCACGAAGCCGGGGTAGCCACGGGCCGCGGTCCGCAGCCGTTCCTCCAGCTCCAGGAAGCCGGTTCGGGCCGCCGGCGCGACGCGGTGCAGGAACCGGTAGTGGAAGGGTGGGCCAGGGGTGTCGGGACTGGATCGCGTCGGGGGCATCGCAGCGGCACCGGGGCCGGCTCACCTTGGGGCATCCTCCCGGGGAGTGCCACGCGGGGGGCACCCTCAGGCCGCCCGCAACCAGCGGTGCCGGGCCCGGTCGCTGAGGTCCTCGCCGGCCAGGGTGAGCAGGGCGTAGGCCGCCACCAGCGCCAGCAGCTGGTCCCAGGCGAAGGAGCTGAGGCTTTCCAGCAGCTGGCTGCCCAGCCCGGTCGCCCCCACCAGCCCCACCACCACCGATTCCCGCAGGATCACATCGGCCCGGTAGGCGCCGTAGGCCAGATAGGGCCGGGCCAGGGCGCTGAAGCGGCCGTAGAGCAGGGCCAGCCGCGGCCCGCTGCCGCCGCAGGCCATGGCCTCCTCAGCGGCCGGGTCGGTGGCGTCGACACTCTCCAGCAGCAGCCGGCCCAGCACCCCCAGGTTGTGGAAGCCCAGGGCCAGGGCGGCGGTGATCACCCCCGGCTGCAGCACGAACAGCAGCAGCAGGGCCGTCAGCGGCGGCGGCCACAGGCGCCCCAGGGCCCAGAGCAGCCGCAGCCCCTGCCGCGCCCAGCCCACCGGCGCCACCACCAGCAGCAGCAGCGGCGCCAGCCCCACCGCCAGGCAGGCCGCCAGGGCGGTGAGCAGCAGGGTGCCGCCCACCAGCCGCGGCCAGGGGAGGGCCCAGGTGGCGGCCCAGTCGCCGCCGCCCAGGCCCGGCAGCGGCTGCCAGTTGAGCAGGGCCGCCGGATCCACCCCCAGGGCCCGGCCCACCAGGACGCACAGGGGCACCAGGGCCGCCAGGGCCAGCAGCATCTCGCGGCTGCGCTCGCCCACCCCCCGCCGGGCCAGCACAAACCTGCCGGGCACCAGCCAGCGCCGCCGCAGCAGGCTGATGCCCGCCTCCAGGGCCAGCATCACCGCCAGCAGCAGCCACAGGCCGCTCCACAGTTCATGGAACTCCAGCGACTGCAGCGTGAGTTTGAGGTCGGTGCCGAGGCCCCCGAGGCCGAACACCCCCAGCAGGGTGGCGCTGCGCAGGGCGCACTCCAGCCGGTAGCCGCCGTAGCTGAGCACCCCGGGCAGCAGGGCCGGACCCAGGGCCGTGAGCAGGGCGGCCGGCGCCGGGGCGCCCGCCGCCCGCAGGGCCTCCAGGCCGGTCGTGGGCAGGGCATCGAGCAGGTCGGACAGCACCCGGGCCACCAGGGCACCGAAGGGCAGGGCGATCGCCAGCACCGCCACCGCCGGCTGGAGCCCCACCAGCTGGAGCAGCAGCAGCCCCCAGATCAGCTCATGGATCGCCCGGGGCAGGGCCAGCAGGCGGCGGATCAGCTCCGCCGGCAGGGCGCTGCCGGTCAGGGTGCGCCACACGGTGCGGGAGCTGCACGCCCCCAGCAGCAGGCCAAGCACCAGGCTGCCGGCCCAGCCCAGCAGGGCCATGCCGACCGTCACCCCCAGCCCCTTCAGCAGCGACGCGAGCACCACCGGATCCAGCGACGGGGTCACCGCCGCCAGCGCGAAGCTGCCGATCAGCTCCCAGCCGCCCCCGTGCACCAGCGGCGGCAGCAGGACGGCCAGGGGCACCAGCACCAGGGCCGGAAGCAGCATCAGCAGCGGCGGCGCCGGTTTCAAGGGGCCGCGCCGGGGGGGGTGCCCCCATAGAGGTCTGCCAGCAGGTCGGGGTTCACCTGGCCCACCGGCCCGTCGAACAGCACCCGGCCGTCCTTGAGGCCCACGGCCCGATCGAAGCCGTCGAGCAGGTCGGGGCGGTGCAGGCTCAGCAGCAGGGCCCGGGGGGCCGCCGCCTGGGCCAGCAGCAGGGCCAGCAGCTCGCCGGCCAGGCGCGGATCGAGGCTGGCCAGGGGCTCATCGGCCAGCAGCAGGGTGGGCTCCTGGCGCAGCAGGCGGGCCATCGCCACCCGCTGGCGCTGGCCGCCGGAGAGGGCCGTCACCGGTTGCTCCAGCAGGGCCGGATCCAGATCCATCGCCCGCAGGGCCGCCGCGCAGGCCTCGGTGTCGAGCGGCAGCAGCAGGTTGAGCACGGCCCGGGGCCAGCCCCAGCGGGCCAGGCGGGCGGCGTTGAGGTTCTGCTGGACGGTCAGCTCCTCGATCAGGCGCAGGTCCTGCCAGAGGGTGCCGATGCGGGCCTGCTGGAGCCGCCGGCCGCGGCGGGAGCGGGCGGGGGGCTGGCCCTCCCAGAGCACCGTGCCCGCCGCCGGCGCCAGCAGGCCGTTGGCCACCGCCAGCAGGGTGCTCTTGCCGGCGCCACTGGCCCCCAGCAGCGCCACCCGCTCGCCGGGGGCCAGGCTCAGGTCGACGTCCTCCAGCCGCGGCCGCCCGCGGCCGGCCACACGAACGCCCCGCAGCGCGAGCACGGCGGTGGCGGGGCCGGCGGCCATGGGGAGCGGGAAGCACGTAGGTCCGATCCAGATTGCCAGCCGTCAGGCCGGGGCCCGTTGGCTCGTCAGGCCCAGGGGAGCCCCAGCAGAATTCCCCCATCCGCACGGCAAGCGATGACGTCCTCCACCGGGTCCCGACCCTCCCTCCTCGATGGCATCGCGCGGGTGCTGCTGTGCCTGGTGTTCCTCCACGCGGTGATCGGCAAGCTGACGGGCTTCGCCGGGGTGGCTGGGATGATCGCCGGCCGGGGCATCCCCCTGGCGCCGGTGCTGCTGGCGGCGGCCGTGGCCCTGATGGTCGTGGGGTCGGTGCTGGTGATCAGCGGCATCCGGGCCCGGCTCGGGGCGATCCTGCTGCTGCTGTTCCTGGTGCCCACCACCCTGCTGTTCCACAACGATGTGGCCGACCCCCAGGAGCGGATCGCGCTGCTGAAGAACCTCTCGATCATGGGGGGCCTGCTGCTGGTGGCCGAACGCCGCCCCTGAACGGGCCAGACCGCGACCCCACGCGACGCCGGGGCCAGGCTGGGCGAGCATGGCCGGGCGGCATCCTCCCCCTGGCGACCGGTCCGATCCCATGGTCTTCGCGTCCCCCCGCTCCTACATCCTTCTTTCGGTGGCGGCGGCGGTGGCCACCATCGTGCTCAAGACGGCCGCCTGGCGATACACCGGCTCGGTGGGCCTGCTCTCGGATGCGATGGAATCCGGGGTGAACCTGGTGGCGGCCCTGGGGGCCTTCTGGGCCCTCACCCTCGCCGCCAAGCCCGCCGACCGCGCCCACCACTACGGCCACTTCAAGGCCGAGTACTTCTCCAGCGGCCTGGAGAGCGTGCTGATCGTGCTGGCGGCCCTGGCGATCATCCACGCCGCCGTGGGGCGTCTGCAGGCTCCTGAGCCCCTGGAGCAGCTGGGGCTGGGCATGGCCCTCTCCCTGGTGGCCACCCTGCTCAACGGCGTGGTGGCCTGGGTGCTGCTGCGGGCCTCCCGCCACTTCCACTCGATCACCCTGCGGGCCGACGCCCACCACCTGTTCACCGACGTCTGGACCTCCGCCGGGGTGCTGCTGGGCATCGGCCTGGTGAAGCTCACCGGCCTGACGATCCTCGACCCGCTGATCGCCATCGCCGTGGCGCTCAACATCACCCTGACGGGGTGGAATCTGCTGCGGGAGACGGCCACCGGCCTGCTCGACCGCTCGCTCCCCATCGACGAACAGGAGAAGCTGGAGGCGCTGCTGGCCTCCCATGAATCGGAGGAGATCCGCTTCCATGCCCTGCGCACCCGGGTGGCGGGATCGCGCCGCTTCGTCGCCCTGCACGTGCTGGTGCCGGGCCGCTGGACCGTGCAGGCCGGCCATGACCTCTGCGAGCGGCTCGAAGAGGAGATCGCCGTCGCCCTGCCCCGCAGCGATGTGCTGACCCACCTCGAGCCGATCGAGGACCCGAAAGCCTGGGATGACCAGGGATTCCGCTGGGAGGAGGGCTGAGCCCCATACGATCCAGCCAGCCGTCGCACCGCCGCCCCGTCCCCATGGCCACCGTTCTGATCACCGGCACCAACCGCGGCATCGGTCTGGAGTACTGCCGCCAGCTCCAGGCCAGGGGCGACACGGTGGTGGCGGTCTGCCGCACCCCGTCGCCGGAACTGGAGAGCCTGGGGATCCGCATCGAGGCGGGGATCGACCTCACCGATGGGACCGCCATCGACGCCCTGGTGGAACGGCTGGACGGCCTGAGCCTCGATGCCCTGATCCTGAACGCCGGGATCCTGGAATCCACCAGCCTGGGGGGCCTCGATGCGGAGAGCCTGCGGCGCCAGTTCGAGGTGAACGCCATCGCCCCCCTGCGGCTCACGCGGGCCCTGCTGGGCCATCTGGGCGAGGGCGCCAAGGTGATCCTGATGACGAGCCGCATGGGCTCGATCGACGACAACGGCTCCGGCGGCTCCTACGGCTACCGGATGTCGAAGGTGGCGCTCAACATGGCCGGCAAGTCCCTGGCCATCGACCTGCGCCCCCGCGGCATCGCCGTGGCCCTGCTCCATCCCGGCCTGGTGAGCACCCGCATGACGGGCTTCAGTGCCCACGGCATCAGCCCCGAGGAGTCCGTGCGCGGCCTGCTGGCCCGCATCGACGCCCTCAGCCTGGAAACGAGCGGCACGTTCTGGCACGCCAACGGCCAGGTGCTGCCCTGGTAGGGCCGGAGCGAGCTCTCAGGGGCCCGGCGCCAGGGGCAGGGCCAGCTGCAGCGGCAGGAGCCTGCCATTCCGTCGCAGGGTGAGGCCGAGGGGCCGGCCCACGGGGTGCGCGGCCACCCGCTCGATCACCTGGCGGGCGCTGCTCACGGGCTGGCCGTCGACCGCCGTGATCCCATCGCCGACCCGCAGGCCGGAGCGCTCCGCCAGCGAGCCGGGGGCCACCTGGCGGATCTCCACCCGGCCGGCGTGGGTTTCCAGGTAGACCCCCAGCCGCAGGCCCACCGGCGGTGGCGTCACCACCCCGTACACTGCCGTCGCCAGAGCCGGCTGCAGCGCCGCGCAGTCGAGGCTGTCCTCCCAGGGCAGCAGCCAGGCCGCCTCCGCCAGGCCCAGGGCCCGCAGCTGATGGGGCACGCCGTGGCCCCCGGCCAGGTGGCCGTTGCCGATCAGGGCCACCACCGGCGCCCCGGGGCGCCGGCGGCGCTGCTCGGCGATGGCCTCGGCCATGGCCCGGTCCCACAGCAGCTGGCTCTCCACGAAGCGGCCGAAGGAGGGGTCCTCCAGCCCCGGCAGCCCCTTGCCGTCGCTGGGCACGAAGGGATGGTGTCGCCAGAGCCGGTGCAACTGGGCCCGGTAGGCGGCGCTGGCCGGCGCCGGGCGTCCCACCCCCTCCCGCTCTTTGATGGGCACCGCCGCGAACCCTTCGGCCCGCACCCGCCGCACCAGCCGGCGCTCCACGTTCAGGGCCAGCAGCGGCAGCCGCCGGTCACGGGCGAAGCGCAGGATCGGCAGGTAGAGGTCGGCGTCGTAGCCCCAGATGGCCGGCCAGTCGAGGGCGTCGAGGAAGGCGCGCTCCTCCAGGGCCCCGGCCACCCAGCGATCGAGCACCGGCTGCAGCCGGCGCGGCACCATCTCCAGGCCGAGGCTGAGGCCGGGGCTGCGCTCCTGCAGCGCCTGGAGCGTGGCCAGCTGCCAGCGGTGGTGGGCGGCGCTGTCGTGGCGCTCCCCCAGCAGCACCACCGGACGCCGGGCCAGGCGATCGAGCAGCTCGCCTGCGGCCACGGTGCGGGGACCGGCGGCGCTGGGCTCCACCCAGGCCCCCGCGGGCACACAGGCGCTGGCGGCCGCGGCCCCAGGCGCCCCCAGCAGGGCAGCCAGACCCAGGGCCAGCCCGGCGGCCCTCGGCCCGCGGCGGTGCCAGCGACCGTGGCAGCGGACAAGCGGGATCAGCGGATCTTGCCGATCTGGCGACCCACCTTCTCGATGGGGCTGTAGGCCGCCGCATTGGCGGGGATGAACCGCTGGGCGCCGAACAACGCCAGCACCTCCTTCTGCCTGGGATTGGTGGGGCGCCAGCTGAGGATCGCCGTCCTCATCCTGGTGGTGAAGCCCTTGCCGAAGCGATTGTCGAGATCGGGCTGGGCAATCCAGTGGTAGTTGGGATAGCCGGGGGTCTTCCAGATCGGAATCACCTTGGCGCGGTTGACCTTGCCCTCGCTGAGGCTGCTGCGCCAGACCTCTTCGCTGACGGCGCCGGCCTGGTAGGCGCCGCTCTGCACCAGGGCGATCGTGGCGTCATGGCTGCTGCTGAAACCGGGTGCACCGCCGGCGAAGTCGCTCAGCTTGACCCCGGCCTGACTCAGATAGAACTGGGGCATCAGGCGGCCGGAGGTGGAGCTCTCCGAGCCGAAGGTGAAGCGCTTGCCCTTCAGCTCCGCCAGCCCCTTGACGTTGCTGATCGGCTTGAGGCCGCTGCTGGTGTTGGCGATGAAGACGCTCTGGAACGACGCGTCGATGTCGCGCTGGGCGATCACCAGGGCGCCGGGCTTCTGCAGGCGTGCCTGCACCCCCGTGAGACTGCCGAACCAGACCAGATCCAGGCCACCGGTGCGGAAGGCACTGACGGCGGCGGCGTAGTCGACCACCGGCACGTAGACCACCTTGACCCCCAGCTGACGGCTGAGTTCATTGGCCACCAGCGGGTAGAGCCGGTTGAGCGTCTCGGGCTTCTGGTCGGGGATGGCGCCGATGCGCAGCACCTTCTGGCTCTGCTGGGCCGCCGCCGGAGCCAGCAGGCCGGGAAGCGGGGCGGCGGCGGGGGCCACCAGGGGCAGCAGCGCCAGCGACACCCCCATTAGGGCGGCGCTGGCGGTGGCGCGGATCCGGAGAAGCATCGGGCTCGGGCAGGGGGTAGACCGTTGCTCCACTATGGCCATCAGGTGGGTGCCGGCCCGCGGCCTTCGTCATCGCCAGGCGCCCCCGTCCCAGCCGCGAGCCCCATGGCGCCCTGCCTTCCCATCGTTGCGTTCTTGGCGGGGGGTGGCGCGCTGCTCGACGTGCGCACCCCGGCCGAATTCCGCCAGGGCCACATCCCCGGGGCCGCCAATCTGCCCCTGTTCAGCGATGCGGAACGGGCCGAGGTGGGCACCCTCTACAAGCAGCAGGGCCGCCAGGCCGCCGTGCAACGGGGTCTGGCCCTGGTGGGGCCGCGGATGGAGGCCCTGGCCGCCGAACTGGTGGCCTGGAGCGAACGCTCGGCCGGGGCGCCCCTGCGGCTGCACTGCTGGCGCGGCGGCATGCGTTCGGGCAGCGTCGCCTGGCTGGCCCAGCAGCTGGAGCTGCCGGTGCTGCTGCTGGAGGGGGGCTACAAGAGCTACCGGCGCTGGGTGCTGGAGCTGTTCGAGCGGCCCTGGCCCGTGCATCTGTTGGGGGGCCGCACCGGCAGCGGCAAGACCGAACTGCTGCTGGCCCTGCAGGAGCGGGGGGCGGCGGTGGTGGATCTGGAGGGGCTGGCGCACCACCGCGGCAGCAGCTTCGGCGGGCTGGGCCTGCCGGAGCAGCCCAGCAGCGAGCACTACGAGAACCGACTGGCCGCCGCCCTGGCCCCCCTGGCCGGGGCGGAGCAGATCTGGCTGGAGGCCGAGAGCGCCATGGTGGGCCGCTGCCGCATTCCCGCCGGCCTGTGGCACCAGATGAAGGCCGCGCCGGTGCTGGCGGTGGAGCGGCCCCTACAGGAGCGGGTGGACCACCTGGTGGAGATCTACGGCGCCCAGGATCCCCTCGCCCTGGCGGAGGCCACCCGGCGCATCGCCAAGCGGCTGGGGCCCCAGCGCACCGCCCTGGCCCTGGAGGCGATCGAGCAGGGCGACTGGGCCACCGCCTGCCGGCAGATGCTCGATTACTACGACCGCTGCTACGACCACGACCTCGACGGCCATGCCATCACCCCCGTGGATCTGGGGGGCCTGGCGGCACCGGAGGCCGCCCACGAGCTGATCAGCCGGGGGCTGGTGACGCTGCATCGGCCGCCCGCCGGCTGACCACCCGCCCGATCACCGCCGCCGCCCCGAAGCCGGCGCCGCGCAGGGCCGCCAGGGCCGCGGGCGCCTCGGCCGCCGGCAGCGCCGCCAGCAGCGGTCCGCAGGTCTGGGGGTCGATCAGCAGCCCCGCCAGGGCGGCCGATCCCGCGAGCCCACCGGCCCCCACCAGCTGCACGGGCCCCTCCAGCAGGGCCAGGGCGGCGGCGTTGGCGGGGGCCAGGGTGCTGGCGAAGCCCCGCTCCAGCAACTCCAGAGCACCGGGATAGGCGGAAATGGCGGCGGCTTCCAGCTCCACCGCCACCCCCGCGCCGGAGGCGTCGAGCATCTCGCCGAGGTGGCCCAGCAGGCCGAAGCCGGTGATGTCGGTGCAGGCGCGGCATCCATGGGCGGCCAGCAGCGGCACCAGGGGTGCCTGGCTGTGCTGCATCCCCTCCAGCAACGCCTCCATGCAGGAGGGTGCGGCGGCGCCGGCCATGGCGGCGGCGAACAGCACGCCGCTGCCCAGGGGCCGGCTCAGCAGCAGGACCTCGCCGGGCCGCAGCGGCCCCTTGCCCCAGTGGGCCGCCGGCGCCACCGTGCCGTTCACGGTCAGGGCCAGGGCCAGCCCCGCCCCGTCGCGACCCTCCAGGGTGTGGCCGCCCACCAGGGCGGCGCCGAGGGGATCGAGCACCGAGCACACCCCTGCCAGGGTCTGCAGCAGCAGCTCCTCCTGGATGGCGGCGGCCGCCTCGGGCACCGTCACCAGGGCCTGCACGCTGTCCACGGCAGCCCCGCTGGCCCAGAGGTCGCTGCAGGCATGCAGGGTGGTGAGCCGCCCGTTCAGCCAGGGGTCGTCCACCAGGGCGGGGAAGCCGTCGACGCTCTGCAGCAGCAGGTGGCCGTCGGCGCCGCTGCCCACCACGGCCGCGTCCTCCACCGGCCGCGGTGGTCCGTCGGGGTCGAGACGGGCCAGGGCGGCCGCCAGGGGGGCCGCCCCCAGCTTGGCGGCGCAGCCACGGCAGGCCATGGCAGCCGCGGCCATGGCCTGGAGCGCGGCGAAGCGGGCCATGAAGGCCCGGTCGATGCGCTGCTTCCAGCGCCAGATCCACGCCGATGGCCCCACGGCCACGGGGCCGTAGAACGCCAGGGCCCGGGGGCCAGCAGGGTGCCAGCCGCCGTCGCCCAGCAATTGCAGGGCCCGCGCCTGGGGCCGCCAGGGCCGCAGCGGCCGGGCGGGTTCGGCCAGGCTGCGGCGCAGGTTCTCCGCCAGCACCGGCGCCGAGCGCACCGCCCACACCCCCGAGGGGGGCCGGGGATCGGCGGCGATCAGGCCGCAGTCGCCGCTGGCGAACAGCTCCGGATGGCCGATCACCGCCAGGCTGGATTCGGTCAGCACCCGGCCGCTGCCGGGGTCCACCGGCAGGCCGGCGGCCGCCAGCCAGGCGGGGGCGCGGCTGCCGGTGCAGGCCAGATCGGCCGGGGCCTCTGCTGGCGCCCGCCGCTGGATCGGGATGGCCGCCTGGGACAGCAGCCGTTCACCGGCCCGGTTCGCCGCGGCCGAGCCCAGATGCAACGACTCCCCCTGGAGCAGCAGCTGGCAGGCCATCCCCCGGGCCCGGAAGGCCAGGGCCAGCTCCACGGCGGCGGCCCCGCCCCCGCGGATCACCAGGGGCTCGCCGGCACGGCGCCGCTCCGCCCAGGCCAGGAAAGGCTCCAGCGGCTTGACGGCCATCGCCTCCCCCGGGGTGGCGGTCACGGCGCCCAGATCAAGGCTGAGCCGGTCGAAGCGCAGGGGCGGACGGCCCGCCAGCTGCAGCTCCCGGGCCTTCGGGTCCAGCCCGGTGATCTCCGCCTGCACAAAGGTCACGCCCGCCAGGGTGCAGAGGCGGCGCAGGTCGATGGCGGCCGCCTCCGGGGGCTCCAGAGCCGCCACCACGGCGGGCAGCAGGCCCGAATAGAGGGCCGTGCCGTGGCGACTCACCAGGGTGATGCGGGTGCGCGGCGGCCGGGTGTGGGGGCGCATCAGCCAGCGCCGCAGCACCAGCACGTGGCTGTGGCCGCCCCCCGCCAGGACCAGCAGATGGCGCTCGGGAGCGGCGTTCATGGGCCCGGCAGCGGCGCGCCGGTCGTCCGGGCCTGGAAGGCGGCGATCGCCGTGGGCAGGGTGGGGAAGAACAGGCGCGGCCCGATCCGCTCCACCAGGCCGGCCCGCTCCAGCTGGCCGTAGAGGTCCTGCTTCACCCGCGCCAGGCCGAAGGTGATGCCCCGGGCGGTCAGCTCCCGCTGCAGCTCCTCGAGCACGTCGGCCGCGGTGATGTCGATCTCCACGATCGCCTCGGCATTGAGCACGAACCAGGCCACCGGCTGGGACTCGGCGGCGATCGTCGCCAGCACCCGCTGGCGGAAGTGCTCGGCATTGGCGAAGCACAGCGGGGCATCGAAACGGAACAGCACCAGGCCAGGGATGGTGCGCGCCCCCTCCCAGTCGCGCACGTCGTGCAGGCCGGCCAGCCGGGGCACGATCCCCATCACGGCGTCGTGGGGGCGCACCAGGCGGGCGAACAGATCGATCACCGACAGCCCCACCGCCAGGGCCACACCGGTGAGCAGGTCGGTCAGCAGCACCCCCAGCAGGGTGATCAGGGCGAGGCGGAATTCACTGGGGCGGAAGCGCTGCAGCCGCAGGAACTCGGGGATGTCGATCAGGCGCAGGGCGGCATAGATGACGATCGCCCCCAGGGCCGCCGTGGGGAACAGGGCCAGCACCGGCCGCAGCCACAGCAGCACCGCCAGCACCATGGCCAGGGCCACCAGGGAGAACAGCTGGGAGCGGCTGCCGAGGGAATCGCCGATGGCGGTGCGGCTGCCGCTGCTGCTCACCGGAAAACCCTGCATCAGCCCGTTGCCCAGGTTGATGGTGCCCAGGGCCAGCAGTTCCTGGTTGGCGTCGATGCGGTAGCCGCCCCGGGCGGCGAAGGCCCGGGCCGTGAGCACGTTGTCGGAGTAGCCCACCAGGGCGATGCCCACCGCGGCGGTCAGCAGGGAGCGGAGCTGGTCGCCCGACACCGGTGGCGGCAAGGAGGGGTGGGGCAGCCCGGCCGGGATGGCACCGATCACCGCCACCCCCTGCTGGTCCAGGTGGGCCCCCGCCACCACCGCCATCGCCAGCAGCACCGCCAGCAGGGGGCCCGGGGCCCGGGGGAAACGTCGCTGCACCAGCAGCAGGAACACCAGCACCCCCAGGGCCAGCAGCAGGGTGGGCCGGTGGATCTCCCCCAGCCGGCCCAGCAGCTCCACCAGCTGGCCGGGGAGCGCGGCGGCCTGCAGCTTCAGGCCACTGATCCGCCCCAGCTGGCCGCCGATCATGATCAGGGCCACGCCCCCCAGGTAGCCCACCAGGATCGGCTTCGAGAGCAGGTCGGCCAGGAAACCGAGCCGGGCCCAGGCGCCGGCGCAGCACACCAGCCCCACCAGCAGGGCCAGCAGGCTGCAGAAGCCCGCGTAGGCCAACGGATCCCCCGCCACCAGCGGCCCGACCGCCGCGGCCGTCATCACGGCGGTGGTGGATTCCGGCCCCACCGACAGCTGGGGGGACGAGCCCAGCAGGGCATAGAGAAAGAGGGGCGGCAGGATCGCCCACAGCCCCGCCACCGGGGCCAGACCGGCCACCTCGGCGTAGGCCATGCACTGGGGCACCAGGTACGCCGCCACGGTCACGCCCGCCAGCAGGTCAGGCCGCAGCCAGCTGCGCTGGTAGCCCAGCAGCCGCGCCAGGCCCGGCAGCACCACCGCCAGGCCCTGACGCGGCTCCATCAGCGTCCCCCGTGGCGGCTCATTTCCGGCGGGGCGGCAGCACCTGGCTGGGGCACAGGGATTTGTCCTCCTCGACGCCCTTCATACCGGCGAGCACCCCCTCCAGATCGTCCTTGGTGGAGGGGTCGCCGCCGATCACGGCGAGCTGCTCGTTGGCCAGCTTGGCGCGGGTGGCGGTCGAGATGAACCCGTCCTTCTCCAGGTTGCAGAGGGCGCTCATGTAGCCGGAGCCCACCCCCACCATCACCATGAACTCCTCCCGCGGGCTGAGCTCCCCACCCTGGGGCTGGGCCTCGGCGAGCCGCGGCGTCGTGTCGAGGAGCGCCAGGAGCATCAGGGCGAAGGAGGTGGGCATGCCGGAGCCATGGCGTTGCCGTCAGGGTAGGGGGGTACCACGGTCCGCAACACCTCAACCGATCAGCCCCCGGCCACGCACGATCGCCAGGACATAAACGCCGTACAAGGTCAGCAGCAGCCAGCCGCGCCAGCGTTGCAGGACGTCAGAGCCTTTGGGGAGGATCAGCAGGAACAGCGCCGCGAGGCCGAAGCCAAGGACCAGCTGCACCTCCTGGAGCGGCACGGCAATCGGGCTGATGGTGGCGGCGACGCCCACCACCCAGAGCCCGTTGAAGATGTTGCTGCCGAGGATCGTGCCCAGGCCGACCTCAGCCTGACCCCGCCGGGTCGCGATCAGCGACGTGGCCAGCTCCGGCATCGAGGTGCCGATCGCCACAAGGGTGGCGCCAACCAGGAAGGCATCGATGCCGAAGGACTGGGCAAGACCCCGGGCCCCCAGCACCACCAGCCTCCCGGCCACCAGCAGAAGCCCCAGGCCGACGCCACAGAACAGGACGGCAGGCCAGCCGCGCCGCTCCCCCCGAAGCACCTCGGCGACGCTGCGTTGCCGACGCACCTCCTGCACCACGCCCGTTATCCAGAGGAGGAAGACAACCAGAAGCAGGACGCCATCCAGCCGCGAGAGGGTGCCGTCGAGAAGCAACAGCCCTGTCAGCAGCGGGCCCGCCAAGGCCACCGGCAGATCGCGACGGGCGCCCTCCGCAGGCATGCGCTGCCCTGAGATCGCCACCGTGAGGCCCAGGATCAGGGCCACATTGACAACGTTGCTTCCGAGGGCATCCCCCAGCGCGATCTGGGGCTTGCCTTCGAGCGCCGCCATGGTCGCCACCGACAATTCCGGGCTGGATGTGGCAAAGGCCGCCACCGTGGCCCCGACGATCCCGGGTGAGAGGCGTGCCCAGTGGGCCAGGCCCACGGCGCCACGCACGAAAAGCTCCCCGCCCACACCGGCAGCCAGGACGCCGGACCCAAGCAACACAAGGTCAGCGGTCGCCATGGGGACTCCGATGGCTGGACAGGGAGCGTATGGCGCCCGGTTCAGGCCTCCTGGTACACCGACACGTAGACGGTTCCCTGCTCCACCAGCGGCAGCAGCTTGTCGCGCAGATCCTCGTTGTGCAGCCGCACGCAGCCCAGGGTGGCGTGGAGGGGCTGGCGCGGCGCCCAGGCCCCGGGCCAGCCGCAGGCGCTGCCGCCGCCGTGCACCATGATCCCGGCCCGGCCGAAACGCCGCTCCTGCATCTCCAGATCCTCCAGATCGAAGCTGTACCAGCCATAGCTGCGGCGATCATCCGAGTAGGTGGGGCTGGGATCCTGCTCGTAGTCCCGGTAGACCTTCTTGGCGATGCGGTAGATCCCCGGCGGGGTGTCGGTGGAGGTGTCCCGGTACTGGTCCTCCCGGCCCTGGCCGCGCGCCAGCGCCGGGATCTCCCAGAGCAGCCGGCCCTCCACGTCGTAGGCCCTGGCCGTCTCGCTGGCGTCGTTGACCACCACGTGGCTGTCGGATCCGCTGAAGCCGAAGTCCCGGGGGGTCTTCTTCGGACCCACCAGCCCGGGGAGGTCGGCGGGACGATCAGGAGCGGGCGCGGGCGCGGCGGAGGCGGCGGGCGGAACCGTGAGGACCCTCGCCGATGGGGCCGCGCCGGCGGCCTCCTGCTTCAGCCGCTGCTCCCAGGCTTCGCAGTCGGCCGGGGTGCGGATCTCCCGCTCCGCCTGGGCGCAGGCCACCGCGGGCTCCATGCCGCCCCACACCAGCCCCTCGGCCCGGCGGCGGCGGCCCAGCCCCACCTCCACCGTCTCGCCGGGATTGCGGTAGAGCATCAGGGCCGCGGGAACGGCCGGCCAGCGGCGCTCCCGCAGGTGGCGGTCGAGGGTGTCGTGGTACCCATCCCCGTGGAAATGGGCGCCGTTGTTGTAAGCGAAGCTGCAGAGGGCGGCCCGCTGGCGATCCCCCATCTCCGCCCAGAAGGGGATCGTGGCCTCGAGCACCTGCCAGAAGCGCTCGCGGCAGTTGTGCTCGTAGAGCGCGTCGGCCTGCTCCTGGGTGATCACATCCCCCAGCCGGATCGGGGAGCCGTCCTGGTAGAAGGTGCTGCCCCAGCCGATCGTGATCGGGGCGCCGCCGGTGCGGGGATCGGGGTAGGCCTGGAGCCGGCAGCCCTCGTAGTGGTGGTTGAGCTGGGCCACCTCCGGGGGCAGCGCCCCGCCACCGGACGCCGGCAGCCAGGCCTCATCGGGAATGATGAAACGGGCGGGATTGAGGTAGCGCTGCTCGCCGTCCGGCAGCGGCACGGCGCCGCCGGGGCAGGTGTAGGGCCCCGCCAGCCGGGCGATCGCCAGGTCCGTGCCGGGGGCGGGACGCACCCAGGCCACGGCGATGCGGGAGCCGGACGCCACATAAGAGTCCGCATCGACGGCGGCGGGGCTGGGGCTGAGCCCCGCATCCTGGCGGGCGGTGATGTAGGGCATCAGAGGCTTCCCCCCAGGCGGATCCGCTCGAGGGGCGTCAGGGCCGGCGCCGGCGGCGCGACGGGGGTGGCCGGGCTCACCTGGATGGGGGTGCGGCTGCGCTCGAGCTCGGCGCGCAGGCGGCCCAGCTCTTCCCGCAGCTGGCCCAGGCGCGGATCCTCCGCGGCAGCGGCAGAAGGGGTGCCCGCGGCGGCCGAGTCAGTGGCGGTGGCCGGGTCGGACCGGACGACGCCGAGCACCAGCTCCCGCAGGCCGGTGGACCCCAGGGCCCCGAGACGCTGCTCGGCGAACTTCTGCACCACCTTGGGGGCGAAGGCGGCGAGCAGGAAGGCGAAGGTGACGATCATCCCGGTGTCGTCCCGGGGTGGATAGGTGAGGCTGTCCTGCCCGGCCGCGTCCCGGCTGACCATCGGGGCGCTGCGCAGCATCGTGATCGACCCGAAGGCGATCGACGCCAGCAGGGCCAGCAGACACATCAACCGCATGGAGGATCGGTTGCCGGGGGATTCCTCCAGAAACCCGGTCGTCGGTCCGGCGGCGGCACGGGCGGGGGTCGTCATGGGGGCACCGGGGGACACGGGCTGATCTCATTGTGGCCCGATCTTCCGGGAGCCCCCGCCGCTGCGGACCCCACGGAATTCCATGCCTACATTCGGCACAAATGCTGCCGCCGCCGATGGACGGACTGTCCCCGCCGACCGGTGCCGACACCGGCGGGAAATGCCCCTTTCTGCACGGCACCCTCCGGGGCAGCACGGCCGGGGCCCGCTCCAACCGGGACTGGTGGCCGCGGCAGCTGAACCTGGCGGTGCTGCATCAGCACGGGCCCCTGTCGGATCCGATGGGTGGCGGCTTCGACTACGCCGCGGCGTTCCGCACCATCGACCTGGAGGCCCTGCGCCAGGACCTGGTCGCCCTGATGACCACCTCCCAGGACTGGTGGCCGGCCGACTACGGCCACTACGGGCCGTTCTTCGTGCGCATGGCCTGGCACAGCGCCGGCACCTACCGCATCCACGACGGCCGCGGCGGCGCCGGCGCCGGCACCCAGCGCTTCGCGCCCCTCAACAGCTGGCCCGACAACGGCAACCTGGACAAAGCCCGGCGGCTGCTGTGGCCCATCAAGCAGAGGTACGGCAGCGCCCTGTCCTGGGCCGATCTGATCATCCTCGCGGGCAACTGCGCCATCGAATCGATGGGCCTGCCCACCCTGGGCTTCGCCGGCGGCCGGGAGGACGTCTGGGAGCCGGAGATCGACATCGACTGGGGCCCGGAGACCGAATGGCTGGGGGACAAGCGCTACAGCGGCGACCGCGAGCTGGAGGACCCGCTCGCTGCCGTGCAGATGGGCCTGATCTATGTGAACCCGGAGGGGCCCAACGGCGAACCCGATCCGCTCGCCGCCGCCCGGGACATCCGTGAGACCTTCGCCCGCATGGCGATGGACGACGAGGAGACGGTCGCCCTGATCGCCGGGGGCCACACCTTCGGCAAGTGCCACGGCGCCGGCGATCCGGACCTGGTGGGACCGGAACCCGAAGCCGCCAGCCTGGAGGAGCAGGGGCTGGGCTGGCGCAACCGCTTCGGCAGCGGCAAGGGGGACGACACGATCACCAGCGGTCTGGAGGGCGCCTGGACCGCCAACCCCGTGCAGTGGGACGGCGGCTACTTCGACAACCTGTTCGGCTACGAGTGGGAACTTGAGAAGAGTCCCGCCGGGGCCTGGCAGTGGCGGCCCACCGATCCGGCGGCTGCCGGCACCGTGCCCGATGCCCACGACCCGTCGAAGCGCCACGCGCCGATGATGGCCACCACCGATCTGTCCCTGCGGGTCGATCCGGCCTACCTGGAGATCTCCCGGCGCTTCCACGCCAACCCCGACCAGCTGGGAGAGGCCTTCCGCCGCGCCTGGTTCAAGCTCGTGCACCGGGACATGGGGCCCCGCTCCCGCTACCTGGGCAGCCTGGTGCCGGACGAGGTGATGCTCTGGCAGGACCCGATTCCCCCCGTCGACCATCCCCTGGTGGACGCTGATGACATCGCTGCCCTCAAGGGGCGGATCCTGGAGGCGGTGCTGCCCATCTCCCAGCTGGTGGCCACCGCCTGGGCCGCGGCCGCCAGCTTCCGCGGCTCCGACAAGCGCGGCGGCGCCAACGGCGGCCGGCTGGCGCTGGCCCCCCAGAAGGACTGGGAGGTGAACCAGCCCGCCAAGCTGGCCCGGGCCCTGGAGGCCTTCGAGGCGATCCGCCAGGAGTTCAACGGCTCCCGCCACGACGGCAAGCGCATCTCCCTGGCCGATCTGATCGTGCTCGGCGGCTGCGCCGCGGTGGAGGAGGCGGCCCGCCGGGGCGGCCACGCGGTGACGGTGCCCTTCACCCCGGGGCGCATGGATGCCTCCCAGGAGCAGACGGACGTGGCCTCCTTCGCCGTGCTCGAACCGAAGGCCGACGGCTTCCGCAACTACCTGCGGACGGGCCTGCCGGCCTCCGCCGAGGAGCTGCTCATCGACAAGGCCCAGCTGCTCACCCTCACCGCCCCGGAGATGACGGCGCTGGTGGGCGGTCTGCGGGTGCTGGATGCCAACCACGGCAAGTCACGGCATGGGGTCTTCACCCATCGCCCCGAGACCCTCAGCAACGACTTCTTCGTGAACCTGCTCGACATGGGCACCACCTGGACGGCGACCACCGAGGCGGAGGACAGCTTCGAGGGCCGCGACCGCCACACCGGTGATCTGAAGTGGACCGCCAGCCGCGTCGACCTGATCTTCGGCTCCAACGCCCAGCTGCGGGCGATCGCCGAGGTGTACGCCTCCTCCGACGCCGCTGAGCGCTTCGTGGCCGCTTTCGTGGCGGCCTGGGGCAAGGTCATGGACCTCGACCGCTTCGAGCTCGCCTGAACGCCATGAACCCCCTGCTCTCTGCGCAACCGCCCCCGGAACGCCGCGAGGCCATCGGCCGGGCCGGCCTGGGCAGCCTGCTGGCGATCGCCGCCGAGGGCGGGCCGCCCAGCCCCATGGCCCTGCGCACGATCACGGCCATCCGCGACCACCTGATCCGGCTGCCCATTCCGCTCGAGGAGCTCGAGCCCCTCACGCCGGAGCAGCTGGCGGCGGCGGTGCCGGAGCCCGAGTGGCGCGAGCGGATCCTGCGCGGCATGACCGTGCTGGCCCTGCTGGAGGACTCCCCTGGCGAGGCCCGCCTGGCCAGGCTGGAGGCCACGACCCGGGCACTGGCGATCGATGACGCCCCGGTGCAGGCCTTCCGCCACGTGCTCGACCACCAGTTCAACCTGGTGCGCCTCGACATCATGCGGCGGGGGTTCCAGCGGGGCGCCGCCGCGGCCTACGTGCGCGATGAGGGCCCCGCCGGCGCCCTGCAGATCGCCCGCTCGCTGCTGAACCAAGAGGATCCCGCCCTCGCCCGCCGCTACCGGGCCCTGGCGGAACTGCCCCACGGCAGCCTCGGCCGGGCCTACCTGGCCTTCATCGATGCCAACGGCTTCAGCGTTCCCGGCGAGCTGGGCGGGCCGCCGCCCCCGGTGGTGCGCCACGACTGCTGCCACGTGCTCGGTGGCTACGGCACCAGCCCCAGCGAGGAATGCGGCGTACTCGGCTTCCAGGCCGGCTTCGGCCGCAACGACCCCTTCTTCACGATCCTGTTCGGCCTGGCCCAGTTCCAGCTGGGCATCGGCTCGACCCCCGTCACGGCGGCCGAGACCGGCCAGGCGGATCCCGAGGTGATCTTCCGCGGCCTGGAGCACGGCCTCGGTGTCACCCGCGACCTGATCAGCGACTGGGATCCCTGGGACGACTTCCCCCGGCCCCTGGAGGAGGTGCGCCGCCAGTACGGCATTCGGCCCCGTCAGGCGGCGGGGGCTCCCCCGTCGTGATGGCGAAGGGTCGCTCAGGCAGGGCCCCCAGCAGGTCCGCCGGCTGCACCTGCTCCCCGAACAGGGCGAGGGCCCCGGGCCAGATGTAGGCGGTGTTGTAGGCGTTGGCCCCGTGCTTCACCCCGCCGAAGAACTCGAACAGGGCGTCGTCGTAGAAGCGGGTGCAGGTGACGGCCTGGTTGTGGAAGGCGCACAGCGGCGGGCTGGCGTGCGGATCGGAGCAGGAGAAGTAGATCGCCTTGGTCTGGCTGGCGATGGCGGAGAAGTTGGTGCCGCCGCCATCGATCGGGCCCACCCACTGGGCCGGCGGCACCAGGTCGTCGTCCGCGCCGTGCAGGATCGCCACCGGCTGGCAGAGCTGGGGGCCGGTCTCCTGGATCCGCAGGGGATCGGCGGTGAAGGGGGCGCCGAACAGCCTGAGCAAGGCGATGGCGAAGCGGGGGATGCCCATCTCCGACGCGGCGGCCGGATCGGCCACCACGATCACCCGCGGCCGGAAGCGGGCGGCCGGCTGATCGCGGAGCGCCCAGGGCAGGCTCAGGCTCAGCAGCCCGCCCAGGGAATGGCCGAAGCCGTAGACCATGGGCTGGGCCTGCCGCCAGTGGGCGTAGGCCGGCTCCCTGGCCAGATCGTCCCAGCCCGCCTCCACCAGGGCCAGAGCCTGGGCCAGCCAGTCCTTCGGCGACGAAGCCAGGCTCCTGGCCACGGTCCAGAGCAGGTGGCTCAGGTTCTTGGCGTAGGTGCGCCGGAACCAGCCGATCACCACCAGGATCAGCTCGATCAGGAGCAGCGACAGCACCACCCGGCGCAGGTCCCCCAGCGCCTCCGGACCGGCCGCGCCCTGGGGCCGGACGGCGACGCGCAATGCCTTGCTCGTCCAGGGGCCCGCCTTGGGCACCTCCTGCCAGGTCGGCACGGGTTTCCCGGGGGCAGGAGAGGGGTAGTCACTGCACTGGAAATCCGGGAAGAACACGATGTATCCCTCCGCCGCCAGGGCCAGCAGGTGGCTCTCGTAGAACGAGGGCATGCACAGGGCGAAGCCGTGCAGGTAGAGCACCACCCGCAGGGGCTGCTCCGCTCTGGCGGCGGCATCCGGCACATAGACCCGCAGGTAGTTGCCCTGCTCGTGGCAGCCCCGTTGCCAGATGGTGCAGGCGTGCCCCTCCACGTGGACGCAGCGCCAGTCGGTCGTGGTGGGCTGGCTCATCGGGTCAGGCGCAGCGGCGACGGACCATCCGCTGGCGGCGGCTGGAAACCGAGGCCTCAGGGACGCCCAGCATGCCGGCGATCACCGGGATCGTCAGGCAGCGGGGCCGGGAACGCCGCCCTGGCCCGCTCGCCCAGAAACGCCCGCACCGCCGGATCGTCCGCCAGGGCGATGGCGCGCCGGTAGGCCAGCTGGGCCTGGCTGGCCTGGCCGGTGCACTGCAGCAGGTGGGCCCGGAGCGCCCACCAGGGCTGGTGCTCCTTCAGGGCCGGCTCGGCGGCCGCCAGAGCCTCCAGTTCGGCCAGAGCCCGTTCGGGGCCAGCCAGCTCGGCCAGCACGGCGATCCGGCTCACCCGCCCCCCCGCACTCGGGGCCAGGGCCAGCAGGGCGTCGTAGAGCCCCAGCAGGGCCGGCCAGTCGACCCTGCCGTTGACGGCGCGGTGGGCATGGAGCGACTGGATCGCCGCCTCCAGCTGGAAGCGCCCGGGCCGCCCCGCCCGGGAGGCCAGGGTCAGGACCGCCTCGGCTTCGGCGATCAGGCCGGCGTCCCACAGGGCCGGCTCCTGCTCCAGCAGCGGCACGTAGCTGCCGTCGGCGGCCCGGCGGGCCCCGTGGCGCGCCTCGCAGTGCAGCAGCAGGGCGAGCAGGCCGCCGGCCTCCGGCTCCTCGGGCAGCAGGGCGGCGCACAGCCGCGCCAGCAGCACCGCCTCCTGGGTCAGCCCCCGGTCGCGGCCGTCGTCGCCCTGACCATCCCAGCCGGTGGTGTAGGCCGCGTAGATCGCCTGCAGCACCGCCGCCGAGCGGACGGGCAGGGCCTCGGCACCCGGCAGCACGAACGGAATGCGGGCCTCACGGATCTTGGCCTTGGCCCGCACCAGCCGCTGGCCCATGGTGGCCGGCGCCACCAGGAAGGCGGCCGCGATCCGGGAGGCGTTGAGCCCCAGGACGGTCTGGAGCATCAGCGGCGCCTGGATTCCCGGATCGATCGCCGGATGGGCGCAGAGGAACAGCAGCCGCAGCCGCTCGTCGGGGAACTCCATGGGCGGCTCAGGGGTGTCGGGATCCGTGGCGACGGCGTCCAGCTCCGGCAGCAGCTGCTCCAGGGTCCGGTCGCGGCGGGCCCGGTCGATCAGACGCCGGCGGGCCACCACCAGCAGCCAGGCTTCGGGGGCCCGGGGCACACCCTCGACGGGCCAGCGCCGCAGGGCGGCGAGGAAGGCATCGCCAAGGGCGTCCTCGGCGGCCGCCACATCGCCGCAGCGGGCGGTGAGCCAGGCCACCAGCTTCCCGAAGGACTGCCGTGCCGCCAGCTCCGCCGCCCGCCGCCCCTCCATCTCAGTGGGCTTCCATGGCGAGCACGGGCCGCACCTCCACGGCGCAGCGCTCCGCCGCCGGGCAGCGGGCGGCCCAGGTGAGGGCGGCGTCGAGGTCGGGCACATCGATCAGGAAGAAGCCGCCCAGCTGCTCCTTGCTGTCGGGGAAGGGCCCGTCCTGCACCTGCCGCTCCCCGTGGCGCAGGCGCACGGTGGTGGCGGTGTGGGCGGACTGCAGGGCCTCGCCGCCGGCCATGTGGCCGGCCTCGGCCAGGGCCTGGGAGTAGGCGGCGTAGGCCGGCATCAGGCCGGGACGGTCGGCGAAGTCCTGCTCGCTTTCGTAGATCAGAACGGCGTACTGCATGGTGGGGACTCGAAAGGTTGGTGGGGGACACACTCCCGAAGGGCCTGCGTCATCTCCATGACGGACGGCGGGCCGCCATTTCGACAGAATGGCCACACCCGACTCACCCGTGCTCTCCATGCCCAAGGTCGAGATCTACACCTGGCGCTTCTGCCCCTTCTGCATCCGGGCCAAGCAGCTCCTCGACCGCAAGGGCGTGACCTACGAGGAATACGTGATCGATGGCGACGAGGACGCCCGCGACGCGATGGTGGCCCGGGGCAGCGACGGCCGGCGCTCGGTGCCCCAGGTCTTCATCGACGACGCCCATGTGGGCGGCTGCGACGACCTCTACGCCCTGGAGCGCCAGGGCCGGCTGGATGCGCTGCTGGCCGTCGCCAGCTAGGGGGCGGCGCCACCCTTCCATTCCGCCAGCTCCACGGTGATGCCCTCCGGGCCGCGCAGGAAGACCAGCTTGCGGTGGTGGAACTCCATCACCGCGTTGCGGAGCTCCACACCCCCGGCCTGCAGCCGGGCCACCGTGGCCTCCAGGTCGTCGACGGCGAAGCAGATGTGGTTGAACCCCACCCGGGCCAGGTTGTCCATGGCCAGCTCGGGGAGGGGCTCCGGGTGGCGGTAGTGCAGCAGCTGCACCTCCAGCCGCGGCGTGGCGCCGGCCAGCACGAGCGTCACGTGGTCCGCCTCGATGCCTTCCACCCCCATGTAGTCGGAAAACTGGGGCCCGCTGATCAGCACGGCCTTGTCCACGACGAAGCCCAGCAGGCCGAAGAAGTGCCGGGCTGCCGCCAGGTCGCGAACGACAACGGTGACGTGGTCGAAATGCCGGATCATGGGCGCTGCCTCGCTCCGCGGCTGGCCCGATTCTCGCTGGGCACGCCACGATCCGGAGGTAGCCCCAGGCCCCCCAGCCGGGGATCCCAGCAGCCAGAGTGAGGGTCAACGCCGGCCGGCCCGATGAGCGACAACGCCAGCCCCGCCGATGCCGCCACGCCCGGCCAGGGCGGCGGCTGGCCCCTGATCGACGGCTGGGCCAAGGCCACCCTCTCGCCGCGGGGGCCGAAGCTCTGGCAGACCCTCAACCACAAGAGCGCCTGCCTCTCCTGCGCCTGGGGCACCGGCGGCCAGCATGGCGGCTTCATCGACGAGCTTGGGGAGCCGCTGCAGCGCTGCCTCAAGAGCGTCGAGGCGATCATGGCCGAGCTGCAGCCGGCGGTGAGCGAGGGGGTGTTCGGCACCTCCAGCCTGACGGACCTCCAGCGGCTCACCTCGATGGAGGCCGACCGCCTCGGCCGCCTCAGCCACCCCCTGCTGCTGCGCGAGGGCGGCAGCCACTACGAGCGCATCGGCTGGGACGACGTGTTCGCCATCGCCGAGGCCGCCTTCCAGCGCCCGCCGGAGCGGGTGGCCTCCTACAGCTCGGGCCGCTCCTCCAACGAGGCCGCCTACCTGCTGCAGCTGCTGCTGCGGGCCATGGGCTCCAACAACCTGGCCGACTGCTCCGACCTCTGCCACGCCCCCTCCACCGTGGGGCTCAATGCCGTCTTCGGCTCGGGCACCTCGATGGTGAGCCTGGAGAGCCTGCAGCAGGCGGATTGTGTGGTGCTGGTGGGCTCCAACGCCCCGGCCAACCACCCGCGGCTGATGAATGAGCTGATCAAGCTGCGCCAGCGGGGCGGCACGGTGATCGTCATCAACCCGGTGATCGAGGTGGGGCTGCTCAAGTTCGGCTCCCCCGCCTTCCCGATCCGCTCGATGCTGGCGGGCTCGGAGATCGCCTCCCTGTTCCTGCAGCCCGTGCCGGGCAGCGACACGGCCGTGTTCCTCGGGCTGCAGAAGGCCCTGCTGGAGGCCGGCGCCGTGAAGCGCGATTTCCTGGCCGCCCATGCCGAGGGCTGGGAGGCGCTGCTGGCACAGCTGGAGAGCACCTCCTGGGAAGCGATCACCGCCAGCTGCGGTCTGAGCCGCCAGGAGCTGGAGCACGCCGCCGCCGTGATCGCCGCGGCCCGGGGCGTGGTGTTCGCCTGGGCGATGGGCATCACCCACCACGCCAACGGCATCGACAACGTGCAGGCGATCGCCAACACCGCCCTGCTCAGCGGCAACGTGGGCCGGCCCGGCGCCGGCACCATGCCGATCCGGGGCCACTCCAACGTGCAGGGCTTCGGCTCGATGGGGGTCAGCGTCAAGCTGCGGGCGGAGATGCAGCAGGCCCTCGAGCAGCTGCTGGGCCGGCCCCTGAGCCGGGTGCCCGGCTACGACACCCGCGCCCTGATCGAGGCCGCCGATGCCGGCCGGGTCGACACCCTGCTGTGCCTGGGGGGCAACCTCTGGGGCGCCAACCCCGACAGCGGCGAGGCGAAGCGGGCCCTGGGCCGCATCGACACGATCCTGTATCTGGCAACCAAGCCCAACCAGGGCCATTTCCATGGTCTGGCGGCCCGGCAGACCCTGGTGCTGCCGGTGTTCAACCGCTTCGAGACGCCGCACCGCACCACCACCGAATCGGGCAACAACTACGTGCGCCTCAACGAGCCGGGCTCCACCCACCTGCGCGACGCCGACCTGATCAGCGAGGTGGCCTTCCTGGCCGAACTGGCCCGGCGCCGCATGGGCAGCGATCCGATCGACTGGGGGCGGCTGCAGGATCCGTCCTACGTGCGGGAACTGATCGGCCGCACCGTGCCCGGCTACGGCCCGATCGCCCGCATCGATGCCACCCGGCAGGAGTTCAGCGTCGAGGGGCGCCTGTTCGACACCCCAACCTTCCCCACCCCCAGCGGCCGGGCCCGGATGGCGCCCACCCCCCTGCCCGAACTCACGCTGCCGGAGGCGGAGCACTTCGGCGGCCTCGGGCCCGGGGAAACGGGCCTCGTGCTGGCCCTGATCACGGCCCGCAGCTACGGCCAGCACAACACCGTCGTCTACAAGGCCGGCGACAGCTACCGGGGCATGCCCCATCGCCACACGATCCTGATGAACCGGGCCGACCTGCGCCGCTGCGGCCTGGCGGCCCACCAGCGGGTGACGGTGCAGGGCGAGGCGGGCGCCCTCGAGGGGGTGGAGATCATCCCCGGAGAGATCCGCGAGGGCGCCGCGCTGATGTTCTATCCAGAAGTGAACGTGATCATGAAGGCCGTCATCGACCCCCGCTGCGGCACCCCGGCCTTCAAGCGGGTGCCGGTGCTGGTGCGGGGGGCGGTGGCTGCCGCTGCCGGAGCAAATCAGCCCCCCAGGTAGGCCATCTCCGCCGGCGCCGGCCGCCGCTCGGCCGCCTCCTGCCGCTCCTCGCTCCAGCGATCGCGGCGGGCGCGCCAAAGCCCCTCCAGCGCCTGCCGCAGCCGGCCCGGCTCTGGCTGGGGCCGCAGCCAGGGCTTGAGGTCGGTGCCATCGGCGGCGAACAGGCAGCTGTAGGCCACCCCGTCGGCGGTGATCCGCAGCCGGTTGCAGTCGCCGCAGAAGGGCGCCGTGATCGAGGCCACCACCGCCAGGTGGGCGCCGCCATCGGCTCCGGCAGCGTCAGCGGCGCGGTCGCGGTAGCGCCAGCGGCCGGCGGTGCCGTGGGGCGCCCGTCCCACCGGCTCCAGCGGCCAGGCCGCCCCGATGCGGGCCACCATCTCGGCCGCCGGCAGCACCTGCTCCGGCTCCCAGCCGTTGCGGTTGCCCACATCCATGAACTCGATCAGGCGCAGCTCCAGCCCCTGCTCCCGGGCCAGGGCCGCCAGGGGCAGCAACTGGTCGGCGTTGCCCGAGCGGGTGATCACCGCATTCAGCTTCAGGGCGCCGCGGGCCGGATCGAAGCCGGCCTCCCGCGCGTGCCGGATCGCCGCCAGCACCTTCTGGAGCACGGCGTCACCGGCGGCCGCGCCCCCGAGGCCGGCCATGCGGGCCACGCTGGCCCCGTCGGTGCCATCGAGGCTGAGGGTGATCCGGTCGAGCCCCGCCGCCTTCAGCTGCCGGGCCCGCTCGGCCCCCAGCAGCACCCCGTTGCTGGTGAGGGCGATCTCCCGCAGGGCGCCGCGGGGATCGCCGGGGTCCCGCCGCCGCAGCGGCTGCAGGGCGGCGATCAGCTCCTCCAGGCGCCGGTGCAGCAGGGGCTCGCCGCCGGTGAGGCGCAGGGTGTGCACCCCCAGACCCACGGTCGCCTCCACCAGGGCCACCCGTTCCGCCAGGGTCAGCAGGTCGGGCGGGTCCTCGAGATCCGGACAGCAGTAGGGACAGGCCAGGTTGCAGCGGGCCGTCAGCGACAGCCGCAGCACCCCCAGGGGGCGGCCATGCAGATCCAGGGGACGCTCCGCCATGGCAGGCAAGCTAGGGCCACAGGCCGGTGGCGTCGTCGGGGGTGTTGGCATTGCGCAGGCCCGCGGCCGGCAGGGCCACCGGCACCACCACCTCGCCCGCCAGCCAGTCCTGCAGCCGCCGGCCGCCCGCCGCCGTGAAGGCACCCAGCCGCGCCCGCAGACCAGGATCGGCCGGATAGACCCCCAGCAGCGGCTGCAGCCGCCGGCCGTCGTGGGCCAGGTGGATGGCGGCGGGACCAGTGGCGGCCCCCACCAGGGCCTCGAGGGTGGCGGCCTCCAGCCAGGGCATGTCCACCGGGCAGAGCAGCAGGCCCTGGCCGGGGTGGTGCGTCATCAGCCGGTCGAGGGCCAGCAGCGGCCCCTCCCGGGGTGGCGGCTCCTCCAGGACGCTGATCGGATGGCCCAGCCCGTCCCGCAGGGGCAGCGCCAGATCATGGTGGGCCCGGTGGTGGCTGACCAGGGTGATCGGCAGCGGCAGCGCCGCCAGTCGCCCGAGGCTGAACTCCAGCCAGGTGCCCCCGGCGGGGTGGGGCAGCAGGGCCTTGTCGGTACCCATGCGGCGGCTGGCGCCGCCGCTGAGCAGGCAGGCCCGCAGGCCGCTCATGCCAGCAGGGCGAATTCCGCCAGGGCCCGCGGCAGGTTGCGGTGCTCATGGCCCGGATGGCTGAGCTTCACCAGGGCGAAGCGCTGCAGCTCATCGAGCTGCCCCCAGGCGTGGGGGGGCAGGGTCAGGCCCAGCTGGCGGCAGGAGGCGAGCAACACCTCCGGGGGCTCGTCGCCCTGCTGCCACGGGGCGCCGCAAGCAGGCTCCAGCCGCCCGGCGGCGCCGGCGGCCATGGCGGCCGTGCGCTGGGCGAGCCAGTGGTCCAGCGCCGCCAGGGCCTCGGGATCGTCGGGCCAGTCCAGCAGCCGCTGCCGTTCCCCCTCGTCGAGGTCACTCCAGTGCACCAGCTTCAGCTTGACCCCCACCAGATCGAGCTTGCGCCGCACGGCCATGGGGATGCAGCGAAGGTCGCCGACGAAGTCGGCCTCGAAGCCGAAACAGTGGTCGTGGCGGCCCATGGGTCCGGGGCGCAGGAGGCCCACCCTAGGCAGCACCACCACCGGAACTGGCCCAGGCCCCACGGCCTTTCGTAGCCGATCTCACCGTGGGACCCCACCAGGATTAGGTTCACTGAAGAGACCGCAGAGGCTTCTCACGGAGTCGCTCCCATGACCGCCACCGTCCCGTCGAGAGACGAGCTGCAGGATCACCGGCCCTCCGGGGCCAGCCAGGGTCCCCGGCCCGCTCCGATGTTCGAGCTGATCCCCTACGAGAAGTTCCGCGACACGCCGTCGGTGCGGTTCTTCGACATCACCGTGCCCACCTCGAACAAGCGGGATCTGGTGGTCCACTCGGGTCCGGCGGTGAGCCCGCCCGACTGCCCGGAGACCGGCAGCTGGCAGTTCTATCTGCACCCCCACCAGGAGGACAACCTGCTCGCCATGCACGGCGGCCGCACCTTCTTCCTGGTCAATCTCGGCTGGAACTACCCATATCACATCGTTCGCCTCGACTGCGGCGGCGACATCCTGCGCATTCCCCCCGGCACGTTCCACCGCTCCGTCTCCGATCCCGATGGCTCCCTGGTGCTCAACCAGGCCGTTCGCGAGGAGGGCGCCAGCGTGGTGCGGGAGTTCCGGGTGTACAACAGCCACCGCATCCCCCGGCTGTTCGCCGTGACCTCCAAGACCGCCCCCCTGCCCAAGCTCCACGGGGTGAGCTGGTAGGCCGGGTCTTCAGGCCACCGCCGCGCCGGCCAGCAGGCTTTCAAAGGCCTCGGCGGGCATCGGCCGTCCCAGCAGGAACCCCTGAAACTGATCGCAGCCGAGGTTCTGCAGCATCCGCAGCTGTTCGGCGGTTTCCACCCCTTCGGCCAGGGTCATCAGCCCCAGTTCCTTGGCCATCACGATCGTGGCCTTGACGATGGCCAGGTCGGCATCGTCGTTGCCGAGCCGTTCCACGAAGAACCGGTCGATCTTGAGCTTGTCGAGGGGCAGGGAGTGGAGCATGGCCAACGAGGAGTAGCCCGTGCCGAAGTCGTCGATGGCCAGGCTGAAGCCGCTCTCGGCGAGCTGCCGCAGCTGCTCGCCGGCCCGGTCGGGATCGTTCAGCAGGGCTGTTTCGGTGATCTCCAGCTCGAGGTTCTCCGGCACCAGGTCGTAGGTGTTCAGCGCCCCGGCCAGCAGCTCGGAGAGGGAGGGATGGTCGGCCCCCAGCTGCAGGGCCGAGATGTTGATCGCCAGCTTTCCCGGCCGCAGCCCCTGGCGATGCCAGGCGTGCAGCTGCCGGCAGGCCTCCTCGATCACCCACAGGCCGATGGTGTGGATCTGGCCGGTCTTTTCCGCCAGCGGGATGAAGACGTTGGGGGACACCATCCGACCGTTCTGATCACGCCAGCGCAGCAGGGCCTCGGCCCCGGCGATCCGGCTGCCACCCCGATCGATCTGGGGCTGGTAGAAGAGGCGCAGCTGCTCCCGATCGATCGCCCGGCCCAGGCTGAGCTCCAGCTCGAGGCGCTCCCGCAGCTGCAGGCTGATCTCCGGGGTGTAGAAGCGCAGCTGGTTCTTGCCGTTCTGCTTGGCCTCCATCAGGGCCGTGTTGGCGCAGCGCAGCAGGGTGTCCGGGTCGGTGCCGTGGTCGGGGGCCAGGGCCACCCCGAGGGAGGCGCTGGGCTGGACCGCCAGACCGGTGCCCATCCCGGGGGTGTTGCCGAGGCTGCGGCGGATCTCCTCCGCCCACTGCAGGGCCTCGAGCCGGTCGGCCATGGCCACGGGCCGCAGCAGGATGAACTCGTCACTGCCCACCCGGGCCAGCCAGTCGTCGGGGCGCAGCAGGTGCCGCAGGCAGCTGCCGCTGGCCTGGAGCACCTGGTTGCCGATCTCATGGCCGAGGCTGTTGTTGATCGACTGGAAGTTGTCAAGGTCGAGGTTGATCAGGACGATGCCGTGCTCCCTGCCGGCCGTGCGCAGCAGGCGGGCCAGCTGGCGGACGGTGGCGGCCTTGTTGGGAAGCCGGGTGAGGGGATCGACGAAGGCGATGCGCTCCAGCCGCTGCTGGATCTCGTGCTGTTCGGTGATGTCCTGGACCGTGCCCAGCGTGGTGAGCGGCGCACCGTCGTCGCCGAGGACGGTGCGCCCCCGCTCCAGCACCACCTTGAGGCGGCCATCGTCGAGCAGCAGCCGGTACTCGATCCTGTAGGGGCGGCCGGAGCGGGTCGCATCCTGGAAGGTGGCCTCCACCAGGGCGCGATCGTCCGGATGCACCTTGCCGAGAAACAGCGCATAGGTCAGGGCCCCCACGTCCGGGGGGATGCCCAGGATGCTGTAGGTCTCCCTCGACAGGAGCAGCTCGCCCGTGAGGTGGTTCAGCTCCCAGCTGCCCACATGGGTGAGCCGTTCGGCCTCCTGCAGCAGCGAGCCCAGCCGGGTGCTTTCCCGCAGGGCCGTGTCCAGTTCGGTGCGGTCACGGTGGCTCACCAGGGCCACGAGCCGGCCGCAGAGATTGAGCACCTGGTAGCTCACGGACACATCCCGGCAGGCGCCGGAGCGGGCCCGGTGGCGCGTGGCGAAGCTGCCCCTGGGCTGCTGTCGCATCGCCCGCAGCTGGTCGCGCATCAGGTCGTCGGCCAGCTCCCCATCCGCCTGAATCGCCGCCGGATTCAGGGTGAGGAAGTGCTCGCGGGCGTAGCCGAGCCGCTCATGGGCGGAACGGTTGCAGTCGATGAAATGGCCACTGGCCAGATCAAGCACAACCAGATCATCACTGCCCAGATCGGCAGCAAAACGCAGTGCATCGCCGACGCTGTCGACGCAAGGAATCAGCCCCTGTTCCGCCGGGGTGCTGAACCAGAAGGATTGCACTGACGGTTCCATTCACGGCAGATCTTAGGCAGCGTTTTCATTGCTGACCAGACTGGGGAAGAAAAGCCCCTGCCAGGCTGAAGGACGGCGGGATGACGGCCTTGCTCCTGAAGATTTCACTGGAGGCCTGGGCAGCCCAGGGCCTCAAAAGTGAGGAAAAGAGAAGAATTCAACGCCCCTGATCGCCCGTCCGCACTTGGTTTTCGTCAATCCGCAGATCGATGGTGAGATCCGTCGGGCGCTGGCGTCCCTGCCAGGGGGGAGCCTCGGGCACCGGCTCGGCCACAGGTGACGGAGCGGCATCAAAGCGGTGGCCGTCCGGGTGCAGCTGGAAGGCCCGATCGCCGCCGGGGGTGCGCACGATCAGCTCCAGGGGCATGTGGGGCTCGATCGCCGGATGCAGGCACGGGTAGAGACGCTGGAAGCGGAAGCGGACCGCCAAGGGCCGGTCGGCTCCGTCGGCCGCGGGCTCCAGCGGCAGGGGCCGGCCGTTGATGAACAGCCCGCAGTCGCGGCGGAAGGCCCCATTGGCCACCACCTCGAAGCGGCGCAGGGAGCCGTCGATGAACCGGCTGGTGAACCCACCCTGCACCGGGGTGTCGCAGATCAGGGGCCAGGGCTCTGGGGCCGGCCGCAGCTCCAGGGCGGGTGCCGCGCCGGTGGCGCCGGCCTCCCCCTGCCAGCGCAGCAGGGGCGGGAAGCGCCACTCCCAGATGGCCCGGAACGGCGCCGGATCGAGGGCCAGGCCGTCGGCCGCCAGGTCGGCCAGGATGGCCTCCAGATCGGCCCACAGCTGGCTGGGCAGCAGCTGGCGGTCGTGCAGAGCCGATCCCCAGTCGTGCAGCCGGTCGGGCCGGTGGCGGGGCTCCAGCAGGTGGGCCGCCAGGGCGCTCCACAGCAGGGCGATGGTGCTGCTCCACTCCATGCGGGGCAGGCTCTCCAGGGCCCGGAACTCCACCAGGCCCAGGCAGCCGGCCGGGGCTCCGGGGTTCCAGAACTTGTCGAAGCTGATCTCGCTGCGGTGGTTGTTGCCGCTGCGGTCGGCGTGGAGATGGCGCAGCGTCTCGCCGATCAGGCCACGGACATCGCCGAAGGGTTCGCTCGAGGGCTGGCCCTCCGCCTGCTCGATGGCGCGGTAGGCCAGCTCCAGGTCGAAGCATTCGCCGATCGCCTCGTCCGGCCTGGGCGACTGGGAGGCCGGCCCCACCCCGGGGCCGCAGAACAGATACGCCAAAGACGGATGCCGTTGCCAGTAGCGCAGGATCCCCGTCAGCCAGGCCGGCCGGGAGAAGAAGGGATGGTGGGCCAGGTCGGGACCACCCCAGAGCAGGTGGTTACCGCCGCCGGTGCCCTCCTGGCGGCCGTCGCCCAGGTCCTTCCAGCTGCGCAGTCCGACGCGCGCGCCGACCTCCTCCAGCCGCTGCAGCCACTGGTGGTACTCCAGCCAGCTGTGGCAGACGGGCAGGTTGATTTCCAGCACCCCGGGGTCGGCCGTCAGGCCCAGCACCTGCCAGCGCTCGCCGGCATCGAGGGGCAGCACACCGCTCAGCCGGGGCGCCGCCAGCGGGCCGAGGCTGTCGGCCACCGCCTGCAGCAGCAGGCGCAGGGGTTCCCGCTCCAGGGGGGGAAGGAACAGCTCCCAGCCCTCGGGGTCCACCTCCAGGGTGAGCACCTGGCGGGGCACGTCCTCGGGCAGATGCTCCAGGGGCAGGCGCAGGCCGGCGGGACCGGGGGCACCGGTGAGTTCCCGCAGGCCCTCCTCCAGGGGCCAGGGCGCCACCGCCCAGGCCACCGCCGCCGCCGGGTCGTCCGCCTCGGGCGGCGCCACGCTCAGGGGGGCGGCCCAGGCCCGGCGCTCGGGATCGAAGGGGTCCCGCAGCAGCACGGGCTGCAGGCGGATGCCCAGCCGGGCGCCCAGCTGCTCCAGCCAGGCCGGGCCGGCCTCGGCCGTCAGCGGTGTCCCCTCCAGGCCGGGCTGGCAGAGGCCGGGCCAGCGCACCGGCGCCGTGCCGTCGTCCCCCAGGAACAGCCGCAGGGCCCAGCGGGGATTGACTTCGCCGTCGTAACGCTTGCCGGGGCAGTACAGGAGGGTGCTGCCGGGCCAGACCCGCTGCTGCAGATCCCGGGCCATGGCCCGGGCGATGGGGAGCTTGGTGGGTCCATCGGCGGTGACGCTCCACTCCGGCCCCTCCGGCTCGAGGGGCACCAGGGTGGGCTCACCGCCGAGGGTGAGCTGGATGCCGGCGGCCCTCAGGCGGGACTCGGCCGCCTCGGCCACCCTGTCCATCCAGCTCATGCGGGCCAGCTCATGCGGGTTGCGGGAGGCTCATGGGGACGGGCTTGGAATCACGCTGCAGGAATTGACAGGAACCGGAGCCACCTTCCAGATGCGCTCGGCGTACTCCTGGATGGACCGGTCGCTGCTGAAGAAGCCACAGCGGGCCGTGTTCAGCACGGACATCATGCTCCACCGTCCGGCATCGCACCAGGCGCTGTCGACCTCGTTCTGGGCGCGGCGGTAGTCGCCCAGGTCGGCCATCACCCGGAAGGGGTCGCTGCTGCAGAGATTGGCCAGCAGCGGATGGAACAGGTCGCGGTCGCCCTCGCTGAAGTGGCCCGAACCGATCAGGTCGATGGCCTCCTTGGCCAGGGCGTCGTTCTCCAGCCAGGGCATCGGGTGGTAGCCGTTGCGGTTGATGGCGGCCAGCTGCTCGGCGGTGTGGCCGAACAGGAAGAAGTTGTCGTCACCGACCCGCTCGCGGATCTCGATGTTGGCCCCGTCGAGGGTGCCGATCGTCAGGGCGCCGTTCAGCGACATCTTCATGTTGCCCGTGCCGGAGGCTTCCATGCCGGCGGTGGAGATCTGTTCGGACAGGTCGACCGCCGGGTAGATCTTCTGGCCCAGCTTGACGCTGAAGTTGGGCAGGAAGATCACCCGCAGGCGGCCGTCCATCGCCGGGTCGATGTTGATGATCTCCGCCATGCCCACGATCAGGCGGATGATCAGCTTGGCCATGGCATAGCCGGGGGCCGCCTTGCCGCCGAAGATCACCGTGCGCGGCGGCAGGTCCTCCCCGGCCCGCAGGCGCAGGTAGCGCTCCACCACCTGCAGGGCGGCCATGTGCTGGCGCTTGTACTCGTGGATCCGCTTCACCTGCACGTCGAACAGGGAGGAGGGGTCCACCAGCACGCCGGTGTCCTGGCGGATCGTCGCCGCCAGGCGCTCCTTGGCCTGCTCCCGCACCCCCTGCCAGCGCTCCAGGAACGCCGCATCGGTGGCCAGGGGCTCGAGCTGGCGGAGCTGGTCGAGGTGCCGGCACCAGTCGGTGCCGATGGCGTCGTTGAGCAGGGCGGCCAGGGGCGGGTTGGCGACCGCCAGCCAGCGCCGCGGCGTGACTCCGTTGGTGATGTTGGTGAAGCGATCCGGCCACACCCGGGCGAAATCGGCGAACAGGTTCTCCTTCAGCAGGCGGCTGTGCAGTTCCGCCACGCCGTTGACCGTGTGGCTGCCCACCACCGCCAGGTGGGCCATGCGCACCTTGCGGTGCGGCCCCTCCTCGATCAGCGACAGCCGCTCCAGCAGCTCCGGCTGGCCGGGGAAGCGGATGCGCAGGGTGCGCAGGAAGCGGGCATTGATCTCGTAGATGATCTGCAGCTGGCGCGGCAGCAGCTGCTGGAACAGCTCCAGCCCCCAGGCCTCCAGGGCCTCGGGCAGCAGGGTGTGGTTGGTGTAGCTGATCGTGGCGGTGGTGATGCTCCAGGCGGTGTCCCAGTCGACGCCGTGGACGTCGATCAGCAGACGCATCAGCTCCGCCACGGCGATCGCCGGGTGGGTGTCGTTGAGCTGCACCGCGAACTTGCGGTGGAACTCGGTGACTGGGATCCCCTGGCTGCCGAGGATCCGGAACATGTCCTGCAGCGAGCAGGAGACGAAGAAGATCTGCTGGCTGAGCCGCAGGCGCTTGCCCTGCTCCAGCTCGTCATTGGGATAGAGCACCTTGGAGAGGGTCTCCGACTGCACCTTGTGCAGCACGGCCCGGGTGTAGTCGCCGGCATTGAAGGAGGCGAAATCGAAGGCGTCGGGCGCCTGGGCCGACCACAGCCGCAGGGTGTTGGCGGTGTGGACGCCGTAGCCCAGGATCGGGGTGTCGTAGGCCACGCCGATCACGGTCTGGCCGCCGATCAGCACCGGATAGCTCCATTCCGGCCGGATCACCTCCCAGGGGTTGCCGCGGGCCAGCCAGGGATCGGTGCTTTCCATCTGGCCGTTGGGGCCGATCTGCTGGCGGAAGATGCCGAACTCGTAGCGGATGCCGTAGCCGATGGCCGGCAGCTCGAGGGTGGCCATCGACTCCTGGAAACAGGCCGCCAGCCGGCCCAGGCCGCCGTTGCCCAGGCCCGGTTCCGGCTCCTCCGCCAGCATCTCGTCAAGGGTGAGGCCGAGGGCCTCGCAGGCGGCCGCGGCCTCCTCCCGCAGCCCGAGGCTCACCAGGTTGTTCTCCAGGTGGGGGCCCAGCAGGAATTCCGCCGACATGTAGGTGGCGGTGCGGACGTGCTGGCTGGTGTAGGTGTCGGCGGTGTCGACCCAGCTGGTCAGCAGGATGTCCCGGACCGCCAGCGACAGGCAGACGTAGTGGTCGTGGGTGGTGGCGAGGGAAGCGGACTTGGCCTGGCTGGAGAACAGATGGCGCCGCATCGCCTCCAGGAGGGCCTGGCCCTTGGGCGGGCACGCGGCGGGTGTGGGGCTGGCCATGGGGATGGGCGGCGAGCGACGAAGTGGCACCAGTCCTGGCCTGGGGAGTGCCGCCGCCGCTGATGCATCGGCTACCAGCGGGCGCACCTTAAGAGTGGCTTCGCTTCAGCCGTGCAGCACCTCGTGCCAGGCGGAGCCCATCGGCGTGGGCTCCAGCAGCTCCGCCTCGATGGCCCATTCCAGCTCGCTGTCCACCCCCGTGGGGCCCGAGAAGCTGCCGTTCACCGCCGCGGTGAGGGTGGGCTTGGAGGAGGTGGCCAGGGTGATGTAGCGGTCGTCGACGCTGCCCATGCCGCTGGGGTCGAACCCCCGCCAGCCCGCCCCGGGCAGGTAGACCTCCGCCCAGGCGTGCAGGTCGTACTGCTTCGGCTGTGGCTCCACCAGGTGGTAGCCGCTCACGAACCGGGACGGCAGGCCGACGCAGCGGCAGGTCTCGACCATCAACATCGCCAGGTCGCGGCAGGAGCCGACCCGCTCCTTGAGGGTGCGCCCCGCCGGCCAGGCCGGCCCCACGTGCCGCTGGGTGTACTTGACCCGGTCCTTGATGATCTCCACCAGCTGCTCGAGGAACATCAGCCCCCGCTGGTCACTGCCCATCAGCGCCTCCTGGGCCAGGTCCACGGCGGCGGGGTCGTGCTGGCCGTTGGGCAGCCAGCCCTCCAGGGAGCCCAGCAGATCGCCGTTGAGGTGGCCCACCGGATAGGGCAGCAGCGGCTCCTGGTCCTCCAGGCAGGTCGCCAGGGCCGGGGGCTGCTGGGTCTCCACATCGCTGATCGCCTGCACCCGGAAGTGCTCGGTGCTGCCCGTGAAGCGGGCCCGCAGGATCTCATCGCCGCTGGCGGCCAGCAATGGGTAGAAGCAGGACGGCTCCGGCGTGACCGCCAGGTGGAAGTGCAGCAGGCGCTGGAAGCCGTGGCCCCGGGGCTTGAGGCAGAACCGGTGGGGACCCAGGAAGACCGGAGCGCTGTAGCGGTAATCGAAGGTGTGGGTTATGCGGGCTCGCATGCCGCCTCCTGACTGGCGGTGGTGCCGGCGGGGGCGATGAAGTAGCGCGCTTCGATCAGCTCATGCAGGCGATTGAGATCGGACTGGAAGTTGTCGATGGCTTCATGGAGCCCGGTGGCCACCAGCTCGTCGATCCTGGTGAAGCTCCAGTGGGCCAGGGTGAGCCCGATCAGGCACTCCAGATCGTCGGCGGGGCGGGGAACGGAGCTGCCGCGGATGATCCGCAGCGTGTCGCTGATCCGCTCCAGGCAGTAGCGCACCGAGCGGGGGAAGATCGGATCGAGCAGCAGGAAGGCGGCCACGGCCTTGGGTTCGATGGCCTGCTGGCTGGACTGGCGGAACATCTGGTAAGCCCCCGCCGAGCGCAGCAGGGAGATCCACTGCAGCTCGTCGAGCACCCCACCCACCTCCTCGGGGGACGGCAGCAGCAGGAAGTATTTGACGTCCAGGATCCGGGTGGTCTTGTCGGCCCGCTCCAGCAGCCGCCCCAGCCGGCTGAACTGCCAGGAGAGGTCGCGGCTGAGGGTGGCGTCGGTGATGCCGTAGAAGAGCTGGCAGGCGCGGCGGATCTCCCGCAGCTGCTCCTGGGGCGGCTGCCGCCAGAAGGCCTCCTCCTGCAACGTCCAGTAGATGTCGTTGATCTGCTCCCACATCTCCGTGGTCATCACCTCCCGGATCTGACGGGCGTTCTCCCGGGCATTGGCAATGCAGTTGAGAACGCTGCTGGGGTTCTTCGCCTCCCGCACCAGGAAATGGATCACCGCGTCAGGCGTGACCACCGGATAGAGCTCATCGAAGAGCTTGCGGTCACCGCTGGCCTCGATCAGGGGCAGCCAGGGCTCGGCGCTGCCGGGGGGACAGTCGAGGGCCATGGCTTCGCTCACCTCCACGAACCGGGAGATGTTCTCGGCCCGCTCGACGTTGCGGTTGATCCAGTAGAGGGAGTCGGCGACGCGGCTCAGCATGGGGCTTCATCCACGATCCAGGTGTCCTTGCAGCCGCCGCCCTGGGAGGAGTTGACCACCAGGGAGCCGCGACGCAGCGCCACGCGGGTGAGGCCGCCGGGGCTCACCCAGGCCTCCTTGCCGCGCAGCACGTAGGGCCGCAGATCCACGTGGCAGGGATAGAGCTCCCCTTCGCTCAGGGAGGGCACGGTGGAGAGCTCCAGGGTCGGCTGGGCAATGTAGTTGCGGGGGTTGGCCTGGATCTTGACGGCGAATTCGTCGATCTCCGCCTGGCTCGCATGGGGGCCGATCAGCATCCCGTAGCCGCCGGCCTCCGCCACGGCCTTCACCACCAGCTCCCCGAGGTGTGCCAGCACGTAGGCCTGGTCGTCGGGGCGGGAGCAGATGTAGGTGGGGACGTTCTCGATGATCGGCTCCTCGCCCAGGTAGTAACGGATCATCTCGCCCACGTAGGCGTAGATGAGCTTGTCATCGGCCACGCCGGTGCCGGGGGCATTGGCGATCGCCACCCGACCGGCGGCATAGGCCCCCATCAGCCCCCGGACACCCAGCAGCGAATCGCTGCGGAACACGGCCGGGTCGAGGAAGTCGTCATCGATGCGGCGGTAGATCACGTCGACCGTCTCCAGGCCGGCGGTGCTGCGCATCCAGACCCGATCCCCCTCGCAGACCAGGTCGCGTCCCTCCACCAGCTGGATGCCCATCTGCTGGGCGAGGTAGCTGCGCTCGAAGTAGGCGCTGTTGAACACTCCCGGAGTGAGCAGCACCACCTTGGGGGTGTCGGTCCAGGGGGCCAGCTCCCGCAGGGTCTGCAGGAGGTGGGAGGGGTAGTCGTCGATGGGCTGCACCGTGCGGCCGGCGAACAGGCTCGGGAACATGCGCTTCATGACGCGCCGGTTCTCGAGGAAATAGGCCACACCCGAGGGACAGCGCAGGTTGTCCTCCAGCACCCGCCAGGTGCCGTCGCCGTCGCGCACCAGATCGAGGCCGGAGATGTGGCACCAGCGGCCGAGGGGCGGACGGAAGCCCTGCATCTGGGGCCGCCAGCCCTGGGAGCTTTCGACGTCGGCCCTGGGCACCACCCCGTCGGCAAGGATCTTCTGGTCGCCGTAGACGTCGGCCAGGAAGCGGTCGATCGCCTCGAGGCGCTGGAACAGGCCCCGCTCCAGCCGCTCCCAGTCCCGGGCTCCGATCAGGCGGGGGAGGGGATCAAAGGGGAGGATCCGCTCGACGCCTTTGCTGTCGGAATCGTTGAGCCGGAAGGTGGCGCCGAGCCGCTTGAGCAGCATGCCGGCGGCCGCGTGGTTGCGGTTCAGCTGGTCGAGCCCCATCTGGCCCAGGGAGGACAGCAAGGGGGTCAGGGTCGCCCTCGGCTGGTCGGTGGCGGTGAAGTACTCGTCGTACCCCTGGTTCGGCTTGTATTGACTGAACATTCCACACCCGTCCGCGCGCCTGGATCCTGCAGTGCCGCCGGGGTGGCCACCCGTTGCCGTTGCTACGAAACCCGGGGTGACCTGGGCCTCTGCGGGGCTAGCGCTTCATACGAATAGCGTTTTTATAAGCAAGGGCCGCTGTGGGATACGCAGGGTTCAGGATGGACACACCGGCAGGGACGAGGGCCATGCTGACCAGCCAGAGCGGATCCCAGGCCCCCATGGCCCCCCGCGCTGCGGGCGCCCTCCTGCATGACAGGGAAAGAACCGGAACCCGGCGCGAGAAGCGCGCCTTCGCCCGGCACTCGATCGAGAGTTGCCGCACCATCGCCGTCCGGCGTCTCAACGCCGATGGCCAGCCCTTCGGCCGCTGGTTCATCGCCGACATGGCCGACGTGGCCGAGGGCGGGATGTGCCTGATCGCCAACGAGGACCAGGCGCTGGAGGCGGGGCAGTGGCTGCTGCTGGATGTGCGCTCCCATCCCGGCTTCGGTCAGCTGCGCCTGCGGGCCCAGTTGCGCTGGTTCACCCGGGCCCACTTCGCCCTCAGCTTCGGTGTGGCCTTCGCCACCCCCCTCAAGGAGGTGCCGGTCCTTTCGGTGGAGCGGCGCGGCACACGCCGGGACCCCAACCAGGAGGAATGGGCCCTTGAGGAGGAGCGGATGGGTGGCGCAGCGGCGCAAACTCCGTAGATTGCGCTTCAGATTCGTGCATCGAGCAGCGCCGCCATGTCCGCCCTGCCGCTTGCTCGCCCGCTTCTGGGAACCCTCCTCGGCGCAGGGCTTGTCCTGAGTGGTTCGCCGGGGCAGGCCCTCGGCACCACCTTCACCTTCGACCTCGGCAGCGGCACCGCCACCCCCGCCGATCCCCAGGCCTCCTCCACCAAGACCTTCAGCGCCCAGGCCGACGGCCGCATGCTCCGGCTGGTCTTCCAGAACGCCCTGCTCCCTGACGACACCGCCAAACCCGTGAGCGCCACGGATGGGGGGGTCTGCCTCTACAAGGCCGGCGGGGCCGGCCTGAACGACATCGGCCTGACCAACTGCGGATTGGAAACCCCCGGCAACGGCACCGGGACGGCCAATCAGAGCGCCATCGAGCTGGTCTTCGATCAGGCGGTGGAGCTGGTCAGCTACCGCTACGGCAGCCTGCGGGTCGGCCTAGGCAACCCCCTGCTCACCTGGGGTGAGCCCACCAGTCCGGTGGTCTCCACCGAAACCCTGTTCGACAAACAGGTGGGCACCAGCTACGCCTTCGCCAACCCCTTCGTCGTCGGGGCCAACCAGGTCATCGCCATCACCGGCGTCGGCGGCGACCGTGACTCGAGCAGCACGGAGGTGCTGCTCAGCCAGCTCGTGGTGCGGGCCTTCCCGGCCGCCTCGGACGTTCCGGGCCCGCTGCCCCTGGCCGGAGCCCTGGCCGCCTTCGGCTGGAGCCGGCGGCTGCGGGGGCGCCTGAGCCGCCGCGGTGCGCCCTACAGCAGGAAGTAGCGCTGCGCCATCGGCAGCACCTCCGCCGGTTCGCAGGTGAGCAGTTCGCCGTCGGCGAAGACCTCGTAGGTCTGGGGGTCCACCTCCACCTTGGGCAGGGCCGTGTTGTTGCGCATCTGGGCCTTGCCGATGCCCCGGGTCTGCACCACCGGCACGCAGGGCCGCTTCAGCCCAAGACGGCTGGGCAGGTCGTCCTCGAGGCAGGCCTGGCTGACGAAGTTGAGGCAGCTGGCCGCCACCGATCCGCCGTAGGCGGCGAACATGGGCCGGCCGTGGACGGGCCCCGGCGTGGGGATCGAGGCGTTGGCATCGCCCATCTGGGCCCAGACGATCGAGCCCCCCTTGATCACCAGCTCCGGCTTGACGCCGAAGAAGCCCGGCTTCCACAGCACCAGATCGGCCAGCTTGCCCACCTCCACCGAGCCGATCTGGCTGTCGAGGCCATGGGCGATGGCGGGATTGATGGTGAGCTTGGCGATGTAGCGCTTGAGGCGGGTGTTGTCGTTGCGGCCACCGCGGGGACCGGCGGCATCTTCGGGGAGGAAACCGCGCTGCACCTTCATTTTGTGGGCCGTCTGGAAGGTGCGGGTGATCACCTCACCGACGCGGCCCATGGCCTGGGAATCACTGGCGATGATGCTGAAGGCGCCCAGGTCGTGGAGGATGTCTTCGGCGGCAATCGTCTCGCGGCGGATGCGCGATTCGGCGAAGGCCACGTCCTCCGGGATGCGGGGATCGAGGTGGTGGCACACCATCAGCATGTCGAGGTGCTCCTCGAGGGTGTTGACGGTGTAGGGCTTGGTGGGGTTGGTGGAGCTGGGCAGCACGTTGGGCTCGCCGCAGATCCGGATGATGTCGGGGGCGTGGCCGCCGCCGGCCCCCTCGGTGTGGAAGGTGTGGATGGTGCGGCCGCCGATGGCCCGGATTGTGTCCTCCACGAACCCGGCCTCGTTGAGGGTGTCGGAGTGAATGCAGACCTGCACGTCGTACTTGTCGGCCACCGTCAGGCAGCAGTCGATCGCCGCCGGGGTGGTGCCCCAGTCCTCGTGCAGCTTCAGGCCGCAGGCCCCGGCGCGGATCTGCTCCTCGATCGCCGCCGGGGTGCTGGCGTTGCCCTTGCCGTAGAAGCCGATGTTGATCGGCAGCCCCTCGGCGGCCTGCAGCATGCGGGCCAGGTGGAAGGCGCCGGGGGTGCAGGTGGTGGCGTTGGTGCCGGTGGCCGGGCCGGTGCCGCCGCCCAGCAGGGTGGTGACGCCGGAGGCGAGGGCGGTTTCGATCTGCTGGGGGCAGATGAAGTGGATGTGGGTGTCGATCGCGCCGGCGGTGAGGATGTGCCCCTCACCGGCGATGGCCTCGGTGCCGGGGCCGACCACGATCGTCACCCCATCGGTGATGTCGGGGTTGCCCGCCTTGCCGATGGCGCAGATGCGGCCGTCCTTCAGGCCGATGTCGGCCTTGACGATGCCCCACCAGTCGAGGATCAGGGCATTGGTGATCACCGTGTCGACGGCGCCCTCGGAGCGGGGGGTCTGGGCCTGGCCCATGCCGTCGCGGATCACCTTGCCGCCGCCGAACTTCACCTCATCGCCGTAGGTGGTGCAGTCGCTCTCCACCTCCAGGATCAGTTCGGTGTCGGCCAGCCGCAGCCGGTCGCCGGTGGTGGGGCCGTAGGTCTCGGCGTAGGCACGGCGGTCAATTCGGTAAGCCATGGGGGTTCAGTCGAGGGGGCCGTTCACCAGACCGTTGAAGCCGAAGACGCGGCGGTCGCCGACGTAGGGCACCAGGTGCACGTCGCGCTGGTCGCCGGGCTCGAAGCGGATGGCGGTGCCGGCGGGGATGTCGAGCCGCAGGCCGCGGGCCGCCTCCCTGTCGAACTCGAGGGCGCCGTTGGCTTCATAGAAGTGGAAGTGGGAACCCACCTGCACGGGCCGGTCACCCCGGTTCGCCACCGACAGGGTGGTGACGGGACGGCCGACGTTGAGATCGATCGTGCCGGGCTCGGGGATCAGTTCGCCGGGGATCAGGGGGGGCATGGCGTGGTGGGGGGTCAGCGGATCGGTTCGTGGAGGGTGACGAGCTTGGTGCCGTCGGGGAACATCGCCTCGATCTGCACCTCGGGAATCAGCTCGGGCACCCCCTCCATCACCTGATCCCGGCTCAGCCAGGTGGTGCCCTCCCGCATCAGCTCCGCCACGCTGCGGCCGTCGCGGGCCCCTTCGATCACCTGGAAGCTGAGCCAGGCCACCGCCTCGGGATGGTTGAGCTTCAGGCCCCGGCCGAGTCGCCGCTCCGCCAGCAGGGCGGCGGTGACGATCAACAGCTTGTCTTTCTCCTGGGGGGTGAGGTTCATGAAGGCTGCGCTGGCCGGCCCCACTCTCGCAGCGCTCCGGCACCGGGTCAGGTTCAGAAGGAACGTTCGGTGCCCCGATCAGCGCCGTTGGAGCACCCCCTGGCCGTTGAGGTTGATGTTGTCGATCCGCACCGCCGTGGCCCGGCCGTCGGCACCCACCGTGAAGCTGACGGCGCTGGGGCCGTAGGCGTTCTCGCCGGGGGGCTGGTAGCGGAAGGTGTCGCCGCTCACCGGGGTGAGGGGGAAGGGGGTGAGGCGGGGACCCAGCTGCAGCTCAAGGCCATCGCCGCGGCGCACCACCGCGATCGCGCCCACGTAGGCATTGGCGTAGCTGCCGATGTAGGCGTCGGAGGGGCGGGCCGGCAGGGGCCGGGCCGGGGTGACCACGGCGGGGTAGTCCTGCTGCTCCATGCCCCGGAACAGGGGGCGCAGGGCGGCGAGGTAATCGCGTTTCACCGTTCCGGTGGTGGCCAGGTCGAGGAAGCTGAGGCTGAGGGCCTCCGGCACCCCCAGCGGCTGGCTGTTGGAGAGCACGATGATGCCGAGGGATTCCGCCGGCAGCAGGTAGACGGCCGTGGCGGCGCCGAGATCGAAGGCGCCCGAATGGCCCAGCTGCACCGTGCCCCGGTCGGTGTAGCTCACGTTCCAGCCCAGGCCATAGAAGCCGGCCCGGTCGGTGGCCGGCTCGCGGGGCGGCTGGCTGACGATCTGGGGCCGGTGGGTCTCGGCCAGGGCGGCGGCGTCCACCACCGCAAGGCCATCGAGGCGGCCGTCGGCCAGCTGCAGCCGCAGCCACTGGCCCAGGTCCCGCACGCTGGAGCTCACGCCGCCGGCGGGGGCCTGGGCATCGGCATCCCGCTGGTAGCGGGCCACCCAGCGGCCCCCCTCCGGCACGTGCAGGGAGGCGCGGTTGGCGGCGCCCGCGAAGTCGGCGTGGCGGGAGCTGGTGCGGGCCATGCCCAGGGGCCCGTAGAGCCGTTCGCTGGAGAGCTGCTCCCAGGGCCGGCCGACGGCGTTGGCGGCGGCCACGGCACCGGCGGTGAAGCCGAAGTTGGTGTAGGCGTAGTCGGCGCGGAAGCGGTTGCCGGTGGGCAGCAGCCGCAGCCGCTCCAGGATCGTGGCCCGATCGAAGCCCAGGTCCTCGAGGTGATCACCGGCGTGGTCCGGCAGGCCGCTGCGGTGGGACAGCAGGTCGCGGATGGTCACAGCGGCGGCGATGGCCGGCGGACCGATGCGGGCCTGGGGGAGGGTGCGCAGCACCGGGTCGTCCCAGCCCACGCGCCCGTCGCCCACCAGGCCGGCCACCACCGTGGCGGCGATCGGCTTCGAGAGCGACGCCAGCTGGAAGACGGTGTCGGCATCCACCGCACCGGGCTCGCCCACCCGCCGCAGGCCGTAGCCCTTGAGGAACACCACCCGGTCGGCGTGCACCACCACGATCGCCAGGCCCGGGACACCGGTGCTGCGCTGCATCTCCGTGGCCAGGGCATCGAGCCGGGGCAGGGCGGCCGCCAGGCTTGCCGCCGTCACCTGGCGCGGCGGCGGCGGCGGGCCCGACGGCGCCTCGGCGCTGCGGGCGGCCCCCGGGAGCTGGAGCGCCAGACCAAGAACCAGGGCGGCCGCCCCTGGGCGGCGCAGGACGCTTGGGGCCACGGCAACGCCGGCAACTCGGGGAAAGCTAGGCCTGGCGGAGGCCCACGACCCTGGGTCAGAAGCCGCCGCCGCCGCCACCGCCATCACCGCCGCCGGAGCTGCCTCCACCGGAGCTGCCACTGGAGCTGCTGGAGCTGCTCGGCGACGACTGCATGGCGCCGGCGGTGCTGCTGAAACAGTCCTCGAGGCTGCTGCCGAAATCCGTCAGATCGAAGTCACCGGTGCTGACGTACCAGCTGGGGGCCACTTCGAGGATCCCCTGGAAGGCTGCCGTCCACTGCCGGGTCAGACCCGCCACCATCGCGTAGGGCAGGAAGCGCTCGAACAGCTCCGGCGTCAGCACCACCCGCTCCAGCCGCGGCGCCTCCACCCGGCGCAGGAACTCCTGGAAGCCGAGGGTCTGGCGCAGCACCGCCGTGCCGCGGGTGGTGCGGCTGGGCATGATCCAGGCGAACACGCCCACCAGCACCACCGTCAGCCCCAGGGAGCCGAAGGTCAGCCACGGGTGCGCCTCCCCCTGCAGCAGCACGATGTCGTGGGGCAGCAGCGCCGAGGCGAGCACGAACAGACCCGCCGCCAGTCCCAGCCCGCCGAAGAAGGTGAGGGCCCGCACGGTGCCGGGCCAGCGCCGGAAGAACCGCTCCGCCAGCACCGCCTGCTTCACCAGGCGCTCGAAGCCGGGCACATGCACGTAGTAATGGTCGCGGAGCTGGTCGGTGCTGACCGTGTCCCCCGCCATGCCAAAGGGGAAGAGCGTCTCGATCAGGTAGGCCTCATGGGGCAGCAGCGCCGACCGCTGGTCCGGCTCGCCCAGCAGGGTGAACACGTAGCGCTTGCCCAGATTCAGGAACAGCAGCTTCCGCTGGTCGTGTTCTATGCGCAGCTGGCCCTTCACCGCCAGCGCCACAAGGGTGGCCGAAAGGGCGGTTCCGCTCACCTGCTCCGCCACCAGGCTGCCCAGCACCGCCGGCGGGAGGCCTTCGGGGGGTTCGTAGGCCACCGGCACGGCGCCCACCGCCGGATCCCGGCCGATGCGCCACCAGAGCGGGCCCAGCACGCCGGCGCTCAGCAGGGGCAGCAGCAGGGCCAGCCGCCCCTGCCACCAGCCGATCAGCTGGGCCAGGGCCGAGGGCGGTGGCACCAGCCCCTTGGCGAAGCCCACCGCCAGGGTGAAGCCCTCGCCGGGCTCCAGCCGCCGGGTCGTGGTGCTGGCGACCGTGTCGGTGCCGATCGTCAGGCTGGCGTTGCGCTCCTTGGCACCACGGGGCCCGGTGTACACCGCGGCATGCAGCCCGGACACCCCCGACGGCAGCCGCACCAGGGCCGAGGCCCGCTCGATCGGCACCTCCCAGGCGTTGCCGGTGACGTTCCAGTTGAACTCGTCGTGGTCCGGATAGAAGCGCAGACCCCGCTTCAGCCGGTAGGTGATCACGGCCGTGCGGCTGGCGTTCTCGGCGCCCGGGATCCAGATCTTCAGTTTCAGGTCGGAGCCGGGGTGGCTGCTCTCATAGCGGTAGGGCCGGCCCTCGGGGTCGGTGACCGCGAGCAGCCGCAGCCCGAGGGGTTCGAGCCCGCCGGGCCGCCGGGCCAGCAGGGGGATCTGGCGCACCAGGCCGTTCCAGGAGCCGTCGAAGCGGGCGGTGAGGGTTTCGCTCACCTGCACGGCGCCGGTGGGCTCCACCACCGCCTGCATCTGGAAATCGGTGAGCGTCAGCTGGCGCTCGGCGGCGCTGAGGGCGGCACCGGCCCCCCAGGGGGCCAGGAGCAGCAGCGTCAGGGCCAGGCCGAGCAGCCCCCCCAGCCCCCAGCGCCAGCGCCGCCGCAGCCGCCGGGCGGCCGGAGAGCCCTCAGCCATCGAAGCGGACGGCGGGAACCGCCGCTTCGGCCGGGTTCTCCAGCTCGAAATAGGTGCGCGGGCGGATCGCGAAGCCGCCGGCCACCAGGTTGGAGGGGAACTGCACAATCGCCGTGTTCAGGTCCCGCACCACGGCGTTGTAGTAGCGACGGGCGCTCTGGAGGGTTTCTTCGATCTGGCTGAGGTTGGTCTGCAGGGTCTGGAAGCTCTCCACCGCCCGCAGGGCCGGGTAGGCCTCCGCCAGGGCGAACAGCTGGCCGAGCGACGCCCCGAGGGCCTGCTCCGCCTGCTGCTGCTCCCGGGGCCCCCGGGCCGCCACGGCAGCGTTACGGGCTTCGATCACGGTCCGGAAGCTTTCCTTTTCGTGGCTGGCGTAACCCCGCACCGTCTCCACCAGGTTGGGGATCAGGTCGTGGCGCCGCTTGAGCTGCACGTCGATGTCGGCCCAGGCGTTGTCCGCCAGCACCTGCAGCTGGGCCAGGCGGTTGTACATCAGGATCAACCCGACGGCGGCGACCGCCACCAGGATCAGCAGCAGCGGCATCGGCCCAGGAATTGGGGTGGGTTTCAAGCCTAGGGGCGGTGTCCGGCTGGGCCATCCGCGGGCCTGCGCTCAGGGCTTCCGGCAGCTCATGTCCTGAGGAAAGCTCATGTCCTGAGGAAATAGATCAGCGCCACCACCACGCCCACCACCACCACAAGGGTGCGCAGCGTGGCGGGCTGGATCCGGGACGCCAGCCGGCCCCCCAGCGCCCCGCCGAGGATGGCCCCGATGGCCATCACCGCCGCAAGAGCCCAGGCCACCTGGCCGGAGAACAGGAAGAAGGCGGCGGCGGTGAGGTTGGTGGCGAAGGCCACCGCCTGCTTGAGCCCGTTGAGGCGGGTGAGGCTGTCCTCGAGCGTGAGGGCCAGCACCGCCAGCACGATCACGCTCAGCCCGCCGCCGAAGAAGCCCCCGTAGATGGCCGCCAGGAACACCGGCGGCACGGCCCAGAACTCCGAGGGGGCGCGGCCGTGGCGCTCGGAGCGGCGCTGCACCCAGCGGCGCACGGGCTCCTGCACCGCCAGCAGCCCGGAGGCGAACAGGATCAGGAACGGCACCAGCTGGGTGAACAGCCGCTCGCCGGTCTGCAGCAGCAGCAGGCCGCCAACAAGGCCGCCGGCGGCGCCGGCCGGCAGCAGCAGCCACAGGCGTCGCCGCTGGCCCTGCAGGTCCTGGCGCTGGGCCACGGTGGCACCCAGGTAGCCGGGCGCCAGGGCCACGGTGTTGGTGATGTTGGCCATCACCGCCGGCAGGCCGATGGCCGTGAGGGCCGGAAAGCTGATCAGGGAACCCCCGCCGGCCAGGGCGTTGATCAGGCCGGCGGCGATGGCCGCCAGGCCCGCCACGGTCGCCTGGATCACGAAGGGCAGGGGGTCCGTCATCGCGGCTGGGAGGGTGGACGGCCCCGCGGCCGCTCAGGGCTGGTCGATCCCATAGGGCTCCCCATCCGCCGGCAGGGTCACCCCCAGCCGCTGCCGCCACTCCGCCACCGGCAGCTCCCAGCCCTCCTCCCAGCGGACCGTGGCGAAGGGACGGGCGGTGAAGCCGATCGTGGTGCCGTGGCTGATCGACCGGCTCAGGGTCTGGTAGCCGTCGAGCTTGAAGCGGAAGCAGGCGATCTGGGCCGCGTGCGTGAGGCTCACGTAGGCGGGGAAGCCGATCTGGGTGGCGGTGATGGCCAGCACGCCGTTCTCCCCCACCGGCGTCGTGCCGAAACCACTGACCACATGGTGGATGTCATGGGTGGTGGCGATCCGCTGGGTGAGCCAGCGGCCCTCCGTGTCGACGGGGCGGGGGCGGAAGAACTCGGGGTCGTAGTTGAAGCGGCGGATCAGGGCGGCGTAGGTGCGGCCCAGGCTCCCCTCCGGCAGCGTCTCGAGCCGCTCCAGATCCGGTTGCAGGGGCGGATAGCGCTCGTCCATCATCTCTGCCCCGCCCGGCAGGGCCCGGAAACGGGCGATGCAGGCCTCCATCTGGGGCGTGTCCAGGAAGCTGTCCACCAGATCGGCGATCCGGGCCAGGTCCCCCTGGCTGCGGCCCACGGCGATCAGCTGGCGCGCCTGGCCCAGGGCCTGCAAGGAGAGCTGGAAGCGATGCATCGGTGGGCTGCGCCTGGGGCGAACCTAGGCCCGCTGTGGCGCCTGGCCGGGGGTCACCAGCTGCGGGCCGGGACCGGCAGGGGCGGTTCCAGATCGAGCGGCTGCTCCTGGAACGGCCAGACCCGGGGCAGCACCGGAGCCGCCAGGCCCCGCTCCGCCCGGATCCGGGCCCAGATGCGCGTGAACCAGAAGCGGGCCGCCTGGGTGGAGCGGCCCCGGTAGCGGGCCACCAGGCCCCGTTCCAGCCGGCCGCAGGCCATCGTCCCCTCCAGCCCGTGCCGTTCGGCGCGGCAGGCCTCCAGCAGGGGCTCGCCCACCGGCCCCGGGGCGGCCCACACCAGGCTGGCGAACACCGGCTGGCCCCCTAGGCCGTGGGGGCTCTCCAGGCTGGCGCCGCCCAGCTCCAGCCGGTCCACCAGCTCCCACTGGCCCTGCCGCCGGATCTCCAGCAACGAGCGCCAGCGGCCGGATCCGAGCGTCTCACCATCGGCGCTGCGCCCCAGCCGCACCACCTCCGCCCCCAGCCAGCTGGCCCCGTCGGCCAGCTCCACCCGGCAGGTCTGCTGGAACAGGCCATCCCGGAAGACCACCAGCTCCTGGGGCAGCCACTCCAGGTCGGCCCCTGCGGCGAGGCGGAAGTCGAGGGTCTGAAAGGTCCAGCTGCCGGCGGGGACCCGCCGGGAGCGGCCCACGGTTCCGTAGACCTTCTGGGCCGCCACGCTGGTGATCAGGGCCCGGCTGCCGGCGCCGAGGTCGGCCTCGATGGCCAGCTCATCCCCCCCCACCAGGCCGCCGCCGGTGTGCAGCAGGGGCAGTTGACAGCGGCCATCGGCAGCGGCGAAGGCCCGCTGGATCTTCAGCGGCGCCGTCGCTCCGCCCTGGTGCCGGGTGGCACCGTCCGCGCCGCCGGTGGTCTCGAAACGAAGCCGGGCCTGGGCTCTCCAGGGGGCGGGAGCGGTGAGCTGCATGGAGGTGATCGTGGGACCCCGGGGGCCTGAATTTGGTAGCGCCCGACACAGGGCCGCCGGCCAACGGCTGGCCAGGCTGCCCGAACCACCCTCCCCCGCTGGCCCGCTCGATGCCCGGCCCCACGGTTCCCCACACCACGACTCCAGACACCAAGGCTTCCCTGGTGCTGGTGCGGCACCTGCGTCACGGGGAGGTCCCGGGCCCGGAGCCAGGGCCGGATCCGCCGCTGCGGTTGCCGCTCCGGGCCGACGAGCGCACGAGCCTGCGGGGCCATCGCCGCAGCGCCTGTGGGCGGGACCTCCTGTTGCAGCTGCCCCGCGGCGGGGCCCTGGAGCCTGGCGACCGGCTGGCACCGGAGGCCGGTGGGCCCCTGGTGGTGGTGGAGGCCGCCGATGAGCCGCTGATGGTGGTGCGGGCCGCCGACCCCCTGGCCCTGCTGCAGGCGGCCTATCACCTGGGCAACCGCCACGTGGCCATGGAACTGCACCGCAACGAGCTGCGTCTGGGGGTCGACAGCGTGCTCGAGGATCTTCTGCGGCATCGGGGACTGACCGTGGAGCGAATCACCGGGCCCTTTCTGCCCGAACCCGGGGCCTACGAAGGGTCCGGTCACGCCCACCAGCACGATCATGGTCATCACGGCCATTCCCACCCATGAGCGTTGCCCGGCTGCGGCTGTTCCAGCTCGTCAGTCCCGCCTTGCCGGTGGGGGCGTTCAGTTATTCCGAAGGCCTGGAGGTGCTCGTCCAGGCCGGTGAGCTGGGCGATGCCGAGGGCGTGGCCCACTGGCTGGAGGCGGAGCTGGCCCGGGGGGCGCTGGCGATCGAAGCCGCCAGCCTGAACCGGCTGATGCAGGCGCTCACCCGATGGCGTGAGTTCCCGGAGGGGCCGGCCCGCCGGGAGGTGCTGGAGCTGGACGGCTGGCTGCTGGCCCAGCGGGAGGCCGCCGAGGTGCGGGCCCAGCAGCGGCAGATGGGCCGCTCCCTGCTGCAGCTGCTGGCCGACCTGGATCTGCCCCTGCCTGGAGACCTGCCCCCTCGGCTCGCCTGGCCGGCGGCCTGGGCCTGGGCCGGGGTGGCCCTGGCCATCGCGCCCCAGGAGGTGGTCGAGGCCTACCTCTACGGCTGGATCGCCACCCAGCTCAGCGCCGCCGTGCGGCTGGTGCCCCTGGGCCCCACCGAAGCCCAGCGGCTGCAGCTGACCCTGGCGCCCACCATCGCCGCCCGGGCGGCGGAGCTGGTGGCGGCCGATCCCGAGGCCCTCTGGAACGGGGGTGTGGGGGCGGGACTGGCCCAGCTGGGTCATGGTGAGCTGTATTCCCGGTTGTTCCGCAGCTGATGGCCACCACCGCAGGGGCCAGCCGGCGGCGGGCGCTGCGCCTGCTGGGCGGTGCCGCCGTTGCCGGTGCCCTGGTGGCCGTCGGCTGCAACGCCCGCAACCGCCCCCCAGGGCCGCCGCGGCTGGGCCTGATCCAGTACGTGCGGGGGGCCGCCCCCGATGCCGCCCGCCGCGGGTTCGTGCAGGCCCTGGCCAGGGCCGGCTTCCGGGCGCCGGCCGGCGTGATCCTGCTGGAACGCTTCAGCGAGGGCAGCATGGCCACCTGCCGCGCCCAGGTGAAGGACCTGCTGGAGGGCGGGGTCGACATGCTCGTGGCCATCGGCACCCCGCCCCTGGCGGCGATCCTGGCGATCGCCCCCGCCCGGGTGCCGGTGGTGTTCACCTACTGCTCCAACCCCTGGGGGGCCGGGGCCGGCACCAGCTACACCCGCCACCGGCCCAATGTGGTGGGCACGGTGAGCACCAGCCCCCTCGCCGAGCAGCTCGACCTCGCCCGTCGGATCAGCCCCGGCCTGTCGAGCGTGGGGCTCGTCTTCCATCCCTCCGAAGCCAACGCCAGCTTCGAAGCGGAGCTGCTGCGCCGGGAGGCGAGCCAACGCTCGATCGCCGTCGTGATCGAGCCGGTGGCGGGGCCGGCGGAGGTGGCCCGTGCCGCCGACGCCCTGACCGCCCAGCGGGTGGGAGCCCTGGTGCGGGTGGGTGACTACGCCACCAGCGTGGGCTTCCCCGCCCTGGCGGCGGCCGGCCTGCGCCATCGCCTGCCGGTCTATTCCGTCGATCCCGCCGACATCGCCACGCCGGGGTGCCTGGCGGTGGTGGGCTGGGATCCGGAGGCCGATGGGGCCCAGGCCGGAGCCCTGGCCGTGCAGGTGCTGCGCGGCCGTTCCCCCGCCACGATGGCCTTCGAGCCGGTGACCCGGAAGCTGCTGTTGCTGAATCGCCGCACGGCCGGGGCCATCGGGGTGACGTTCCCACCGGAGCTGCTGCGTCAGGCCGACCGGGTCGAGGGGTGACGCCGCCGGTGGCCATCCCGGCGGCCATCCCGGCGATCAGCGGCCGCGCTCACCGCGGGGCTCGCCGGTCCGCTCGATCAGTTCGATCACCCAGCTCTCGTTGAGCGTCTTCACCAGGCGGTTGGTGGCGCTGGCCATGGTGGAAAGCTCGCGCAGGGTCTGGAGCAGCAGCGGCCGCGTCTGGGTTTCGGTGCTCTCCAGGCGCCGGATCAGGGCGGACAGGTCGGCGGCGGTGCCGTCGGCGCGGTCCTCCAGCCGCTCGACCAAGGCGCGGGTGGCCCCAAGGGTGCGGTTGAGCTCGCTGCTGCTGCGACGGGTGTCGGCCTCCAGGCGCGTCGCCAGGCGGCGGCTGGCGACCAGGGTGCGATCGAGCTCGTCGAGGCTGCGGGGCAGGCGGGTCTCCGCCAGGCTCAGCCCGCTGCTGACGGCCCGCTGCAGGGGGATGCGGCTGCTGGCCACCTCGGTGAGCAGGTCATCGATGTCGGGGCGGCTGGTGAACACGAGCGTCTCGCCATCACCGATCGGGGGCTGGCCGATCGCCGCCGGGTCGGGGGTGATGGCGATGTAGCTGTCGCCCAGGAGCCCCAGCTGGGCCAGTTCCGCCCGGCTGCGGCGGCCCACCATGGAGCGGTAGGGGTCCCGCAGCTCCAGTTCCACCAGCACCTGGGCGTCGGGCTGCAGAACGATCCGGCGCACCTGGCCGACGGCGAATCCCGAGATCTTCACCGCCATGCCCGTCTGCAGGCCAGCGGCATCGAGGGTGCGGAACTGCAGGCGGACGCTGGGGGCGAGCCAGTTGCCGGCGCGGGCGATCCCCAGCACGAACACCCCCAGCAGGGCCACCGCTCCCGCCAGGAAGACCAGGCTCTGGGCGCCGGGGCGCCGCGGCGGGGCGGTGCTGGCCACGGTCAGTTTCCTCCCATGCGCAGGGGATCGACCGCAATCGTCCAGAGCAGATCGAGGCAGACCATCACCCCGATGCCGAGCCGCAGCGACCGGGCCATGCGGGACGCCATCCCCGCAGCGTCGCAGGAGCCGCGACGGGCCTGGTGCAGGCAGATGGCGGCGCAGATCCCGCCATAGGCGCCCGCCCTGACCAGGGCGGCCGCGAAGCGGGCCGGCTCCAGCTGGCCGATCAGGAAGCCCACCTCCCCCGCCACATCCCCCTGGTTGAGCGTGAGGCTGGCGGTGATGATCACCGCCGACATGAAATAGAGCAGCAGCACGACGCTCAGCAGCCCGCTGGCCAGCAGGTCGGGCCCCCAGGAACCGGGGGGGCGCCGGCCGCCGAGCAGCAGCGGACCATCCCGGAGCAGCAGCAGCAGGCTGACCAGCAGCGGGGCCAGGAACAGCAGGGCCCGCACCGCCAGCAGTTCGATCGTGAGCCTGGAGAGCTGCTGCAGGGGGCTGCGCAGCAGCTCAATGAAGCCGAGGCAGACCACCACCCCCGTGCCCACCACGGTGGCGACCAGGCGCCCATCCAGCCGCTCGAAGCGACGGCTCAGCGTCGGGATCGGTCCGTCACTCACCGCAGCCCTCGGCGCTGGCGTCAGGATGGCACCCATCCTGGATCGGGGCGATGGGCAGCAAACTGAGGGTCGGTGTGGCCGGGCCAGTGGGATCGGGCAAGACGGCCCTGGTCGACGCCCTCTGCCGCCGGCTGCGGGAGCGGCTGCAGCTGGCGGTGGTCACCAACGACATCTACACCCAGGAGGACGCCCAGTTCCTCACCCGCGCCGGCTCCCTGGCCCCCGAACGGATCCGGGGCGTGGAGACCGGCGGCTGCCCCCACACCGCCATCCGGGAGGACTGCTCGATCAACCGGGCGGCGGTGCAGGAGCTGGAGGAGGCCTTCCCGGATCTGGACCTGGTGCTGGTGGAGAGCGGTGGCGACAACCTGGCGGCCAGCTTCAGCCCGGAGCTGGTGGATCTGTGCATCTATGTGATCGACGTGGCCGCCGGCGACAAGATCCCCCGCAAGGGGGGCCCCGGCATCACCCGCTCCGACCTGCTGGTGATCAACAAGATCGACCTGGCCCCCATGGTCGGGGCCAGCCTGGCTGTGATGGAGGCCGACACCGAGCGGATGCGCGGCGGCCGGCCCTGGTGTTTCACGAATCTGCGCAGCGGTGAAGGCCTCGATCGGGTCGAGAGCTTCCTGCTGCGGCAACTGCCCGAACCGCTGGCCGTCTGAGCGTTGCACCGGATCGGTCAAGCCTTCTGGTATTCCCCTTTCAGCCGCTGATCAGAAAAACCGTAGGTAATGCAACATATCGACAGCTCAGCGACGTTCAAATCCTCACTCCGGCAAGCCCTGGGCGGCTTTCTGTCTCATTGGATACCGGGGGTAACCACGTCCTTCCTTACCTTTCCCTTTGCCGTCGGTTACGGCGACTACAATTCATCTTGAACAGGCTTCAATGTCTCTGCATCTTTCAAGGCGACTGGCAGCTGCAATCGCCGCAACTGCTGTGAGCGTAACCCTCGTCTCCTGTGGGGGCGAGTCCGGTTCCGGCGGCAATTTTGATGGGGAAGTGAAGGTCGGTATCCTTCATTCCCTCAGTGGCACCATGGCCATCTCCGAAACGACTTTGAAAGAAGTCGAGGAGATGGCGATCAAGGAAATCAATGACGCCGGCGGCGTCAAGGTCGGCGGCAAGTCCTACAAGATCGTCGCTGTCTCTGAAGATGGCGCCTCCGACTGGCCCACCTTCGCCGAGAAGGCCCAGAAACTGATCGACTCCGACAAGGTCGCCGTCGTCTTCGGTGGCTGGACCTCCGCCAGCCGCAAGGCGATGCTGCCGGTCTTCGAGTCGAAGAACCACATGCTCTTCTACCCGATTCAGTACGAGGGTCAGGAGTGCTCGCGCAACATCTTCTACACCGGCGCCGTTCCGAACCAGCAGGCTGAGCCCGCGGTTCAATGGCTGATGGACAAGTTCGGCGACAAGCTCGGCAAGAAGGTCTACCTAGTCGGCTCCGATTACGTGTATCCGCGCACGGCGAACACGATCATCAAGGAGCAGATGAAGGCCCTTGGCGGTGAAACCGTCGGCGAGGACTACATCCCCCTCGGCAACACCGAGGTGGCCCCGATCATCGCCAAGATCAAGAAGGCCTTCCCCGATGGCGGGATCATCATCAACACCCTGAACGGTGACTCCAACGTCGCCCTGTTCAAGCAGTTCAAGGCCTCGGGCATTGATCCGGCCAAGTACCCGATCATGTCCTTCTCCATCGCCGAGGAGGAGATCCGCCAGATCGGTCCCGAGTACACCACGGGCACCTACGCCGCGTGGAACTTCTTCATGAGCCTGGACACCCCGGCCTCCAAGAAGTTCACCGCCGACTTCCAGGCGATGTACGGCGCCGACCGCGTCACGGGTGACCCGGCGGAATCCGCCTACAACATGGTGTACCTCTGGAAGAACGCCGTCGAGAAGGCAGGCACTTTCGAAGACCTCGACAAGGTCCGCTCGAACATGATTGGGATCACCTTCGCCGCTCCCCAGGGCGAAATCAAGATGTTCCCCAACCACCACACCTCCGAGCGGGTGCTCATCGGCGAGGCGGAGCCCACCGGCCAGTTCAAGATCCTCTACGACAGCGTCAAGGCCATTCCCCCGCTGCCCTGGAACCAGTTCGTTCCCGAGACCAAGGGCTTCACCTGCGACTGGACCCAGGATCGTCCTGACGCCGGCAAGTTCAAGATGTGATCACGGCCCGGTCCGTGAATCCATGAAAGACAGGTGGCTCCTTCGGGGGCCACCCCTTTCCGGCTCAGCACACCACCACGTTCGACCCGATCCAGCGTCGCCCAGGCAGCGCTGGATCTAACGTTCAACCTTCATTCCGTTGGAACTTTTCTTTTCTCAGATCCTCGATGGCCTCAGCATCGGATCTGTGCTGCTGCTCGCAGCCACAGGTCTGGCCATCGTGTTCGGATTGATGGGTGTCATCAACCTCGCCCATGGCGAATTCATGATGCTCGGGGCCTATGTCACCTACGTGGTGCAATCGGCCTTCAAGCCCATGGGTGGTGTGATCTTCGAGCTGTATTTCCCGGTCTCCCTGGTACTCGCGTTCATCGTGACGGGGCTCATTGGGGTACTGCTGGAGAGAACGTTGATCCGGCAGCTCTATGGCCGGCCCCTTGAAACGCTGCTGGCGACCTGGGGAGTCAGCCTGATTCTGATCCAGCTGATTCGAAGCGTTTCGACGGCCATGATGCTGGGCATCATCGTGGGTGTCGTTGTCGGTTTCATTATCTCGAAATTACTGGCAGCGAAGTTCTCCGAAAAACCATTCTTCACCTATCTCAACGGACTCGGCTGGGCCATCGCCATCGGAATCGGCCTGATCGCCGTCAACCTTTTCGACCAGGTCCGGCCCCTCGCCAAGCCCTGGTTCGGCCCGCGCAACATCGATGTCACCGCCCCCAAATGGCTCCAGGGAAGCTGGGGGATGATCGGCGGCATCGAACTGCCCGGCCTCCGCATCTTCATCATTCTTCTGTCGGCCCTGCTCCTGCTCGCCACCTACTGGTTCCTCAACAAGAGCGTCTGGGGCCTGCGCATCCGTGCGGTCACCCAGAACCGTCAGATGAGCAACTGCCTCGGCATTCCCACCGACCGTGTCGACAGCATCACCTTCGGCATCGGCTCCGGCCTGGCCGGGGTGGCCGGCTGTGCCATCACCCTGCTCGGTTCGGTGGGTCCGAACCTCGGGGCGGCTTACATCGTCTCCTGCTTCATGGTGATCGTTCTCGGTGGTGTGGGGAACCTGCTCGGCACCGTGCTGGCCTCGCTGCTGCTGGGCATCATCCAGTCGGTGATCGGCTCGGGCACCCTGCTGACAATCTTCCCTGACATGCCGTTGGCGGCCAAGGGGGTGATCGAGTTCTTTGCCACCACAAGCATGTCGCTGGTGCTGGTGTTCATCTTCATCATTGTCTTCCTCCAGTTCCGCCCCAACGGCATGTTCCCCCAGAAGGGTCGCTCGGTCGATGCCTGACCCGATCAGTTCCACCCACTGCAGATTCCCGTTCCATCTCCCCACCAGGAGGCCCTACCTGTGAAAATCTTCCAACGACTCGTCCCCTGGATTCTCCTGGCTATCGCCCTGTTCATCCTGCCGGCAGCCCTGGATGATTTCCGCCTCAACCTGTTCGGCCGCTATTTCTCGCTGGCGATCACGGCACTGGCGATCGACCTGATCTGGGGATACACCGGTCTGTTGAGCCTGGGCCAGGGCATCTTCTTTGCCCTCGGCGGCTACGCCGTGGCCATGTACCTGATGCTCAACACCAAGAGCCTCGCCGGTGGCAACGGGATTCCCAAGTTCTTCGAGAACTACGGCGTCGACCAGCTGCCCTTCTTCTGGCAACCCTTCTGGTCACCGGTGTTCACCCTGATCGCCCTGTGGGTGATTCCGGCCGTGGTGGCGGGCCTGGTGGGCTGGCTGATCTTCCGAAACCGCATCAAGGGGGTGTACTTCTCGATCATCACCCAGGCGGCTCTGATGGTCTTCTTCCACTTCTTCAACGGCCAGCAGAAACTCTTCGACGGCACCAACGGCCTCAAGACCAGCACCAGCGAACTGTTCGGCCAGCTGGTGGGCTCGCCCGACATGCAGGTGTGGTTCTACCGCCTCACGGTGGTGCTGCTGCCCCTGGCGTTTCTGGTCTGCCGTTACTTCACCAGCGGTCGCTTCGGTGATGCCCTGATCGCCATCCGCGACGACGAGAGCCGCCTGCGCTTCGCCGGTTTCAACCCCGTCCCCTTCAAGACCATCGTCTTCCTGGTGGCGGGCGCCCTGTGCGGCATTTCCGGAGCCCTCTACACCGTCCAGTCCGGCATCGTCTCGCCCCAGTACATGTCGATCTCCTTCTCGATCGAGATGGTGATCTGGGTCGCCGTGGGCGGACGGGGCACCCTGGTGGGGCCGATCATCGGCGCCACCGTGGTCAACTACCTGCGCAGCCTGGTGAGCGAGGCCCTGCCCGAAGCCTGGCTGTTCGTCCAGGGGGCCCTGTTCATCTTCGTGGTGGTTCTGATGCCCGATGGCATCTACGGCTGGATCACCAAAGGAGGCTTCCGCACCTTCCTGGCCGCCTTCGGCATCGCCAAACCTGCCAAGACCTACCCCAAGCTCGACAAGGAGGCCGTTCCTGTGGATTAGCCCTCCAGGAAGTTGCTTCCTGGCTCATCTGCTGTGACCGCTCTTTTGATTCCGCACCCTTCCGAAGTCCATGTCAGAACCTCTACTCGAGCTCAATGACGTCAGCGTGAGCTTCGATGGCTTCTATGCCCTCACCGACCTCAGCCTGAAGCTCTACAAGGGAGAGCTGAAGTCCATCATCGGCCCCAACGGTGCCGGCAAAACCACCTTCCTCGATGTCATCACAGGCAAGGTGCGGCCCACGAAAGGATCGGTGAGCTTCAAAGGCAAGTCCCTGCTTGGCGTCTCCGAGCAGCAGATCTCGCGCAACGGCATTGGCCGCAAGTTCCAGACCCCGCGGGTGTTCGAGAATCTCACCGTGCTGCGGAATCTGGAGCTCTCCGCCTCACCGGTCAAGAACGCCTTCAGCCTCCTGGGTTCCGGCCTGCCCCAGTCCTCCAAGGACGAGGTGCATCGGATCATGAACTACGTGGGCCTGGCGCCCTTCGCCACCGTCAAGGCGGGCTCCCTCTCCCACGGCCAGAAGCAATGGCTGGCCATTGCCTCCTTGGTGGCCCAGGCCCCCGAGGTGCTGCTGCTGGACGAACCCGTGGCCGGCCTCACCGATGAGGAAACCCTGCGCACGGCCGAACTGATCAAGTCCCTCGCCGGTGACCACACCGTGGTGGTGATCGAGCACGACATGGAGTTCATCCGCGACCTGGGCTTCGATGTCACCGTGCTGCACCAGGGACAGGTGCTGACCGAGGGTCCGCTGGAGAAGGTCAAAGCCGACCCGCGCGTGATCGAGGTCTACCTGGGGCCGCCCGAACACTGATCGTTTCCCGACCTTCACCCACCGCGAGCCCATGTCCACCACCAGCGCCCAGCCCCTGCTTCAGGTCTCCGACCTCAATGTGTATTACGGGGAGAGCCACATTCTCCGCAACGTGGATCTGACGATCCACGAAGGCAAGATGGTCTGCCTGATCGGCCGCAACGGCGTCGGCAAGACCACCTTCCTCAAGACCGTGATCGGCCTGCTGCAGCAGCGATCGGGGACGATCGCCTACCAGGACGGCCAGCTCACCAACCAGCCCCCCTACAAACGGGCCCGGGCCGGCATCGGCTACGTGTCCCAGGGCCGGGACATCATTCCCCAGGTGTCGGTCAAGGAGAATCTGCTGCTGGGCATGGAGGCCCTGCCCGGTGGTCTGGAAAAGAACCGCCACATCGACCCGCTGATCTTCGATCTCTTCCCGATCCTGGAGAAGTTTCTCAAGCGCAAAGGCGGCGACCTCAGTGGTGGCCAGCAGCAGCAGCTCGCCATCGCCCGGGCCCTGCTCGGCAAGCCCAAGCTGCTGCTCCTCGATGAACCCACCGAAGGCATCCAACCCTCGATCATCCTCGACATCGAACACGCGGTGCAGCGGATCATGAAGGAGACCGGCATCAGTGTGCTGCTGGTGGAGCAGCACCTGCACTTCGTGCGCCAGTCCGACTTCTACTACGCCATGCAACGCGGCGGCATCGTCTCCAGCGGCCAGACCGACAAGCTCTCCGATGACGTGATCAAGGAATTCCTCACCGTCTGAGGAGTCCGGCCAACAGCCAGTCCCGGGTCGATGCCACCAGCGGTGGCGCGGCCCGGGACTTTTGCTTGGGAGGACTTTGGCTTCGTCTTGCGCTCAGCAGCCGCGATTGAGCATCCAGGGGCGGGTGCCGCTCTCCTTGAGCCGTGGCTTGCCGGTGGCTTCCTTGGTTTCCTTGCGAACCAGGCGGGGTTCGGACTGCTCCTGCTTCAGGCGAAACGAACCGCTGAGTGACATCACCGGCGTGAACACACGGACGCCTTCGGCAGTGCAGGTGGGGCAGTTGGTTTCCTTTTGGCGCTCATCGATGCTGCGCCAGACCTCATAGTTTTCGCAGCCGTTGCTGCAGCTGTATTCGTAGACAGGCATTGCAGGACGAGGGGAACGACAGGGGGAAGGGAGATGGCAGCCAGGAACAGTGGCAGGCCAGAGCAGTGGCGGACAAGAACCGTGGCGGACAAGAAAAAGGGGCCTGTTGACCAGGCCCCTCCCTCCAGCCGGCCGATCAGCAGGGAAGAATGTCCTTGTCGAAGATCGAGGTGGGGATGGCGAGGGTGCAGCAGGCGTTCGGGATGTCGACGATGCCGCTGATCCTGCCCTCCACCGGCGCACAGCTCAGCAGCAGGTAGGCCTGCTCGCCGGTGTAGCCGAACTTCTTGAGGTACTCGATGGCGTTGAGACAGGCTCGCCGGTAGGCGATGTGGACGTCCATGTAGTACTGCTTGCCGTCGAATTCATCCACGGAGATGCCTTCGAACACCAGGTAGTCGGTGTAGTGGGGTTCCACCGGGCTGGTCTTGAACATGGGGTTGACCATCCCATACTTCGCCATGCCGCCCTTGATGATCTCGACGTGGAGGTCGAGATAGCCGGACATCTCGATAGCGCCACAGAAAGAGATCTCACCATCCCCCTGGGAGAAGTGGATGTCGCCCATCGAGAGCTTGGCCCCTTCGACATAGACCGGGAAATAGATCCGGGTGCCCTTGGTGAGGTTCTTGATGTCGCAGTTGCCGCCGTGCTCCCGGGGGGGCACCGTGCGGGCCGCTTCGTTGGCCACCCGCTCGAACTCGCTGCCGGGGAGGGTGCCGAGGATGGCGCTGTTGGGATTGGGCAGGGCCGCCAGCACCGGCTCGCTGCCGGAGAGGCCGGCGCCGTAGGTGCGGCGGTCGGGGGCGGTTTTCACCAGCTCCGTCTCACGACGGTTCCACTCGTTGAGCAGCTCGTGGGAGGGGGCGCAGCCAATCAGGCCCGGGTGGGTGATGCCGGCGAAACGAACGCCGGGGATGTGGCGGGAGGAGGTGTAGATGCCTTCCAGATCCCAGATGGCCTTGGCAGCCTTGGGGTAGTGATCGGTGAGGAAACCGCCACCGTTCTCCTTGGCGAAGATGCCCGTGAAGCCCCACTCATCCCCCTGCAGGGCACCGACATCAAGGATGTCCACCACCAGGATGTCGCCGGGCTGGGCGCCGTTGACCCAGATCGGGCCGCTGAGAACGTGAACGACCTCGAGATTCACATCCTCGATGTCCTTGGGGTCGTCGTTGTTCTTGATCTGGCCGTCGGTCCAGTCCTTGCATTCGATCCGGAACACGTCACCAGGATTCACGGAGGCCACGGCAGGGATTTCCGGATGCCAGCGGTTGTGCCCGGGCATGTCCTGCTGATCCATCGGCTTGGTGAGATCGACGGAGAAGAGTGTTTTGGGCATCGAGAAACCGAGGCGCAATTTCCCATCCATCCAAAAGGATGGCCTGCGGCCTGAAAGTGTCGATTGCTACAGGAAATTGGGGCCCAGGACGCGCCCCCCAATGAATGAAATCAAGAATCATTATCAAGCCTGGCGCGGCGGTTGGCCGTCCCGATGCCGTCGGAGGATCAGGTGTCGTCGAAATCCCCTTTCCGGCAGAGATTGTCCTTCAACCGCGAGACCCAGACACTGGGATCCAGCTTGCCGATCTGCTCCGTACGGCCATCAAAATGGAACAGGAACTGCCAGCGATTCTTGACCGGGAATGTTCTCTTGGCGTTGAGATCGCTGATCGGATCTCCGAAGATATTGTCATAGGTTTGCCAGCCTGGCTCTCCTTTGACGCTGCAGATCGCCGTGACTTCGTACATCTGACCCTTGCCATCGTCGCCCCCTGAGGTGACCTTCACGACACCCTTGTGCAGCCCATTGGCAATGCCCGGCTTGAACGCCCGCAACAGCTCCACCCGGTTCCCATCCACCTCCACGAGAAGGTCGCCCGGTTTGGCGTCCTGAACGGCCACCTCCTTGGGGGTGGCGGTGCAACCGGCCAGGGCGAGCCCCGTACCAGCGAGCAAGCCGGCCAGGAGTCCTGCCAGGTGCTTCCGGGACCCCAGGCCCCCCACAGCGTCGGACAACGTGGTCGATCGATTCTTGGGCCAACCTATGACGACACCAGCAGCCGCTTCCAGAGGTCCAGGGCCCCGGCGGGCGCGGGCAGGTCGGTGGTGCCGCAGCGCCGGATCGGGCGGCAGCCGAGGCTGTTGATCAGCAGGGCCGCCTCGCTCTCCAGCAGGTCCGCCACGGACAACCGCTCCTCTCGCACCAGTCCCAGGGCCAGGCCGCGGCCCCGCATCACCCCCGGCAGGCAGCCGCTCTCCACAGGCGGCGTGATCCAGTCGCCCCTCCGGCGCAGCAGCAGGTTGGCGCTGGTGCCGCAGCAGAGGTCGCCGCCGCTGCCGAGCAGCAGGGCGTCCTCAGCCCCGGCGGCCCGGGCCTCCCGCAGGGCCTGGATGGCGCCGGCGTAGGCGAAGGTCTTGCAGCGGCTGACCAGGCTGGCTGCGTTGCGCCGCTCCAGCGCGCTGACGATCACCGTCACCGGGGTGGAGTTCGGGGTCCAGGGGCTCAGCTGCAACCAGAAGCGTTGGCGGCCCTGGGGTGCGTCCGGCGCCGGCAGCGCCAGGCCCCGGCCGGCGCCGCTGCCCCGGCTCCAGTTGAGCCGCAGGGCCCCGCTGCCGGAGAGGCCACTGCGGGCCACGGCCTCGGCCAGCAGCGGCCGCACCCGATCGGCCCGGGGGGGTGGCGCCATGCCCAGGCTGGCGGCCGAGACGCGCCAGCGCTCCAGGTGCTCCGCCAGCAGCCGGGGCTCCCCTCCCTCGATCAGCACCGTCTCGAACAGGCCATCGGCCAGCAGCAGGCCCCGGTCGTTCAGGGGCAGGCAGAGCCGGTCGGGATCACCCCAGGTTCCCTGCGGCGTCGGTCCGTCGATCCAGGCGATGGCCTTGCCGGCCGGATGGCTGCCGCCGTCGCCGCTCATGCCAGGGCCTCCAGCAGCGGTTCGATCTTCCAGCCCATCTCCCGGGCCTCCCCGGCCGGATCGGAGTCGGCGACGATGCCGCCGCCGGCGTGGAGCCGCAGGCGCCGGCCCTTCTGCAGCAGGGTGCGGATCAGGATGCTGCTGTCGAAGCCGCCGTCGGCGCCCAGGTGAAACAGGGAGCCGCAGTAGGGCCCCCGCGGCACCGGCTCCAGCTGGTTGAGGCGCCGGCAGGCCCGCACCTTGGGGGCGCCGGTGATCGAGCCCCCCGGCCAGCAGGCCCGCAGCAGGTCGACCAGGCCGCGGCCGGCGGCCAGCCGGCCCATCACCACGGAGGTGAGGTGGTGCACGTGGGCGTAGCTCTCCAGCCCCAGCAGCTGGGGCACGTGCACCGACCCCGGCACGCAGACCCGGCCCAGGTCGTTGCGCAGCAGGTCGACGATCATCACGTTCTCGGCCCGGTCCTTGGGGTCGCAGATCAGCTCGGCGGCACTGGCGGCATCGGCGTCGGCTTCGGCCCGGCGCGGCCGGGTGCCCTTGATCGGCCGCGTCTCCACCTGGCCGTCGGGGTGCAGGCGCAGGAAGCGCTCCGGCGAGGCCGAGATCACCGCCTCGCCGCCGGCGACCGCCAGGCCGGCGAAGGGGGCCGGACCGTGGCCCACGAGGCGGCCGTACAGCACCAGCGGGTCGGGGGGCTCCGGCCGCAGGCTCTCGCAGCAGGCGGTGAGGTTGGCCTGGAACAGGTCACCGGCGGCGATCCACTCCCGCAGGATCCCCACCTGAGCGGCATAGGTGTCCGGGGGGGTGTGCCAGTGCCAGTCGTCCCGGGCGATGCCGGCCCCATCGGCCGACCGCGCCTCGGCCCCGGCCACCGCCGCCCCTGTGGCGGGATCCTGCAGCAGCCGCACCATGGCCGCGAACCGGGCCGGGTCCTGGCCCTCCAGCCACAGCCGCCCCTCCCCCCGGTCGAAATGGATCAGGGGGTCGTGGCGGGCCGCCCACAGGGTGGCCATGTCGGAGGCCTGCCAGTGCTCGGCCGGCTCCACCCAGGCCCCGGCCTCGTAGCCGAGCCAGCCCAGCCACGGTCCCCCCTGGCGCTCCAGGTCCGCCAGGACGTCGAAAGGGTCGGCCGCCCCCGGGTCGCCCGGCAGCCCCCGGCAGGACACGGTGGCCACCGGATCCACCCCGAGCACGCCGCGGCAGCCGAGGGGGCTGCCGTCGCCGTCGAGCAGCACCAGCCCGTCCCGGCCGAAGCGCTCCGCCAGGACCACCGCCAGGGCCCGGGGCTCCAGCCAGGGGAGCGGGTCGCTCCTCAACGGCTCGCTCCGGCACGCACGGCGGAGCTGGTCAGGTCGGGCCGGCCCGCGGCCACCAGGGCGGCATCGCGGATACGGCAGCTGTCGCAGCGGCCGCAGGGGAGATCCTCGCCGCTGTAACAGCTCCAGGTGGCCGCGATCGGCACCCCGAGCCGCAGGGCCTCGCGCACGATGGTGGCCTTGTCCCAGGCCACCAGGGGGGCCCAGAGGCGGGCGCCACGGCCCTCGCGCCCTGCCTTGGTGGCCAGGTCGGCCAGGCTCTGGAAGGCGGCCAGATAGTCGGGGCGGCAGTCGGGATAGCCGGAGTAATCCACCGCATTGACCCCGAGCACGAGGCTGGTGGCGCTCCGGGCTTCGGCCAGGCTCAGCCCCAGGGCGATGAACACCGTGTTGCGGCCGGGGACGTAGGTGGTGGGGATCACCCCCTCGACCACGCCGCCGTCGGGGACGGGGATGGCCGGATCGGTGAGGGCCGAGCCGCCCCAGGCCGCCAGGTTCACGGCGATCACGTGGTGCTCCTCCAGCGCCAGGGCGCCGGCCACCGCGGCGGCGGCGTCCAGCTCGCGCCGGTGGCGCTGGCCATAGTCGAAGGAGAGGCCGATCACCCGGTGGCCCGCCTCGATCGCCAGGGCGGCAGCCGTGGCCGAATCCAGGCCACCGGAGAGCAGGGCGATGGCGAGCGGCCTGGCTGGGGGGGGCGTGGCTGGAGGGGCTGGGGCAGGGGAGCGGGTGATGGGGCGGGCGGAGGCGGCAGCCCCCCCATTGTGGAAGCGGCCCGGAGGGGACGGAGCGATCGGAGGGTGCCATGGTGGTGGCTCCGGATTCCGGTCCCTACCGAGGTTCCCCATGGCCCATGCCCTGCGCCGTGCCACGGCGGCCGCGGCCACCGCCAGCGTCATCGTCAGCCTGCCGTCCCTGCTGGCGCTCGCGGCGGCGCCGGCCCGGGCCATCCCCCGGCTGGACCTGACGCCTTACCCCAAGCCCACCGCCGCCCAGACCCGCTGGGTGATCCAGCTCCCCGGGCTGCTGCCCCCCACCGCCGATCCGCGCCTGTCCCCCAACCCGAGCGACTGGCGGGTGCAGCTGATCGCCGGCCGGGAGGTGGAGGCCGACTGCAACCAGCGGGCCTTCCGGGGCCGCTTCCGCGCCAGCAAGGTGAAGGGCCTGGGCGTCAGCGTCTACACGGTGAGCGATGTGGGGCCGATGGTGTCGACCCTGATGGCCTGCCCCCCCGGCCAGGCCAAACGCAAGGTGTTCGTGCCGATGGGCAGCAAGCCCTTCGTGGTGCCCTACGACGCCAGCCGACCGATCGTCGTCTACACCCCGAAGGATCTGCAGCTGCGCTGGCGTCTCTGGAAGGCGGAGAAGGTGCAGCAGCCGGCCCAGGCCCTCTGAGGCCCCAGCGCTGGGGCCTCAGCGCACCCCCAGCCACTTGTGGCTCTGCAGGCTGAGCCGCCAGGCGGGGTGGGCGCGCACGTAGGCCACCGCCAGCTCCCGGGCGGCCGGCTCGTCCCAGGCGGGCTGGAGCAGGAGCCCGGGGCCGGGGGCGGCGGGCGGACGCAGGCGCACGGCCTCGGCGGCCATGGCTTCGGCGAAGGACAGGTCGGCCGGGGAGGTCACCACCACCTTGAGCTCGTCACAGCGGGCCAGAAGGGCGGCCGCCGGGGGGCGGTGGGGCTTGGGCGAGAGGGTGATCCAGTCGAAGCGGCCGCTGGGCTGCCCCACGCCGCTGGTTTCCAGGTGCAGCGGCAGGCCCGCCGCCGCCAGGGCCGCGCACAGGGCGTCAAGCGGCTGCTGCAGGGGCTCGCCGCCGGTGATCACCACGAAGGCGGCACCGGCCGCAGCGGCGGCGCTGGCCTCGGCCGTCAGTTCGCCCAGGGGGCGCTGGGGATGGGCCGCCTGCGGCCAGGAGTGCTTGGTGTCGCACCAGGGGCAGCCCACGTCGCAGCCCGCCAGGCGGATGAAGAAGGCGCTGCGGCCGGCATGGAGCCCCTCCCCCTGCAGGGAGTGGAAGGTTTCCACCACCGCGGGGCCGTCAGCCGTAGATGGGGCTGGCGACACGGCCGGTGGCCTCGCTGGGGGAGCCGGGCAGCCGCTGCTGGGCCGCCTCGATCAGCCCCCGGAACAGGGGATGGGGCTTGCCGGGGCGGGAGAGGAACTCCGGGTGGTACTGGCAGGCGGTGAAGAAAGGGTGGTCCTTCAGCTCGATCAGCTCCACCAGGCGCCCATCGGGGGAGGTGCCGCTGATCTCATAGCCCGATTCCAGGAACAGGGAGCGGTAGGCGTTGTTGAACTCGTAGCGGTGGCGGTGGCGCTCGTAGACCACCTCCTCGCCGTAGAGGCGCTGGGCCATGGTGCCCGCCGTCAGCCGGCAGGGGTAGACGCCCAGGCGCATGGTGCCGCCCAGATCCACCACGTCCTGCTGTTCGGGCAGCAGGTGGATGACGGGATGCGGCGAGGCCGGATCCAGCTCGGCACTGGTGGCCCCCTCGAGGCCGGCCTGGTGGCGGGCCCACTCGATCACGGCGCACTGCATGCCCAGGCAGAGCCCCAGGAACGGCACCCGCTGCTCGCGGGCCCAGCGGATCGCCGCCACCTTGCCGTCGACGCCGCGGTTGCCGAAGCCCCCCGGCACCACCACCGCATCCATGCCCCGCAGCAGGGCATCGGCCCCCTGGCTCTCGATCTGCTCGGCGCAGATCCAGTGGAGGTCGAGGGAGGCGTCCTGCTCCAGGCAGGCATGGCGCAGCGCCTCCACCACCGAGAGGTAGGCATCGTTGAGCTGCACGTACTTGCCCACCAGGGCCACCTTCACGGCGGGTCCGGGGTGGCGCAGCTTCTCCACCAGGTCCGCCCAGCGGGCCATGTCGCTGTCGTGGTCGACCAGGGAGAGAACGTCGAGCACCTGGCGGCAGAGGCCCTCGCTCTCCATCGCCAGGGGCACCGCGTAGATGCTGTCGGCATCGAGGGCCTGGATCACGGCGCTCGCCGGCACGCCACAGAAGCCGCCGATCTTGGCCTTGAGGTCGGTGCTGATGGGGCGGTCGCTGCGGCAGACGAGCACGTCGGGCTGGATGCCGATGGAGCGCAGCTCCTTGACCGAGTGCTGGGTGGGCTTGGTCTTGAGTTCGCCGGAGGTGCCGATGTAGGGCAGCAGGGTGACGTGGACGTAGGCCAGGTCCTGGCGGCCGACATCGCCACGGAACTCGCGGATCGCCTCCAGGAACGGCAGCGACTCGATGTCGCCCACCGTGCCGCCGATCTCGGTGATCACCACGTCGGCGCCGCTGTTGGCCGCCACCCGGTGGATGCGCTCGCGGATCTCGCCGGTGATGTGGGGAATCACCTGGACGGTGCCGCCGTTGTAGTCGCCGCGGCGCTCCTTGTTGATCACCGCCTGGTAGATCGAGCCGGTGGTCACGCTGTTGAGGCGCGACATGGCGGTGTCGGTGAAGCGCTCGTAGTGGCCCAGGTCCAGGTCGGTCTCGGCGCCGTCCTCGGTGACGAACACCTCACCGTGCTGGTAGGGGCTCATCGTGCCCGGATCCACGTTGAGGTAGGGATCCAGCTTCAGGATCGAGACGCTGTAGCCGCGGGATTTCAGCAGCCGCCCGAGGCTCGCCGCCACGATCCCCTTGCCGATGCTGGACACCACCCCGCCGGTGACGAAGACGAACTTCGCGGCATGGCCCCGCGTGGCGGACGGTGCGGACATCGGGCGCTGCGCTGATCCCCCAATCTACCGACCCCTTCCAGTCCGCCCGCGCCCAGAGGCCTCCCCACCCAGCACCCCCCCTTCCCCCACACCCGGCCTCCTGGGGTGTGCGTCAGCGGCGCAGCCGAAGCCGGCCCGTTGCCCGCAAAGCGGGCTCGGACCGGCGCAGGCCGCGCCCGCTGACACTCACCCCTCCAGGAGACTCCGGAGCATCCAGGCGGTCTTCTCGTGGATCTGCAACCTCTGGGTCAGCAGGTCGGCGGTGGGCTGGTCGCTGGCCTCATCGGCGGTGGTGAACACCGAGCGGATCGTGCGGGCCACGGCCTCATGGCCCTCCACCAGCTCCCGCACCATGGCCAGGGCAGCGGGGACGCCTTCGGCCTCGGGGATCGAGGAGAGGCCGGCATAGAGGGTGCCGCCGTAGGGGGCGGGGAAACCGAGGGCCCGGATGCGCTCGGCGATCAGGTCGAGGGCGGTCCAGAGCTCGGTGTACTGGTCCATGAACATCAGGTGGAGCGTGTTGAACATCGGTCCGGTCACGTTCCAGTGGAAGCCGTGGGTCTTGGCGTAGAGCACGGTGCTGTCGGCCAGCACGCGGCCGAGACCCTCGGCGATCTGCTGGCGCTGGTCCGCCGGGATGCCGATGTCGATGGGGGGAGCGGTGATGGCCATGGCGGAGGAGCGGGAGGCACCAGTCTAAGGCGAAGTGACTCCGCTTTATGGCGGCGCCATGGCGGCAATGGCGCGGCAGCGGCGGCCCCTCAGCCCTCCTCCTCCATCCAGGTACTGGCCACGTGCAGCTCCTCCAGCTGCTTGGGCGCCACATCGGCCGGGGCCTGGGTCATCAGGCAGCGGGCCTGCTGGGTCTTGGGGAAGGCGATCGTGTCGCGGATCGACTCCTCGCCGGCCAGCAGCATCACCAGCCGGTCCATGCCGAAGGCGATGCCGCCGTGGGGCGGGGCGCCCATGTCGAGGGCCTCCATCAGGAAGCCGAACTGGCGCTCGGCCTCCTCGAGCGGCAGGCCGATGGTCTGCAGCACCTGGCGCTGCAGGGCGGAATCGTGGATGCGCAGCGAGCCGCCGCCCAGCTCCAGGCCGTTGAGCACCAGGTCGTAGGCCTGGGCGCGGGCCGTGGGGAGGGTGGCCGTCCAGGCGGTGGGGTCGCCGCCCAGATCCTCGGCGTTGGGGGCGCAGAAGGGGTGGTGCAGGGCTTCGAGGCGGTTCTCGCCGGCGTTGAACTCGAACATCGGGAAGTCCACCACCCAGAGGAAGTTCCACTGGTCGTTGTCCCGCTCGGCCGGCACCAGGCCGAGTTCGCGGGCCAGGTACTGGCGCACCCGGTCGAGGGCCTTGTTGACGGTGGCGGTGTCGCCGGCACCGAACAGCAGCAGGGTGCCTTCCGTAGCGCCGGTGCGCTCCAGCAGTTCCGCCTTCATCTCGGCCGTGAGGTTGTCCTTGATGGCGCCGATCGTGTCGATCTCGCCGCCGGCCCGCACCCGGATGAAGGCCAGGCCGCCGGCCCCCGCCTTCTGGGCCTCGCTGAACACATCACCGCCGGGCTTGATGCGCACGTTGCTGACGGCCTCGTTGCCGCCGGCCACGGCGATGCACTTCACCGAGCCCCCGGCCGCCACGGCGCCGGAGAACACCTTGAAGCCCATGTCCCGGACGATGTCCGAGGCGTCGGTGAGCTCCATGCCGTAGCGGGTGTCGGGCCGGTCGGTGCCGTAGCGCGCCATCGCCTCGTGCCAGGTGAGGCGGGGGAACGGCCGCGGCAGCTCGATGCCCTTCACCTGTTTCCAGATGGCGGCGATCAGGCCCTCGTTGAGCGCCAGGATCTCCTCCTGGTCCATGAAGCTCATCTCCATGTCCAGCTGGGTGAACTCCGGCTGGCGGTCGGCCCGCAGGTCCTCGTCGCGGAAGCAGCGGGCCACCTGGTAGTAGCGCTCGATGCCCCCCACCATCAGCAGCTGCTTGAACAGCTGGGGCGACTGGGGCAGGGCGAACCACTCACCGCCGCAGACCCGCGACGGCACCAGGTAGTCGCGGGCGCCCTCGGGGGTGGAGCGGGTGAGCACCGGGGTCTCCACCTCGATGAAGCCCTCCCCCTCCAGATAGCCGCGGGCGGCCTTCACGGTGGCGTGGCGCAGCCGCAGGTTGCGGCCCATGCGCTCGCGGCGCAGGTCGAGGTAGCGGTGGCGCAGGCGCAGCTCCTCGCGGGTGTTCTCCTCGTCGTGCACCGACACCGGGAAGGGGAGGTTGCCGCGCACGTCGTTGAGCACCGTGATGCCGCTCGCCAGCACCTCGATGGCGCCGGTGGCCAGGCGTTCGTTGAGGGACTCGGCCGGCCGGGCCCGCACCTTGCCCTCCACCCGCAGGACGGTCTCGTTGCGCAGCCGCTCGGCCACGGCGAAGGCGGCGGGGGCCAGGTCGGGATCCACCGTGATCTGCACGGTGCCGCTGCGGTCGCGCAGGTCGATGAAGATCACCCCGCCGTGGTCGCGGCGCCGGTCGACCCAGCCGCACAGCTGGGCCTGCTGGCCGATGGCGTCGTTGCGCAGGTCGCCGCACCCGTGGCTGCGCATGGTGGCAAGCAGAACGAATCCGCGAGTTTCCCACAGGGCGCCTGCGGGCAGTTCTGGAGGGGCCGGACCAGCGCAGAAAGGATGCTCAGCCGCGCCGGTAGAACGGCCGTCTGACCACCACGGCCGGCTCGGCCCGCCCGCGGATCTCCACCGCCAGCTCCGTTCCGGGCTTCGCCGCCGCCGCCGGCACGTAGGCCAGGGCCACCGCTTCCCCCAGGGTGGGGGACCAGGTGCCGCTGGTGACCTCGCCCACCGGCTCCCCATCGAGGAGCACCGGGTAGCCATGGCGGGCGATGGCGCGGCCCTGCAGCTTCAGTCCCACCAGCTTGCGGCCCACCCCTTCGGCGGTCTGGCGCTCCAGGGCGGCGCGGCCGATGAAGTCCGCCGGCATTTCCAGGTGCACCAGCCAGCCCAGGCCCGCCTCCAGCGGCGTGGTGGCCGCGTCCATCTCGTTGCCGTAGAGGTGCATCGCCGCCTCCAGCCGCAGGGTGTCGCGGGCGCCGAGACCGCAGGGGGTGACGCCGTCGGCCAGCAGCCGCTGCCACAGCGCCACGCCGGCCTCGCGGGCCAGCAGCAGCTCGAAGCCGTCTTCACCGGTGTAGCCCGTGCGACCCACGAACACCGGCGCGCCGTCGATGGCCAGCTCCCGGTGGCCGAAGCGGGGCAGGCCCGCCAGGCTCGTGCCCACCAGGGCCTCGAGGCGGGCGGGGGCCTCCGGGCCCTGCAGGGCCAGCAGCACCCCGTCGCCCTTGCGGTCGGTGATGGTGATCCCCTCGGGTTCCAGCTGGCTGGCGATCCAGGCGGTGTCGGCCTCGGCACAGGCGGCATTGATCACCAGCACCACTTCATCGCGCTCCCCCTCGGGCCCAGCGACGCGGCCGCGGTCGTAGACGATCAGGTCGTCAAGGATGCCGCCGGCCTCGTTGAGCAGCACCGTGTAGCAGGCCTCGCCGGGGCCGATCCGGAACAGGTCGGTGGGCACCAGGCGCTGCAGGGCGTCCTTGGTGCCCTGGCCCCGCAGGGTGAGCACCCCCATGTGGGAGATGTCGAAGACGCCGCAGTGCTGCCGTACGGCGTTGTGCTCCTGCACCAGGCCGGCGAACTGGATCGCCATCTGCCAGCCGGCGAAGGGCACCATGCGGGCCCCGGCGGCGGTGGCGGCGGCGTCCAGGGGTGTGCGGCGCAGGGAGGTGGAATCCATCGGAGGCGACCGGCCGGCCAGGGGGACGCCGGAGCAGGGTGGCGCGATCCTATGGAGCGGCGACCTCCAATACCGAAGAAAGCCTGTGATTCGGCTTCCACCCCTATCACACCGGCAAGGAAATGCGTACCTTGAATGGCCCAATGGGTCAAGAGGATGGGCAACCGTCCCAACTGCCGCAGCTGCCGCCACTGCACCCCTCCCGCCGGGGTGGAGATGGGATGGTGCCAGCTGCGTCAGCTCCCCATCCACCCCGAGCTGGTGGCCGAGCTGTGGTGCCACCACTGGACGGCCCGTCCGCCGCGGCTGCCGGTGGTGTCCCCCGAGGCCCTGCTCAAGCAGGCCCGCCATCCGGTGGCCAGCCAGCAGCTGAGCCTGGCCACCGGCCTCTCCTGACGTCAGGCGGACGAAAACATGTGTCGGTTGATGCCTTTTTGGCATTCTTCCGCCGTTTCACCCCGGCTTCTCCTAGCGGAACGCCCCGTTCCGCCCTAGGAAGGCTCAATACGTCCACCCCGACCACGGAGGTCCCCTGCATTGATCAGAACCGCCACATCCCCATCACCCCTTGAGCTGATGGCCGTTCATGTGGATTGTGAGACCTTCACCCTCCCGACCGGCGCCCACGTCTTCTCCCGTGGCGCCACTGCCAACGCCATCTATGCCGTGCGTCGCGGCATCGTCGAGCTGGTGGGCGAGCAGGGCGAAAAAACCTGCTACCGCCCCGGTGAGCTGTTCAGCTACCAGGACATCACCTGGCGCGAACTGAGCCACCGCAGCGACGCCTTCGCCCGCACCCCCGTGGAGGTGCTGCGCCTCGACCGGCTCCGCTTCCTCAACCTGCTGCACAACCACCCCACCCTGGCCGTGCAGCTGATCGGGCAGCAGCACACCCGCCTGCGGGAGCAGCGCGCCAGCGGCACCTGCTGCTACTGAGCCGGGGCGCCTGAGGGCACCGGCCGCCCGAGCAGCAGCAGCAGGCTGCGGGTCACCTTGGCGGCCAGCACGGCGCTGACGCCGCTGGGGTCGAGCTGGGGGGCCAGCTCCACCACGTCGGCGGCCACGAGCCGGTGCTGGCGCAGCTCCTCCACCAGCTCAGCGAACTGGGGCCAGTGGAAGCCTCCGGGTTCGGGCGTGCCCGTGCCCGGCAGCACCGCCGGATCGAACCAGTCGAGGTCAACGGTGAGATACAGGGGCCGGCCCCGCAGGGGTGCCAGCGCCGCCGCCATGGCGTCGATCGGCACCAGGCGGCCGGTGACGCGCAGCTCCTGAAACTCCTCGCGGGTGCCGCTGCGGATGGCGATCTGGCGCAGCTCGCCGCTGGGCAGCACCTCCAGGCAGCGGCGCATGGCGCAGGCGTGGCTGTGGTGGGCCCCGAGCCACTCCTGGCGCAGATCGGCGTGGGCATCGAGCTGCACCAGCACCAGATCGGGATGGCGCCGCGCCACCGCCGCCACCGCCCCGCTGCTGATCGAGTGCTCACCGCCCAGCATCAACGGCGCCAGGCCCAGATCCAGCACCGCCTCAGTCGCCCGGCCCACGGCCTCCACCACCGGCTCGGGGGCGCCGAAGGAGATCGCCACCGCTCCGAGGTCGGCGAAGGCCAGGTCCTCGAGGTCAAGGTCGAGCTGGGGGTCGTAGCTCTCCAGGCCGCTGCTCACATCCCGGATCGCCGCCGGGCCGAAGCGGGCGCCGGGACGGAAGGAGGTGGTGCCGTCGTAGGGAACGCCGAACAGGCCCACGGCGCAGCCGAGGGGGTCGCGGCGGGCGCCCATGTAGATCGCCCCTTCGGTGTCGAACAGCTCCTGGCTCATGACTGGCTCGCCGCGTCGACCAGGGCGCGCTCCACGAAGGCCGGCACCGCCTCGAAGGCCCCCCGCTGCCAGCGGGGCGACCAGATGCTGCAGCCCGGCGCCACCGCCGCGGCCCGCTCCGGCAGCGGCTCCCGGTAGCGGGGGCCGTCGGGGCAGGCGAAGGTCCAGCTCCACCAGCCGCTCGGGTACATCGGCACCCAGCCGTACATCGGATCGGCGTGGCCGAACACCTCGCGCAGCAGCCGCACGGTGTCGATGTGGACCTGGCGGAAGGCCTCGGGGGATTCGCTCTGGGTGGCGAACACGCCGCCGGGGCGCAGCAGGCGGCGGCAGTTCTCGAAGAACGTGCGGTTGAACAGGCCCTCGGCCGGCCCGGCGGGATCGGAGCCGTCCACCAGCACCACGTCGTAGCTGGCGTCAGGGGCGTTGGCCGCCCAGGCGATGCCGTCGCCGACGGTGAGGTGGAAGCGGGGGTCGCTCCAGGCGGCGCCGCCCAGGCTGGGCAGGTGCTTGCGGGAGAGCTCCACCACCAGCCCGTCGATCTCCACCATGTCGAGGTGGGCGACGCCGGGGTGGCGCAGGCACTCGCGGGCGGTGCCGCCGTCACCGCCGCCGATCACCAGCACCCGCTCGATGGAGGCGGCGGCGCAGAGGGCCGGATGGACCAGCGGTTCGTGGTAGTGCCGCTCCTGCCGTTCCGCCGTCATCCAGCAGCCGTCGAGCAGCAGCCCCTTGCCGTAGGTCTGGCTGTCGATGATGGTGATGCGCTGGTAGGGGCTGGTGTGCTCCTCGACCACGGTGGCGGCCAGGCCGTAGCGCACCCCGCCCAGTTCCTCGTCCACCCAGGCGCCCGGGGGGCAGGCGTCGGCCGGTGGCTGTTGCGGTCCCATGCGGTTGGCTCGTGGCTTTCCAGCTAAACCTTCGGCAGGACCCCTTGTCACGGCGCCATGGCACATTCCAGACGCCACCTGCTGAGGCTCCTCGCCCTGGCGGGCGCCAGCGTGGCCCTGGAGACCCTGGCGCCCCGGCCGGCGGCGGCCGCGGCGGCGGACGGCACCCTGACGGAACGGCTCTCGGTGTGCCGCCCCGGCGGCGATCCGCTCCAGGAGCTGCTGCGCCGCAACCGTGACTTCTGCAAGGCCTGGCAGGGCGCCGAGCGCAGCGCCGATCCCCTGTCGCGGGCCACCCTGCTGCACGAGACCTGGCCCATGCACTGCCAGGTGCGCCCCGATGCCCTGGCCGCCGGCCAGCGGCCCTGGGCCTCGGTGCTCTGCTGCGCCGATTCGCGGGTGGCGCCGGAGTGGATCTTCGCCTGCGGGGCCGGGGAACTGTTCGAGGTGCGCAGCGCCGGCAACACGGCCTTCGATGCGGGAGTGGCCTCGCTGGAGTACGCCGTGGCGGAGCTGGCGGTGCCCCTGATCCTGGTGATGGGCCACAGCGGCTGCGGCGCGGTGACCGCCGCGATGGCCAGCAACCCGCTCACGCCCCTGCTGGAGGAGCTGGTGGCGCCGATCCGGGCCAGCCTCGAGCCAGGCGCCGACCTGGCCCAGGCGGTGCGCCACAACGCCGCCGCCGCCGCCAGCGCGCTGCCCCGGCGCAGTGCCCTGCTGCGCCAGGCGGTGACGGAGGGACGGCTGACCATCCAGGCCGCCTACTTCGACATCGGCAGCGGCGAAGTGAGCCTGGTGTGAGCGGCGATCTACCCCTGGGGAACGGCCGGGTGATCCCGGCGGCCGAGCTGGGTTGGCGCTTCTCGCGCGCCTCCGGCCCCGGCGGCCAGGGGGTGAACACCACCGACTCCCGGGTGGAGCTGGTGTACGACCTGGCCGCCAGCGATGCCCTGCCCCCCGCCCTGCGGGAGCGGGCCCTGCGGCGGCTGGCCGGCCGGCTCACCCCGGCCGGCCTGGTGGTCGTGGCGGCGGAGCACCGCTCCCAGTGGCAGAACCGTCAGGCGGCCCAGAAGCGCCTGGTGGAGCTGATCCAGGCGGCGATCGCGCCGCCGCCGCCGCCCCGCCGACCGACCAAGCCCAGCCGGGGCTCGGTGGAGCGGCGGCTGAAGGCCAAGCGCCAGCGGGGATCAATCAAGAACCACCGGCGGCAGGGTCCGCCTGAGGAGGCCTAGGGCCGGGATCCTGCTCGGCACGGATCTGGGCCTTGGCGGCCCGCCAGTGGCCCTCCAGCTCGGCGAGGCCGCGGCCACCGAGGTCGCCGCCCAGGGCGGCCTCGACCCGGGAGAAGCGGTCGAGGAAGCGGCGGTTGGTGCCCGCCAGGCCCTCCTCCGGGTCAATACCGCACCAGCGGGCCACGTTCACCAGGGTGAAGAGCACGTCGCCCAGTTCCTCCTGGGCATGGACCCGGTCGCCGCTGGCCACGGCCTCCCGCAGCTCGTCCAGCTCCTCCTGCACCTTGGCCCACACCCCCTCGATGGCGTCCCACTCGAAGCCGGCGGCGGCGGCCTTGCGCGAGATCGTCATGGCGCCGGCGAGGGCGGGCTGGCCGCGCACCTTCTCCGCCAGGCGGTCGCTGAGGGGGCTGGCGCTGGCTGGCTGCTGGCGCTCGGCGGCCTTGATCGCCTCCCAGCTGCGGCGCACGGCCTCCGGATCGTCGGCCCGCTCCGCCGCCGGATCGAACACGTGCGGGTGGCGGCGCACCAGTTTGGCGGCGATGGCGCGGGCGACGGCGGCCAGGTCGAAGCGCCCCGCCTCACTGGCGATGCGGGCGTGCAGGACCACCTGCAGCAGCAGGTCCCCCAGCTCTTCGGCCAGGTGATCGTCGTCGCCGCGGCGGATCGCATCGGCCACCTCATGGGCCTCCTCGAGCACGTAGGGGATCAGGGTGCTGTGGGTCTGGGCCAGGTCCCAGGGGCAGCCGCCCTCCGGGTCCCGCAGCCGGTCCACGATCGCCACCAGTTCCGCCATGGCCTCCAGCGCGGACCCATCGGCTTGGGATGCGGCAAGCGGCCTGACATCGGACATCGCAGGGAGGCGTGAACCACGGGAACCATCCTTGGCGATGGCGGCGCGGGCGTTCACGGAAGGGGCCGGGTGGATCCTGGCGGTGGCTGCAGCTACCCATGGCGGTTGCTGTGACTACCTCAGGGATGGGATCGGCGAGGGTCCGATCCTCACTCCAAGCTCAGCCTGAGAGAGGTTCCGACCCCATCCCATCGCCGCCTGGCGCCGCTGAGGAGCTGCTCCGGGCGCATGGTGGTCGATGACACCACGGCTGGCATCGGCGACCACAGGGCATGGCACCGGGGCGATCGATCGCGCTCTGCAGCAATAACCCATCGGGCGGCAGCAGGACCGGCCTCCATGAGCCCAACCGACGCCATGTGATCGCCTTGCCATCATCCGAGTGCCGCCGGAGGCCTTGCGGGGCAATGGGAATGGCCAGAAGAGACCTCAAGGGGCCAGCTGGGTACGCTCCATCCGCCAGCACGAACACGGACCGGCTACAGACACAAGACAGCACCGTGACTGGCATCAAAGAGTGACCGCCATGTCAAGACTGATGAATCACAGCGATGGCGCAGAGATCACCGAGGTTTGATTCCATGGAACGGACACCATCTTCCGACACAGCAGAAACTCAGAAACGGGCAAGGAGCACCCGCGAGACGCCGACTTCACACTTTGTTACTTTCGACGGACGAGCTGTGGCGGCTGCTACCTTTCACGGCCACTCAACCGAAGCGATCGCCGGCACCACGTGACATTCCTTTCTGACTTTCTCCCGCTCTTCCTGGAGCAGCTTCAGTCCCCGACCCTGGGATTTCTGATCGGCGGGATCATCGTGGCCGCCCTTGGCAGCGAGCTGGCCATCCCCGATTCGATCTACAAGTTCATCAGCTTCTTCCTGCTGATGAAGATCGGCCTGACGGGCGGCATCGCGATTCGTAATTCCAACCCCTCCGAAATTCTTCTGCCGGCGCTGGCAGCAGTGCTGGTTGGCATCGCGATCGTCTTCATCGCCCGCTGGACCCTGGGCAAGCTGCCCGGCATCAGCGTGCCCGATGCCGTGGCCACCGGCGGTCTGTTCGGCGCGGTGAGTGGCTCCACGCTGGCGGCCGTGCTGCCCCAGCTGGATTCCGCCAAGATCCCCTATGAGGCCTGGACGGCAGCCCTCTACCCCTTCATGGACATTCCGGCGCTGGTGACGGCCATCGTGGTCGCCAGCGTCTACCTGTCCAAGAAGAGCGGCAACACCTCCGAGAAAATCGAAATCTGGCCGATCATCAAGGAAAGCATCCAGAGTTCGGCCGTCACGTCGCTGCTGCTGGGCGTGGCCCTGGGCATCCTCACCAAGCCTGAGCCCGTCTACGAGAGCTTCTTCAACCCCCTGTTCCGCGGCTTCCTGGCAGTACTGATGATCATCATGGGTATGGAGGCCGCCCAGCGGATGAACGAGCTGCGCAAGGTGGCCCAGTGGTTTGCCATCTATGCCTTCATCTCCCCCATCGTCCATGGCTTCCTGGCCTTTGGCCTCGGCCTGATCATCCACAAGCTCACCGGCTTCAGCATCGGCGGCGCCGTGGTGCTGGCGGTGATCGCCGCCTCCAGCTCGGACATCTCGGGCCCGCCCACCCTGCGTGCCGGCATCCCCTCGGCGAATCCCTCGGCCTACATCGGTGCTTCCACGGCCATTGGCACGCCTGTGGCGATCGCCATCTGCATCCCCCTGTTCATCGGGATTGCAGAAGTGCTCCTCGGCAAGTAAAGTTCAAAACCTATCCATTCCCTACACCCGGCCAATCTGAGGTCAAACCCATGAGTCAACAGGTCTGGAAGTTGGTGATCGTTGGAGAGGAAATCCTCTCCAAGAAACTCATCAAGCTCATCAAGGCGGCAGGCGCCACCGGTTATACCGTCAATGCCGCTGGCGGCGAAGGCAGCCGCAATGTGCGCTCCACGGGCGAGCCGAGTGTGTCCCACACCCTCTCCAATGTGAAGATCGAAGTGCTCACGGGCACCCGCGAACTGGCCGACACCATCACCCGTCAGATCGAAGCCAAGTTCTACGCCGACTACTCGATCATCACCTACATCTACCAGGTGGAAGCCCTGCGCGACCACAAGTTCTGATCCATCGGGTTCCTTAGTCCCCACCCGTTCCTGCCCGGACGGGTGGGGTTCTTCCAGGCCACCCTGGCTTGGATCAACGCCATCGATCACCAGCGCTGATCGGATCCATCACGGGATCCTTTGGTTTCTGGTGTCGTCAAGACAACAGTTCAAGCCTCCTTCCCTCTAAAACTGCACCCACCCGTACCCCACCTGATGGATCTGCTGCCCACCTTGCTGATGGAAGTCGGCAGCCACCAGGTTGAAGTGACGGAAACCCTGATCGGGGTTGGCCGTTTTCTGGTGATTTTCGTGGCGGCCCGCTTCATGGCGGAGCTGATGGTGCGCCTGCAGTTGCCCACCATCCTCGGCGAACTGGTCGCCGGTGTGATCATCGGCGCCTCCGGCCTGCACCTGGTGGTGCCCCCCGAGGCCCAGGCCCAGCTGAGCGGCGCTCTGCTCGGGATGCTGAGCTCCCTGGGCGGCATGAGCCCGGAGTCCATCAGTTCTCTGTATTCCGAGACGTTTTCCAGCCTGAAGGTGGTGGCCGAGATCGGCCTCTTTTCCCTGCTGTTCCTCACGGGCCTGGAGAGCGAGCTGGATGAACTGGTGGCCGTGGGCATCCAGGCCGGCACCGTGGCCTTCACCGGCGTGGCGCTGCCCTTCGCCGCCGGCACCGCCGGGCTGTACTACCTCTTCCATGTGCCGTTCATCCCGGCCGTGTTCGCCGGTGCCGCCATGACGGCCACCTCGATCGGCATCACGGCGAGCGTGTTCGGTGAGCTGCAGTGGCTGAAGCGCAAGGAGGGCCAGATCGTCATCGGTGCCGCCGTGCTCGACGACATCCTCGGCATCGTGATCCTGGCGGTGGTGGTGTCCCTGGCCGGCGGCGGTTCCTTCACCCTCGGACCAGTTATCCAGCTGTGCGTCGCGGCGGTGATCTTCGTGGCCGTGGCCCTGGTGCTCAGCCGTTTCGCCGCCCCCGGCTTCGACTGGGTGGTGGATCAGCTCAAGGCCCCCGGCGATGTGGCGGTGGCCAGCTTCGTGGTGCTCACCCTCTGCTGCTTCGCCGCCCAGGCCATCGGCCTGGAGGCAGCCCTGGGCGCCTTCGCCGCCGGCCTGATCCTCAGCGCCTCCAAGCACACCCACGACATCGAAGCCGCCGTCAAACCCCTGGTGGCCCTGTTCGCCACGGTGTTCTTCGTGCTGATCGGCACCGGCATGGACCTCTCGGTGCTCAACCCCTTCGATCCCGCCAACCGCGAGGGGCTGGTGGTGGCCCTGTTCCTGCTGGTGGTGGCCGTGGCCGGCAAGGTGGCCACGGGCTGGACCTACACCAGCAAAGACCCCACCAACCGCCTGGTGGTGGGTCTGGGGATGATGCCCCGCGGCGAGGTGGGTCTGATCTTCCTGGGTCTGGGAACCCAGGCCAACATCCTCACCCCGGCCCTCGAAGCCGCCATCCTGTTGATGGTGATCGGCACCACCTTCCTGGCCCCGATTCTGCTGCGGCTCGTGATCGGTGGTCAGAAGGAGACGGCAGCCCAGCCCAGCTGAGCTGCCGCCAGGCCCATCCGATTCGCCGCCCGGCCGGTACCTCCGGTAGCCATCCCCTCCATCCATGGGCGTTGCCGATCCGAACGGCCCCACCACCACCCTGGCCCCGCCGTTCCCGGCCCTGCGCCGCAGCCGCCTCGACACCCTGCAGGTGAACCTGGGCTACCGCTGCAACCAGAGCTGCAGCCACTGCCATGTGAACGCCGGCCCCAGCCGCACCGAGATGATGGAGGCGGCCACCATCGCCCTGGTGCCGGCGGTGCTGCGGGCCCGGGCGATCGCCAGCCTAGATCTCACCGGCGGCGCCCCGGAGCTGCACCCGGGCTTCCGCGACCTGGTGCGCCAGGCCCGGGGGCTGGGGGTGGCGGTGATCGACCGCTGCAACCTCACCATCCTCAGTGAGCCCGGCCAGGAGGACCTGGCCGCCTTCCTGGCCCAGCAGGGGGTGAAGGTGGTGGCCTCCCTGCCCTGCTACCTCGCCGACAACGTCGACCGGCAGCGGGGCGATGGGGTGTTCGAGCGCAGCCTCGCGGGCCTGCGCCAGCTCAACGCCCTCGGCTACGGCGATCCGGACTCCGGCCTGGAGCTGGATCTGGTGTACAACCCCCAGGGCCCCAGCCTGCCGCCGCCCCAGGCGGCCCTGGAGGCCGACTACCGGCGGGAGCTGGCCGATCGCTTCGGGCTGCGCTTCAACCGCCTGTTCACGATCACCAACATGCCCATCCAGCGCTTCGCGGCGGTGCTGCGGCAGCAGGGGCAGCTGGAGGGCTACATGGCGCTGCTGCGCCAGCACCACAACCCGGCCAACCTGGCCCAGGTGATGTGCCGCAGCACCCTCAGCGTCGACTGGCAGGGCTTCCTGTACGACTGCGACTTCAACCAGATGCTCGGCCTGCCCATCGGCCAGGGCAGCCCCCGGGCCCACCTGCGCCAGCTGCTGGAGCGGGACCCTGATGGGGAGACGATCGTCGTGGCCGACCACTGCTTCGGCTGCACCGCCGGCGCCGGCTCCAGCTGCGGTGGGGCGTTGAGCTGAGGCCCCTCGGCCCGCTCTGAAGCCCCCGCTCGAGCCAGCGAGTGACAGGAATCCCCCTTTCCCAACCATGACCAATCCGATGCCATCCACCCGCCCCGGCGGGGCCGCCCGACGGCGGGTGCTCGTGGTCTGCACCGGCAACTCGGCGCGCAGCATCATGGCCGAAGCGCTCTTCCAGACCCTGGGCGCGGGGGCGATCGAGGTCGTCAGCGCCGGCAGTGCCCCGACGGGTCAGGTCCATCCCCTGGCCCTGGAGCAGATCGGCCGTCTTCCCGTGGACCCGTCCAGGTACGGCAGCAAAAGCCTGGCGTCGGTGCTGGAGGCGGCGACGACGCCGTTCGATCTGGTGGTCACGGTCTGCGACCACGCGGCCGAGAGCTGCGGCACGTTCCCGGGTGACCCGGCCAGGGTGCACTGGGGCCTGGCCGATCCAGCCGCCCACCAGGAACCCCAGCAGGCCCGACAGGCCTTCTCCGCCTGCTTCGATGAGCTGGCCGAACGCATCGGTGCCCTGCTGAAGGAGCCGGTCGCCTGAGCGACGGCCAGCACATCGCCAGGGCCTTGAGAAGGGTCAGGCCTCAGGGGCTCTGGCGATTCAGGTCCCAGTTGTAGGGGAGGTAGGCGAAGCGGTAGTCGCCGCCCAGGATCAGGGCGCGCTCGGCGGCGGGGCGGTAGCGGGCGATGAAGCGCAGCACGGCGCTCTGCTTCTCGTGGCCCGGCACAGGCTCCGCCTGCGGATCGGCCCGCTGCCAGTCCTCGGCGAACCACTGGAAGATCGCGGAGATCCCCAACGTGCCGGCGGCCCGGTCGATCGCCAGGCCCACGGGGCTGGCCAGCCAGCGGGTCGTCTGATCCTCCAGCTGCCGCTCCAGCGCCGCCCCCGTGAAGGCCTCCTGCCGCAACGGCGGGCAGCTGATGGCGGCGCACACCAGGGCCGCGTGGATGCGGGGTTCGTTGTATTCACGCCGCAGGATCTCGTGCTCGATCGCATCGAGGGTGAGGCCGCGGCCCATCAGCTGGTGGCGGCGGAACTTCCAGACGCCGGGAATCGCCTTGATGCTGGGCCGGATCGGATCGTTGTCGATGATCGCGCGCAGGGTGAAGGCGTTGTAGGCGTTGATCAGCAGGGCGATCTGCTCGGCCTCCGGCCAGGAGGCGAAGCGCTCGGGGGCCAGGGCGCCCAGCGCCTTGATGTAGCGATCGAGCTGGGCCGGATCCCGCTGCAGGGCGGCGTAATCCACCAGACCCTGGCCATCCACCACCGACCGCAGCACCGCGTTGTAGGGGCCGGGATCAAGGGGCGGCTGGGGGGCGGTGGCCACCGGGGACGGGCGGCCGGCCTCGGCGGACGTCCACGGGGCCGGCCCGCCGCCGCAGCCCGTGGCGGTGATCAGCACCAGGCCGCAGGCCAGCAGCAGCGGGGTGCGGGAGCGGGCACGGACCATGGCGAAGCGGAGAAACACCACGGGTTTACCGGCCAGGGGCCGATTCGGTTCGATCCCGGGCGCTGAGCAGCAGTCCCAGCAGCAGGGGCAGCCACAGCAGCAGCCGCTCCGGGGTGGTGAGCTGCCAGTCCGGCAGGCGTGAGGGCAGCACGAAATAGACGAACGCCGAAAGGCTCACCAGCCGCGCCCCCCAGTTCTGGCTGGGCACGGCGAAGGGCATCAGCCAGATGAAGTACCACCCGTGCACCACCGGCGAGAGCAGCAGCAGGGCCAGCAGGTAGCGCCAGGCGAAGACCCCCAGCCGGGCGCTGGTGACCAGCAGCACCAGCAGCACCGGCAGCAGCAGCAGCCCATGCACCGCATTGGTCTGCTGGCTCCAGGGCCAGAGCTGGCCGATCCAGTGCGGCAGCCACTCGGCGCTGCGGCCGTGGCGGATGAAGCTGGAGCCGGTGGGCAGCAGCGGGCAGCTGCTCAGGCCGCAGAACAGGGAGGCCCCCAGCAGCAGCGGCGCCAGGCCCAGCAGCAGGGTGGCCAGCACCGGGGCAGGCCGCCGGAAGCGGCGCCAGCGGCTCCAGGCCCGCTGCAGCAACAGCGGCAGGGTGATCCACTTGAGGGCCACGCTCAGGCCCAGCAGCAGGTCGATGCAGGCCTGGGGGCGTTGGCCCTGGGGCGGGGGCTCCCGCTCGGCCAGCAGCCAGCCGGCCACCAGCGGCAGCAGGAACCAGCTGTCGTAGTGCCCGCCGCCGCTGAGGCCATAGATCACCAGCGGGTTCCAGGCGTAGAGCGCCGCCCGCGCCGTTCCGAACCGGGCCGCCAGCAGGCCGGCGATGGCCAGGTCGGCGGCCGTGAACGACAGCTTGAACAGCAGCACCTGCTGGGCCACGGCGGCATGGAGCCGGAACAGCAGCTGCGCCAGGGGCGGGTAGATGGCGGTGGTGTCGGGGTGGTTGATCGACGACCACCAGGGCGTGCGCAACCCCTCCAGCGCCGCGGCGTCCGGGGGCAGCGCATAGGGACTGAACCCATGCAGCTGGATCCCCCCCTCCCAGAGGTACCGCCAGATGTCGTCGCCGGGCTCCATGGCCAGCAGGGCCAGCCGCGTCAGCACCGCCACGGCCCAGAACAGGGCGCGGGGGATGGTGGGCAACGACCAGGAGAGGGCGAAACCCAGGCCCATCACCGCGGCCGCCCGCCAGAACGGCAGCAGCTGGGCGGCATCGAACAGGTCGCCGTGGGGGCGCATCAGCAGCGCCCCGCCGATCAGCAGCAGGGCACTGGCCGGCAGTTGCAGGCGCCGCAGCCGGGCCGTCAGCGCCATCACCGCTGGCCTCGCTGCAGGGATCGCCGCAGGGGTCGCCGCAGCCAGAGGCCGCCCAGGGTGGTGAGGATCACCCATCCGGCCCGGAGGCTGGCGCCCCAGCGCCCGGAAATCTTCGAGGCGCCGGCCAGGCGCGGGCGATGGGAGATCGGCACCTCGCGGATGCGCAGGCCCAGCTCGATGGCCCGCACCTGCATCTCCAGGGTCCAGCCATAGCCCCGGTCGCGCAGGGCCATCGCCGCGAAGGCCTCGCGCCGCACCAGCCGCAGCGGCCCCATGTCGCGGTAACGGAACCCCCAGCCCAGGCCGATGAGCGTCGTGGCCAGCCGGTTGCCGCCCCGCTGCAGGGGGGTGAGCGAGGCGCGGCCCACGGCGGTGGCGGTGCGGTCGCCGAGCAGCAGGTCGTGGTCGTCGATGAGCTCCAGGAAGCGGGGCAGTTCCTCGAGCGGGTCGCCGCCATCGCCATCGCAGAACAGCAGCCAGTCCACGTCGGGGGCGAGATCGAGGCACCCCCGCCAGCAGGCCCGGCCGTAGCCGGGACGGGGTTCGCTGAGCACCTCAGCCCCCAGCTGGCGGGCGATGGCGGCGGTGCCATCGCTGCTGCCGTTGTCGACCACCCGGATGCGGTCGAGTCCCTGGCGGCGCAGCTGGCCGATGACGTGGCCGATCGTCTGGCGTTCGTCACGCGCCGGAATCACCACCTGGATGGCCCCCATCGCCATGGCCGATCCCGGATTGGGCATGGAATTCCCCTGCTGATGAACGTACCGGCGAAGGGAGCGAATGGATGGCCGCCCGCCAGGGGCCGGGGCCATCCGAAACGGCGGCTCGCCGGTAGGAAGGGGGAACGGCTTTCCCCATGGCCCCACCGCTCTCGCCTTCCCGCTGGCGCCAGCTGCTGCTGATCGCCGCCATCGCCCTGGTGGTGGTCCTGTTCTTCGCGCTGGGCCTGCACCGCCAGCTCACCCTGGAGGCCCTGCAGGCGGCCCATGGCGCCCTGCTGGAGCAGCGCCGCCAGACCCCCCTGCCGGTGGCGGGCGCCTACCTGCTGCTCTACGTGCTGGTGGCGGCCCTGTCGCTGCCGGGGGCCGCGGTGCTCACCCTGGCCGGCGGGGCGCTGTTCGGCGTCGGGCTCGGCACCCTGCTGGTGTCATTCGCCTCCAGCATCGGCGCCCTGCTGGCCTTCCTGGTGGCCCGCACCCTGCTGCGGGATCCGGTTCGGCGACGCTTCGCCCGCCAGCTGGCGCCGATCGAGGCCGGGGTGGCCCGCGACGGGGTGCTCTACCTGCTCAGCCTGCGGCTGGCGCCGGTGTTCCCCTTCTTCCTGGTGAACCTGCTGATGGCGCTGACGCCGATCCGGGCCGCCAGCTTTTACCTCACCAGCCAGATCGGCATGCTTCCAGGCACCTTCGTCTACGTGAACGCCGGCACCCAGCTGGCCCAGCTGCGCGGGATCGGCGGCATCCTCAGCCCGCCGCTGCTGGGGTCGCTGCTGCTGCTGGCCCTGTTCCCCTGGCTGGCCAAGGCGGCCCTGGGCCGCTGGCAGACCTGGCGGCTCTACCGCCGCTGGCCGCGGCCGCGCCGCTTCGACCGCAACCTGATCGTGATCGGCGCCGGAGCGGCGGGGCTGGTGACCGCCTACATCGCCGCCACCGTCAAGGCGCGGGTGACCCTGGTGGAGCGCGGCGCCATGGGCGGCGACTGCCTCAACACCGGCTGCGTGCCCAGCAAGGCACTGATCAGCTCGGCCCGGCTGGCGGCGCGCCTGCGCCGGGCCGACCGCTACGGACTCGAACCGCAGGAGCCGCGGCCCAACCTGCGCCGGGTGCTGGAGCGGGTGGCCGCCAAGGTGGCGGCCGTGGCCCCCCACGACAGCGTCAAGCGCTACGAGGGCCTGGGGGTGGAGGTGCTGCGCGGCCAGGCCCGTCTGCTCGATCCCTGGACGGTGGCGATCCGCACCGGCGCGGGCACCGAACAGCGGCTCACGGCCCGGGCGATCGTGCTGGCCACCGGCGCTGAACCGGTGCTGCCCGACTGGCCGGGCAGCGAAGCGGTGCCCCTGCTGACCAGCGAGACCGTCTGGGGCTGGCTGGCCCAGTGCCCACTGGAGCGCCCGCGGCTGGTGGTGCTCGGGGGCGGGCCGATCGCCTGTGAGCTGGCCCAGGCCCTGGCCCAGCTGGGCCTGCCGATCACCCAGATCCAGCGCAGCGACCGGCTGCTGCGTAAGGAGGACGCCGATGTGGCCGCCGAGGTGCGGCAGGCCCTGGAGGAGGACGGCGTGACCCTGCACATGGACACCGAGGTGCTTGGCTTCGAGCGGGATCCCGCCCCCGGCGGGGCGGCGACGGTGCTGGTGCAGCAAGGGGAGCGGCGGGAGCGGATCGCCTGCGACGCCGTGCTCTGCGCCCTGGGCCGCCGCGCCCGGCTGCAGGGCTACGGGCTCGAGGAGCTGGGGATTCCCACCGGCGCCACGATCACCACCAACGCCTTCCTGCAGACGCTCTACCCGAACATCTACGCCGCCGGCGATGTGGCCGGGCCGTTCCAGTTCACCCACACCGCCGCCCACCAGGCCTGGTATGCGGCGGTCAACGCCCTGTTCGGCCAGGTGCGCTCCTTCCAGGTGGACAACCGCGTCATCCCGCGCACCACGTTCACCGACCCAGAGGTGGCCACGGTGGGGCTCACCGAAGCCGAGGCGGCGGCCCGGGGGGTGGCGGTGGAGGTGACCCGATTCCCCCTGCACGAGCTCGACCGTGCCATCGTCGAGAGCGCCGAGCGGGGGTTCGTGAAAGTGCTCACCCCACCGGGCAGCGACCGGATCCTGGGCGCCACGATCGTGGCCGAGCACGCCGGCGAACTGCTGGCCGAGTTCGTGCTGGCCATGAAATGGGGCCTGGGACTGGGCAGGATCTTCGGGACGATCCACGCCTACCCCACCCTGGCCGAGGCCAGCAAGTACACCGCCGCCGCCTGGAAGAAGCAACGGGTGCCCCAGCACCTGCTGCCCTGGCTGCGCCGCTACCACACCTGGCGGCGCCGCGGCTGAGCCCGACACCGCCCCCATCCACCCCCACGCCCCCCCCGATGACCAGCGCCGCCGATCTGCACCGCAGCGTTCAGGAGTACTACGGCTCCACCCTCAGCAGCAGCGACGATCTGCGCACCAGCGCCTGCTGTGATGCCAGCAGCGTGCCGCCGGCGCTGCGGCCCCTGCTGGCCCGGATCCACCCCGAGGTACTCAGCCGCTACTACGGCTGCGGCCTGGTGGCCCCGCCGCTGCTGGAGGGCCTGCGGGTGCTCGACCTGGGCTGCGGGAGTGGGCGCGATGTGTACCTGCTGGCCCAGCTGGTGGGGGCCGGCGGCGAGGTGGTGGGCGTTGACATGACGCCGGAGCAGCTGGAGGTGGCCCGGCGCCACATCGACCACCACGCCGAGGTGTTCGGCTACGCCAACGTGCAGTTTCTGGAGGGCCGCATCGAGCAGCTGGAGGCGCTGCCCCTGGAGCCCGGCAGCTTCGATCTGGTGATCTCCAACTGCGTGGTGAACCTCTCGGCCGACAAGCTGGCGGTGCTCAACGGGGTGCGGCGGCTGCTGAAGCCCGGCGGTGAGTTCTTCTTCGCCGACGTCTACGCCGACCGGCGCGTGCCCGAGGCCCTGCGCCACGACCCGGTGCTGCACGGCGAATGCCTCAGCGGCGCCCTCTACTGGAACGATTTCCTGCGGCTGGCGCGCCAGTCCGGCTTCGCCGATGCCCGCCTGGTGAGCGACCGGCCCCTGGAGATCACCGACCCGGAGCTGGCCGCCCGCACCGGCGCGATCCGCTTCTTCTCCGCCACCTACCGGCTGTTCCAGATCGAGGCCCTGGAGGACGCCTGCGAGGACCACGGGCAGGCGGTGATCTATCGGGGGAGCATCACCGGCCACCCCGACGCCCTGCCCTTCGACAAGCACCACCACATCGAGACGGGGCGGGTGTTTCCGGTCTGCGGCAACACCTTCCGGATGCTCGCGGAGAGCCGGCTGGCGCCCCACTTCGACTTCATCGGCGATTTCAGCCGTCATTACGGCCTGTTCGAGGGCTGCGGCAGCGCCATTCCCTTCGACGGGGGGGTCGCCCCTAACGCCGACGCCCCCGCCGCCGCGCCAGCCCCCGCCAGCGGCGGCTCCTGCTGCTGAGGCGGCTGAGCCGACGCCCCAGGGCGCGAAGGGGCCGCGGCAGCCGCGGGATCGGATCGCCGTCCTGGAGCAGGTGCAGCCAGCTGCTGGCCTCCAGGCCCACGAACGCCGCGATCAGCAGGGGCCGCTGGGAGCCCCAGAGTTCCCGGCCCTGCTGCAGCAGCTCGCCGGGCGCCGGGGCGCCCAGGGGCCCGAGGGCGGCGCAGGCGGCCAGCACCAGCGCCGCCAGCCAGAGGAGTCGCAGGCTGGTGCCCAGCAGGGGGCTGTGGGAGAGCAGGGAGCGGTGGCTGAGCAGGCGCCGGTAGGGCCACCAGAGCAGCCGCAGGGGACCCCAGCGGCGGGTGGCGTTGGAGCGGGTGTCGAGGTCGGGGGAGAGCCAGAGGCCGCCCAGCAGGAAGGCGCCGGTGGCGACGGCCACCCCCGCCGGCCCCAGGGCCGGCCCCCAGAGCAGCCCGAAGGGCAGGGCCAGCCAGCGGGTGGCGCGATCGTGGCGGCGGCCGCTGGCCATGGCCGGGCTCCGGACGCTGCCGGCAAGGTACCGGCCGCCGGCCGCCGATGTCTGGTCCGCGTCGCCCCCTCCGCCAGAATGGGGCCACCGCCCGATTAGCTCAGCGGTAGAGCGCCTGCCTTACAAGCAGGATGTCGCTGGTTCGAAACCGGCATCGGGCATTCCTCTCACAGCCTCAGATCCCAGGCCAGAACCGCCTTTTGCCAATGGTTCTCAGCCATAGCAGCATGGGACGGGATCGGTCGGAATCGGACGCGTTAGGCCCTTTTGGGCTAGCTTTTTACCCAGGATTTACCAGGGGCAATAAGCTGCGATGTCCTGCCCCCCGTGGCAACACGACCTGAGCCGCGCCTTCAAGCGGCATCGAGCGGGCCGCAGCGGCTGGTATCTCCAGGTTCATGGCGACCGCCTGCGGCTGGTGAGCAGGGAGCTTCCCGCCCGTCCTGGCGAGCCTCCCGCTGCCGGGCCCAAGCAAAGGGCGCTCACCTTGGCCACTCCGCCAGGCCCATCCACTGTCGCCGCTGCCCTGGCCGAAGCCTGCGGGGTGTTTGATGGCGTCATGGCGGGCCGCTGGTCCTGGCCTAACCCAGATGCCGCTCCGGCAGGGGATGACCCTGGCCACCTCCAGCCCAGTCACCTCCGGCGCCTGGCGAGTCAACTGCGCGAGCAGTTGGTGGGGGAACAGATGCAGTCAGTCACCTGGGAGCGCACCTGGCAGCCGTACCTCACCCGGCTGGCCGCCACGGCGGAGGAGCGGAACTGGGCCGACGATGAGACATTCCTGGCCGCCTTTCTGCGGGGCTGGCCGCCTAACAGCCGCAGCCGGCAGATGGCCTACGACCGTGCGCGCAGGCTCTGGAAGGCAGCGGCCTGGAGCTGGCCGGAAGCACTCGCGCCGCTTCGGGGGAACGGGAAGGCAGCAGCAGCGCCGCAGGGGGTGCGGAGCTTCTCTGATGCCGAGATCGAGCAACTGCGTGCGGCGATCCACCAGAGCCGTCTGACCGCTGTTGATGGTGTGGCCTGGGACTGCATGATCGTGTTCGGACTGCGGCCCAAGGAGCTACAGGCCTTGGAGCTGCAACACCGTGAAGGCGTGCTGGTTGCGGTCGTGAGCCGCAGCAAGCAGACCAGCAGGGGCAGCAGCGGCGCCCGAATCATCCCTGCGGTCCCCCCTGCCGGGTGGCCAGCGGACTGTCATCGCCTGCTAGATCGATGGAGAAGCCACGGGCTATCACCGGCTCTGCTGAGCACTCGCTCCCCTGGGCAAACACTGACCCAGCAGCTCCGCCGCCTGCATCTTCCGGAGGAGCTGACCAGCTACGGCCTACGTCACGCCTTCGCCCTCCGACTGGGGCTTGAGCTTGGCCTGCACGTGAGAGAAGCGGCTGAGCTGATGGGCCACAGCCCTGCAGTGCATCTAGCGACCTATGGACGGAGACTTGACGGGCCAGGGCTGCTGGCAAAGGTTGCCGGATTGAAGGCAGGGCGTGAGGTATCAGCACAAACCGTAAAAGGTGTCGAAATCGCCAACTAAAGGCACAGTTTCTTGCTTCCCATCATGATCCAATTAGAGCAGGTTCTGGACTTTGTTGATGGCGTGGACTGCTGTGGAGATGGGTTGCTAACGGGCACCCGTTGGTATCCACTGCTCCCTGTGGGTGGATTCCTGACGCAGGCAAGGACCATCCCATAGTCGTCTCCCCATCTACGTTCGCACTGATTGATTGTTTCCACACTGGCGCCAGATCGCTGAACCCTTTGGTAGTCAAGGTTCTGCTGCTGGATGCAGTATTGAATCATGCCAGGGTCTCCTCCCCACTTGCGCCTGCACTCGCCAACAAGACGACCAATCGTTCCCTGAGGAGCCGCCACAAGTGGCTCCGGAAAAGTGAGAAGAAGTGATGCGGAGATAGCTAGCCGAAAAGCAGTCATGAGAGTGGGGAAAATGCATTGCTAAACCACAGCAAGACGTTAGCTGCAGGAAATGTCCTCTGTACAGTCATTTACCTCTAGCAATGCTGCCGGTCTAACGTCTCGCCCAAGCCGATAGGCGCATAGCTGGCGGCCGCCTTGATCAGGTCAGCCCGTTGAGCACCCGCAGCTGGGTGGTCCCGGCGCTGTTGCGCACCTGGACAGGCACGGTCCATTGCTTCTGCCGCAGCGCCCGCACCTCGGCGCTCAGGTCGGCAACGGCGAGGCCGAGCTGCGCCAGCGTCTGTTCACTGCCACGGCGGCCAGCGGGTGCCTGCGCCGGGGTGGTCACGGTCGTCCCGGTGCGCCGCTGCATCGCCACGGCATGGTGCGATGCCACCACCGAAGCGCTGGGCCCGATCATGCCGGCCTCCTTGAGCTGGCGGGTCATGGCGGCAGGGATCACCGTGCCGCTGGTGGGTGCCGTCCAGAGGCTGTTCGCCGGGGCGTTGATCAGCGACAGGCGGCCAGCCGCAGACAGGAAGGCCTCCTGCCCGAGGCTGACCCCGCCGGGGCCGTCGTTGATGCGGTAGCGGTGGCCACCCTCGACCCCGCCGCCGGCGAAGCGGGCCGGGCTGAGGCCAGCCGCCTGCGACAGATACCGGAGCAGCTGCTCGGCGCTGGTGGCGGCGTCGGCCATGTTGCTGGCGAAGGTGCGCGCCTGATCGGCGGCCTCGCCGGTCGCCTTGCCCAGGTCGGCGGCCTCGATCTTCCCGGCGCTCTCCCCCGCGTCGTCCGCGTTCTTGCTCAGCACGGTGATGGCACCGCTGGCATCGGTGAAGGCCTTGACGACCACGCCGGCACGTTCGCCCACCTTGCCGATGGCGCCGCTCACCGTGTCCAGCTCACCGGGCAGCTGGGTCAGGGTCTGCACCCCCTCGCGGTACGCGGCGTTGAGCGCCTGCTGGGTGGGCGTGATGTTGGCCAGGGCCTGTTCAATGCCGAGGGTGGCCCCCTGCGTCCTCAGCTGCTGCAGGGCCGTCTCGCGGGCAGCGGCGGCGGCGGCGGCCTCCAGCGGCTGCGTCCTGGCCAGCAGGTTCACCCGCTCACCCGCCAGCCGGACGTTCTCCCGTGACAGGGCGAGCGCCGCCTGCGCCTGGCCGATCTTTGTGGCATCCCCGCCGGCCTGCGCTTCCGCCACCGCCTGCTGTGCCCTGATGGCGGCCTGCTGCGCCGTGATGACCCCCACCTGGGCCTCTACGGCGGCCTTGCGTTGTGACAAGGCCAGGATGGCGGCCTCCACCTGCTGGGTCTGCAGGAGGGTCTGGTACTGGCTGATCAGCGCCTGGCGTTTCAGCTCGTCGGTCTGCCGCTGCCGGGTGGCGATCCCTTCCTGGGTGATGCCCAGCTGCTGGGCGTTGTCGATCTCGAACTGGGTGCGGGCGCGGACGGTGTTGAAGCGCTCCTGCTCCAGGGTGCTGGCGGCCTGGGCAAAGCTCAGCAGCCCCTGGCCGACCGAGGCCTGGCCATCGAGGGCGCGGACGGGCTCCTGGGCCTTCAAGGTGTTGAGCTCCACCGAGGCCCTGACGCGGGCTTTCTCGATGTCGAGGGCCTTCTGCAGCTGGGTGGCGGTCTTGGCGGCGGCGGCGGCGGTGGCGAGCTCCTGCCCCTTGCGATCGACGTTCTCGGCGCGGAACTGGCGGGCCAGATCGAGCGCGTTGGTCTGAACCTTGCTGAAGCGCTCACCGCCCAGGTTGAGCTCGCCGAACCAGTCGCGGGTGGCGCCGGTGTTGGCGATGGCGAGGCTGAGGATGTTCTTCGCTTCCTGGGTCGTCAGGCCATAGAGCTTCTGGATCGCCTCCACCGTCCCGACCAGCTGATCAGCCTCCTGCGCGGTGACGCCGAACGATGCCCGTATGTCTGCCGATGACGCCTGCACCTGCGCTTCGGCGATGGCATCGGTCAACGCTCTGACCCCGGCGGTGACGGCTGGCAGGGCGCTGGTCCCGAAGCTGGCCTGCAGATCGACCCAGGCGTTCTCCAGAGCCGCGAAGTTCTGCGCAGCGGTCTTTGCACCGCCGGAGCTGGCGGTCAGCTCGTTCAGGCCTTTTGTGAGGGCGGGGAAGAACTGGTCGGCAGTGAGGCGGCCGCTCTCCACCAGCTTGATGAGCTGCTGCTGGGTGACGCCAAGGCCCCGGGCGGTGGCGCCGAAGGCGATGGGCAGGCGCTCCCCGAGCTGGCCTCTCAGCTCCTCCATCTGCACCGTGCCCTTGGAGGCCACCTGCTGCAGGGCCAGCAGGGAGCCGCTCAGTTCGTCGTTACTGAGGCCCAGCGACTGCGCCGACTTCGCCACCGCCGCGAATAGGTCTTGCTGGACGGTGAGCGGCACGTTGGCCGACGTGGCCGCAGCGGTGAAGCCGCCGAAGGTGTTGCTGAGGGTCTTGAAGCTCAGCCCCAGGTCATCGGAGAGACCCCTGGTGAAGGACAGCGCCCCGGCAGCCCCCTGGTCCCCGAGCGTGTTGCTCAGCTTGCGGGTGATCGTCTCAAGCTGGGTGGCCTCATTGATCGCGCTCCGGAACAGGGCGGCGAAGGACACGCCAGCGGTGAGGTTCACCAGCGCGTTGCGCAGCGGGGTCAGCGCTGCCCCAGCCGCCTCTGATGCCGCCTTGGCGCTGGCGGGCAGCTCCCGGAAGGCGTCGCGGCTGCCCCTGCTCAGCCCGGTGCCGACGTTCGTCCCCGTGCGGGCCGCCTGATCCTCGACCTCGCGCAGCCGCCGCAGGATGTCGCGGAAGTCGGCGATGCCGGTGATCTTGAAGCTCATCCATCCGCTCGCGTATTCCCAAGCGTTCCCGGCCGGTAAGGGCTGGGGCTGAGGGCGTCAGCCGCCGGTCAGGCCTCGGCCAACCTGATCGGCAGACAGTGACGCGGCGCAGGGTGTGCCAGTGAGGCCAGCTGCTGCCGGGATCCCGCTGTCTCACCGGGCCCGGATAACCCGCGACAGCTGCGACTGGTGTCCAAGGATCGTGTCCAAACGACCCGATCTCAGCGTCTCACCGGCATGGTGTGCCAGTCGGCGGTGGTCGATCACACCGGGGGAGGGGTCAGCAGCAGGCGGCCACCATCGCCACCAGCTCGGCTTTCTTGGCCCGCTTGCTGCGGGTGCCGACCATGGGGCGCAACGTGGTGACGGGCAGCTCTGCCAGCTCGGCGGCCACCACGCTCAGGGGATGCACGGCTGGGGCGGCGGCCGGCGGCGGCGGCATCACCCGAGCGGGTGATCCGGCGGGCCTCGGGCGGGTGATGGTGAGCACCAGGGCCACCAGGGCGACGGCCAGCACGGCGACCGCTTCGAGGGCCACCAGGCCGATGAGCAGAAGCAGCTCGACCGGGTGCAGGGTTTCGGTTTTGTTCACGTTTCCAGGGGGCGAAGGATTCGCCCACCGGGCCATCGCTTCCAGGCCTCGGCGGGCATGGGCCCCCGGTGTGATCGTCCGATTCGGTTGTCGAGGTTCGTTTCGGCGGGCGTCTCACCCATGCCGGACCCGATCTCTGAGCCTCCCGCCCGTACCTGCCTCGCGGCCGGGGTGCGGTCTCTGTGATCGGGGCGCCGTGGCGCTTGGGGTGTCGTTCCTGGCGATCAAGCGGCGCATCCGGCCTGCCTGATCTCCACCCATCCTAGCAACATCTCACCGATTCGCCACCACGCGGGGCGAAGGAATCACCCGGTCGGGGATGTTGGCCTGGCGGGCGGCGCGGCGAGCCTGAGCACTCGACAGCGGCGACAGATCGACTTCCGGCACGCCGGGCAGATCGTCTTCACGGTGAAGAATCGGGCGGGTGAAGGTGGGCACGAGATGTAAGGCAGTTGCCTAAGCCTTCCCGCCATGGCAACGATCAGCCGTCAGCGGCCTCCAGCAGCCCCGGCAGGGCGGCGAATCCTGCCTGCAGGGTGAGCAGGGCAGCACGCATCCGGGCGGCCTCAGCAGCCGCAGCAGGGGCCAGGGGAAGGGTCTGCAGCTCGCTGACGGACACCTCCAGATCCTGCAGGGCCTCGACGCCGTGGGCAGCCAGATCGGCAGCCAGGTCGGCGGCGTACTCGGTGGTGGTGGTTTCGGAGAACATGATCGGGCGAATCAGGACAGCGGAAGCATAGCCTATCCGTCAACAGTTAGCGGTCCTAAAGTACAACGAACACCGCTAAGGATTGGCAACGGCAACAGACACAAAAAAAACGGGGGGTGCACTACGCCCCCCGAATCATGACTGTTCTGATCTCGCCCGCCTTAGTTTGCCGGAGCCGGTCAGTCCTCACCGTGGGGAAGTCCCCTCACCCAGGCGCCGCTAGGTGGCGATGCTGCAGGCGGCTCCATGCTGACGTTGGCGAAGCGGACCGGCTGCGGGGGCGGGGGATCGAACAGGCCGCAAAGTCGGGCCTGCGTATTGATGCAGCCCAACACAATCGATAACTGCCCTTCATGCAGTGCCCTGAGCTGCAACACGGACAGCGCAGAAAGCAGCTGGCTTAACAGTTCATGCCTTTCAATTTGCCAGTCCTGGATGATGGCTTGACGCGCGTCAGCGATGAGCCGATCGCATGTCCTGACCGGCATCCCCCAGTTATCCGAAGCAAACCGAAGGATCTCCCGGCGGGTCTTCCCGCTGATCAGCATGCTGGCGATCTGATGCGCACGGGAGAGGCGCAGGGCCTGAGTGGGCCTGTCCCTCCCCCCCTCCAGGTTGCCGCTGGCTGCCGTCACCCTTGGCCCCCTTGATCGCGCAGGGCCATGAAGTCGAGCACGCTCATCGCCTTAAGGTCGGCCTCGCTGAACGTGCGGCCTGGCTGCCTCGGCGATTGGTTCGCCTCCAGGGCCGCCTGGCGCTCCCGTTCCTTGCGGGCGTCTTGATACTGCTGGCTGCAGACATACCGGAGCAGGACGCTCTTCGGCATCTTTTCCATTTCCTCTGGGGTCGGATCCCTGTCCAGCGGCAAGCCATAGCCGTTCGGATCGGCTTGCCGCTCGGGCGCGTACTTCTTCGGGGAATCAGTCATGGGAGGCAGGGCGAATGGATGATGGGCCGGCTCAGAACCGGCGAGGGGGCGGGGGGAGCTGCGCGACCATTGCGGGGATGCCGGTCTCCAGCACGAAGCGCACGACGTTGACCGGGCGGCATCCGTGGAAAACGGCCAAGGCCTCGATCTGCTCGACCATCGACGGCGGCAACCGGATGGAGGTATGGACCATCCTCTGGCCGGGCGTGGGCGGGGCGCAGGCGAGCAATGTTTCAGCGCAGCTGATCAAGTGTTCCGGTCTGTGCGCTTGCCGTCCCCCGCGTAGCGCACAGGGCACGATCACGCCTTCGGGCTGCCGTTCGGCTGCTTCCCAAACTCAGGCCAGATTCGCTCGGCCTTGTGCTCCGGTTCGCCGTAGCGGGGCCATCGGCCCTCGACCCGAAGAATGGCCTCGGCGGAGCGGCGCAGGCTGCTGACAACGTGGTGATCGAAGGTTGAATCGTGGCGGCGGCAGAACCCTTCGATCACCGCGACAACATCAGCGGGCAATGTGAGGGTGCGCGTCACGGTCGGCTCAGGCTTGAGCCGGAGGCGGCTGCCGGGGCTGGCGGGGGCCTTGGGGAGACGGGCGGGCATGGGGCTACGGGGCGGGAATGGCGTCGAGGTCGTGGATGCCCAACTCGCGCATCAACTCGCGGAGCCTGTAGTGGGCGGCTCTGCGGGCCATTGCGGGCGCATGGCCGCAGCGCATGCCGATCTCCAGTTCGCCGTGTTCCTGGATGTCCTTGTGCAGGCGGCGCAAGCCATCACGGCTCATTTCGTACTGATCGGCGACGCTCACGGCTGTCAATGCGGTTCTCTCCGATCCTTCCGGCGCTCCCGGCAACTGGCACACGAGGCGCGTTAGACCGGCGGGATCCATGTCCAAAGCCCTGTCCAGACTCTGAAACCGGGCCGGTGTCGCAACAGTTGCAGCAATTCGCGGCAAGTGAGACAGGCGGATCCCTGACCGGAGCAGGGCCAGCTGGCACACCAGAGACCGCGTACCTGTTTGACGGATAGGTGGGCGGTGATGGTGATGGTCTGAGGCGTGTGGGGGGTGACTCCGGTCATGGCAGCTGACTGCTGCACGCCCTGACCTCATCCAGCGCCCGAAGCAGGGACTCGGTTCCGTTCGTCACCAGCACCCGGCCGTCCCTGGCCCGGGATGCGGCCCGGTAGCCGTTGCGCCAGGAGCCGTCCCGCTGCCGTACCTCCACCTGATCGTCCGGCTTGATGTCCTTTGGATCGTCTGAAGCAACAGTGGTCCAGTGGCGTTCCAGTGGAGTTCCGTTGAAAGCGCCATCTTCTTGGCCTGTCGGAACGCCCGGAACGGCCGGGGCGGAAGGGGTCTGAGGCGGTGTTCCAACCGTTCCGACGTTCCCCTGCATGTCGTCCCCGGCGGAGGAGGGAACTCCCATACGGCCACATACACCCTTATCCCTATCCCTTTCCTTATCTTCCCCCTCTCTAAAAGGTTGGAACGGTTGGAACAGGGTGTTCAGATCGCTGTCCTGCCAAGGCTTCTGGCCGTTCCAACTTCCCCAGGAATCGTCGCAACGGGGTTGGAACGCTGGAACGGGGATCGGCATGTAGCCGCTGCGGGACTGGCCCCCGCCGTACCGCCGCCGCTGCTGCTGCCACTGGAGCCGGCCGTCGTGGGTGGTGAAGCCGGCCCCGGTGATCAGGCGAGTCATACGCATCTGCACGTCGCGGGTGATCCGTTCCGTCTCTTCGATCCCCAGCGCCTGCCTGGCCAGGTCGTCCAGAGCGATGCCTTCCCGCTGGGGGTCTACCAGTGCTTCGAGCTGCTCGCGTAACTTGCCCTCCCAGGCGTCGCTGATCTGCACGCCCAGGGCCCGATTGGCAGCCTCGACGGCGGTGGGGTGGCCCTCGGGGATGAAGGACTCCAGGCCCCAGGCCACCCACGTCGCCACGGTTGCCCAGATCGACGCCCGGTTCTCCCGCACCCAGGCAGGGTTGCAGGGGCCAACCGGCACCACCCAGATTCGGCGGTTGCCGGTGTGGTCGTTCAGCACCTCCCGGGCGTTGGTGGTGGCGAACAGCAAGGCGCGGGCCGGGTGGTCACGGCAGACCGTCTCCCATTTCTGGACGTAGCGATAGATGCGGCGGCTGGCGAAGCCCTTGAACTCGGCCGCATCCCGACCCTGGAGCACCTTCTCGACCTCGTCGAACTCGAACACCCAGCAGGAGTTGAGCTTGCCCAAGAACTCGCGGTCCTCCAGCCCCTTCGGGACCTTCGTGGTGCTGTCAGCCATGCCGGGGGGGGCGAGGGCTGCGATGGTCTGCCCCTTGAGCTGGCCCTGCTCGCCCTGCATCAACAGCACCTGGTCGTGCTTGTAGCCGGGCTCCATGCCGCGTCGATAGCCGCCGGCCAGGTGCCGCGCCAGCAGCTCCTGGGAGAGGGTGTCACCGGGGGCAATGCCGAAGGCGGCGGCGATCTGCGGCAGGGGAAGCAGCCGTAGGCCGGGGCTTCTGGGCAGGGCTTCCAGCCATTCACGGACCGGGTTGAAACGGTTGCAGACGGCGACGTAGAGGAACGAATCGCGTGCGGCCTGCTTGGTGGTCTCGATGCCGTACAGGTGCGCCAGGAAGGAATCGGCCAGGTCCAGTTCATCCATGGGCCGCCCATCGATCTCCACCGACTGGCGCAGGTCATCGAAGCGCAGACGATGACGGCTGCGAAGGAATCGCTGCAGCTCCTGTTTCGTAGGCTCCTCAGGTGGCTGCTCTGGATCGGGGGGGTCCACCTGCTGCGCCACGGCGGCCAGCTGCTTCCGAGCCGCCTCCACGGGCACCCCGATGCGTTTCGCGGCGTCCACCAACAACAACTGGGCGGTGCCGTCGCCCGGGTAAGCCTTCATCGCCAGGGCGGCCAGGCGGCGGAGGGCCTTGAGCTTCCAGTCCACCCGCAGGTGCTGATCCCAGAGGGTGGGCAGGTAGCGGAGCAGCTCGCGGGCCTTGTGGCGGGTGACGGTCGCCAGATCGCCGCCGGCGTTGCGGAACTCGCAGGCGCCACCCTTCGCGCCGGCGATGGAGGCGGGCCAGAACGCCAGGCGAAGGGCGGTGCGCTGCAGGCCGGCGGCCACCAGGGGCCCCCAGACCCCGGGGTTCAGGGCGGCGTCGGCGTCGTAGATGAGCAGCCGCACGGATGGAGACAGCAGGGGCCACCCGGCGACCCCGGCGATGGCCTGGACGGTCTCGCCGGTGAGCAGGTACAGGGCGATGGCGTCCTTCAGGCCCTCGGTGGCGATGGTGGGCTCACCGGTTCCCACGGTGGAGGGGCACTGCGACACCCCCAGGCGGTTCAGGTACTTCACCCGGTCGCCTGTATGGGTGGTCGGCGGATCGTCGCAGCGCAGCTGGGCGAACTCACTGCCGAAGGGCAGCAGCAGGCCGCCGGTGCGGTGGCGGCCGAAGCGGAACCCCATCCGATGGGCTTCGTCGGCGTCGATGGTGCGGGCACCCAGCTGCACGGCGATCACCAAGCCATCGGGGCCCAGTTCGTCCAGCAGGTGGTCTCGATGTTCCGCGCAGAGGCCGTCGGCGGTTGCCATCAGCCGATCTCCCCTACGGCCTTGGTGAGCTCCTGCAGGCCACGGCGCAAAGCGGACCGCATCACTGCGGCCCTTGTGGCATTTAGGCGCTTGGCCAGTGCTGCGACTGAATCCAGCTCGACCTGCGCGAGACGAATGGTCGTGGGTCGGCCGAGATTTGCGGTATCTCGGATGGCGTCAACGTGGGGAGCGTGCACAGGTATCCCTGCAATGTTCCCTAGCGTTCCGACTACGCCAGCTGTCTTTTCTTGTGCCATGGCTCAGCCCACCCCCATGCGGCGGGTGCGGAGCCTGAGCGCTTCTTCGACGGCCGCCAAGTCCCATCGGAGCCTGGGCCGAACCGAGCCTGCGCCTACCGCGACATAGTGCTTAGCAGGGCGCAGGCTTCCATCAGCTCGGAGCCGTTGGATGGTTTTGTGACTGATTTGCAGAATCTCTGCAAGCTCAGCCGTCGACAAAGAAAAACGAGGTTTGGTCTCCACGGGTAACGGGTGCCCGCCAAGGCGAGCGATCCCCCGCGTGGGGCAGCCACTGGAGACAGGTGGCTGTCACTACGGGGCTGAAACCCGTGCCGCGTGCGTACCCCTATGGGGCATTGGCGCTCCAAATAAACCCTACAGAACCCTTGACAAGCCGTCAATGGACTGGATCGGACGGAGGTGACGCGGCCAGCCAATTTACCTCCGGTTTACCAAAGGCCTCTGCAGCCAGGCCAGATCCCTTGCAGCACAGCACTTTCTAGGGAGTGTCGCCTGCCTTACAAGCAGGATGTCGCTGGTTCGAAACCGGCATCGGGCATCGCTCAGATCCCAGCAACGGCGGGGATCCATGTCACTACGGCCACCAGGAAGGTTGACGATCAGGGCTAGTGTCAATTCACTTAAATCTGAGCTACCAGCCGTGGCTACCGATGCCTCCCCGATCTGGAAGAGCAAGGTTGCCGGTCAGAGCAGCGTGCCCTCTGTTGAGCCTCCCCGGCCAGGCGCTCTCCCGCCCCTGACGACGCGGAATGGAGTGCGCCCGGAACTCATCGATGACGCTCTGGCGTTCATGGATGAGTACGACGACGTGTTCCGTTCGCTGGCTCAGTGAGGATTGCGCCTGGGACCCTGATCCTCCCAGGCCCTTTTGAGATTGCACGGGTCCATGCGGCGACGATCAACAGGCATGGTGGTCTCCAGGTAACGCCGGATCTACGCAAGATCGAAACCGCTCTGGCGGAAGTCCTGGCATTCCACACCTTCAGGCCTGAGGCGGACATCGCCCTTCTGGCTGCTGTTGTGGCCTACGCCTTCGCCAAGGGCCACCCCTTACCCGATGGCAACAAGCGGGTGGCGTTCTTCTCTGTGAAGATGGTGCTGCGGGCGAATGGGTTTGAGTGGAAGCCCCGCCATGAAGAGGCGGAGCAGCGCCTGTGGCGGCTCGCAGAAACCTCCCCTCCACAGCGTGATCAGGTGCTTGAAGAACTCTCGATCTGGATACGGCAAAGCTGCACGCCGCTGTCCAGCTGATCTCGCCGTTTTTGCGCTGGCAGAGACAAGGGCTGCATCTCCCCTCCGACCCTGCCGCTGGCGCGGCTGGTGGCCTGAGGGGGCATAAACAGACGGCGCACGTTGGCCACTTCTGCCGGGGCGCCGTCCCACGGACCCGCTTAAAGTTGGTCATCTCGATGACCAACACCATGCGACAGGTCACGGTGGCGGAGGCGAAAGCCCAGCTGTCGAGCCTGCTCGACGCAGTGGAGCAAGGCCAGCCGGTGGTGATCACCCGCCGCGGCAAAGCCATCGCCGAGCTGGTTCCGCGGCAGGCCGTGCGCGATCTCCTGCCCCAGCTCCAGGCACTGCGGGACTCCCTGCCCCATCAGGCCACCGGCGGCGTGGAGACGATGCGCGCCCTGCGGGATGACGTCGGCTCCTGATGCTGTACGTGGACACCTGCGTGCTGCTGGCGGCCCTCACACCGGAGGCCCACTCCGGCGCCGCCGCGGCCTTTCTCGAACAGGCCCCTGCGCCACTGGCGATCAGCCCCTGGAGTGCCACCGAGCTCCATTCCGCTCTCGGGCTGAAGGTGCGCACCGGGGCCCTGAGTCCCTTGCAGGCCGAGGCGGTGCTCGAAGGCTTCGAACGCAGCCTGGCCCCAGGGTTCCTGATGCTGGAGGTGGAACCCCAGGACTTCAGGAATGCCAGCGCCTGTCTGCGCGGCTGGATCACGGCCCTGCGGGCGGCCGATGCGCTGCACCTGGCCATCGCCGCCGGACGGGGCGCCACCCTATGCAGCCTGGATGCACCGTTCGTGAGGGCCGCCCGGCAGCTGGGGCTCGAAGCCGAGCTGGTCGGGGCTGACTGACGCGCGTCTGGCGGCAAGCCCCGCCGCAAAGACCCTGGAGCCCCAGACGCACCCAGGCCAGGCGATCATGAACGCCGCTTGTTCCTCCCGCTGTGGACCTCACGGATCTGATCCCGGGGATCCCCGCCCTGCTGGAGGAGCTGGAGGGGATCCTGGCCGGACGCACCACGGTCGCCTGCCTGGAGCACATGAAATGGCTGGGGGCCTTCATGTGCATCACCCCGGTCCAGAAAAGCCTGGTGGGGGCCGCCACGACGGAGGAGGAAGGCTTCCGGCTGGTGGAGCGCCAGCGGCCGTCGCTGCTGGTGGTCAGCCAACGGCTGCAGGAGGGCACCGGGCTGGCGCTGGTGGAGCGCACGAAGGCGCTGGACCCCGCCATCCGCACCCTGCTGGTCGCCGACGACGCCAACGAGGCCCTGGTACGGGAGGCCCTGGCCCGCGGCTGCAACGGCATCTGCTTCGAGTCGGGCCTGTTCATGCCGGCGCTGCGGGTGGTGGCCAGCGGCGGCATCTACTACCCCGAACCGGTGGCGGCGGTCCTGCGGCAGCAGCCGCCCGCGGCCCCGATCGAACCACTGACCGAACGCGAGCGGGTGGTGCTGAACCATCTGATGCTGGGCCTGACCGACCAGCGGATCAGCCAGGAGCTGGTGGTGAGCCCCGAGACCGTCAGGACCCATGTGAAGCACATCTTTCAGAAGCTCCAGGTCGACAACCGCACCAAGGCGGTCGTCAAGTCGATCGCCGCTGGGCTGATCAACCTGGAATCAGCGATGGAGGGTCGCACCCCGGTCACGGGCTGAGCCGAATCCCCCGTTCTGGGGATGCGGGCCGAGGGTGCTGCAGGGGAAGGTGGTCAGGTCAGGGCGTAGCCCGAGCGGCCTCCCGATGCCAAGCCGGGACGCCGGGACACAGCAAGACCCCAGCAGCCCAGCGCACCATGGCCGTCCACCTCAGCTTCGCCGCGGCCGGGCACTCCAGGGTGTCCGAGGTCATCCTGGCCGGCCGCACCGGCTACTGGCTGTGCGACCCGGAGCGGGTCCTGGCCCATGGCGTCGTCAAGCTGTACGAGCGCCACCCCGAGGGTGGCGACTTCGATCTCAACGACAACGTCGTGGGCCCCTGGGTGGCCACCCTGAAGGTCACCGGCGCCGACCGGGTGCAGTGGCTCGACCGGACCCGGACGATCATCGCTTTCGACCCCGCCACCCTGACGACGGAGTACGTCACCAGCGTGCCCCCGTTCAACGCCTCCGGCGTCTACTACGACCCGGAGCCGGTCGCCTGAGGGCGGGGCTCTGCGTTCAGTACCGCCACGAACTCCCCGCTGCTGATCTGCTCGGCGTAGCCGGCGAAGCAGGCCAGGGCGGCGGCATGGCGCTCCGGGGTCACCGCCTGGCAGGCGTCGTGGACGCACACCACCCGGTAGCCGCGGTCGGCGGCGTCCTTGACGGTGTGGTCGATGCACTGGTCGGTGAGCAGGCCGATCACCACCACGGTGCGGACGCCCAGGTTGCGCAGCAGGTAGTCGAGGCTGGTGGAGCTGAAGGGCGAGGAGGAGCTCTTGGGGAGCACCAGCTCGTCGGCCACCGGCGCCAGCTCGACGATCACCGCGGCGGCGCGGCTGCCGGGCGGGAAGCCCATGCCGCAGCGCTTGTAATCAAAGCTGCGGTCGCGCCCGTCGGCGGTGAGGTTCGCGATCACGGTGTGGATCACCTCCAGCCCGCCCTGGCGGGCCGCCGCCAGCACCCGCTGGGCGTTCGGCAGGGTGGTGGCGCGGAAGCGGCGATCGAAGTCAGGGTCCGGCCGGGGCTGGGCGTCGCCGCAGGTGCCCTGCTGCAGATCCACCAGCAGCAGCGCGGTGCCGTCGGGGTGGAGCCACTCCGCGGGTGGGCACGACGGCATGCAGGCGGCGGCGATCCGTCCAATCATGGCGGCAGACGCTTGTCGGGCCCGTGTCCACTCCCCCCGCCCCCATGGCCGCGGCGCTGGCCGCCCAGGGGATCCGCTGGGTGGCGATCACCTGGGTGAACCACGCCGGGGCGCCGCTGGTGAAGGTGGTGCCGCTGGCCGGCTTTGAGGCGGCGGTGGCGGTGGGAGTGGGCTTCTCGCCGGTGTCCGATGCCTTCGGCGCAGGCGGCGCCATCGCTGCCGGCCATCGCCTGGCCCGGCCCGACGGCGACCTGCGCCTGCGGGCGGATGCGGCGGCCCTGGCGCCACTGGAGCCGGCCAGCGGCTGGGCCTGGGCGCCGGGGGAGCGCTACGAGCGCAGCGGCGCGCCCTACGCCGGCGACCAGCGCCACCTGTGCCGCCGCCAGATGGAGCAGCTGCAGCGGGCCGGGGTGGAACTGCGGGCCGGCTTCGAGCTGGAGTGGCTGGTGGCCAGCCCCGGCGCCGACGGCACACCGGCGCCGGCGATTCCCGGGGGGCCCTACGGGGCCGATCGGCTGGTGGAGGGCCTCGACTACGCCACGGCCCTGCTCGAGGCCCTGGAGGCGGCCGGCCTGCCCTGGCTGCAGTTCCACCCGGAGTACGGCGCCAGCCAGTTCGAGCTGTCGCTGGCGCCGGGCACGCCCCTGGAGGCCGCCGACAGCCTGGTGCACGCCAAGTTGCTGATCCAGCGGGTGACCCGCCGCTTCGGCTGGCGCTGCAGCTTCAGCCCCAAGCCCAGCCTGGAGCGGGTGGGCAACGGCGGCCACCTGCACCTGAGCCTGCGGCGCGACGGGGCGGCGCTGCTGGAGGGCGGCGATGGCGAGGCCGGCCTCAGCGACGCGGGCGCCGGGGTGCTGGCGGCGCTGCTGGCGGAGCTGCCGGCCCTGCTGGCCCTGGCCTGTCCCCTGGCGGTGTCCTACCGGCGGCTGGCCCCGGGCTCCTGGTCGGCGCCGTTCCAGGTGTGGGGCGTGGAGAACCGGGAGGCGGCCCTGCGGCTGGTGCCCGCCGCGGCCGATGGCGCCCCGGCCCACCTGGAGCTGAAGGTGGCGGACCTGGCCACCAACCCCTACCTGCTGCTGGGGGCCGTTCAGGCCGTGGTGGCCGACGGCCTTGCACACAGCCGGCTCCTGCCGCCGCCGGTGGTTGGTGATCCGGCCCGGTTGCCCGCCGGGACGGTGCCGCCCCTGCCCGCCAGCCTGGCGGAGGCCTCGGCCGCCTTCGCCGCCAGCGGCCTGCTGCGCCAGGCCCTGGGGGAGGCCCTGCACGGCTCCCTCTGCGACAGCCAGGCGGCGGAGGTGCGGCGCGCGGCGGGCTGCAGTGAGGCGGATCTCGTGGCCGCGGACTCCTGGTGGCCGATGGTGGGGGGGATCGGCTGAGGGGGCATCAATCCCGTCGTGGTCACGACGCTCAGGGGCTGATCAGCTCCAGCCCCGGAAACGCCTGCCGGTAGCGGCGCTGATCGCGGGTGAGCAGCGGTATGCGCTCCACCAGCGCATGGGCGCCGATCAGGAAATCCGGCAGGATCGAGCGCCGCTCTCCGCCGCGGCTGCGGTAGTCCGCATGGGCCCGGGCGGCCAGGAAAGCCGCCTCCCGTGGCAGGGCCCGGTATTCGAACAGATGGGGAGGCAGGAGCTCATCCACCGACTCGATCGTCTCGCAGGCAAAGGCGATCTCGCCATAGACAATGGCGTTGATCGCCACCGGTCCGCGGTCCAGGCAGTGGCGGAGTTGATGGGTGCTCCAGCGGCTCCAATGGGGGTCGTCGGTGGCGATATCGAGGATCACGTTGGAGTCGACCAGCACCATCAGCCCCCATCTCCCCGGGTGAGTGCGAGCAGTTCATCGGTGCTGAGGCGGGTGCGCAGCCGCGCCCGGCGCAGCCGCTGGATCGCCTCGGCCCCTGGCTCCTGCTGCTCTGGGGCCTTCTCCAGCAGCACCCGCCCCTCCTCGACCCGAAAGACCACCTCGGTGTGGGGCAGAAGCCCGCACTGACGCCGGATGTCCAGAGGGATGGTCACCTGGCCCTTGGAGGTGATCCGCATGGACGTGCCCGCCTACCGGAACTGGTAAGAATCTTACCGGCGCCCCTCAGCCCGCCACCATCACCCGGTTCCGCCCAGCGGCCTTGGCGGCGTAGAGGGCTCCGTCGGCGCTGCGCAGGCCGCTCTCCAAGGCTGCCAGGCCCGTGCCCCGCACCACGGCCAGGCCGGCCGAGAGGGTGACGCGCTGCCCCGGCGCCCCAGGGTGCGGCACCGTCGCCGCCGCCGCCCGCAGCCGCTCCAGCAGGGGCTCCGCCCCCTTCACATCCACACCCGGCAACACCAGCGCGAATTCCTCACCGCCGACGCGGGCCAGCACATCGCCGGGGCGCAACATGGCCCTCATGGCGGCGGCCACGTCGCGGAGCACCACATCGCCGGCACCATGGCCCCAGCCGTCGTTGATGGCCTTGAAGAAGTCGATATCGAGCATGGCCCCCACCACCGGCCGGCCGTCGCGGGCGGCGGTGGCAAGGGCCACCGTGGCCTCCTCCGCGAAGCCGGTCCGGTTGGGCAGAAGGGTCAGCGGATCGCGCCGCACCGCGGCGGCCAGCTCGGCCTCCAGTCGGTCGCGCTGGCGCAGGGTGGCCAGCACCGCCAGCACCTGGGCGGGGATGGAGAGATCGAGGATCACCCACACCCAGCGGCGCCAGCCCAGCGGCTCGCCTGGCCGGCCCAGGGCCTCACCCACCCCATCCTCGAGGGCGAACACCCCGAGGGCCAGCAGCACGGCCGCGCCGAACCGGGACCGCCAGCGCCGCTGCCGCGGCTGACCCGGCAGGCGGGAGCGCCCCCATGACTCCTTCGCCGCCAACCCGCACAGCACCGCCGTGGCGGCCCGCAGCAGCAGGAAAGTGAGATCGGCGGAGTTCACGGGCTGGGCAATCCCCCGGAAAGCTAGGGAGACAAAGGCGGCGGCCGCTGTCTGCCACGCCACCGGGCGCCGGCCGGAATCCCACTCCAGAATCCCCCCATCGACCGCAGGCCTGCACCCCATGGACCGCCCCCACCCATGACCTTCGCGGTGGCGCTGGCGATGCTGGAGCGGGAGGGTCGCTGGCTGCTGCAGCTCCGGGACGACATCGAGGGGATCGTCCATCCGGGCTGCTGGGGGCTGTTCGGCGGCCACCTCGATCCAGGGGAGCGGCCGGAGCAGGCGATCCTGCGGGAGCTGGGCGAGGAGATCGGCTGGGAGGCGTCCGCACTGCCGCTCTGGTTCGAGCACCACGACGACCAGCTCAGCGCCTTCTACTTCCGCGGCCCCCTCACCGTGCCCCTCTCGGAGCTGCAGCTGAACGAGGGACAGGACATGGTGCTGGCCGGGCAGGAGGAGCTGCGCAGCGGCCTGATCTGGAGCCCCAGGCTGCAGCAGCGGCGCGGCCTGGCCCCGTCCCTGGAGCGGGCCGTGCGCCGCCTCAACCCAGAGAACTGAAGGAAAGGTGAGCGATGCCTTAAGATCCGAGGTATCAGGCCGTTCTCCTGTGTCTCAGGGTTGATGAGGATGCGCTTCCCGGCAAGATTCGCGACAATCTCAGGGAGCTTCTGTCCAGAAGCTGTAGGCGCCGTCACTCCCGCCATGCCGCCCGCAGGCCTACCGTCCCGACCCGCGTCCCTTCGATGACCAACGTCTGGTGCGTTCGGGCAGGCGGCGGCATCTACGCGGACAACTTCCTCAGCGGCGGTTTCGTCGGCATCGGCTGGCGGGAAATCACCGAGGATCTCGGCCCGATCAGGAACCGGGAGCAGCTGTTTTCGGTGGTGCGGCGCTACTTCCCGGACATCCAGAGCGCGATCCTGCTCTCCAACTACGTCAACGAGATCCACCGCTTCCTGTTCGAGATCCGCCCCGGCGACCACGTGATCATCCCGGCGGCGGAAGCCGACCTGCTGCGCTTCGGCGTCGTTGATGAGGGCTGCGCCTACTACGACCCCACCGGCGACGACGGCTGTCCCCTGCGCCACCGGCGTCCCGTCACCTGGTCGCCCGAACCGCTCCGGCTCGACCACTTCTCAGCGCCGTTCCGCAATTCCATCCGCACCCTGCTCACCGTTCCGGCCCACACCCGGATGCGTTCCCTGCTGACGGTGTTCCTGGTGGAGCACCAGGCCGAATTCATCCGCGCCATCGGCCGCCAGGAAACGGCCACCCCGGCCCGGGCGACCACCCGGAAGGAGGAGGCCCACCGCAGCGTGCTCGAACAGCTCCTGCAGCTGGATCCCGCCGAATTCGAGCGGCTGGTGGTCCACCTGCTCGATGCCCTCGGCTTCCAGGACTGGGAGCGGACCGAGCACCGCGGGGCACTTCGTGACGTGTTCGATGCCTGCGGCGACATCAGCCTCGCGCTGCCGGCCCGCATCCGCATCCATGCCCGCTTCCACCGCGGCAACCTCGGCGCCCGGATCGGCGCCGACACGGTGCGGGAGCTGCGCCAGTTCATTCCCTTCGGCGGCCATGGGGTCTTCATCACCACCGCCGATTTCCAGCCGGCGGCGACCACGGCGGCCGGCGAGGAGGGCTTTGCCAGGATCAGCCTCGTCAACGGCCACCAGCTGGCCGAGCTGATCGCCCGCCACTGGACCCACCTCCCCGGTGACATCCGGGATCGTCTTTCGCTCGAGCAGGTGCTGGTGAAGAATTAGGGCCCACCGCCCGAGTCCATGGCTTCGCGATCGCGCCGACGCACGCCCACCCATGGCAAGGGCACGCCCCCCCGGCAGAACGTCGCCGGGGCCGCACCGGAAGCCACCGGCCTGCGGCCGCGGCTGCAGATCCTGGCGGGGTTCCTGCTGCCGCTGCTGGTGCTCGGGCTGTGGCTCAACTCCCGCGGCTTCTGGAGCCCCTGAAAGGGCGCTCCCTCCCGGGCGCCGGCTCAGGGGTCCCCCAAGGGAAACGTGGGACCGCTGCCGAGCAGCTCCACCTGGGGATCGTCGCGGAAGATCGCCAGCAGTTCCCCGTGCAGGGCCTCGGCCCAGGGGGCCGTGTCGATGAAGCGGAAGCGGCGCCACTGCCAGATCCGCTCGGCGACGGCCCCGTCGGTGCAGCAGAACTCCATCACCTCCCCTTCGGCCGGCTGGCTGTAGATGCAGACCCCGAAACGGAAGGGTGCGTCGGCCAGCTCCACCCACCAGCCCCAGTCCTCGCAGCAGAGGAAAGGGACCTGCCGGCCGTTCGCCCGCAGCCGCTCCTGCAGGTGCAGCGCCAGGGCCTTGCCCACCGTGCCCGGGTTCACCATCTCCCCGGCCTCGCCGGGGAGCTCGGGGAACTTGGCGGATCGCAGGTGGATGAAGTCCTTCATGGCCCAGGAGAGCGGATCCCGGCGTGTGCCCTGCGGACGGTAGGTGCTGCTACCGGCGTTGGCGCGCCTCCGCCCCCAGAGTGCGCCGGCAACAACAGGCGACGGGCGTGCAGAATCTGGTGGGAACGGTGCAGGCGCTCTGGCGCTACCCGGTGAAGTCGATGCTCGGGGACTCCCCCAGCCAGCTCGACGTCGACCCCCGCGGCATCCGGGGCGACCGGGCCTATGCCCTCTGGGACCACGCCAGCGGCCGGGTGGCCAGCGCCAAGAACCCGCGGCTCTGGCAGGGCCTGCTTGGCTACCGGGCCCGCTTCCGGGAGGAACCGACGCCGGCGGCGCCCCTGCCGCCGGTGCTGATCGGCCCCCGCGAGGACGACGGCAGCGCCGGGCTCTGCAGCGGCGAGGACGATGTGGACGCCTTCTTCAGCGAGCTGTTCGGGCGCAGGGTGAGCCTGCTGGACACCCCGCCGGAGGGGGCCAGCCTCGACCAGTACTGGCCGCCGGTGAAGGAGCGCGCCTTCCAGGACGTGACCAACGCCCTGGAGCTGCCCGAAGGCACCTTCTTCGATGCCTGCCCCATCCACGCCATCACCACCGCCACCCTGGAGCGGCTGCGCCAGCTCGAACCCCAGCTGGATTTCGCCGTCGAGCGCTTCCGCCCCAACCTGCTGATCGCCACGCCGCCGGAGTCCTCCGGCTTCGTGGAGGAGGGCTGGAGCGGCGCCTGCCTGCAGATCGGCGAGCAGCTGGTGCTGCGGGTCGACGGCGGCTGCCCCCGCTGCGTCGTCACCACCCTGGCCCAGGGTGCCCTGGAGGAGAACCTGGAGATCCTGCGGGCCACCGCCCGTCACAACGGCGTGGTGGCCGGCATCCGTCTGAGTGTGGTCAGCCCCGGCCCGGTGGCAGTGGGGGATCCGGTGCGGCTGTTGCCCTGATCGGCCCGCCGCTGGCTAGGGCGCCGGGGCCAGTCCGGCCGCCAGGCGTTCGAGGGCCTCGCCGAGCAGGGCCTCGGAGGTGGCGAAACTCAGCCGCAGGTGGCCCGCCGCCCCGGGGCCGAACCAGCGGGGGCTCCCCGGCACCACCGCCACCCCGTGCTCCCGCCGCAGCCGCTCCACCAGTTCCTCGACGCTCTCCTGCAGCGGCGGCAGGCCGACGAACAGCACGAAGGTGGCCGCGGGGGGCTGCACCCGCAGGCCGGGGATCGCCGCCAGCCGGCTGACGGCCTGGTCGCGACGGGCCCGCAGATGCTCCAGAAAGGCCTCCAGCCAGGCCAGGCCGTCGGGGCTGTAGGCCGCCGTGGCCGCCACCTGGCTGAGGGTGGCCACGCCATCGACGGTGGAGGGCAGCTCGCTGTCGGCCAGCAGCCGGGCCGCCGCCTCCGGATCCGCCATCGCCACGTAGCCCACCCGCAGACCGGCCAGGCCGAAGGACTTGGAGAAGCCATGCACCACCGCCCCGAGGCCGGCCAGCTCCGGCTCCAGGGCCAGCCAGCTGGTGAAGGTGGCCGGCGGGTAGACCACATCGCTCCACACCTCATCGCTCAGCACCCGCAACCCCCGCTCCAGACAGAAGCGGCCGAGGGCCTCGAGTTCGTCGCGGCGAAAGCAGCGGCCCAGGGGGTTGTGGGGGTTGCAGAGGCACAGCACCCGAGTGCGGCTGGTCACCAGGGCCTCCAGCGCCGCCAGATCCAGGGGGGTCTCGGGATCGATGCGCCACAGCACCGGCACCCCGCCGGCGCTGCGGACGGTGTGGGCGAAGAGGAAGTCGACCGGATCCCAGACGATCGCCTCGTCGCCGGGCGACAGCCAGTGGCGGGTCACCAGGGCCAGACCGGCGGCCGCACTGTTGACCGCCAGCACCCCTTCAGGCGGAACCGACGCCCCCCGCTGCCGCAGGTAGCCGGCCACCGCCTGCCGGAAGGAGGCCAGCCCGCCGGCGGGGCCGTAGCTGAACACCCCGGAGCGGGCGTAGTCGGCGATGGCGTCGCGGATGACCGGCGCCGCCGGGAAATCGGGATCGGCGGCGGTGAGCGGGATCACCCCGGGGGCCTGCTCGGCCCAGCGCAGGTTGTGGGCCCGCTGGCGCAGCAGCTCCATCGGCACCGCGCCGTCGCGGAAGCTGTCGGCGAAGCGATCGCTCATGCCATCAGCGGCAGCTGGAGCCGGGTGGCCGACGGCTGGACGAACGACCTCGCCATCTCGCGACCGGCCTCCACACAGCCCAGCAGCGCCGGCCGCCGCTGGCGTTCGTAGGCGCTGAACAGCTCCGGCACATCGGCGGGATCCCGGCAGCCAAGCAGCAGGTCGCTGAGGACCACCGCATCCTCCAGGGCGGTGTTGACCCCCTGGCTGGTGAACGGCAGCAGCGGGTGGGCCGCGTCCCCCGCCAGGGCCACGTTGCCCTTGCTCCAGCGGGTGGCCGGATCCTCGTCCACCGTGTGCCACACATGGGCGCGGGCCGGATCGGTGGCCGCCAGCACGTGGCGCACCACGGCGGGGAACCCCCCGAAGTGCGCCTCGAGAAAGGCCCCCACCTCGGAGGGCTGGGGGACGGTGAAGCGTTGGCTGTCGAACTGCACGAACCAGACCAGCCGGTCATCGCCCAGGGGCACCAGGCCGACCGCCAGTCCCCCGGAGGGATCGAGCACCTTGAGGAAGCGGTGGCCCAGCTCGGCCGCCACCAGGGGCTGGCGCACGTGGGCCACGATCTCCTTGACCCGGCCCGGGTTGGTCATCGCCCCGCATCCCAGGGACAGCCGGCAGCTGGAGCGCACCCCGTCGGCGGCGACGAAGGCATCGGCGGGGTGGGAGCGACCGTTCTGGAAACACACTGCCCGGGCCCGCTCCCGGTCCCAGTCGAAGCGCTCGAACGGGTGGTTGTAGTGGACCAGATCGTCGGGGGCGCCGCGTAGCAGCACATTGAGCAGCTGGTGACGCAGCATCGCCACCGCCCCCTCGAGCGGGTGCTCCACCAGCACCTGGCCTGAACAGCAGAGGATCCTCACCGACGTGATCGGATGGCCCAGGGTGCCGTCCGGGTCGCAGCCGAGCCGGCGCAGGGCGGCGCGACCATTGGCCAGCAGGAGGAAGCCATGGCCATGGAGATGGGAGGCCAGGGCCCGTTCATAGACGCGCACGGGACGGCCCTGCTGCCAGAGCCCCCTGGCCACGGCCAGCCCGCAGGCGCCGCCTCCCACCACAGCTGTATGGATCACGGCTGAAGATCCATCGGCAAGATGAAAACATGCCCGGTGATCAAGCAGGGATGTGCTGACACACCCGGCCACCCAACTGCCGACCCAACCGCTGAACTCGTAATCCGTGCGGCGCCCACGGCCAGAAAGGATGCATGCCCGCGAATGTTAGGGGCCACGGCAAACCTGTGGACGTCGCCGTAGTCACCTTCCAGCGCTCAGCGAGCAAGCCTGAGTTTTCCCTGAGCAATGGTGAGGAAACCCAGGGAAAAGAACGGCCGGGAAGAAGATCGAACGGTTCCACCGGGCAGGGAACCTGCGAGGACTGGAAGCTCGCCACGCCTACGGTGGCTAAGGTGAGGCTGGTGAGGAAGGAACATGCGCCGACGCACCACATTGATAATCATCAGTGGAGCGCTTCTTTCGGGCACCTCGCTTCTGATCTTCACCCACCTGCTGGATCAGCGCAGTTCCAACGACTTACGCCGCCAGGATGATCGGATCGCCGGACGGCTGTGCACCGCCCTGCAGGGCGTCGAGCGCAGCCTCAGCACCCCGGGGCCGCCCCTGGCCTCCCTGGGGCTGCAGTCCGTCGCCGAGGCGGAGCTGGCGAACTCCCCCGTTCCGGCGGTGATGGCAACGGGGTCCGCGACCCTGAAGGGCAGGCCCCTGGTCTGCCCCCGACGCTTCACCCGGCTGGTGCTGGTGGTGGCGGACGAACCGAGCCAGGGGAATGCCCTGCTTTTCACCACGGGCCCCGCCCGCCGGCGGGCCCCCGAATGGATCCGGCTCTCCGGGGCCAGCCTGGTCAACCGCGATCAAGAAGGCGACAGGCAGATCCGGCTGGCCCCATGGACCGCCCTGGAGGCGAAGGGGATCGTGAAGGGAGCGCCGGCCGGTTCGCTCTACCGGGTGGATTTCGGGGATCTGGCGGTGGGGCTGACCCTGGCGCCGGCCCTGCCCACCCAGGCGGATCGCGTCCGCAACCTCGCCCTGACCCTGGGGCTGCTGGGGATCGGAACGAGCGTGGCGATCGCCTGGCGTTCCAGCCACAACCGGAGGAAGGAGCAACCGGTGACCGGAAGCTTCCGCAAGCACGGCCAGACGTCCTTCCTGACGCACTACGCCCTGGTGAAGGATCTTGAGGCATCGGCCCTCAGGAAGCACGCGGAACGCGGCGAAGACGGCTTCCTGGTGACCATCGACTTCCGCTATCTCGAACGGCAACGCGGCTATCTCAGTGAGGTGGAGATCAACGACATCCTCACGAAAGCCTGTCGGGCGATTGACAAGGGATGGGCTGTGCATCCCGGCTTCAACTTCTACCACGTCTCGAAAAACAAGATCGCCCTGATCGTGCGGGCCTCCGGCAGCATTCCCATCGATGACAACGCTGCCTGTGAGGCGCTCCTGGCCCGTCTGCTCGGCATTGTCTCCGGATCGATCCAGATCTCCAGCGATACCGTGCTCGCCTGGGACGATGTGACCATCACCGGGCAGCGATTTCAGCTGGATGCCCCACCCGAAACCCTGCTGACGATGCAGGCCTTCGGGGAGATACTGGCGGCCGAAGACAGACGTTCCTACCGCCTCGTGAAGAGCGGTGATGATCTGCTCGTCAAGGATAAGGGCGAGATCAGAAGCCAACTCACGTCCCTGAAGGCCAGTGACCTGGAACTGCGCTTCCAGCCGATTCTTCAGCTCAGCAATCCAGGCCATTTCGGGCTTGAACTGCTGATCCGCTTCCTGCCGCCGGCCCTGGGCAAGCTCGGCACGGGGCACGTGATTCAGCTGGCCCATGACATCGGCATCGCCCACAAGATCGATGCCCTTGTGGTGAGCAGGCTCAACGACGTGCAACAGCAGATCAATGCCTCGGAGTTTCTGCGTCATCGCATCGAGTATGTCTCCGTCAACATCAGCTCTGATTCCGTCTCCACCGATCAGCGCCTCAACCAGCTGATCGGTTTGGTCAAGCACCATGGCATCGACAGCTCGATTTTCTGCATTGAGATCACGGAGATGGCCGCCACGGACATTCTGGCGGGATCGGAGGGGGTGACAACGGCTTCGGAGCGGCTGATGCGGGAGCTGAACTTCAGAATCTTCATCGACGACTTCGGCTCCGGACTCTCCAACTACCGACGCATCAGCGAAGCCTGGTACGACGCCATCAAGCTCGACATTGATCTGATCAAGGGGGTCGATCGTTCCTTCCGGCTGCAGCGCTATGTCGGCTCCTTCATCGACACCGTCCACGCCCTCGGCAAGACCGTGGTCTGTGAGGGCGTCGAAACCCACAACGAACTCACCGCCGTCATCCGGCTGGGAGCTGATGCCCTGCAGGGGTTCCTCGTCTCGCCACCCCTTCCCCTAGAGGAGGTGGAGTCGTTCATCCGATCCTCCGAATGGGCGGACCGCGATTCCCTGCAGCAGACGCTGGAGCAGATCCGTGCCACATCAAGACTGCGCGATTCCGGGCATGGCGACGAATTCAACACCTCCGACAGGAAAATTCCGCTGGAGCGCTACATCATCGACAACTGGTCGAGGCTGCGCAGCTTCGAGGAGTTCGTGCTCCTGTTCGTCAATGAACTGAAGTCCTGGGGCCTGGAGATCCACCGTTTCTCCCTGGCCTTCCTACCCGACCAGGATGACATCGACTGCAGCCAGTATGTCTGGGTGAGCTCCAGGCCGGGCCTTGTCAGCACCCTGCGCATGGAGCGGGACTTCCTGGAGCAGGATGAACACCTGCGCAGCCCCCTGCATTTCATCGCCACCAGGAGCAAGGTGTTTCGGCAGCAGCTGGTCGCCACGAAGGACAACGGCTTCCCCTTTCTGGACTCCCTCAGGGAGGTGGGCTGCAGCGATTACCTCGGCATCCGACTGGACTCACGCGGGGTTTCCATCCCGGTGCTCACGATCGCCCTGCATGAAGGCAGCGTCTTCAGCGACCAGGAGGTGCAACGCATCGAAGCGATGAGCAGCCTGCTGAGCCTGCTGTTCTATGCCTTCGAGAGCGAGCGCTCGAAGCGGCTGGCGATGCTGGATCCCCTCACCCAGCTCGCCAATCGCCGCAGCTTCGATTCCTTCCTGAAGGGGAATGTCTCCGCCTCCAGAGCCGCCCAGGTCAACCTGTCCCTGGCACTCATCGACATCGATCAGTTCAAGGTGGTGAATGATGTTCTGGGCCACGCCTACGGCGACCGATGCCTCAAGGAGATCGCCGATGCCCTGCGGACGTCCCTGCGCCGAAAAAGCGACTTCGTGGCCCGGTTGGGGGGCGAGGAATTCGCCATCATCCTGCCCAAGACCGATGCCGATGCCTCCCTGCTCCTGTGCGAGAAGCTGCGCGAGTCGATCCAGGACAAGGGCATCTACCACCCGGGAGTCGCCACCGGCAACGTCCTCACCGTCAGCATCGGCATCGCGGCCTGGGATCCGAACTCGATGGCCGAGTGCGACGCCGACAGGCTGCTGCAGCTGGCCGACGACTGCCTCTACGAAGCCAAACGCCATGGCCGCAACCGGGTGGTCTGCCGGTCCCTGCACAGCCAGGTCGGCCTCTCCGCCTGACCCCATGACCCACCCGAGCGTCCCCCCCGTGCATGTGCGCCTGTTCGCCGGCCTGCGCGAACAGGCGGGCTGGGGCGAACGGCTCATCCAGCTCGACGCCCGCCCAGGTGCCCAGCGCACCACCGCCGCGGATCTCTGGCGGCAGCTGGCCCTGGACGGCGGCCCCGGCGAGGAGGGCGCCGAGCTGCCGGCCACGGTCCGGGTGGCCATCAACCAGGCCTTCGCCGCCCCCGACAGCCCCCTGTCCCCCGGCGACGAGGTGGCCTTCCTGCCCCCGATCACCGGAGGCTGACCGATGTCCACCACCAGCCCCGTCCGCCCGCCAGCCCCGATCGTGGTGCAGCTCCTGGAGGCCCCCTTCCAGCCGCTGGAACGGCTGGCGGCCTGGCAGCGGAGCCTGGCTGCCGAGGTGCCCGACGCCACGAGCTCAGCCGCCGAAAGCCACTTCATCGGCCGCGTCCGCCCCACCACCGCCGCCGGCGAGCCTCTCGAGGCCCTGGAACTGGAGCACTATCCCGGCATGACCGAGGCCCAGCTGCGGAGCCTCGCCGAGGCCTGCGCGGCGCGCCACGGGGCGGGCGCAGTGCTGGTGGCGCACCGGGTGGGGCGGGTGCGGCCGGGGGAGGCCATCGTGCTGGTGGCCGTCCAGGCCGACCGCCGCGGTCCCGCCCTGCGCTGCGTCCAGGAGCTGCTGGAGGATCTCAAGCACCACGCCCCCTTCTGGAAACGGGAGTGGAGCGGCGGCCGCGGCACCTGGGTGGCCGGCAACACACCGCTGTGAACCCTTCCACTCCCCTCCCTTCGCACCCCGTTCCATGGGCCAGTCCAGCGACGCCCTCTCGGCCGACCAGATCAGCTTCATCGCCGCCCAGAAGCTCTTCTTCGTCGGCACCGCCACCGCGGACAGCACGGTGAACGTGTCCCCCAAGGGGCGGGATGCGCTTCGGGTGCTCGACGAGCGCCGGGTGATCTGGCTCAACCTCACCGGCAGCGGCAACGAAACCGCCGCCCACGTCCAGGCGTGCCCGCGCATGACGCTGATGTTCTGTGCCTTCGAGGGCCCGCCCCAGATCCTGCGGCTCTACGGCACCGCCCGCACCATCCAGCGGGGCGAGGCCGACTGGGACGGCCTGTACGCCCACTTCGAGCCCCTGGCCGGCGCCCGCCAGATCTTCGATCTGGCCATCGGACGGGTCCAGACCTCCTGCGGCATGGCGGTGCCCCGCTACAGCTACGGCGGCGACCGCACCGAGCTCGACAGCTGGGCGCGCCGGAAGGGGAACGACGGCCTGGAGCGTTACTGGAAGCGCAAGAACCGCCGCAGCATCGACGGCCTCCCCGCCCCGATTCCGGCGCCGATCACCGCCCCCGGAGCGCCTGAGGCCAGCAGCGACTGACTCAGAGCAGCGGCAGCCGCAGCAGCTGGGCCCACAGCTCCGTGCCGGCCTCCAGGGCACCCACCTCGGCGGGGATCTCCAGCAGCAGGTCGGCCCCCTGCAGCGAGCCGATGCGGGAGGAGGCCTGGCTGCCCTCCACCAGCGCCAGCAGGGCGCCGTCGCCATCTACCGCCAACCGGGCCCGGGCCAGTTCGGGCCGGCCGGCGCCCCGTTTCAGGGGCGAGGCCAGCCGCACCTTCAGCCGCGGCAGCAGCACCACCTCGCCCCCCTCCAGCTGCTGCAGGGCCGGCCACAGCAGCTGCAGGGCCGTGATCGCCGCGGCCACCGGGTTGCCGGGCAGGCCGAAGAAGGGCCGCGTCCCCAGCCGGCCGAAGGCGAAGGGCCGGCCGGGCTTGAGGAACAGCTTCCAGAAGCCCACCTCCCCCAGCTCGCTCAGCAGGGGCCGGATCCAGTCGCTGTCGCCGGCCGACACCCCGCCGGTGCTGACCACCACGTCGCAGCCGGCGGCCAGCTCCCCTAGGGCCTGGCGGAGGGCGGCGGGATCGTCGGCCACCACCCGCTGCTCGCTGACGGGGTAGCCCAGCCGCTCCAGCAGGGCCCGCAGCAGGGTGCCGTTGCTCTCCCAGATCTGCCCCGGCCCCCGGGCCGCGCCGGCCGCCACCAGCTCATCGCCGCTGATCAGCAGCCCCAGCCGCGGCTGGACACGCACCTCCAGCGCCGCCACACCGCAGCTGGCCAGCCGCCCCAGGGCGGCGGCCCCCAGGCGCACCCCGGCCGGCAGCAGTGCGTCGCCGGCGGCGGCCTCCTCCTCCGGGGCCCGGATCCAGGGGTTGGGACCCGCCTCTCCGGTGAGCACAAGGCTGTCGGCAGCGGGATCGGGCGTCACCAGCTCCTGGGGCAGCACCCGCTGGGCCCCCTCGGGCAGGGGCGCGCCGGTGAGGATCCGGATCGCCTCCCCCGCCGCCAGCACCGCTCCGTAGGGCGCGCCGGGGGCGGAGCGGCCCACCAGGGACCAGCGGCGGCCAGGGCTTGGGGCCTCGGCGTCGGCGATGGCGTAGCCATCCATGATCGAGGCCCGGAAACCCGGCACGGCCTCGGCGGCCCGCACCGGCTCGGCGCTCACCCGGCCCAGGCAGCGCGCCAGCGGCAGCCGCTCACGGCCCGTCAGCGGGGTGATCGCCGCCAGCACCCGGCGCCGTGCCTCCTCCAGGGGGAGGCCTTCGCGGGGGAACGGCTCAGCCATCGCTCTCCCCGGCCAGGCCCCGGACGTCGGGGTGCTGCCAGGGGCCGCGGCGCCCCCCTTCCTTGCGCAGCAGCCGCACCGGGCCGATGGTCATGGCCGGATCAGCCGACTTGACCATGTCGTAGAGGGTGAGCAGGCCCACCTGCACCGCCGTCAGCGCCTCCATCTCCACGCCGGTGGCGCCGGTGGTGCGGGCGCTGGCCTCCAGCCGCAGCCCGCTGCCGTCGGCCATCGGCTCGATCAACACCTCCAGGCCCGTCAGGGCGATCGGATGGCACAGGGGAATCAGCTCCCAGGTGCGCTTGGCACCCTGGATCGCCGCCACCCGGGCCACCGCCAGCACGTCCCCCTTGGCCGCCCGGCCCTCCAGCACCAGGGCCAGCACCTCGGGGGCCATGGTGATGCAGCCCTCGGCCACGGCGCGACGGTCGCTGGCGGGCCGGTCGCCCACCTCCACCATGTGCACCTGGCCGGCGGCGTTGAGGTGCGAGAGGCCAGGCTGGTTCATGCCGGGGCGGAAGCGTCGGGACGGTGCCCCCAGCATGGCGCTCATCGCAGCGGCAGCAGCCCGCCCGCGGGCAGGGAGAGCACCAGGGGGCCGCTTGCCGCAGCCAGGGCAAGGACGCTCCAGGCCCTTCGGGGCAGCTCCACCAGGATCGGTTCTATGGGCCCGCCCCCCGGGAGGCCGGGCCCCGCGGGGCTGGCCTGGGGCACCACCGAGACGCTGACATGGCGCGGCCCCTCGCTCACCCCCACCACCCGGCAGGACCAGTGGTGGGCCGCCCCTGGCACGGCAGCGGCGGCGAGCTCCAGCTGGTGAGCCCGCATCCCCACGTGGCTGACGGCCGCCTCCAGGGGCTCCGGCAGCTCCAGGTCCAGGCCCCAGGCCAGGGCCCGCAGCCGGGTGGGCCCGAGCCACTGCACCGCGGAGATGTTCCTGCAGCCCGTCAGCCGCGCCACCGTCACGGCCCCGGGCCGCTCGAACACCTCCTCGCGGGGGCCATGGCGCAGCAGCGCCCCCCGGTCGATCACCAGCAGTTCCTCGCCCAGGCGGTAGGCCTCCTCCATGTCGTGGGTCACCAGCAGGGTGGGCACCCCGGAGCGGGCCGTCAGGTCCTCCATCAGCTGCTGCAGGTGCTGGCGGCGGTGGGTGTCCTGGGAGGAGAGGGGCTCATCCAGCAGCAGCAGGTCCGGCTCGGTCACCAGGGCCCGGGCCAGGGCCGTGCGCTGCTGCTGGCCCCCCGAGAGCTGGGCGGGGAACAGCCGCGCCTGCTCCTGCAGCCCCACCGCCGCCAGCTGGGCCGCCACCCGGGCGTGGCGTTCGGCCGGCGGCAGGTGGGCCAGGCCGAAGCCCACGTTGGCGGCCACGCTCATGTGGGGGAAGAGGGCATCGTTCTGAAGCATCACGGCGATGCGGCGCCGCTCCGGCGGCAGGTCGATGCCCCGCTCCGCATCGAACAGCACCCGGCCGTTGAGCTCGATCCGCCCGGCCCGGGGGCGCTCCAGCCCGGCCAGCAGGCGCAGCAGAAGGCTCTTGCCGGCCCCGGAGGGCCCCAGGATCGCCAGCCGGCGGCAGGAGGTGTCGAGGGCCAGCTCGAAGCGGAAGTCACCGTGGCCCTGCTGGAGCGCAAAGCAGAGGGCGAAGGGGCGCTCGAGCACCAGGGGGGGCACTGGAGGCCCCGGCGGCGACGGGGGCACGGCCGGGGCAGGCGCAGCCGCGGGTGTGCCCGGCCGGCGCGTCCGGCGGGAGCGGCGGAGGAACAGCTGCACCAGCCCCAGGCAGAGCCCGTTCAGCAGCAGCACCTGGCCGGTCCAAGCCCAGGCCCGGGGCAGGTCGCCGGCATCGACGGCCGTGTAGATCGCCAGGGGCAGGGTCTGGGTGCGGCCGGGGATGTTGCCCGCCAGCATCAGGGTGGTGCCGAACTCCCCCAGGGCCCGGGCGTAGCTCAGGCTCAGGCCTGCCCCCAGCCCTGGCAGCACCAGGGGCAGGGTGATCCGCCGCCATACCCGCCACGGCCCAGCCCCCAGGCTGCGGGCCACCCCCTCCAGGCCGGGATCCAGCTGCTCCAGCGACGCCAGCAGGGTGCGGTACATCAGGGGGAAGGCCACCACCGCCGCGCTCAGCACCGTGGCGGGCCAGCTGAACACCAGCTCCAGCCCCAGCCGCGCCAGGGGTTCCCCCAGGGGGCCGTAACGGCCCAGCAGCTGCAGCAGCACGAACCCCAGCACCGTGGGCGGCAGCACCAGGGGGGAGAGCAGCAGCAGGTCGGCCGTGGCGCGCCGCGCGCCCCGCCAGCGCCGCACCCGATCGGCGGCGAGGAACCCAGCCGGGAGCACCAGCAGCACCGCCAGGGTGGCGCTGCGCAGCGACAGCACCAGGGGCGACAGGCCGGGGCCGGCCTCCATCAGGGGGCCCGACCGGGCAGGATCTCGAAGCCCTCGCGACGGAACAGGGCCCGGGCGGCGGGGCTGCCCAGGGAGCGCAGATAGGCCAGGGCCAGCTGGGGCTGGCGGCTGCTGCGCAGCACCGCGCCGCTGTAGCGGATCGGGGCATGGCTGGTGAGCGGGGCGGTGGCCACCACCCGCAGGCCCCCCAGTTGCACCGCATCGCTGCGGTACACGAAACCGGCGTCCACGTTGCCGTCAGCCACGGCCCGGGCCACGGCCCGCACCGACCCCAGGGGCACCAGCTTCGGGGCCACGGCCGCAGTGAGTCCTTTGTGGGCCAGCACCTGGCGGGCGTAGTCGCCGGCCGGCACGGTGCCGTCACCGATGGCGATGCGCCGCACCCCGGGGCCCGCCAGTCCCGTGACGTCCAGGGGGCGCCGCGGCGCCCGGGCCGGCACCACCAGCACCAGCCGGTTGCCCAGAAGATCCCGGCGGCTGCCGGCCAGCAGCAGGCCCGCCCGCTCCAGAGTGTCCATCGGCCGGGCGCCGGCGGAGAGGAACACATCCGCCGGGGCCCCCTGCTGGATCTGCTGTTGCAGCAGACCGGAGGCGCCGAAGTTGAACTGGGGCGGCGCCGTTCCCTGGCCCCTGGTGAAGGGAACGGCCAGGTCCTGCAGCGGCCCCGAAAGGCTGGCCGCCGCACTCACCAGCAGCGGCGGGGCCGCGGCCCTGGCCTCGCCCTGGCGGCCGCCCGCCGCGGCCACCAGGCCAACGACGAGCAGAGGTCCGGCCAGCAGAACCGCAACCGCTGCGCGCCGGGGCAGGGCGGTGGCCATCGGCGGCGCAGTCGGAGGCCTCAGAAGGGTATCGGCATCGCCACATCGGCCGGCGACGGGGCGCAGGACGGCACCCGCTCCTGCACCACGGCGCCCACCACCACGATCGAAGGGGAGGCGAACGCCTCGGCCTCGACCCGGTCGGCCAGCACGTCCAGGGTGGCCACCAGCTGCCGCTGGCCCCGCACCGTGCCCTGCTGGATCACGGCGGCGGGGGTGCTGGGGGCCAGCCCGCCCGCGATCAGCTCCGCAATGATGTGGCGCAGGTTGTGCAGCCCCATGTAGATCACCAGGCCGTCGCTGCTGCGGGCCAGGCCGCGCCAGTCGACGCCGGGGCGGCGCTTGTCAATCTCCTCATGGCCGGTCACGAAGGTGACGCTCGATCCCGCCCGCCGGTGGGTGACCGGGATGCCGGCGTAGGCGGGGGCGGCGATGCCGGCCGTGACCCCCGGCACCACCTGCACCGGGATCCCGTGGGCCGCCAGGTGCGCTGCCTCCTCTCCGCCGCGGCCGAACAGGAACGGATCGCCGCCCTTGAGGCGGACGATCAGCCGGTGGCGGCCGGCCAGCTCCCGCAGCACCGCGTTGGTGCTGGGCTGGGGCACCGAGTGGTGGCCGCGGCGCTTGCCGACGAAATGGCGCTCGCACCCTTCGGGCACCAAGTCCAGCAGGGCGGTGGGCACCAGAGAGTCGTAGACGAGGGCGTCGCACTGCTGCAGCAGGCGGTGGGCCCGCAGGGTGAGCAGGTCCGGATCCCCCGGGCCCGCCCCCACCAGGTACACGGTCCCGGGGCCGTCATCGACGCTGGGGGCCAGGGTCTCGTCCGTCATGGCTCCGTCATGGCAACGCCATCAGGGCCTCCAGCACCACGGCCCGGAACCGGGGCCGCTGCAGCAGCGGCAGGCCCAGCGACGGCGGCAGGGCGTCGGTGAGCCGGTTGGCGGCCAGGGCCAGGGGCAGGGCGGGGCCAGACAGGGGCAGCGGAGCGTCCTCGGGACTGGGGGCACTGTATGGAGTGGCGCGGCAGCGGCCACCGGTGACCGCCTCCAGGTGGGCCAGGAACGCCGCCCCCAGCGGCCCCTCCAGCGGGTGATGCAGCAGCCAGGGTGCTGGCTGGGCAGGGGCTCCGGGCGGCTGAACTGGCGCCGGCAGCGCCGCCAGCTCGGCGGCCAGGGCCCTCTGCCAGGCGGGCCAGGCCCCCAGGAACGGCAGACGCCGCACGGGCCCGCCCCGGCGGCAACGCTCGGCGATCCGCGGCACGTCCCGGCGCACATGGCTGCCGGGCAAAAGGAACAGGGGCACCAGGGCCAGGGGGGCGGCGGCGCTGCCGCGGGGGGCATCCGGCGGCTCGCCCGCCGTCAGGGCCTCCAGCCCCACCGGAGCGCCGCGCCCCGCCTCCAGCTCCCTGGCCAGGGCCTGCAGTTCGGCGGGGATGACGCCACCGGCACGGCCATGCACCACCAGCAGAAGGGGGCTTGCGATGATCCCGGGCATGCCCCTCACCCTAGGGATCACCGTAAGGAGGCCGCCGCGCATGTCGACGCCGAGCCCCGGGGGGGAATGGACGGCGCAGCGGCGGCAGGAGCGGGCGGAGGCCCAGGGGGCCGACCAGCGCCGCTTCCGCGAGCTGATCGCCGCCCTGGGCAGCGGCGAACGCAGCGGCCGGGCCCTGAGCCGGGCCGAGGCCGGCGAAGCCCTCGATCACCTGCTCGACGGGCGCTGCACGGACGCCCAGGCCGGCGCCTTCCTGATCGCCCATCGCCTGCGGCGGCCCGAGCCCCAGGAGCTGGCCGGCATGCTCGACAGCTACGCACGCCGCGGCCCGCGGCTGGCGGCGAGCCCCCGCCGGGTGCTGAGTTTCGGCGTGCCCTTCGATGGCCGCAGCCGTTCCGCGCCGCTGCTGCCCCTGGTGGCCCTGCTGCTGCTGGCGGCGGGGGCCGGCGTGGTGGTGCACGGCGGCGATCCGATGCCGGTGAAGTACGGCCTCACCACCGCCGAGGCCCTGGCCGCCCTCGACCTCGACCGCCGCGGCCTCCCCTGGGACGCGGTGAACCGGCGCTTCGCCGCGGAGGGGCTGGCCCTGCTGCACCAGCCGGCCCACTTCCCGGCGGCCGAGCGGCTGGTGACGCTGCGGGAGCAGGTCGGCAAGCGCCCGCCGGTCGCCACCCTGGAACTGCTCTGGAGCTGCCACCCCGGACCCCACCTGCAGGTCAGCGGCTTCGTCCACGCCCCCACCGAGCGGCTGGCCTCTGAGGCCCTTGCCGCCACGGGCCAGCACGATCTGCTGCTGATCAAGGGGATGGAGGGGGGCGTGGAGCTGCCCACCAACCGGGTGGCGATCGCCTCCCACCGGCAGGGGGCAGCGGCGGGTGACGCGGAGCGGCTGATCCTGCGGGCCCGCGACCACGGCCTGGGGGCCCCCGAGGTGCCGCTGGAGAGCGTGGCCCAGTGGCGGGGCCAGGCCCGGGAGGCCCTGACGGGCTCCGGACCGCTGCGGCCCGGACTGATCTGGAACGGGGGCTTCCTGCTCTGGCGCGCCGGGATCAGCGAGAGCCTCCAGGCGGGGCTGACCCGGGCGGAGCGGCTGCTGGAGGACGGGGCGGTGGAGGACCGGCGCCGCCAGCTGGCCGACGGGCTGGCCCTCACAGCAGGGGATAGCCCCCCAGCAGGGCACCCACCCGATCCAGCAGGTTGTTGATCAACTGCCGCCCCTGGCGCTCCCCCTCCTCCCCCCAGCGCTCCCGGCCGGCCCTGATCTGCTCCACCCCGTCGGGTCCGAGGGCCTGGCGCACGTAGTCGCCGTCCTCCTCGAGCCAGACCTCCAGGGCGGCGTCCGTCACCTCCGCGTGGAACTGGAGCCCGTGGGCGTGGTGCCCGATGCGGAACATCTGTTCGGCGCACAGGGGCGTCGACCCCAGCAGGGTGGCGGCGGCGGGCAGCCGGATTCGGTCCCCGTGCCAGTGGAGCGCCGGCAGGCCGGCCCCGAGCCCCGCCAGCACCGGTTCCTGACCCTCGGACCGTGTCCAGTCCACCGGCCCCCAGCCCACTTCGTAGGCCCGCACCGGCGGGTCCCCCGCCGTCAGCGGCACCACCTGCCCCCCGGCGGCGAAGGCCAGCAGCTGGGCCCCCAGGCACAGCCCCACCACCGGGCGCTCGCACGCCAGGCACTCCCGCAGCAGGGCCACCTCCGCCGCCAGCCAGGGGAAGGACGACGATCCGATATCGCCCACCCCCATCGGTCCCCCCAGCACCAGCAGGGCCTGGTCGGCCCCGAGCCGGGGCATCGGCTCCCCCAGGTCGGGCCGGCAGACCGTCACCGTCCAGCCCCGGCGCCGGGCCTCCTCGCCGAAACGGCCCGGACCTTCCCGCTCCAGGTGCTGGAGCACCACCAGGTGGGTCATGGGTGGGCAGGAGGGCGATGGGAGCCCCAGCATGGGGGCGTCCGCCGCTCCGGGCCAGGTTCCATGGGCAGCGATCCCAGCCTCCGCCAGCTGCTGATGCTGGTGATCGGGTCGATCGGGCTCGGTTATGTGCTCTACGGCAGGAAGCAGGCCCATGCGGTGGCCCTGGGCTGCGGGGTGCTGCTGGTGGTGGTTCCCTACGGCATCAGCCACCTGCCGGCCCTGGTGGCCGTGGCCCTGCTGCTGATGGTGCTTCCATTCCTCCTGCACCGCTTCCTCGTCTGAGCCATGCCGACGCCGCAGGAGGTGCTGCACTTCTGGTTTCAGGAGACGCCCTCCTCCGCCTGGTTCCGACCCGGTCCCGACCGCGACCGGATCGTGCGGGAACGGTTCGGGGCCCTCACCGACCAGGCCCTGGCCGGCAACCGGGCCGCCTGGGGCGAGAGCGCCGTGGACGCCCTGGCCCTGCTCCTGGTGCTCGACCAGTTCCCCCGTCAGATCTGGCGCGACCAGGCCCGCGCCTTCGCCGGCGATGGGCAGGCCCTGGCCCTGACGCTGCGGGCCGTGGAGGCGGGCTGGGTGGAGGCGGAGCCGGCACCGGAACGGCGGCCGTTCTGGCTGATGCCCCTGATGCACAGCGAGGATCTGGCGGTGCAGGAGCTGGGTCTGCCCCTGTTCGAGCGCCACACCGACGCCCGCACCAGCGAGTTCGCCCGCCGTCACCATGCGGTGATCGCCCGCTTCGGACGCTTCCCCCACCGCAACCAGACCCTCGGGCGGCCGAGCAGCCCGGAGGAACGGGTGTTCCTGCAGCAGCCCGGCTCCCGCTTCTGAGGCCCCCGATGCGCTCCCCCACCGACCCTGCCGACGCCGCCGACGCCGACGCCGACACGACCCTGCGGGCCGCCGAAGCCACCGCCCACCGGCTGGCAGGCGAGCTGTTTCCCTGGGACCTCACCCGGGCCCTGGAGCTGGCCCTGCTCAAGACCTTCTGCGTGCCCTCCATCTCCGGGCTGCTGGCCCGCACGGGGGAATTCGAGCAACGACCCCGCAAGCGCTACGACGACACCGGCCTGATGGTGGCCGAACTGCTGCGCCATGGCCTGGACAGCCCGGCCGGGGCCGCGGTGATCGAGCGCATGAACCGCATCCACGGCCACTACGCGATCGGCAACGACGATTTCCTCTACGTGCTCTCCACCTTCGTGGCCGAGCCGATCCGCTGGCTGGCCCGCTACGGCTGGCGGCCCCTGACCCCCCTGGAACAGGAGCACCTGTTCCTGTTCTGGCGCGGGGTGGGCGAGCGGATGGGCATCGCGGCGCTGCCGGACACCCTGGCGGACCTGCTGGCCCTGAATGAACGGGTGGAGCGGGAGGCCTTCGCCCCGGCGGCCACCAACCGGCGCATCGCCGACGCCACCCTGGCCATGCTCCTGGCCGACTGGCCCGGCCCCCTGCGCCCCGCCCTGCGGCGGGGTCTGCTGGGCCTGCTGGACCGCCAGACCTGCGCCGCCCTGGGCTGGAGCACCCCGCCCGACTGGCTGCAGGCGCTGGTACTGCAGGCCCTGCGGGCCCGCAGCCGGGCCGCCGCCCTTGTGGCCGCAGGCCGCGCACGCCTGGGCAGGCCAGCCCCCGCCCGCTTCTATTCCCAGCAGCCCACCCCCAGCTACGGCGCCACGTTCCGGCTCGAGCAGCTGGGGCCGCCGCCGCTGCTGGCGAATCTGGCACTGCCCGCCCCACCGGCCCTGGCTAAGCAGGAGGGACAGCCTCCCTCCCGCCAGCCCATGGCCGCCCCCTTCCAGTCCCCCCACTTCGCCCTCGTGCGCACGGAGGATGGCTGGATCCTCGAGGCCCGCGTCACCAAGGATCTGGAGGGCGACTGGCTACTGAGCCGCCACGAGCTGGAGGAGCTGCACGGACTGCTGGAACGGGTGATCGCCTCCTGACTCCCGCCACTCCCCCCGATCCGGTGGTCCCGGACCAGCCCGCGACCGCCCAGACCCCGGGCCGCCTGCTCAACGTGCTCGGGGTGACCTTCGGCATCGCCGGCGCCGTGGGCGGCACCATCGGCGCCGGCATCCTGCGCACCCCTGGCCTGGTGGCGGCCCAGCTGGGAAGCGGCCCCTGGGTGGTGGCGGCCTGGCTGGCCGGCGGCCTCTACGCCCTGCTCGGCGCCATCGCCGTGGCGGAGCTGGGGGCCAGCCTGCCCCTGGCCGGCGGCTGGTACGTCTACGCCCGGCGCTGCTTCGGCGATGCCGCCGGCTTCACCGTGGGCTGGATGGACTGGATCGGCCACTGCACCGGCATCGCCTGGGTGGCGGTCACCATCGGCGACTACGCGCTGTTCCTGGTGCCAGGCCTGGAGCTGCCCGGGAAGCTGGTGGGGCTGGGGGTGGTGGCTCTGTTCACCCTCATCCAGCTGCTGGGGGTGGAGGCCGGCAGCGGCAGCCAGAAGCTGCTGAGCCTGGCCAAGGCGATCGCCTTCCTGGCGGTGGTGGTGGCCTGCTTCCTGCTGGGCGGCCCCGACAGCCGCGCCGCCGCCAGCGCGGCGATCCCCACCGCCGCCACGGCCCTGGCCACCCCGGCGGGCTGGACGGGGATGGCGGTGGCGTTGGTGTTCTCCCTGCAGGCGATCGTCACCACCTACGACGGCTGGCACAGCCCCATTTATTTCTCCGAGGAGTTCAGCGAACCCCAGGAGGACCTGCCCCGCTCCCTGATCGGCGGTGTGCTGGCCGTGATCGCCATTTACACCCTGTTCAACCTGGCCCTGCTGCGGGTGCTGCCCCTGAAGGTGATCGCCGTCTCCAGCCTGCCGGTGGCGGACGCGGCCGCCCTGCTGTTCGGCGCCTTCGGCGGCCAGGCGATCACCGTGCTGGCGCTGCTGTCCCTGGCGGGCCTGATCAACGCCTCGATCATGGGCGCGCCGCGCATCCTCTACGGCCTCAGCCGGGACAGGCTGTTCAGCCCCCTGGTCGACCGGGTGAACAGGGGCGGCACCCCCACCGTGGCCCTGGTGCTCACCAGCCTGGCCTCGGCCCTGCTGGTGCTCTGCGGCGACTTCACGATCCTGCTCGGGCTGGCCGCGTTCCTCTACGTGAGCCTCTACCTGGTGGGGATCGTCTGCCTGTTCGTGCTGCGCCACCGGGAGCCGGAGCGGCCACGGCCGTTCAAGGCCTGGGGCCACCCGTGGAGCACCGCCATCGTGTTGGTGGGGTCGATCGCCTTTCTGGTGGGCGCCCTGCTCAACGACACCGCCAACAGCGGCTGGGCCCTGCTGCTGATCGGCGTCAGCGTGCCGGTGTTCCAGGCCACCCGGGCCCTGACGCCGGCCGAAGCCCCATGACCTCGCGGTGGCCGCCGGCCTGGTGGGACGGCGCCCTGGCGGGGGAGATCCTGCAGCGCAGCGGCGAGCACCTGCTGCTGGTGGGCACCGCCATCGGCCTGGCCCTGGCCATCAGCCTGCCGCTGGGCCTGTGGATCAGCCGCCGGCCCCGCTGGGCCGGGCCCGTCCTGGCGGTGGCCAGCACCGTCCAGACGGTGCCGAGCCTGGCGATCTTCGGCCTGCTGCTCACCGTGCCGCTGCTGGGGGGGATCGGCACTACCCCGGCGATCGTGGCGCTCACCCTCTACGCCCTGCTGCCCCTGCTGCGGGGCCTGGTCACCGGCCTGGCCCAGGTACCTCCGGGGCTGAAGCAGGCCGGCCATGCCCTCGGCCTCAGCGAGCGTCAGGTGCTGCTGCACGTGGAGCTGCCCCTGGCCCTGCCCACCCTGATGGCCGGCCTGCGGGTGGCCACGGTGATCGGCGTGGGGGTGGCCACGATCGCCGCCGCCATCGGCGCCGGTGGCCTGGGGGTGTTCATCTTCCGGGGCATCGCCACGGTGAACAACGGCCTGATCCTGGCCGGGGCCCTGCCGGCCGCCGCCATCGCCCTGCTCGCCGACGGCGGCCTGGGGTGGCTGGAACGGCGGCTGGCCCAGCCCCGTGCCAAGGGTCCCAGCGGCGGGCGGCGACGGCTGCTGCGGCTCGCCTGGGGCCTGGCGGGCCTGGCCCTGGGGGCCGTGCTGACGCTGAAGCTGCTGCCGCCCGCCGGCGCCGGCACGGTGCGGATCGGCAGCAAGAGCTTCACCGAGCAGCTGATCCTGGGGGAACTGCTGGCCCAGCAGATCGAGGCCGCCACCCCGTTGAACGTGAAGCGGGACTTCGGCCTGGGGGGCACCGGCCTGATCCACGCCGCCGTGCGCAGCGGCCGCATCGACGGCTATGTGGAGTACACCGGCACCGCCTGGACCACGCTTCTTAGCCAGCCCCCTCCGCCGCCGGACACGCCCGATCCGGCGCGGGAGGTGTTCGAGGAGACGCGCCGGCTCTATGGCGAGCGCTTCGGGCTCACCGTGTTCCCCTCCCTGGGCTTCGAGAACAGCTTCGCGATCCTGGTGCGCCGATCCGAGGCCCGGCGGCTGGGGATCGCCACGATCAGCGAGGCGGCCCCCCACACCCCGGGCTGGCGGGCGGGCTTCGGCTACGAGTTCCTCAACCGCCCCGACGGCTTCGCCGGCCTGGCCCAGCGTTACGGGCTGCGCTTCGCCCAGCCGCCCGAGGCCATGGATCTGGGCCTCACCTACCGCGCCCTGGCCGAGGGGCGCGTCGACCTGATCGCCGGCGACACCACCAACGGCCTGATCCCCGCCCTGGACCTGCAGCAGCTGCGGGACGACCGCCACTACTTCCCCCCCTACGACGCGGTGCCCGTGTTCAACGCGGCCACCATGCGGCGGCGCCCGGAGCTGGTGCCGGTGATCGAGGCGCTGGCCGGCCGGATCCCCGCCGCCACCATGCAGCGCCTCAATGCCCAGGTCGACCTCGACGGCCTGGACGTGGCCGAGGTGGTGCGCCGCTGGCGCCTTCAGGAGGCCGGCGCGGCCGGGGCCGAGGGCGACTCCTGACCGTTGCCGGCGGCGGGCCCGGGGCGCCGGAACACCAGCACCGGCAACTCGGTGTGGGTCAGCACCCGCTGGGTCTCGCTGCCCAGCAGCAGCCCGGCGAGGCCGCGGCGGCCATGGGAGGCCATGAAGATCAGGTCGCAGCCGTGGCGGGTGGCGGCGTCGATGATCGCCTCGTAGACGACCGGATGCTCACCGATGGCGGTGTCGCAGGGGACCCCGGCCTCCTCCGCCAGGGCCCTGGCCCGCCCCAGCAGCTCGTCGGCATAGGACCGCTCCGCCTGGGTGAACTGCTCCACCACGGCCGGATCGAGCAGCACCGGATCGCCATAGAGGGAGCCCTGGGGCGGCATCGCCAGGTTGGCGAGCACGTGCAGGAAGGTGATGGAGGCCCCCGCCTCGCGGGCGAAGCTCACCGCCCGCCGGATCGTGCCATCGGAGAGATCGGAGCCATCGGTGGGCACCAGCAGGTGACGGAACATCGGCCTCGCCTCAAGCGCGCTGGGGTGCGCTCATGATCGCCCGGCCGCCAGGCGCCGCTCCACCCGCCGCGCCAGCTCCGGGTCCAGGCGGCGGCGATCCAGGGCGGCCAGGTCCTGCCCTCCCCCGGGCAGGCGGGCCAGCAGATCCACGGCCGTGGCGGCCAGGGCGGGGTCCAGATCCCCCACCAGGGCGCCGAGCGCCTGCCGCAGGGGAAGCGGCGGCCAGACCCCGAGCCCCACGGCCAGGCCCTCCAGGGCGGCCCGGCGCTGCTGCAGCGGCAAGGGCGCCAGCGCCCGCTCCCGCAGCAGCGGGAAATCGTCCGGGTGGCGCTGATGGCCCAGCAGGGGCAGCAGGAGCGCGGCCCGTGCCGCCGCTGCCGAGCCGTCGGCGGGGGAGGCGGCGGACGCTGCCAGGGCCTGCCGCAGCAGGGTGCGGCAGCGGGGATCGCGGTGGCGGCCGATCACGGCCAGCAGGGCGGGGTCGGCGGCGGGCTGGGCCAGCCACCAGGCCAGCAGCCGTGCCGCCGCCGGGCCATCGAGCCGCTCGGCCAGGGCGGCGAGCAGGTCAGGGGCGGGCCGCAGCGATCCCGCCTCCACCGCCTGCAGCCAGGGCTCCAGGTCGAGGTCCCGGGCCCGCCGCAGGCCTTGCAGCCAGGGCCAGCGCTCGGGGCTGCCGCCGGCCGGCAGCGCCAGGGGCTCCCAGGAGGCGCGAGCGGCCGTCACGGGGCGCTCACGGCGCGGTCCGCCGCCGGGCACCGAAGCGTTCCACCAGCAACCCTTCGAGCACATCCGGGAGCTCGGAGAGGGGCACCGCCTTCTCGTGCAGCTCGGCCAGCTGCGGGTCCTGATCCAGGCGGCCCCCCAGGAAGATCTTCGCCGCCTCCACCATCTGGCCGTCCTGGCGGGCCTTGGCCCCCATCAGGCCGATCTGGCCCATGTAGGGCTGGCCGCAGGCGTTGGGGCAGCCGGTCCAGTGGCTGCGCACGGCCTCGGGCAGCTCCAGCCGCCGCTCCAGTTCGTCGATCACCGCCTGGGCGGTGCGCTTGGTGGGGATCAGGGCAAAGCTGCAGTAGCGGCTGCCCGTGCAGCTCACCGCTTCGGCCTGCAGGGCGCCGGGCTCCAGGCGGAACCGTTCCAGCAGCGGTTCGGCCTCCAGCGCCGCGAGTTGGTCGGTGGGCACATTGACGATCAGCACGTTCTGGGCCTCGGTGAGGCGCAGCTCACCGCTGCCGTAGGTGCGGGCCAGGCGGGCCAGCTCCAGCATGGAGGCGGCGTCGAGGCGCCCCATCGGCACATGCAGACCTGCCCAGTGGAGGCCCGCCTGCTTCTGGGCCTGGAGTCCCAGCCCGTCGCGGGGGGGCCGCACCACCAGATGGCGGCCGTCGTGGGGCAGCGGAGCCGTCGCCGCCGATCCGGCCAGCTGCCGATAGGCCGCCACCACGGCATCGCGGTAGGCCTCCAGCCCCAGCCCATCGACCAGATACATCAGCCGGCTTTTGTTGCGCTGGGTCCGGTTGCCGTGGGCGTCGTAGTGCCGCAGCAGGGCCAGGGTGAAGTCGGGCAGCTGGTCGGGCCGCAGCCACAGGCCGAGGGGAACCGCCAGTTCGTTGCGCTGGGCCGAGAAGAAGCCGCCCACCATCACCGTGAAGCCGAGCGGCCCGGCCGGCTCCTGGGGATGGGGTGCCGGCAGGAAGGCCAGGTCGTTGTGGAGCAGGAAGCTGTCGGGGGCGCCGCCGACGGCCACGTTGAACTTGCGCGGCAGGTTGCGGGGGCCGCCATCGGCCAGCAGCCGGGCCTGGATCGCGTCCACCAGCGGCCGGGTGTCGATCAGTTCCTCGGGATCGAGGCCGGCCAGGGGGTTGCCGGTGATGTTGCGGGGGTTGTCGTGGCCCGACTGGCGGCTGGTGAGGCCCACCTGCTCCATCGCCGCCAGCAGGGGCGCCATGTCCTCCAGCAGCAGACCCCGCAGCTGCAGGTTCTGGCGGGTGGTGATGTCGGCGCTGCCGTGCTCGCCGCAGCGGTCGACGGCGTCGGCCAGCAGCTCCAGCTGTTCAGCACGGATGACCCCGTTGGGCAGCCGCAGCCGCACCATGAAGCGACCGGGGGTGACGGGACGGAAGAAGATCCCCAGCCACTTGAGGCGGATCGTCAGGGTGGCCTCGTCGAGGGACTCCCAGCCCGCCGCGGCCAGCTCCGCCAGCTGCGGGGCCAGGTCGAGGCCGCAGAGCTCCGCCTTGGCCCGTTCCACCTTGCTGAGCTCCGCCGGGAGCGGGGCGGACGTGTCGGTGGCGACGCTGGTATCGGTGCTGGTATCGGTGCTGTTCATGCGAAAACGGCGGTACGCATGGCCAGCCATGCGGCGGATTCCTGCCAGGCAGGTGGGCGGAAGCGGAGCCTCGGGGGTGCCTCGGGGGGTGCTTCAGGGAGCGCGTCTCAAGCCGGTCCGGCGAGACGGGAACCCGGGACGCCGATGAGAGCTGCGTCGTCCGGAAGGATCGTTGTGTCGGGGAGCGCCGGGGAAAGCTGCGCGAACCCACCGATCCGGAAGGGTTTAGTTTCCGGCATGGAACCGTCCACCCATGTCGTCACTGTTACCAGAACCGGCCAGGCCCGCACCTGACGCTTCCCCAGGGGGGACGGCGGAGCCCCGGAACGGTGCCGACGATCGGCGCCAGGTGCGCCTGCAGGCGCTCGGCCCCGAGCGGGCCCGGTTCCGCGAGCTGATCGGCAAGGTGGGCAGCGGCGAGCACACCAGCACCGGCCTGGATCGCCGGGAGGCCGCCGAGGCCATGGACCTGATGCTCCAGGGTCGGGTCGCGGACGCCCAGATGGGGGCCTTCCTGATCGCCCACCGGATCCGCCGTCCCCATCCCACCGAGCTCTCCGGCATGCTCGACAGCTACCGGCGCTGCGGGCCGGTGCTGGAAACCCCCGGCCGGCGGCCGCTCTGCTTCGGCGTGCCCTACGACGGCCGCAGCCGCACCGCCCCCCTGCTGCCCCTGGTGGCCCTGGTGCTGGCCAGCGACGCGGTGCCGGTGGTGCTGCACGGCGGCGATCCGATGCCGGTGAAGTTCGGCGTCACCCTGGCGGAACTGTTCGAGGCGATCGGCATCCCTTCCACCGGCCTGTCGCTCGCAGCGGTGCAGCGGCGCCTTGATCGCCACGGCCTGGCCCTCACCCACCAGCCCGACCATTTCGTCTGGGCGGAGCGGCTGGTGCCGGTGCGGGACGCCATCGGCAAACGGCCGCCGGTGGCGAGCCTGGAGCTGCTCTGGACGCCGCACCGGGGGGAGCACCTGCTGGTCAGCGGCTTCGTCCATCCCCCCACCGAGACCCGCGCCTGGCAGGCCCTGCAGGACTGCGGCGAGACCGACCTGCTGACGGTGAAGGGGCTGGAGGGCTCCACCGACCTGCCCACCTCCCGCGCCGGCATCACCGCCCGGGTGCGCCACGGAACCACCGAGCGGATCCTGCTCCACCCCCGCGACCACGGCATCACCAGCGCGGAGGTGCCGTGGCAGGGCCTGGAAGCCTGGCGGACCGAGGCCCTGGCGGCCCTCTGCGGCGAAGGGGCCCTGGTGCCGGCGCTGCGCTGGAACGTGGCGGCCTACCTCTGGTTCGCCGGCCGGTTCGAACGGCTCGAGGACGCCCTCGCCCAGGCGACGGCCCTGCTCGTAGCCCGCAGCGGCGAGCGGCTGCGCCGCCAGCTGGCCGCACCGGAAGGCTGAACCGACCGCTCGAAAATCCGAATCGGTAACCGTCGCGACCCTGGTAAGGGCTGTCGCCGTGGTCTCTTGATTCATGTCTGGTCAGCATGCGCGCCAGCCAACCCAATCTTCGCCAGCACGGTGCGCTTCGTTGTGGAGCCCGTCCTGAGAACCCATGCACCTGCTGGTGCGTCCCTCCGGTCCCCCCTGGCTCCCCCTCCGGCTCCATGTCGAATCTTTCCCGTCGCAAGTTTCTGATCACCGCCGCCGGCACCACGGCCGGTGCCATCTGGCTGAGTGCCTGTGGCGGCACCAAGGAAGCGGCCGCCCCCACCCCGGCCCCGGCCGGAGGTGGCGCCGATGCGCCTGAAGTTCCCGGGGTGACCCTCGGCTTCATCGCCCTCACCGATGCCGCCCCGCTGATCATCGCCAAGGAGAAGGGCTTCTTCGCCAAGCACGGCATGCCCGATGTGAAGGTGATGAAGCAGACCTCCTGGGCCGTCACCCGCGACAACCTGGAACTGGGCGGCGGCGGCGGCGGCATTGATGGCGCCCACATCCTCACGCCGATGCCCCTGATGCTGGCGGCGGGCAAGATCACCAAGAGCCAGCAGCCGCTGCCGATGGCCACCCTGGCCCGGTTGAATACACAGGGCCAGGGAATCTCGGTCTCGAAGGATTTCCTGGCCAACAAGCTCACCATCGACAACAAGGCCGGCCTCGCCGACGCCGTGGCGTCCACGGCCAAGACCGGCAGGAAGTTCAAGGCGGCCGTCACCTTCCCCGGCGGCACCCACGACCTCTGGATGCGCTACTGGCTTTCGGCGAACGGCATCGACCCCAACAAGGACGCCGACCTGGTGGTGGTCCCCCCGCCCCAGATGGTGGCGAACATGCAGACCGGCACCATGGACACCTTCTGCGTCGGCGAGCCCTGGAACCAGCGCCTGGTCAACAAGAAGCTCGGCTACACCGCCGCCGTCACCGGGGAACTCTGGAAGTTCCACCCCGAGAAATCCTTCTCGATGCGTGCCGACTGGGTAGAGAAGAACCCCAAGGCCACCCAGGCCCTGCTGAAGGCGGTCCTGGAAGCCCAGATGTGGTGCGAAGACCCCGCCAACCTCGACGAGCTCTGCGAGATCACCTCGAAGGACAAGTACTTCAAGGCCTCGGTGGCCGACATCAAGCCACGGCTGGCCGGCAACTTCGACTACGGCGACGGCCGCGTCGTGACCGACAGCCCGTATCGCATGCGCTTCTGGAGCGAGAACGCCTCCTTCCCGTTCAAGAGCCACGACCAGTGGTTCGTCGTTGAAGACATGCGCTGGGGCTATCTCCCCGCCAGCACTGACATCGACGCCCTTGTGAACCAGGTGAACCGGGCCGATCTCTGGAAGGAGGCGGCCAAGGCGATCGGGCAGGAGAAGGCGATTCCCGCCAGTGATTCCCGCGGCAAGGAAACCTTCTTCGACGGTGTCGTCTTCGATCCGGAGAATCCGAAGGCCTACCTGGACGCCCTCAAGATCAAGGCCATGTCCTGACACGGAAGACGCCCCTTCCCTTGTTCCTCCAGCCCGTTCCCACCGTTCCCCCATGGCCCTCAGCGCAGCAGCACCCCACAACCGGTCCAGAAGGATCACGCCGATCTGGGTCTCCTGGGTGTCCCCCTATGTGATCTGCATCGGCGCCTTTCTGGTGGTGTGGCAGCTGGTGTCCCTGATCCTGGGGGTTGCCCGCCTGCCAGGGCCCATCAATGTCGTCGCCGACACCTGGGACCCTTACATCATCCATCCCTTCTTCGATGATGGCGGCACCAGCAAGGGCCTGGCCTGGCAGATCCTGATCTCGCTGCAGCGGGTGGCCATGGGCTATGGGCTGGCCGCCGTGGTGGGGATCACCATCGGCGGCCTCCTGGGGATGAGCCGCTTCCTCGGCAAGGGCTTTGATCCCGTGATCCAGGTGCTGCGCACCGTGCCGCCCCTGGCTTGGTTCCCGATCGCCCTCATGGTGTTTCAGGACTCCGCCGTCTCGGCCGTGTTCGTCATCTTCATCACGGCGATCTGGCCCATCATCATCAACACGGCCGTGGGCATTCGTCAGATTCCCGAGGACTACATCAACGTGGCCCGGGTGCTGAAGCTGCGAAAAAGCGCCTACATCAAAGACATCGTCATCCCGGCGACGGTGCCCTTCGTGTTCGCGGGACTGCGGATCGCCGTGGGACTGGCCTGGCTGGCGATCGTGGCCGCCGAGATGCTCAAGGCCGATGGCGGCATTGGCTATTTCATCTGGGATGCCTACAACTCTGGGGGCGATGGCAGCTCCAGCGAGATTGTGCTGGCCATCATCTATGTGGGCATCGTCGGTCTGCTGCTCGATCGCCTGGTGGCCTTCGTCGGCCGCAAGCTCAGCAAGGGAGCCGCCTGACCATGGCCGCCCTGTTCACCGTCGACCACGTCACCCAGGCCTTCCCCCTGCCCGGCGGGGGTGAATACGTGGCCCTGAGGGACATCTTTCTCGATATCGCCGAAGGCGAATTCATCTCCCTCGTCGGCCACTCCGGCTGCGGCAAGTCCACCCTGCTGAACCTCCTGGCCGGCCTCACCAGCGCCACCCAGGGCGGCATCCTGATGAACGGCCGGCAGGTCACCGATCCAGGCCCGGATCGGATGGTGGTATTCCAGAACTACTCGCTGCTCCCCTGGCTCACGGTGCGCCAGAACATCGCCCTGGGCGTCGACAACGTGATCGCCGCCAGCGACCGCCGGGAGCGGGAGGCGATCATCGAGCACCACATCCAGCTGGTGGGCCTGAAGGCCGCCGCCGACAAGTACCCCCGGGAGATCTCCGGCGGCATGAAGCAGCGGGTCGCCATCGCCCGCGCCCTGGCCCTGCGGCCGAAGCTGCTGCTCCTCGATGAGCCCTTCGGCGCCCTCGACGCCCTCACCCGGGGCAACCTGCAGGAGCAGCTGATGCGGATCTGCCAGGAGGCGAAGGTCACCGCCCTGATGGTCACCCACGACGTCGACGAAGCCCTGCTGCTCTCCGACCGGGTGGTGCTGATGACCAACGGCCCCGAGGCCCACATCGACCAGGTTCTCGAGGTGCCCCTGCCCCGGCCCCGCACCCAGCTGGGCACGGTGGAGCACCCCCGCTACTACGGGCTGCGCGCCGAGATCGTCAACTTTCTGACGGACCAGCGCCGGGCCCGGCAGCAGCGGCTCAAGCCCGCCGAGCCGGTCGCCGCCGACGGCCTCGAGAAGGTGAACCTGGAGCTGGGCTTTATTCCCCTCACCGACTGCCTGCCGCTGGTGGTGGCCCAGGAGAAGGGCTTCTTCGCCAGACACGGCCTCACCCAGGTGCGGCTGCGGCGCGAAAGCAACTGGAAAACCCTCGAGACCCACGTGCGCCAGGGCGTGCTCGACGGGGCGCTGATGGTGGCGGGGATGCCGATCGCCATGACCCTCGGCTGCGGCGGCCAGCCGCCCCTGGCAATGGTGAGTGCCCTCACCCTCAGCTGCAACGGCAATGCCATCACCCTGCACCGCCGCTTCCATGAGGCCGGGGTGAACACCCTGGACGACTTCAAGGCCTGGATCGCCGCCCACCCGGAGTCCAGGCCGGTGCTTGCCGTCGTGCATCCGGCCTCGATGCACAACCTGATGCTGCGGGCCTGGCTGGCCTCGGCGGGGATCCACCCCGAGCGCGACGTGGAACTGCTGGTGATCCCGCCGCCCCAGATGGTGGCGGCCCTCAAGGCGGGCACCATCGATGGCTACTGCGTCGGCGAACCCTGGAACTCCCGCGCCGTCCTGGAGGGTCTCGGCACGGTGATCGCCACCGATGTGGAGCTCTGGAACGGCCACGGCGAGAAGGTGCTGGGGGTGAAGGAGGCCTGGGCGACCGCCTACCCCCGCACCCACCGGGCCCTGGTGCTGGCGCTGCTGGAGGCCTGCCGCTACTGCGAAGACCCTGCCCACCGCGACGAACTGGCCGAGCTGCTGTCCCAGGGTCCGTACGTGGGCACCGATGTGGCGACGATCCGGCCGGGCCTCGTCGATGCCTACGACCGCGGCACCGGCGCCCCCACCGCCATGCCCTCCTTCAACCGCTTCTTCGGCCCCGAGGTCAACGAGCCCAACCCGGCGGAGGCGGTCTGGATCCTGAGCCAGCTGGGCCGCTGGGGCCTGACCAGCTTCCCCAGCAACTGGCAGGAGGTGGCCGAGCGCGTGCAGGATCGGGCCCTGTTCCGGAGCGCGGCCGCCGCCCTGGGGCTGCCTGCCGCGGAGCGCCCCCCGTCAGCGGTGGCGGCGGCGTTCGAAAGCGATCGCCTCGACCCGCTCGATCCCCTCAGCTACCTCGACCGCCTGCCCATCAAGGGCCAGGTGACCGTGGCCCCGGCACCCCTGCCACCGCCGCCCGCCCGGAGTGCGGACGCCCCGGTGCCCGCCCCGGCCGGCCGCTGACCCCACGCCCTCCCCTTCCTTTCCGCTCCTTCGCCCAGATGCAGACCCTGACGACGCCCCAGCCCACCACCACCGGCGCCGCCGAACCGTTCCTGGTGATCGACGGGGTCAGCAAGGTGTACCCCACCCCCAACGGGCCCTACACCGTGCTGGACAACATCAGCCTGGAGGTGACCGAAGGGGAGTTCATCTGCGTCATCGGCCATTCCGGATGCGGTAAATCCACCCTGCTGGATCTGGTCTCCGGCTTCGGCCAGCCCACCAGCGGCGAGGTGCGACTGGAGTCGGTGCCGATACGGGAACCGGGACCGGACCGGATGGTGGTGTTCCAGAACTATTCGCTGCTGCCCTGGATGTCGGCCGCCGAGAACGTGGCCCTGGCGGTGAACAACGTGTTCCCCCACCTCAAACGCAACGGCGACGCCAGCCGGATCGTGGAGAGCCACCTGGCCATGGTGGGGCTGAGTGAGGCCGCCGACAAGAAGCCGGGCAGCCTCTCAGGAGGGATGAAGCAGCGGGTCTCGATCGCCCGGGCCCTGGCTTTGCAGCCCAAGGTGCTGATCCTCGATGAACCCTTCGGCGCCCTCGATCCGATCACCAAGGAGGAGCTGCAGGAGGAGCTGCTGAAGATCTGGCAGGAGCACCGGGTGACCGTGCTGATGATCACCCACTCCATCGATGAGGCCCTGTTCCTCGCCGACCGGGTGGTGATGATGACCAACGGCCCGGCGGCGACGATCGGCGAGATCCTCGAACTGCCCTTCCCCCGTCCCCGCCAGCGGGCCCAGCTGATGGAGATGCCGGAGTACTACGACTACCGGAACCACGCCCTGGACTTCCTCTACCGCCGTTTCGCCCACGACGACCAGTGAGGCCGCCACACCCTGACTGGGTGACGATCGCCGAAGGCCACACCCTGTTGCTGGAACCTGACCGTCAGGGTGGCGTGCGCTGTTTCCTGATCGAACGGGGGCTGCTGAAGGTGTCGTTGTCCTCCACCGACAGCCAGCCCATCACCCTGGGATTCCTGCAGGCCGGCGACCAGCTGCCGCTGGAGTTTCAGCGGCGGGCCACCATGCACCTGGAGGCCATCACGCCGGTGCAGCTGAGCGAATGCGGCGTGGAAGCGCCCCAGCCCGGGCAGCACAGCCTCAACGACTGGGCCGTGGATCTGCTGCTGATCCGCCGTCTGACCACGGCCGAGCTACGGCTCACGGCCCTGCTGCGGCTGCTCGCCGAACGCATCGGCCGGCGTCAGAAGGACTGGTACGTGCTGCCGCTCCAGCTCACCCACGCCCAGATCGCCGATCTGATCGGCCACACGCGGGTGACGGTGACCCAGCAGTTTTCCCTTCTCCGCCGCGCCCGGCTGATCGAAACCTGCCGTGGCCCGGCCGGTGACCTGCGGTTGGCGCCCGGGCTGGTGGAGCCGCTGGTCGCCGACTCAGGGGCTGGCTGGGGGCCGATCGGCTGAAGCGTCGGCGGGCGCCTGTGTCGAAGAAACCGCCACCGGTTGCAGCGTCACCGCCGCGGCCTTGAGCTCCGGCTGCTGGGAGATCGGGCAGCCCAGGGCATGCATCAGCCGGTTGGCCTCGCAGGCCTGCGTCTGGGCCGCCCCCCAGTGCATCGGCAGGAACACCGTGCCCTGGCGGATGCGGTCGGTGACGAGCACCCGGGCCGTCACGCCAGCCCGCCGGGAGATCACCTGCGCCCGGCCACCATCGACCAGTCCGTGGGCCCGGGCGTCGGCGGGATGGACCTCCAGCAGCGGCTCGGCATGGGGCCGCAGCAACCGCTCGACCTGGCCCGTGCGGGTCATGGTGTGCCACTGCTCCAGATAGCGGCCCACGGTAAGCACCAGGGGGTAGTCGCCATCGGGGGGTTCCCCCAGGCCCATCGGCTGCTCGCTGATCAACCGGGCCCGGCCGGAGGGGGTGGGGAAGCGGCCGGTGGTGTGCAGACGCGGGGCACCGCCGCCGGGCGCCGTGCCGGCGGGGAAGGGCCATTGCTGGGGACCGTGCTCCTGCAGCAGCCCGTGGCTGAGGCCGCTCAGATCGCACACCCGGCCCGCGGTGATCGCCACGAACTCGGCGAACACCTCGGCCGAAGAGCCATAGCGGAACTGCTCCTCGAAACCCAGGCGCCGCCCCAGTTCGGCGAAGATCGCCCAGTCGGGACGGGCCTCCCCCGGAGGCGCACGGAAGGCCGGGCACAGGGTGACGCGGCGCTCGGAATTGGTCATCACCCCGGCCTTTTCGCTCCACTGCGCCGCCGGCAGCACCAGGTGGGCGATGGCGGCGGTTTCGGTGCCGGCGTAGGCCTCGCTGAGCACCACCAGCGGGCAGCGGGCCACGGCGGCCCGCACCCGATCGAGCCAGGGGAGGCTCACCAGCGGATTGGTGGCCGCCACCCACCAGAGCCCCAGGGCCCCCCGCTCCATCGCCTCGATCTGCTCCCACACGGTGAGGCCCGAAGCCGGCGCGATGCTCCCCGGCGCCAGGCCCCAGTGCTGCTCGATCGTGGCGCGGTGGCCGGCGTCGGTGACGGAGCGGTAGCCCGGCAGCAGCCCGGCCAGCCCCCCGGCCTCCCGGCCCCCCATGGCATTGGGCTGGCCGGTGAGGGAGAAGGGCCCCGCCCCGGGTCTGCCGATCTGGCCGCTCACCAGGTGCAGGTTGATGATCCCCGCCACGGTGGCGGTGCCCTCCACGCTCTGGTTCACCCCCATCGACCAGAGGCTCACCACGCCCGTGCTGGCCGCCCAGCGGGCCGCCAGCTGGCGCAGCTGCTGCTCCTCGATGCCGCAGAACAGGCTCACCTTCTCGGGCGTCCAGCCCGCCCAGAGCTCCGCGAGCGCCTCGAAGCCCTCGGTGGACGCCGCCACGTAGGCCCGATCCACCGCCCCCTGCTCCAGCAGCAGATGGCCGAGGCCATGCAGCAGCGCCAGGTCGGTGCCGGGCCGAATCGCCAGGTGCAGGTCGGCCGCGTCGCTGGTGGCGGTGGCGCGGGGATCCACCACCACGATCTGCAGGTCCTGCTTCTGCTTGCGCTTGCGCTTCAACAGCCGCTGGAACAGCACCGGATGGCACTCGGCCGTGTTGGTGCCGATCAGCAGCACCGTGTCGGCCTGATCGAGATCGTCGTAGCAGCAGGGGGGACCGTCGCTGCCGAAGCTGCGCACGTAGCCGGACACGGCCGAACTCATGCAAAGGCGCGAGTTGGCATCGAAGTTGTTGCTGCCCAGCGCCCCCTTGATGAGCTTGTTGGCGACGTAGTAGTCCTCGGTGAGGAACTGCCCGGAGCCGTAGATCGCGATCCCGTCGGGTCCCTGCTCGGCCAGGGTGCGGCGCACCTGGGCCTCGATCAGGTCGAAGGCCCGGTCCCAGCTGATCGGCTCGAAGGGCTGGTCGGTGCGCGGCCGGTAGAGCGGGGTGGTGAGGCGGTTGCGGTGCAGGGTCTCGCCCACGGTGGCCCCCTTGACGCAGACCTGCCCCAGGGAGGAGGGGTGGTGGCGGTCGCCGCGGGCCGTCCAGATCGCCGCGCCTCCTTCGGTGGCCGGCGCGGGGGGCTTCATCTCCAGACCGCAGCCGACGCCGCAATAGGGGCACTGGGCCCGGGCCGGGCCGTCGGAGGGGGAGGGGGGCGTGGCGGGGAGGCTCAAGATGGCGGGGGCACGACAGCGACGGGTAGCCTCCCGGCGGACGTTCGGGCGTCCGCTGCGGCCACCCCCATCACCACTCCGGCCGGAGCACCGAGCTTAAGTGAGTGTCACGACGTCATCCCCCGAGAGCCCTTCCGTGACAACGATTCAGAACGGCCCAACCGCCACCCCCACCGGCCCCGTTGAGGTGGTCCTGATCCGTCACGGCGAAACGGCATGGAGCCTCTCGGGCCAGCACACCGGCAACACCGACATCCCGCTCACCCCGCGCGGGGAGGAGGCGGCCCGCGGCCTCGCACCGCTGCTGGCGGGAAGCCCGTTCTCCCTGGTGCTGTCCAGCCCCCTGCAGCGGGCGCGGCGCACCTGCGAACTGGCGGGGCTGGCTGCTCAGGCCTGCCTCGAGCCCGATCTGGTCGAGTGGAATTACGGGGCCTACGAAGGTCTGACGAGCACGGAAATCGAGCGGGATCGGCCGGGCTGGATGGTGTTCCGGGATGGCTGTCCCGACGGGGAGAGTCCCGCCCAGGTGGGGGAACGGGTCGACCGGGTGATCGGCCGGCTGCGGCAGGAGGGCGGCCGGGTGGCCCTGGTCGCCCACGGCCATCTGCTGCGGGTGTTCGTGGCCCGCTGGATCGGTCTGACGCCCAGCCACGGGGCCCATTTCCTGCTCGACACCGCCACCCTCACGGTGCTCTCTGATTACCGGGGTCTGCCGGCCGTGAAGTGCTGGAACGCTCCCCTGGCACCGGTGCCTTGAAGAGGGTCCATGTCGGATTGCTGACCCTCGCCCGGCTCGTTCGGCGAATCACCTGCTTTTCTGCGCCGGCAGGCGAAAGTTGAGGTCACAGCCCCCCGCATGTGACGGCCATGACCATCTCGACGATGGCCCCCTTCGAGGCCCCCGCCATGACGCCGGATCTGGAGCAGGAGCTGTCCCTGATCGATGCCTGGTGGCGCGCCGCCAACTATCTGGCCGTCGGGATGATCTATCTGCGGGACAACCCGCTGCTGGCCCAACCGCTGCGCCATGAGCACGTCAAGGCCCGGCTGCTGGGGCACTGGGGCTCCTCCCCCGGCCAGGCCTTCCTCTGGGCCCATGCCAACCGGGTGATCCGCCGCCACGACGTCGACATGATCTACCTGTCGGGGCCGGGGCACGGCGCCCCCGGGGTGCTCGGCCCCACTTACCTCGACGGCAGCTACAGCGAGGTGTACCCGGACAAGAGCCAGGACACCGAGGGGATGCGCCGCTTCTTCAAGCAGTTCTCCTTCCCTGGCCACATCGGCAGCCACTGCACCCCGGAAACCCCCGGGTCGATCCACGAGGGCGGCGAACTCGGCTACGTGCTCTCGCATGCCTGCGGGGCGGTGTTCGACAACCCCGACCTGATCGCCCTGGCCTGCGTGGGCGATGGCGAGGCCGAGACCGGCCCCCTGGCCACCTCCTGGCACATCAACAAGTTCCTCAACCCGATCGGCGACGGGGCGGTGCTGCCGGTGCTGCACCTCAACGGCTACAAGATCGCCAACCCCACCCTGCTGGCCCGCATCCCCCACGAGGAGCTGGCCAGCCTGATGCGCGGCTACGGCTGGGAGCCGATCTTCGTCGAAGGCCACGAGCCGATGGCCATGCACCGGGCCATGGCCGCCGCCATGGACCAGGCGGTCGGGCGCATCCTGCAGATCCGCGCCGAGGCCCGCGCCAGCGGCGAGGCCGTCCGCCCCGCCTGGCCGATGATCGTGCTGCGCTCGCCCAAGGGCTGGACCGGACCGGCCTCCCTGCACGGCAAGAAGCTGGAGGGATTCTGGCGCTCCCACCAGGTGCCCCTGGCGGCGCCGAACACCGATCCCGAGCAGCTGCAGCTGCTGGAGGAGTGGCTCAAGAGTTACCGGCCCGAGGAGCTGTTCGACGAGCACGGCACCCTGCGGCCTGACCTGCAGGCGCTCTCCCCGCAGGGACACCGGCGGATGGGCTCCAACCCCCACGCCAACGGCGGCCTGCTGCGCCGCAAGCTGCAGTTCCCCCCCCTCGAGGACTACGCGGTGGAGGTGGCGGCCCCCGGCACCACGGAGGAGGAGAACACCTTCCCGCTCGGCGAACTGCTGCGCGACATCATCCAGTCGAACCCCGTGTCGATGCGGGTGTTCGGCCCTGACGAAACCGCCTCCAACCGCCTGCAGGCCATCTATGAGGTGAGCAAGAAGGTATGGATGGAGGAATTCCTCCCTGAAGACCTCAACGGCAGTGAACTGGCCCGCAGCGGACGGGTGGTGGAGATGCTCAGCGAGCACACCCTGGTGGGAATGATGGAGGGCTACCTGCTCACCGGGCGCTACGGGTTCTTCCACACCTACGAGGCCTTCGCCCATGTGATCGCCTCGATGTTCAACCAGCACGCCAAATGGTTGGAATCCTGCCTGCTGCATGCCACCTGGCGGGCCCCGATCGGCCCCTGGAACTGCCTGATCTCCTCCACGGTGTGGCGGCAGGACCACAACGGCTTCACCCACCAGGATCCCGGCTTCATCGACCTGGCGGGCAACAAGAGCGGTGACGTGGTGCGGGTGTACCTGCCGGCCGATGCCAACTGCCTGCTGGCGGTGGCGGAGGAGGCCCTGCAGGAAACGAACGTCTGCAACATCATCGTCTCCGACAAGCAGAAGCACCTGCAGTACTTCAACCTGGAACAGGCCCGGCGCCATGTGGCCAAGGGGGTGAGCATCGTCGGCTGGGCCAGCAACGACGACTGCGGCGCCACCCCCGATGAGCCGGATGTGGTGATGGCCTGCGCCGGCGACATCCCCACCAAGGAGACGCTGGCGGCGGTGGAGATCCTGCACCGGGAGATCCCCAGCCTGCGGATCCGGGTGATCAACGTGGTCAAGCTGTTCGCCCTCACCGAGCCGAACGAACACCCCCACGGCCTCAGTGACCGGGACTTCGACACCCTGTTCACCACCGACCGGCCGGTGATCTTCAACTTCCACGGCTACCCCTGGCTGATCCACCGCCTCACCTACCGCCGCACCAACCACGCCAACATCCACGTGCGCGGCTACAAGGAGAAGGGCAACATCAACACGCCCCTCGAACTGGCGATGAACAACCAGATCGATCGCTTCAATCTGGTCATCGACGTCGTCAACCGGGTGCCCTTCCTGCGCTCCCGCGCCGCCCACGTCAAGGAGCGGATGCAGGACGCGATCCTCTCCAACCGGGCCTATGCCCACACCCACGGCACCGATGCCCCGGAGGTGACCGACTGGCGCTGGACGCCCCCGGCGGCCGCGCAGGGATGACGGAGCCGGCGACGCTGGCCGGCGAGGTGGCTGGGGAGGTGCTGGTGCTGAACGCCGGCAGCTCCAGCCTCAAGGTCTCCGTGCACACCCGCACAGGGGACTGCCTCTGGCGGGACCAGCGCAGCTGGAGCGTCGGCGCCGCGGAAGGGACGGCTCCCGAGGAGCGGCTGGAGGCGGTGCTGGACGCCTGGCTGCCCGGGGCCCTCGCCGGCCGGGTCACCGGGCTGTCCGTCGCCGGCCACCGGGTCGTCCACGGCGGCGAGCGGTTCACGGCCCCCGTCCGGCTCGATGCCGCCGTGCTCGCGGTTCTGGAGGAGCTGGTGCCCCTGGCGCCGCTGCACAACGGTCCGGCCCTGCGGGTGATGCGCTGGCTGAGCCGCTGGCAACCCGGGATCACCCAGTGGGCCTGCTTCGACACGGCCTTCCACGGCACCCTGCCGGAGGCGGCCCGCACCTACGCGATTCCGGCCCGCTGGCGCGCCGAGGGCCTGCGGCGCTTCGGCTTCCACGGCCTCAACCACCAGCACGTGGCCGAAACCGTGGCCCGCCGCACCGAAAGCGAGCACCGCGGCGAGGAGCTGCGGCTGATCAGCTGCCACCTCGGCGCCGGCTGCTCCCTCTGCGCCATCCGGGGGGGCCGCAGCATCGCCACCACCATGGGCTACACGCCCCTGGAGGGGCTGGTGATGGCCACCCGCAGCGGCTCCATCGATCCCGGCCTGCTGCTGCACCAGCTGCGCCGGGGCGTCACGGCCGAGGAACTCGACCACGGGCTGCAGCAGGAGAGCGGCCTGCTGGGCCTCTCGGGGCTGAGCGCCAGCATGAAGGACCTGCGCCAGGCCGCCGCCGCAGGCCACGCCGGCGCCGAGCTGGCGATCGCGGTGTTCCGCCACCAGCTGCTGCAGGGCATCGGGGCCATGGCCGCCAGCCTGGGCGGGGTCGACGTGATCGCCCTCACCGGCGGCATCGGTGAACACGACCGGGCCCTTGGGGAGGAGCTGGAGGCGGCGCTGGCCTGGCTGGCGCCCTTCGAGCTGCTGCGGATCCCCGCCGATGAGGAAGGGGTGATCGCCCGGCACTGCGGTGCGGTCGGCCCCTGAGGCCTCAGGGGCGGCGCCAGGACTCGCGGTGCATCCAGCTGATCCAGTCGGCGGAGATCTGCTTGGGGCAGGCGGCCTCGCATTCCAGGTGGCTGCTGCAGCTGCCGAAGCCCTCGCTGACCATCTGGTCCTGCATGGCCCGGGCGCGCTGCCGCCGCTCCGGCTGGCCCTGGGGCAGCTGGCCCAGGTGCGCCAGCTTGGCGGCCACGAACAGGCTGGCGGAGGCGTTGCGGCAGCTGGCCACGCAGGCGCCGCAGCCGATGCAGGCGGCGGTGTCGAAGGCCTGGGCCGCCTGCTCCCGGCCGATCAGCAGGGCGTTGGCCTCCGGCGCACTGCCGGTGTTGATCGAGCAGTAGCCGCCGCTGGCGATGATCCGGTCGAAGGCGGAACGGTCCACGGCCAGGTCCTGCAGGACGGGAAAGGCCCGGGCGCGGAAGGGCTCCAGCGTCAGCACGGCGCCGTCGCGGAACTGGCGCAGGTAGAGCTGGCAGACGCTGGTCGCCCGCTGGGGTCCCTGGGCCTGGCCGTTGACGAGAAAGCCGCAGGACCCGCAGATGCCCTCGCGGCAGTCGTGCTCGAAGCCCACCGGCCGGGCCCCTGCGGCGATCAGCCGTTCGTTGAGCAGGTCGAGGGCTTCGAGCAGGGAGAGGTCGGTGGAGACCCCCTCCAGCCCATGGACCTCGAAGCCGCCGGGCTGATCGGGACCGGCCTGGCGCCAGATCCTCAGGGTGAGGGAAACGGTCTGCATGGAAACGGCCGTGGCGGGGACAGCCGTGGCGTCGGGGCTGATTCTGCCGGTCAGGCGGCGGGGATGTTGTCGTTCCGCGTCATCCACGCCGCAATGGCCCCGGTCCCAAGGCGAAAGATGCAATACTCAGTCAATTTTCAGAAATAGGGTTCCGGCCCGCCATGCCCGATCGGGTCCCTGCTGCCGCGTGAACGATCACCGAAAACTTGTCGTGGAGCTTCGCCGGTCGATGGGGCGGCTTGAGGCGGCCCTCGGCACGATCAGCGATGCCCTGGTGATCACCAGCTGCGAGGGGCGGGTGCTCTGGTGCAACGCCAGCTACGCGCGGCTGGTGGACCGCACCCCCCCGGCGGTCCTGGGGGAATCGATCTACGACCAGCTGCCCCGCGACTGCGACAGTGCCCCCCTGCTCAACCCGGAGCTGGTGCTCGCCGGCGGCGACCTGGGGGGCCACTTCACCCGGGTGCTGGACCGCAGCGAGCTGCGGGCCATCGAGATCGAGTGGAAGCCCATTCGCAGCGAGCGGCTGAGGCCGCTCATCTTCTGCTTCCGGGACGTCAGCGCCCTGCTCTCCTACGAGCAGCTGCGGGTCGAGGCCGAGCGGATCGAACGGCGCCGCCAGCAGACCGAGAACCTGAACCGGGCCCTGGAACTGGAACGCCTCGCCCTGGCCACCAAGGTGATGGAGTGTCCCGTCACCGGCCTGCCCAACCGCCGCGGTCTCCACGTCAGCATCCGGGCCGCCCTCAAGACCCAGCGCCAGAGCGGCGGCCGGATCAGCATCCTGTTCTGCGATCTCAACAGCTTCAAGGAGATCAACGATCTGCACGGCCATCAGATCGGCGATGACCTGCTGATCGAGATCGGCCGCCGGCTGCAGCACTCCCTGCGCTTCGGCGACATCCTTTCTCGCCTTGGTGGTGATGAGTTCGTCGTGCTGACGATGGGCATCTTCAATGAGGCCGATGCCCTGCAGCTGGCGATGCGGCTCAATGATGCCGTCGGTCAGGCGTGGTCGGTGGAAGACCACACGATCCGCCCGTCGATGAGCATCGGCATCACCATCTCGGACGATCCGGACATCACCGTGGATGAGTTGATCCGGCGGGCTGATCTCGCCATGTACGAAGCCAAGACCAACGATCAGCACATCTCCTTCTACCATTCCTCCATCGATAAGAAAGTCCGGAAGAACATCCATCTGCGCCATCAGCTGGAGGGGGCGATCCAGCACGAGGCCATGTTCCTCGCCTATCAGCCGATCGTCGGGCTGGAGGACCGGCAGGTGGTGGGGATGGAGGCGCTGCTGCGCCTTGGGGCGATCACGGCGCCGATCGCCACCCCCTCGGAATTCATCCCCCTCGCCGAGCGCACGGCCCTGATCCTGCCGATCGGCCGCTGGGTGATCAGCGAAGCCCTCCGGCGCCTCTCCCAGCTGCGCGCCGAGGGCTCGGAGGTCACGATGGCGATCAATGTGAGTCCCCTGCAGCTGAAGGAAAGCGGCCTCAGCGATTACTTCCTCACCCAGGCGGAACGGCTCGGGGTGGATCCCAGCTGGACCGTGATCGAGGTGACCGAAAGCATCCTGATCGAACATCCCGAACTGGCCACCTCCGAGCTGAGCCGGTTACGGGAGGCCGGCGTCAAGGTGCATCTCGATGACTTCGGCACGGGATACTCCAGCATGTCGTGGCTAGCTCGGCTGCCGATCGATTCGATCAAGGTCGACCGCAGTTTCATCGCCGACTTTCTCAACGACCACCGCAAGGCCGTGGTGCTCGACGCCATGATCCGCCTGTCCCACGACCTGGGCCTGGGCCTGATCGCCGAAGGCATCGAGACCGCCGAGCAGCACGAAGGCCTGCTCGCCATGGGCTGCGACCAGGGCCAGGGATTCTTCTTCGGACGACCCGAACCGCTCAGCCGTAGTTTCGCGGTCCCGGCACAACGGATCGGTAGGTGAGGGGCTCGCAGTGGCGCAGGGGGGTGGCTCCCGGCCGGTGCTCCCAGGCCGCGATGTGGGCGAAGCGCTCGTCGTCCCGCAGGGCTTCGCCGTCCGGGGTCTGATGCTCCTCGCGGAAGTGGGCGCCGCAGGATTCTTCCCGCGCCAGGGCGTCCCGCAGCATCAGATCCGCCAGTCCGAAGAAGTCCTCTAGGCGCAGGGCCTTCTCCAGTTCGCCGTCGAGCACACCGTCCTGGTCAGGGAGGCGCAGATCCCGGAGGAAGTCCTGGCGCAGGGCCTCCAGCTCGGTGAGCGCCGCCGTGAGGCGATCGGCGCGGCGGCTGATGCCGCAGGCGTCGATCATCAGGTGGCCCAGCCGGCGGTGGAAGACATCCACAGGCTGGGTTCCCCCCGTGCTTCGCAGGGCCCCGATGCGGGCCTCCACCGCCGCCACGGCCTCCCGGCAGGCCGGGTGGTCATCCACCAGGGCGCCGGCACCGGCGCCGGCCAGCCAGCCCGTCACCGTCGCCGGGGCGATGAAGTAGCCGTCGGCCAGGGCCTGCATCAGCGCACTGGCCCCGAGCCGGTTGGCGCCGTGCTCGGAGAAGTTGGCCTCCCCGAGCACGAACAGGCCGCCCACCGTGCTCATCAGGTGGTAGTCGACCCACAGCCCACCCATCGTGTAGTGGGGGGCGGGATAGATCCGCATCGGCGTGGCCCTGGGGTCGTCGCCGGTGATCCGCTCGTACATCTCCAGCAGGTTCCCGTAGCGGGCGTCGATCGCCCCGGTGCCGTCCCGGGCGATGGCGCCGGCCAGGTCGAGGTAGACGGAGCGGCCGCCGGGCCCGACGCCCCGGCCCTCCAGGCACAGCTCCCGGGCCCGACGTGAGGCCAGATCCCGGGGTACCAGATTGCCGTAGCTGGGGTACTGGCGCTCAAGGAAGTAGTCCCGCTCCGCCTCCGGAATCGCCGCCGGCGGCCGGTCGTCGCCGGGGTGCAGCGGCAGCCAGATCCGGCCGTCGTTGCGCAGGCTCTCGCTCATCAGGGTGAGCTTGCTCTGGTGGGCGTCGCCGCTGGGGATGCAGGTGGGGTGGATCTGGGTGAAGCAGGGGTTGGCGAAGCAGGCCCCCCTCCGGTGGGCCTGCCAGATCGCCGTGGCGTTCGACTTCAGGGCATTGGTGGAGAGGTAGAAGACGTTCGAATAGCCGCCGGTCGCCAGCAGCACCGCATCGGCGCTGATCACCTCCAGGGCGCCGGTGAGCTGGTGGCGGCAGACCACCCCCCTGGCCCTGCCGTCATGGACGATCAGGTCGAGCATGTCGCGGCGGCAGAGCAGCTCCACCCGCCCGGCGGCGACCTGGCGCAGCATCGCCTGGTAGGCGCCATAGAGCAGCTGCTGGCCCGTCTGGCCGCGGGCGTAGAAGGTGCGGCTCACCAGGGCGCCGCCGAAGCTGCGGTTGGTGAGGGTGCCCCCGTACTCCCGGGCGAAGGGCACCCCCTGGGCCACGCACTGGTCGATGATCGCGCCGCTGATCTCGGCCAGCCGGTGGCAGCCGGCTTCCCGGGCGCGGAAATCACCGCCCTTCACCGTGTCGCGGAACAGGCGCTCGACGCTGTCGCCGTCGTTGGCGTAGTTGCGGGCGGCGTTGATGCCCCCCTGGGCCGCCACGGAATGGGCCCGCCGGGGGCTGTCGTGGTAGGTGAGCACCTGCACCCGGTAGCCCTGCTCGGCCAGGCTGGCGGCAGCCGAAGCCCCCGCCAGACCGCTGCCCACCACCAGGATCCGCAGCCGCTGCTTGCGGTTGGGGCTGATCAGCGGCAGGTTCTCCCGGCAGCGCTGCCAGGCGGTGGCGACGGGGCCGTCGGGCAGGCGCGGATCCAGCGGCATCGTCGTGCTCATCCGCCGGCCAGCAGCGGGCCCACGGGCCGCAGCACCAGGGCGATCGGCACCAGGGTGAAGCCCGCCCCCAGCAGCAGGGCCAGCCCCCGGCCCCCCAGCCGCAGGGCGGCGGCATTGGCGGGCTCCAGCAGCCCCAGCCGGCGCACGGCGCTCTCGGTGCCGTGGATCAGGTGCAGACCCGCCGCCACCCCGGCGGCCCCGTAGAGGGCCAGGCACCAGGGCGTCGCCAGCACCTCCAGCACGGCGGCCAGCTCAGCCCCCGCCGCCGGGCGATGCCAGCGCAGCTGGGCGAGGTGCAGGCAGAGAAACAGCAGCAGCAGCGAGCCGCTCCAGGGGATGGCCCGGCCCGCCAGGGCCGCCAGGGGCTCCCACGCTCCCGTCCGGCGGCTGCGCAGGGGGCCGGCCGCCGGGCCGCGGGCCTGGCGATTGACGTGGGCCCGGTGCAGCGAGAGCAGGGGATGGCCCAGGGCGGCCGCCAGCAGGGCGAGCTCCAGCCAGGGCAGCCAGCCCTGCTGGTGCAGGGAGGCGGCATAGCTCTCGAACGCCGGCGGATCCACCAGGGCCAGCAGCACGCCGCCGAGGTGGACGGCGAGGAACAGCACGAGCGCCAGGCCGGTGACGGCGATCCAGAATCCGATGATCATTCAGCTGCAGGTCAGCGCCCCTGGAGGCAAGGTGGCAGAAGGCATCGGGGGAAGGGGCCGGGGCGGGGCATGCGGCCGCCGGAAGCCAGGCGGGGCGCCAGGTGGTGTGCCAGGCGGTGTGCTGGGTGGTGCGCTGGGCACTGCGCCGACATGAAGCGGTCCGACCAGGCGCCCCTGGTGAGCGTCATCGTACCCAACTTCAACCACGGGGCCTTCCTGGGGGAGCGGCTGCGATCGATTTTCGACCAGACATTTCAGGACTTCGAGCTGATCGTTCTCGATGACGCCTCCCGCGACGATTCCCTCGCGGTGATCAGGGAGCGGCTCCAGGCCCATCCCCACCGGCTGGTCTGCAATGCGGTCAACTCAGGTCAGCCGTGCTCGCAATGGCTGAAGGGCATGGACATGGCCGCGGGGCGTTACATCTGGATCGCCGAATCGGATGACACCTGCGCACCGCTGTTTCTCGAACGGATGGTGACCCACCTCGAGAACGGCAGCGTGCTGGCGTACTGCCGCACCACCACGATGGATGCCACGGGCGATCCGATCGCCGACCAGAGTTTCTGGCCGGATCACTTCGACGCGGAGCGCTGGCAGCACTCCTTCACCCTCGAAGGGTCGCAGCTGTGTCGCACCTACATGGACCGGGGCAATGTCATCGCCAATGCCAGTGGCGTGGTGTTCCGCAAGCCCGATGCCGCGACCCTGGAGGCCCTCGGCCCGCTGACCGCCGGCCGGCGCTGCACCGGCGACTGGCTGTTCTGGAGCCACTACCTGATGCGGATGGGTGGCACCGTGGCCTTCGACGCCGAGGCCCTCTCCGGCTTCCGCTGTCACGACAAGACCACCCGCAGCACCGTCAGCCGCGGCCAGGAAAGACTCCGCTTCGCGGAATATTCCTCCGCCATCGCCTCGGTGCTGCGCATCACCCGGCCGAAGCCGGCCTGGCACTGGCATGCCGTGGCCACCAGCGGCGGCTGGGACTGGATTCTCTACGAATACCTCTGGCGCTACAAGCCATCGCTGGCCGAGAAGCTGCTGATCCGGATCCTGCACGGCCCCCTGCGCCTGGGGCTGTACGCGCGGCTGCTGCAGTCGCCGCAACTTCGCCGCCGCTACCTCCGCTGGCCCACCGGCTGAGGCGACACCACCGGGCCGGCCCGGTGGCCGCGACTATCGTTGGGCTCGGCAGCCCTGGGTGGTCATTGCGCGTCGCCTTTGCCCACTACAGCCAGGCGGATGACATCAGCGGCGTCACCACCTGGGTGCTGGGACTGGCCCGACGACTGGCGGCCGATGGTGTCAGCGTCGCCATCCATTTCGTGATCGCCCCCGGTGCAGGAAGCAGCGAAGGGAGCGCGGAAGGCCGTGGCGAACCGCCGCTGTTCAAGGCGCTGCGGCGCCAGGGCATCGAGGTGTTCGCCACGCCCAGGCGGGCCAGCCTCGAAGCGGACGCCCGGGACACCCTGGCCTTCCTCAACCACTGGCGGCCCACGGTGTTCCTGCCCCAGTGCAAGCCGGCCAACTACGCGGCGGCGGCCCAGGCCGGCCGCCGGGGGCTGCCCTGGGCGCTCACCCTGCATTCGGATGATCCCGACTACTGGGCGACCGTGGCGGCCTTCGGGGGCGCCCGCCAGGGCAGCGTCCTGGTCTGCGTGTCCCGCCACATCCGCGAGGCCTGCACCGCCAGGGGCATCGATCGGCCAGCCCGGGTGATTCCCTACGGCGTGCAGGTGCCGGCGACGGCGACGGACGTCCGCGCCGATCCCTTCCGGGTGGTGTTCAGCGGCAGGATCTGGGAGCACCAGAAGCGCGCCTCGCTGGTGATCCGGACGCTGATCCAGGCCTGCCGGTCGAAGGCCTCCATCCGCGCCACCCTGATCGGCGATGGCTATGCCCGGGCGGACTGTGAACGGCAGGTGGCCGAGGCCGGCCTCGCCGCGGCGATCGACTTCACCGGATCGCTGCCCCCCGAGCAGGTGAAGGCCCGGCTGCTGGATGCCCAGGCCATCCTGCTGATGTCCGACTTCGAGGGGCTGCCGATCGCCCTGCTGGAGGCGATGGCGGCCGGCGTGGTGCCCGTGGTGCGGCGCATCCCCAGCGGCATCCCCGAGCTGGTCGACGATGGGCGCACCGGCCTGCTGGTGTCGGAGGATCCCGAGGAGGCCGCCGCTGCCCTGGGGCGGCTGGCCGACGATCCCGCCCTCTGGCGGCGCTGCTCAACGGCGGCCCGGGAGCTCGTCAGCGGCCACTACAACGCCGACGCCAGCTACCTGCTGTGGCGCCGGCTGCTGGAGGAGCTCGATCAGCAGGGCAGGGCCGCCCCGTCCAGCCCCTACCCGATCCCCTGCCGCCGCATCGAGGGCCTGCGGGGGATCCCGCCCTCCTTCCATCAGGAGTACCGGGCCCCCCAATCCCGCTCCGCCGCCCTGCGGCAGGCCCTGCGCACGGCCGTCGCCAGGGCCAAGCACCGGATCAAGGGGGTCCTGGGCCGTCGCCGGAAGGGGTGACCCCGGCATGGGAGGGTGCAGGGAACCCCGGCGCCCGGCCGTGCGACTCTCGCGCCCCTCCACCCTCCTCTGCGCCTTCCTGACGCTGCTGAACGACCGGCTGGGGGAGAGCATCGTCTTCCCGCTGCTGCCGTTCCTGCTCGCGGACTTCACCACCGACGGCCGCACCCTGGGCCTGCTGGCCGGCAGCTACGCCATCGCCCAGTTCAGCTTCACCCCCCTGATCGGGGCCCTCAGCGACCGCTACGGCCGCAAGCCCGTGATCACCGCCTGCGTGGCCGGCTCGGTGCTGGGCCTGGGCCTGTTCGCCCTCACCGTGATCCTGCCCTGGAGCCGCCTCTGGCCCGAGGCCGCCGCCGCCGGCCTGCCCCTGGCCCTGCTGTTCGCCGCCCGCCTGATCGACGGGGTGAGCGGCGGCACCGCCGCCACCGCCGCGGCCGTGCTGGCCGACATCTCGACGCCGGAACGGCGGGCCCGGGCCTTCGGCCTGATCGGTGTGGCCTTCGGGCTGGGGTTCATCCTCGGCCCGGCCCTGGGCGGCCTGCTGGGCCGCATCAACGTGAGCCTGCCGCTGCTGCTCGCCGTGGGCTTCGCCGCGCTGAACCTGGTGGTGGTGGTGACCCTGCTGCCGGAAACCCATCCGCCCAACGAGCGGCTGCCCCTGCCCCGGGTCTGGGAGCTGCAGCCCTTCGGCCAGCTGCAGCGGGTGTTCGCCGATCCGAGGGTGCGCCGCCTCTGCGCCGCCTTCTTCCTGTTCTTCCTGGGGTTCAGCGGCTTCACCGCCCTGCTGGTGCTGTACTTCAAGCAGGCTTTCGGCTGGGGCCCGGGCCTGTCGGCGGGCGCCTTCCTGGTGGTCGGTGTGGTGGCCACGGTGGTGCAGGGGGGCCTGATCGGTCCGCTGGTGCAGCGGCTGGGGGAGTGGCGCCTCACCCAGATCGGCCTGGGCTGTGTCATGGCGGGCTTCCTGCTGGTGCCCCTGGCGGATCAGGGCAACGCCGTGCCCCTGGTGTTCACGGCGGTGGCGATCCTGGCCCTGGGCACCGGCCTGGTGACCCCCAGCCTGCGCAGCCTGGTGTCACGGCGCCTCGCCGACAGCGGCCAGGGCGCCGCCCTGGGCAGCCTGCAGGGACTCCAGAGCCTGGCCAGCTTCCTCGGCCCACCCCTGGCGGGGCTGGCCTACGAGACCATCGGCCGCCGCAGTCCGTTCTGGCTGGGGATTCTGCTGATGGCCGTCGTGGTGTGGCTGGTGGCGGCGGGATCCCACCGTCAAGCAGAGGCGACACCCTGACGGCGGGATCGCCATTGCTACCTTGCCTTTTCTGATGCTCGCGGAGCCCCGCCGTATGTCGTCGCAGCCGGTCGTCGCTCCCGATCTCTACATCAACCGCGAGCTGAGCTGGATTGAGTTCAACCGCCGGGTGCTGGCCCTGGCGCTTGATGAGCACACGCCGCTGCTGGAGCAGGCCAAATTCAGCGCCATCTTCAGCAACAACCTCGACGAATTCTTCATGGTGCGGGTGGCTTCGCTGAAGTCGCAGCTGGAAGCGGGGGTCACCGGCCGCAGCGACGACGGCCTGACGCCCCAGGAGCAGCTGGAGGCGATCCAGACGAAGCTGCGGCCCCTGCTGGAGATGCAGCAGCAGCACTACCGCCACTCCCTCAAGACCCATCTGGCCGAGTACGGGGTCCAGCTGCTCGACTATCTGCGGCTCAACGAGGCCCAGAAGGCCTGGGCCGACGACTACTTCCGCAAGGCGATCTTTCCGGTGCTCACCCCCCTGGCGGTGGACCCGGCCCACCCGTTCCCGTTCCTCAGCAACCTGAGCCTGAACGTGGCGGCCCTGATCCGCGACCCGGACACGGGCCGCCAGCAGTTCGCCCGGGTGAAGGTGCCCCAGAAGATCCTGCCGCGCTTCGTGCCGATCCCCACCGAGCTGAGCGGCGTCGTGCCCACGCCGGGCTACACGGCGGTTCCGCTCGAGCAGCTGGTGGCCTTCAACCTGCGCTGGCTGTTCCCCGGCATGACCATCGAGGGGCACTACTTCTTCCGGATCACCCGGGACGCCGACCTGGAGCTGCGGGATCTGGAGGCCGACGACCTGATGGAGGCCCTGCAGGAGGGCCTGCGCAAGCGCCGGGTGGGCGGCGAGGTGGTGCGGGTGGAGGTGGCCGACGAGATGCCCGAGGAGGTGGTGCACCTGCTGATGGAGGGCACCGACGTGGAGCCGGCGGACGTCTACCGCACCAACGGCCCCCTGGGCCTCGACGACCTGATGAGCCTGATGGCGATCCCCCTCAGCCAGCTGCGGGACGCCCCCCACAAGGGACGCACGGCGCCGGCCCTGGTGCGGGCCCAGCGCAGCCAGCTGGAGGACGGTTCGATCAAGCAGGAGGAGTTCGAGAGCATCTTCTCGGTGCTGCGGCGCGGCGACGTGCTGCTGCACCATCCCTTCGACCTGTTCTCCACCTCGGTGGAGGAATTCCTCAGCCAGGCCGCCGCCGACGCCTCGGTGCTGGCCATCAAGATGACCCTCTACCGCACGTCGAAGGATTCGCCGGTGGTGGCCTCCCTGATCCGCGCCGCCGAGAACGGCAAGCAGGTGATGGCCCTGGTGGAGCTCAAGGCCCGCTTCGACGAGGACAACAACATCCAGTGGGCCCGCCAGCTGGAACGCTCCGGGGTGCATGTGGTGTATGGCGTGCTGGGGCTCAAGACCCACACCAAGGTGCTGCTGGTGGTGCGGCGCGAGAAGGGATCCCTGCGCAGCTACGCACACATCGGCACCGGCAACTACAACTCCAAGACCTCCTCGCTCTACACCGACGTCGGTCTGCTGACGGCCCGGGAGGACTTCGGCCAGGATCTGGTGGAACTGTTCAACTACCTGACCGGATTCTCCAAGCAGCAGAGTTTCCGCAAGTTGCTGGTGGCGCCCGTCACCCTGCGCAAGGGGATGGAGGGGCTGATCCGGCGGGAGATCGACCATGCCAAGGCCGGTCGCGGTGGACACATCAAGGCCAAGATGAATGCCCTGGTCGATCCGGCGATCATCGCCCTGCTCTACGAAGCCTCGGCCGCCGGGGTGCGGATCGAGCTGATCATCCGGGGCATGTGCTCGCTGCGGCCCGGGCTCGAAGGGGTCAGCGAGGGCATCACGGTGATCAGTGTCATCGGTCGCTTCCTGGAGCATTCCCGGCTGTTCTGGTTCGCCAACGGCGGCCAGCCGGAGATGTTCTTCGGCAGCGCCGACTGGATGCCCCGCAACCTCGACCGGCGGGTCGAGGCGGTGGCGCCGATCGAGGACCCGAAGCTCCAGCAGCAGATCGAAGCCTTGCTTGAGCTTTACCTCACCGATACGGGCGCCTGGCACATGCACAGCGATGGACACTTTGCACAGCGTCAGCACTCCGGCGAGCCAAAACTGACCCAGAAGCTGCTGATGGAACGCTGGCGCGGCGGCCTCGTTCCGGAGGCCAAAGCGTAGCCAACACGACATAAGCAACTTCTTTCAGTCAAAATACATACAATCTTCCGCCGGATCCGGGTTTCAACCTTCCTGCGGTGCTACATTCCGGCCAAATTCATTCGGGAGCCTGGGGTGATGGGGACACCTCTGCATTCCGCCCTCTCGCTGCTGAAGAGCAGTGCAGAAGGGGCTTCGTCCAGCAGGACGAAATCCAGCGGCGGTTCAGTCAGTTCCAAGCCGACAGCCACAGCCAAGACCACGGCCCGCCAGGGGGGGCGCATCAGCGCCGACTCCATCGGTTGGTATCTCAGCACAATTGGCCGTGTGCCTCTTCTTACACCGGCTGAGGAAATCGAACTCGCCCACCACGTCCAGGCGGGCAAGAAGCTCCAGGCCCTCGTCGACGGTGAGCTCACCGCCCGCCAGAGGCGCCAGCTGCGCATGGGCCAGCGGGCCCGCGACCGCATGATGGCCGCCAACCTGCGGCTGGTGGTGAGCGTCGCCAAGAAGTATCAGAACCAGGGTCTCGAACTGCTCGATCTTGTCCAGGAAGGGGCGATCGGTCTGGAGCGGGCCGTCGACAAGTTTGACCCCGCCATGGGCTACAAGTTCTCCACCTATGCCTACTGGTGGATCCGCCAGGGCATGACACGCGCCATCGATAACAGCGCCCGCACGATTCGCCTGCCGATTCACATCAGCGAGAAGCTCTCGAAGATGCGGCGCATCACCCGCGAGCTCTCCCACCGGCTCGGGCGCCAGCCCAACCGGCTCGAGCTGGCCCATGCCATGGGCATGCAGCCGGAGGAGCTCGAGGAACTGATGACCCAGAGCGCCCCCTGCGCCTCCCTCGACGCCCATGCCCGTGGCGAGGAGGATCGCAGCACCCTGGGCGAGCTGATCGCCGACCCGGCCAGCAACGAGCACTTCGACTCGATGGACCGCCATCTGCAGAAGGAGCACCTCGGCGCCTGGCTCTCCCAGCTGAACGAGCGGGAACAGAAGATCCTGCGGCTGCGCTTCGGCCTTGAGGGCGCCGAACCGCTCACCCTCGCCGAGATCGGCCGCCAGATCAACGTCTCCCGCGAACGGGTGCGCCAACTGGAGGCCAAGGCGATCATGAAACTGCGCCTGATGAGCAACCTTCACCAGGCCGCCTGACCCAAGCTTCCCTGCTGGCGTTGGTCCTTCCACCGGAGCATGACGACCTGGCCCGGCTCACCGGTGTGCTGGCCGTGGCCCTCTGGCTGGCGCTGCTCAGCGCCGGTGCCCTGCTGCTGCGCCGCCGCTGGCCCGCTCAGCGGGAATGGAGCCGCAAGCTGGTGCATATCGGAGCCGGGCCGGTGGTGCTGATCGCCTGGGCCTTCGGTGTCGAACGGCTGATCGCCATACCCGCCGCCGCCGCCATCACCCTGCTGGCCGCCCTCAACCACCGGGTGCGGGTGCTGCCGGCGATCGAGGACGTGGACCGGCACAGCTACGGCACGGTCGCCTACGGCGCCTCGATCACCCTGATGCTGTGGCTCTGGTGGCCCGCCCACCCCGACACGGTGGCAGCGGGAGTGCTGGTGATGGCGTTCGGTGACGGCCTGGCCGGTCTGCTGGGCCCGCTGATCCCGTCACCGAGCTGGACGGTGTTCGGCGAGCGCCGCTCCCTGGCGGGCACCGCCGCCATGGGGATCGCCAGCCTGGTGGCGCTGCTGAGCCTGGGGCTGCTGGGCGGTGGCCCGGCGCCGGCCTCGATCGCCCTCATCGCCCTGGTGGCCACGGGGCTGGAGCAGTGGGCCCTGCTGGGCATCGACAACATCAGCGTGCCCCTGGCGGTGGCCGGGCTGTGGCGGGTGCTGAGCTGATGGGACCAATCGAGCGGATCCTCATCGGCCTGGCCCTGGCGGCGGTCCTGCTGGGGCTGCGGCTGGCCACCCGCCGCTTCCAGCTGCCGCCACCGCCCCTGCTGCTGCCGCTGGTGGCGGTGCTGCTGTGGGGCGTGATCGGCGGCACCGCCCGACCAGCCGGGGTGCAGTGGCTCGGCGCCGTCGACGAGCTGGCCACCGTCTACGCCCTGATCGCCCTGGTGGCCTGGCTGGCCCTGGAGTGCCCGGAGGCTCTGGGCTGGTGGCGACCCACCGCCAAGATCCTGCGGGACCTGCTGATGCTGGGCCTCTCGGCCCTGGCCACGGTGCTGGTGCTGCAGCGCCTCGCCAACCTCAACCTGGTGGGTCTGGTGACCACCTCGGCGGTGCTCACGGCCGTGATCGGCCTGGCGGCCCAGGAAACGCTCAAGGATCTGTTCGCCGGCATCGAGCTGCAGGTGGATCCGCCCTTCCGGGAGGGGGACTGGATCAGCGTCGGCGACGAGAGCGGCACGGTGGAGTCCCTGCATCTGATGAGCACCCGCCTGCGCCGCAAGGACGGCTCGACGGTGAACCTGCCCAACAACACGGTGGCGGACAACCCGATGCGGCGCTTCAGCCAGCACGAGCCGGTGGGGAACCGCTTCGAGATCGCCCTGGGCTACGAGATCCCGCCGGCCCGGGCGCGCCAGCTGCTGCTGCGGGTGATGGCCGAGAACCCCCTGGTGCTCGTCGACCCGGAGCCGGAGGTGCTGATCAGCTCCTACGAGGACTCCCGCATCCGCTACGAGCTGCAGGGGTACCAGCGGGGGCCCTCGGAGGGCGATCGGCTGCGGTTGCGCGGCGAACTGCTGGAGCAGATCTGGTACGCCCTGGAGCGCCAGGGCTGGGAGCTGCCCTACCCGGTGCGGGAGCTGAAGCGGCGCCAGACCCAGCGGGATCCGGCCCACCCCACCGGCGTGGATGCCTCGCTGACGGCCCAGCTGCTGCGGCGCAGCTGGCTGTTCGCCCAGCTGGACCCCGAACAGGTGAACCGACTCGCCTCGGAGGTGCGCTGCCTGCGCTTCGGCTCCGGCGAAACGATCGTGGCCGAGGGGGAGGAGGGCGTGGCCCTGTTCCAGGTGGTGGACGGCGAGGTGGAGGTGTTCAAGGCCGACGGTTCCCCCCTGGGGCGCTCGGTGGCCGTGCTGGGCCGGGATCTGATCTTCGGGGAGATGACCGTCTGCACCGGCGAACCCCGCACGGCCACGGTGCGCTCGCGGGGGGAATGCGTGCTGCTGGAGGTGGAGCGGGACGACTTCATGCCCCTGGTGGAGGACGACGCCGGGGTACTGGAGGCGCTGGCGGCGATCGTGGGCCAGCGGCGCTCGGAACTGGAGAAGCTCTCCTCACCGGATGCAGCCCGCCGCCAGACCTCGATCCTGGAGCGCATGCGCCACCTGTTCGGCCTCGAGGTCGACTGAGGGGACGCCGCTCAGGCCCTCAGGAGCTGCTCGCAGCGGAGCTCCCAGTCGCGCTGGGTGCCGATGCCGGCCACCAGCAGCCGCTCGGCCGGCTCCTCCCGCAGCCGCAGCTGCCACTGGCGGATCACATCGGCCCGCTCCATCCAGACATCGATCACCAGACGCTGGATGGCCTCGCCGTCCCAGCAGCGGCCCCGGGCCGTGTCGAGGGCCCAGTCCAGCAGGTCATCGAGCTGGAAGGGGCGGAAACCGCCGTAGATCGGGCCGGGGGCGGGTGGGCCGCCGGAGGGGGAGGCGACGGATTTCTGCTCGAGATAGAACAGCTGCAAGGGGTCGGACAACCCGCAGAACTGCAGGAGATAGGTCATCAGCGTCCCACCACGATCTTGCTGGCCCCAAACGTACCCAGGGCACGCCAGTCAGCTGTTCACCAGGAACACTCTGTTGCAGAAGATCGGATCAGCACTCTCACCTTTCGAGTGCTGATTGTCCTGCCTTGGAGAAGACCAGAGCCCTTCAGGCCAGGGCCAGACTGCGGGCCTGGGCCTGGCGCACCGCTTCGGCCAGCTCGACGAGCAGATCCAGGGTGGTGGGCAGATCGATGCAGGCATCGGTGATGCTCTGGCCGTAGGTGAGCGAGTCCAGGTCGGCGGAGATCTTCTGATTTCCCTCCACCAGATGGCTCTCCAGCATCACCCCCATCACGTGGACGGACCCGCCCCGCACCTGCTCGGCCACCTGGCGCAGCACCTCCCCCTGGCGGCGGTAGTCCTTGTTGGAGTTGCCGTGGCTGCAGTCCACCATCAGCCGGGCCGGCAGGCCGTCCTTGGCCAGCAGGGCCGCCGCCGCCTCCACAGCCTCGGCGTGGTAGTTGGTGCCGCTCTTGCCGCCGCGCAGCACCAGGTGGCCATCCGGGTTGCCGGTGGTGGACACGATCGCGGCCTGGCCCTCCCTGTTGATGCCCAGGAAATGGTGGGGCCGGGCGGCCGCCTCCATGGCATTGATGGCGGTGGCGGCGCTGCCGTCGGTGCCGTTCTTGAAGCCGATCGGCATCGACAGGCCCGAGGCCATCTCCCGGTGGGTCTGGCTCTCGGTGGTGCGGGCGCCGATGGCGGTCCAGCTGATCAGGTCGGCGAGGTACTGGGGCACCACCGGATCGAGCACCTCGGTGGCCGCCGGCAGGCCCAGCTCCGCCAGGTGCAGCAGCAGGGAACGGGCCCGGCGCAGGCCGGTGTTGATGTCGTAGCTGCCGTCGAGGTGGGGGTCGTTGATCATCCCCTTCCAGCCCACGGTGGTGCGGGGCTTCTCGAAGTAGACCCGCATCACGATCTCCAGCTCGTCCCGATGGCGGCGCTGGGCCTGGGCGATGGCTTCGGCGTACTCCCGGGCGGCGGCCACGTCGTGGACCGAGCAGGGGCCGACGATCACGAGCATCCGCTGGTCGCCGGCGTGCAGGATGGCCTTGATCCGTTCCCGGGCCTGCTGCACGGTGCGGGCCGCCTGCTCCGACAGGGGCAACTCCGCATGCAGCACCGCCGGCGGCACCAGCGGCCGGGTTTCCACCACGTGGAGATCGGAGGTGGGGATCATGCGCGGCGGCCGGCGGGGATTGGTCAGACCCCTCAGCCTACGAACTGGCGGCACCGATGCCAGCGCCGACTTCTGCAGCCGTCGTCACCAGAGGGCGGACCCGCGGGGAAGAACAATGGAAGGGATGCCCATGCGGTCCTGCGTCCATATGTCCGTCTCCCCGAGCTCCGCCCCCCTGTCGGCCTCCGAACTGCTGCCCAGCTACCGGGAGGCCGCCGCGGCCCGCGAGGCCCTTGGCGTGCCGCCCCTGCCGCTCACCGCCCCCCAGGCCCAGGCCCTCACCCAGCTGCTGGAGCAGCCACCCGCCGGCGAGGAGGCCTTCCTGCTGCACCTGCTGAGCGAACGGATTCCGCCGGGGGTGGATGAGGCCGCCTATGTGAAGGCGGGCTGGCTGAGTGGGATCGCCAAGGGAACGGCCACCAGCCCCCTGGTGAGCCCCCTGGAGGCCACGCGCCTGCTGGCCACCATGATCGGCGGCTACAACGTCGGCGCCCTGATCGAGCTGCTCTCCTGCCCGGAGGCCGCCGTCGCCGAAGAGGCCGCCCGGGGGCTGAGCCGCACTCTGCTCGTGTACGACGCCTTCCACGACGTGCTGGAGCTGGCCGAGACCAACCCCCTGGCCCGCCAGGTGGTGGACAGCTGGGCGGCGGCGGAATGGTTCCACGCCCGGCCGCCCCTGCCGGAGGCGATCACCGTCACGGTCTTCAAGGTGACCGGGGAAACCAACACCGACGACCTCTCGCCGGCCACCCACGCCACCACCCGGCCCGACATCCCCCTGCACGCGATGGCGATGCTGGAGACGCGGATGCCGGAGGGGCTGGCCCTGATCGCCGAGCTGAAGGCGAAGGGCCACCCGCTCGCCTACGTGGGCGATGTGGTGGGGACGGGCAGCTCGCGGAAATCCGCCATCAACTCGGTGCTCTGGCACATCGGCACCGACATCCCCCACGTGCCCAACAAGCGCAGCGGCGGGGTGGTGCTGGGCAGCAAGATCGCGCCGATCTTCTTCAACACCGCCGAGGATTCCGGCGCCCTGCCGATCGAGTGCGACGTGAGCGGGCTCAGCAGCGGCGACGTGATCACGATCCGGCCCCACGCCGGCACGATCGAGCGGGCCGCGGGCGAGCCGGGGGCCGGGGAGGTGGTGGCCCGTTTCGAGCTCAAGCCCAGCACCATCGCCGACGAGGTGCGGGCCGGCGGCCGCATCCCCCTGCTGATCGGCCGCTCGCTCACCGACAAGGTGCGGCTGCAGCTGGGCCTGCCCCCCTCGGAGGCCTTCATCCGGCCGGTGGCCCCGGTCGACACGGGCAAGGGCTTCACCCTGGCCCAGAAGATGGTGGGCAAGGCCTGCGGCCTGGCGGGCGTGCGCCCCGGCACCAGCTGCGAACCGCTGATGACCAGCGTCGGCAGCCAGGACACCACCGGGCCGATGACCCGCGACGAGATGAAGGAGCTGGCCTGCCTGGGCTTCTCCGCCGATCTGGTGATGCAGAGCTTCTGCCACACCGCCGCCTACCCCAAGCCGGTGGATCTGAAGACCCACGCCGAGCTGCCCGACTTCATCAGCTCCCGGGGCGGCGTCGCCCTGCGGCCCGGCGACGGCATCATCCACAGCTGGCTCAACCGCATGCTCCTGCCGGACACGGTGGGCACCGGCGGCGACAGCCACACCCGCTTCCCCCTCGGGATCTCCTTCCCGGCCGGCTCCGGCCTGGTGGCCTTCGCCGCCGCCATCGGCGCCATGCCCCTCGACATGCCGGAGTCGGTGCTGGTGCGCTTCTCCGGTTCGCTGCAGCCCGGCGTCACCCTGCGGGACGTGGTCAACGCCATTCCCTACGTGGCCATCCAGCAGGGCCTGCTGACGGTGGAGAAAGCCGGCAAGAAGAACATCTTCAGCGGCCGGATCATGGAGATCGAGGGGCTCCCCGACCTGAAGCTGGAGCAGGCGTTCGAGCTCACCGACGCCACCGCGGAACGCTCCTGCGCCGGCAGCACGATCAAGCTGAGCGTCGAGACGGTCAGCGAATACCTGCGCAGCAACGTGGCGCTGCTGAAGAACATGATCGCCCGGGGCTACAGCGATGCCCGCACCATGGCGCGGCGGATCAAGGCGATGGAGGCCTGGCTGGCGGATCCGGTGCTGATGGAGGCCGATGCCGACGCCGAGTACGCGGCGGTGATCGACATCAACCTGGACGAGCTGAGCGAGCCGATCCTGGCCTGCCCCAACGACCCGGACAACGTCAAGCTGCTGAGCGAGGTGGCGGGCGACCGGATCGATGAGGTGTTCATCGGCTCCTGCATGACCAACATCGGCCACTACCGCGCCGCCGCCACGGTGATGGACGGGGCCGGCACCAGCGCCGCCCGTCTGTGGGTGTGTCCCCCCACCCGCATGGACGATGAGGTGCTGCGGGCCGAGGGCTACACCGCCAAGTTCGAGACCGCCGGCGCCCGCATGGAGCTGCCCGGGTGCTCCCTGTGCATGGGCAACCAGGCCCGGGTGGAGGACAACACCACCGTATTCTCCACCAGCACCCGCAACTTCAACAACCGCCTCGGCAATGGCGCCCAGGTGTACCTGGGCAGCGCCGAACTGGCGGCGGTGTGCGCCCTGCTGGGGCGCATCCCCAGCCCGGCCGAGTACCTGGAGATCGCGGCGGCCAAGATCGATCCCCTCTCCGACCAGCTCTACCGCTACCTCAACTTCGACCAGATCGACGGCTTCGAGGATGCCGGGCGGGTGGTGAGCGTGGAGGAGGAGGAGAAGGTGCTGGCGGAGGTCTGAGCTACCCCTATCGGGTTCCCGGCGATGGCCTCCAGAGTCCAAGTCGCATGGCTTGGGCTCTCATCTCCGCCTCGTGGTAGATCTCCTGATTGCATGGGCTCGCGGCCTGGCGATCCAGCGCCGCCATGCCGACCTGCACCAGGCTCAGGTTGATCGGCACCCTCGAACCAACGGGAGTGATCTCCGCCAGCTCGACGCCGTCAGCGGCCTTGCTGCGCGTCGAGAGCGTCACCCAGGCACCGGGCTGGAGCAGGGCCTCCAGGGCGGCCTTGGCGGCCAGGCCCGAGCTGCTCTGTGGGAGTTGTGGGGGCCGGAGGCAGGCCAGCCGCACCTTGAACGGATCGCCGTAGGGGGTGACGACGATCGTGTGGCCATCCAGCACCTTCACGACCCGGACGTCGTCAGCGGGAGGAGGGGGAATGGCGAGGACCGGAGCCCCCGTCATCGAAAGGAGCAGGGCGGACACACCAACCAACGGGAGATTCACGGCGCCATCCCTCCCCACGGGCTGGGGCCTCAACCCCCAACCACCAGGGCGTCGACAATCTCGTAGCGCTCGAAGTTCTCCCCAAGCAGCAGCACCGACACATCGCCGCGCCGCTGCACCGAGAGCTTCTCGGGCTGATCGGAAGCGACAGCCTTGCCCTTCACGAACAGGAACTGACGCTTCTGGCCCTCGGGGTTCATCACCACCACCGTGGCGCTGTTGTTGGCCCGGCGGATCACGGAGGCCTTGCACCGGGCGGCCTTGCCGCTGCTGCCGGACCCACAGGGCACCTCCGCAGAGGCGTGGTACGGCGTGCCGGGGATCAGGGCATCGAGGGACGCGGGCACGGGGGCGAGGGGAGCACCACTGATCCCCACCTTGAGGCTGTAGGTGCTGGATTCATTGCGGCGCGCCGCCGGCCGCATCAGATACACCCTCACCCTGACATCGCCATCGCTGGGCAAAGGCCCACGGAAGCGATTCCCGGAGCTGCTGCCGATGAACAGGGCGGTGTCGGTTCCGGCCGCAATCACATTGAAGTAGTTCTGTGGGTTGGAACCCTTGAGTTCCACGGTCAGGGTCTGACCGGCGCCGGCCCGCAGGTTGTAATCGATGGTCTGGTCGCCCTTGAGTTGGCCCTTCAGCAGGGTGGAATCAGCTCCGGCTCGAAACGTGACCCTCTGGCTCTCGATCGCGCTCTGGGCTTGCCCAACCCCGGCCGGAATGCTGATCGCCAGAAGACCAGCAGCAACACAGGCGACGGGAGTACGCATTGGTTCCCTAGGCGAGAAACTGAGGGGATCCTACCTGGGAGGGTTGCCCAGACCAGGGTCGACGACTACATCCATAGGGACCATTCTTCACGTCTCTTCGTATGGATCTGGTGTACACCTTCCATTCAAAGGCAGGGACGGCCATCAGGATCCTGTCAATGCTTCGGCTCTCCAGCCAATGCCTTGCAGAAGCTCTCTCAGGCATGACCAGAATCTCCGGCCATCGGGAACTTCTCTCTGGCCATGACGATGTCGACCAGGGCCTTAGAAATACGTCCTTCCGATGGAACTCAGGGCAGCACCCTACCAATCCATTCACAGCCCAACTTTTAGGTCGCCAAGGACTAGACGGAGAACAGAAGGCAGGACAGTGTGCTAAAGTAAATCGATAAGGAGTAGAATTACCGGTAAATGGGTCGGTGCAACATTAAACTTGGGGCTTGCTTGCTGCTGGCCCTGGCAAGCACCGGAGGCGATGCCTGGGCTCAGTCGCTCCCCTCCGGTGCCATCCAGCGTTACGAGCGGGACCAGCGCCTGCGCGACACCCTCGATGAGCAGAACCGTCGCCAGCTGGAGCAGCTCAACAAGCCGCAGCTCCCCGAACAACCCGTCCAAGAGAAAGAGCCACTGCCGGAAACTCTGCCTGACTTCTCCTACAGCAGTGTGAGCTTTGAAGGGGTGTCGGTGCAGTGGAAGGGCCAGCTCGAAACCCTGGCCGCTCCCTATCTGAACCGTCCCGTCAGCCTGCGCGACCTGGAAACTCTGCGCATCGCCATTCGCGACGCCTATCGCTCCCGTGGCCTGCTCGCTCTGGTGCGGATCGATCCGAGCGGCCCCAAAGGTGGTCCGCTCATGATCACCGTCACAGAGGCGCGCATGGGGGAGGTCAAGATTGATTCCACTGTGCCGCATCACCTCAACGACGGCATCGCCAAGGCCACGATCAGGGCCTCCGTGGCCCGGGGCAGTCTGCTGCGTCTCGACAAACTCACATCCGCCCTGCTCAAGCTCAACGATCTGGCGGGGGTGCAGGTGCGCTCCAGGCTCCAGCCGGGATCCGAGACCGGCACCACCGACGTGGTGCTCAGCGTCTTCGACACCGATCGCTTCAGCGGCGAGCTCAATATCAACAACGAGATCAACCGTTTCCTTGGCAGTGTTGACGTTGATCTGACGCTCACGGGTTCGAATCTGCTGGGTCGAGGCGAGCGGACTTCTCTCGAGGGGAGCTGGTGGGGCAACAGCTCCGGCACGGGTAACTGGGTGGGATCGCTGAACTTTGCACTTCCCGTCACACCCGATGGCGGGCAACTGAATCTCTACGCCAACTACAACAGGTATCGGCTTCTTGATGAACTCTTCAGTGCTGACATCAATGGCAGAACTGGCAATATTAGGCTCGGCTTTCAGCAACCGTTGTGGCGACGGCCCAAGCAATCACTCTGGGGCTCCTTAAGCGCGGAGTACAACAGCTACATCGACAGAATCCAACGGACGGAGGTCCGCGACAGGGACAGCCAGGTGCTTCGGCTCTCCCTGATTGGCCAGAAGCAGGATGCGATACTCGGCACCGGCCTAAATACAGCCTTGCTTCAGTACAGCCTTGGCAATCTGGATCGCTCCGGCAACAGCAATGATCTGTTTCTCGATGCCCTGACCGCCAACACCGATGGTGGCTTCAACAAGGTGGGGCTGGTGTACAGCCGCTATCAGGTCTTCTCCGATCGCTGGCAGGCCAAGGTGTTCATCCAGGCCCAGAAAGCTTTCAACAATCTTGACGGTGCCGAAAAGATGTCCCTCGGCTATCCCAATGGTGTGCGGGCCTATCCACCGGGAGAAGCACCCGGGGATAGCGGCTTCAGTGGCCAGTTTGATCTCATCTACCGTGCATCTCCGCTGCTGTCTTTTGTGGCGTTCATCGATGCCGGTTACATCTGGCGCTGGAACACTCCCTTCACCGATGCGCTGCAGCCCAATTCCTTTGGCCTGGCCGGAACGGGCGTGGGGGTGGATCTGGGCACCTCCGGTGACTGGCTTCTCTCCCTGAAGGTCGGCTTCCCCATCGGCAACAACCCTGGCAGCCTTGATAACACCGATGCTGACGGCTTCAACAAGGGAGCCAGGGTGTGGGGTTCCCTGCGGTGGTGGTTCTGATGAAACGCGCCGATCCAACCGTCCCGACCACCTTGCAGGCCCTCCTCTGGCGCCTGTCACACGCAGGGATGGTGGCACTGACGCTGGCCCAGTCCAGCTCGCCGCCGATGGCCCGCGCCCAGGTGCTGCCCACCAGTCCCCAGCAGGTGGGCAGCGGGGCCCATACCGTGACCACCTCAGGGAGCACCCTCACCGTCACCACCCCTGGCCGGGCGGTGATCAGCTGGGGCAGCTTCAACATCGGCCCCGGTGGCACGGTCGATTTCCAGAACCAGGGAGCGGTTCTCAATTACGTGCGCGGTGGTGGCGGTGCCTCACGGCTTGATGGGGTGCTCAGGGCCATCAACCCTGTGGTGTTGATCAACAACCAGGGCATCACGGTGGGCTCCACCGCCTTGATTTCCGTGCCCAGCATCCTGCTCAGCACGGGCACGCTCGCTGCCGGAGCTGAGCAGCGGTTCCTTTCGGGCGAGGTCTATGGCCCTGGCCTGAATGCCCCGTTGATCAGCATCGTCATGGCCGATGGGGATGGCCCCATCCAGGTGGATGGCACCATCCGATCCACCAACGGAGGCGGCATCGCCATGGTGGCTCCCTCGGTGAGCGTGGGTCCAACGGCAGCGATCTTCACCAGGGGCACCCGCAGCGCAGCCACCGGAACAGATGGGGTCAACACCACCGTCAATGGGGTGCAGCCTGAAGGTTCCCTCTGGATCGGCACCACCGGGTTGCCGACCAACACCTTCACGGCGGCCCCTGGCCTGCCCACCGGCTTCGGGTTCATCCAGATCAGTGGCAGGCCCTCTCCCCAACGGGCGACCCTTTCACTCCAGGCCACCTACGACCTGGAGCGCTTCGTGATCAGCACCTCCGGGGCCAAAGCCGGTCAGTTCAACGATCTCTTCTTCTCCCCGAACTTCCGGGCAGCTGATTTCTACGTCTATGACGGCATCGAGGCGATCGAGGAGGGGCATCGGGAAAGCACCAATGGGGGCTCCCTCAAGCGCCGTCTGACGCATACCGACGCCCAGGGCAACCTTGTCGCCGAAGAACGAGACGAGGCCAGCGTCCTTGGCCTGACGTTGCCAGCCGGGGCCGTTCTCCTGAATGCCGATGGTGTTCGTGTCGACCAGACCTCAGGCAAGCTCACCTCCGGAACGCTCACGGTTCAGCCCGGTTCGACAGCACTCACGAACCCGGATTTCGTTGACCAGTTCGGCACCGGCCCCCTGAAGGTCACGATCGACGGCGGCGCCTCATCGGTGGTCGGCAGCAATGGCGTCAAGGCGCCCTACAACCCGCAAACGGGAGTGATCACCTGGGACAAGACGATTCCCGGAACTCCCACCACCCAGATGGTGCTCGTTCCCGGCGGATCGTTCACGATCAATCAGGGGCAGACGAATCCAGGATTCACCAGGCCCCAGGAAGCCGGAACCAGCCAGCAATTCGTGAGCCAGGAGGGGTATTACTATCACGGTCATAACGGCCAGTACGCTGGGACAAGGCCCTGCAGTGGCTGCCGTTATGTGAACCCCACCACCGGTGAAGTGACCTACTGGAAAGGGCACTTCACCACCGACAGCAACGGCCGTCCGCAGTTCACCACCACCGGCAGTTTGCCTCCCACCCATGTGCTTTACATGGTGGGAGGTCGGACTTACGTGACCGACGCGTCAAGTTTCAACCCCCAGACCACACCGAAGAATCCACCAACCCAGGTGGTGAGACCGCCGATTTACCAGCAGGTCACCACGCCGGGCACTCCCACCGTGGTGCAGCTCCAGCAGGCACTTCCCCTGGCGGGCCAGGCCTCGATTCCCCAGGGTTCAGGCACGTCCACATGGCAGCGGCCAACTCCGCCCATGCCGCAGCCCACAGCCGCTCCCAATCCCCAGACGGGTGTTCCGATTCTGGCTCCGATGCTGGTGCCGCAGCAGACACAGCAGATCCCGACGGTTGGACCCACGCCGGCACCCACCCGGATGCCTGTGCCGCAGCCGACCATCGCGCCGCAGCCCACCGCCGCTCCCAATCCCCAGACGGCTGTTCCGATTCTGGCTCCGACACTGGTGCCGCAACAGACACAGTTGACCCCTACGGCTGGGCCGACGCCGGCACCAACCCGGATGCCCGTACCGCAGCCGACCATCGCGCCGCAGCCCACCGCCGCTCCCAATCCCCAGACGGCTGGTCCGATTCTGGCTCCGACACTGGTGCCGCAACAGACACAGCTGACCCCTACGGCTGGACCGACGCCGGCACCAACCCGGATGCCCGTGCCGCAGCCGACCATCGCGCCGCAGCCCCTGCTCACGCCGACGATGGCGCCGGCGCAGCTGCCGCCTCAGCCCACCACTGCGCCGCAGCCTGTCCTCACGCCAACGATGGCGCCGAGCAAGCTGCCGCCTCAGCCCACGACCGCGCCAAAGCCCCTGCTCACGCCGACGATGGCGCCGGCGCAGCTGCCGCCCAAGCCCACCAACGCGCCGCAGCCTGTCCTCACGCCAACCATGGCGCCTGGGAAGCTCCCGCCTCAGCCCACCACTGCGCCGCAGCCTGTCCTCTCGCCAACAATGGCGCCGAGCAAGCTGCCGCCTCAGCCCACCACCGCGCCGCAGCCTGTCCTCTCGCCAACAATGGCGCCGAGCAAGCTGCCGCCTCAGCCCACCACCGCGCCACAGCCCCTGCTCTCGCCGACGATGGCGCCGGCGCAGCTGCCGCCCAAGCCCACCAACGCGCCGCAGCCTGCCCTCACGCCAACCATGGCGCCTGGGAAGCTCCCGCCTCAGCCCACCACTGCGCCGCAGCCTGCCCTCTCGCCAACCATGGCGCCGAGCAAGCTGCCGCCTCAGCCCACCACCGCGCCACAGCCCCTGCTCACGCCAACCATGGCGCCTGGGAAGCTCCCGCCTCAGCCCACCACTGCGCCGCAGCCTGTCCTCTCGCCAACCATGGCGCCGAGCAAGCTGCCGCCTCAGCCCACCACCGCGCCGCAGCCTGTCCTCACGCCGACCATGGCCCCGGCGCAGGTGCCGCCCAAGCCCACCACCGCACCACAGCCCCTGCTCACGCCGACCATGGCGCCCGGGAAACTGCCGCTCCAGCCCACGACCGCACCGCAGCCTGTCCTCACGCCGACCATGGCACCTGGGGAAGCGTCTCCACAGCCGGCACTGGCGCCCCAGCCCTCCAGTGCTGCACAGCCGGTGCTCCGACCCATCAGCCCAGGCGAGTTGCTGCCGACCTCTGGGGTGCGGCCCGTTCCTCGCGCCGATTCCTTCAGTTACCAGATCCCTAAGGGGTTGATCGAGGAACGGATTCCCGGTGCCATCCCAGAGAAAAGCCGCGCTCGCCTGGCGGACGGACGTGCCCTGCCACCGGGAGTCGACTTCGACGCCTTCAGCCAGACGTTCGAGATCAGGGGCTACGGCAAGATCACGCTGCCACTCGACGTGCTGCTCACCGTGCCGACCCGCAGCGGCACGCCCGGCTCGTTCACGCTCACCATCGGCAAACCCTGAAGCGGCTGAGCCATGCCGACCACTTCTCCAGGCCTCAGCCTGATCATCGGCAGCCGCAACGAGGGTGACTATCTGAGGCGAACTGTTGAGGGTGCATTGGCGCTCACGCCCCCCGAGGGCGGCCTTGAGTGCTCCCTCTACGACGACGCCTCAAGCGATGGCAGCACGGACTTCTGCGACGAACCCCACTGGCGTCAACGTCGCGACCAGGGAACGGTTCGACTGCAGCGCGGGGCCTTCCGGATTGGTGTTTCCCGGGGCCGTCGCCAGGGTGCGGCCGGCTGCCGTGCGGAGGTCCTGGTGTTCCTCGATGCCCATCTGGAGTTTCCCCAGAGCGATCTCTGGTTGAAGGTTCAGGACCATTTCCGCAACCCAGGCTGCGATCTGCTGGGGATCGACTGTTTTGACAGTCGTAATGGTGCCTCCACCGCCGGCTCGATCTACAGCAGTAAGCGGCTGTGCCATCTGAATCCTGCCTGGGTGAGGCTTCAATCCGATCCCCTGGTCGATGTGACGGCGCCCTTCGTGAATGGCGGCTTCTTTGCCATCCGCCGGCAGGTGTACGAACGCCTGGAAGGTTTTCCGGACTTCCTGGAGGACTGGGGCCATGAGGATCGTTTCCTTTCGATGCTGGCTGGGCTCTGTGGCTACCACTGCCGCGTTGATCAACGCCTGCGCGTCGGCCATCTCTACAAGGATGTGTTCAATGAACAGGAGGGACTGACCCAGCCGGAAGCCTTCTCGGACCCCCTCCCGAGCGATGGGGTTGTGTTACCGGAGGTTGTTTTCCGCCATGCCGATGCAGCCACACGGGGTGTGTCGACGATGTTGATGAACAGCCTGCGTTGTGGCGCCGTGCTTTACAGCGCCGAGGTGGCGGAGCGCATGCATGAACAATTGCGCTTCGATTTCGGTGCTAAGATGGTCGAAACGGCCTTGCAGCTGCTCCTGCAGGAGAAGCCCCAGCTCAAAACTCTGATGCTGCGCCTCGGCCTGGGCCCAGAACAGCGGGACCGGCAGATGGTGGACTTCTTCCAGCGTTTCCGGCCCGTGCTGCCGATGCTCGATGAGGCGGAGCTTCATGCCACGGCTCACTTGCAGGATGCCCAACTGGCGCTCGATCGGGTGCGCCAGTTGCCCCTGGCGCTGTCGTCGCTCCATCAGCCGGATGCTGACCACTACCGCACGGCCCGCCTCTACCGCGAGGCCCTCTATGGCTTCCAGCTGCAGCGGCACGAGGAGGCGACCCGTCTACTGGCCGAGTTGCTGACGATTGATCCGGACTACCTGCCAGCCATCTGCCTGCTGGCCGTGAATCTTCGGGCCGTGGGGCGACAAGCGGGCGAAAGATTCTGGCTGCAGCGCGGTGCCGACATCATCGAGCGCCACCGACAGGTCGGACCAGGGCCGATTGGAGCCTTCCACCCCGCCAGCCTCAATCCCTACCTTCGCCATCTCTACTGGCCTGAAGCCGATCGGATGATCTGGGCAGCCCTGGCGGATCTTGAGGAACGGGCCGGACACCCCTCTGCCGCGGTGGGATGGCTACTCAAGCTGCTCGATCAATCGCCTGAGGAGAGTGCCGTACGGGAGCAGCTGTTGCGTTTGATTCAGCCAGCTGGTTGATTTCGCCATGCATGCCATGCGCTCCGCTACCAACGCTCCACCCAAGGGCTGGCCTACCCGTTCCTATTCGCCGCCCTGAACGGCCAGGAGCTTGCGCTGCTGCTTCCAGCGCAGCACCTGCCAGACCAGGAACACCATCAGCAGGGGCAGCACCGCCACCAGAACCACGAACCGGTAGGTGTTGTCGACGATCTCACCGCCGACGGTGGCGGCCAGGACCTGCTCCACCAGATAGAGCCCGTAAAGACCCAGCAGCAGCCAGCCTTCGAGGCGGCTGATCACCCCGTTGGTCCAGAAGATCGGCAGGCAGGCCAGGGTGGTGGCCACCATGATCGGCAGGTCGCGGCTCACCATCACCGGATCCACCGCCAGCCCCTTGCCGCCGGAGACCACGGCGCAGAGGCCCAGGATCACCACCTGGTTGAGCAGGTTGCTGCCCACGACGTTGCCGATGGCCAGGTCGGCCTTGCCCCGGTAGGCGGCCACCACGGAGGTGACCAGCTCGGGCATGGAGGTGCCGGCCGCCACGATCGTCAGGCCGATCACCGTCTGGCTCACCCCCAGGGCCACGGCGGCCGTGGTGGCCCCCCGCACCAGCAGCTGGGAGCCGAGCACCAGCAGGGCCAGGCCCGCCGCCAGCTTGAGGGAGGCCACCAGCGGTGTGGCCCGCTCGTTCTCGTTGTCCTCGTCGTCCTCGGAATCCTCCGAGGCGGTGCGGATCTCCCAGACGAGATTGGCCACCATCGCGAACAGCAGCGCCACCCCCGCCTGCCAGGTGAGCCGGCCCCCCGAGGCCATGCCCCACACGGCCATGGAGATGCCCAGCAGCAGGGGCACGTCCCGGCGCACCAGACGGCTCTTCACCCGCAGGGGAACGATGGCCGCGCTGGCGCCCAGCACCACCAGAATGTTGAAGATGTTGCTGCCCACCACGTTGCTGACCGCCAGGTCGGCGTCGCCATTGAATGTGGAGATCAGGCTCACGAACAGTTCCGGGGTGCTGGTGCCCAGGGACACCACCGTCAGGCCGATCACCAGCTGGGGAATGCCCAGCAGCAGGGACAGGGCGACGGAACCGGCCACGAACAGTTCCCCGCCGCCGAACAGCACCAGAATCCCGAGGACGATCTCGACGAAACTGGGCAGGGTGGGCATGGCGAGCGGTCGTTGAGCGCCCGACTTTAGGGAGCCGCCACCGCGTCCCCGGAAGTGACACGCTGGATCTCCCCGTCCCGCCGCCCCCCTGAACCAGGAAACCCTGCTGTTCGAGCCGGCCCAACCGGCCGCCGATGCCCTGCGCACCGTGCTGGCCTTCCCGAGCAGCTATTCGGTGGGGATCACCAGCCTGGGCTACCAGGTGGTGTGGGCCAGCCTGGCGCGCCGCAGCGACCTGGACGTGCGGCGGCTGTTCACCGACCAGGGGGATCCGCCGCACCGCCATTGCGACCTGTTCGGCCTGTCGCTCAGCTGGGAGCTGGACGGACCGGTGCTGCTAGACCTGCTGGAGCGGCAGGGCATCCCCCTGTGGAGTCACCAGCGGCGGGAGGACGACCCGATCGTGTTCGGCGGCGGCCCGGTGCTCACCGCCAATCCGGAGCCCCTGGCCCCCTTCTTCGATGTGGTGCTGCTCGGTGACGGCGAGCTGCTGCTGCCCGCCTTCATCGACGCCCTCCAGGCCGCCCGCCCCCTGCCCCGGTCCGAACGCCTGCGGCAGCTGGCCCAGGTTCCCGGGGTCTATGTGCCGGCGCTCTACGCCCCCCGCTACGACGCCGACGGCGCCCTGCTGGCGGTGGAGCCCACCGCCGCCGACCTGCCGGCCACCATCGCCAAGCAGACCTGGCGCGGCAACACCCTCAGCCATTCCACGGTGATCACGCCGGAGGCGGCCTGGCCCTCGATCCACATGGTGGAGGTGGCCCGCAGCTGCCCGGAACTGTGCCGCTTCTGCCTGGCCAGCTACCTGACCCTGCCATTCCGCACCGCCTCCCTCGACGACGGCCTGATCCCGGCGGTGGAGACGGGCCTGGCGGTGACCCAGCGGCTCGGCCTGCTGGGCGCTTCGGTGACCCAGCACCCCCAGTTCGCCGACCTGCTCACCTGGCTCGATCAGGACCGCTTCGAGGGCACCCGGGTCAGCGTCAGCTCGGTGCGGGCCGCCACGGTGACCCCCCAGCTGGGGCGGATCCTGGCCCGGCGGGGCAGCAAGTCACTGACGATCGCGATCGAGAGCGGCAGCGAACGCATGCGCCGGGTGGTCAACAAGAAGCTGGTCGGCGAGGAGATCTTCGCGGCGGCCCGCTACGCGAAGGAAGGGGGCCTCAGCGGCCTGAAGCTCTACGGCATGGCCGGCCTGCCGAGCGAGGAGGAGGCCGACATCGAAGCCACCGCCGACCTGCTGCTGGCCCTCAAGAAAGCCACCCCGGGCCTGCGGCTGAGCCTCGGGGTGAGCACCTTCGTGCCCAAGGCCCACACCCCCTTCCAGTGGGAAGGGGTGCGGCCGGAGGCGGAGAAGCGCCTGCAGCGGCTGGCGCGGCGCCTGCAGCCCAAGGGCATCGAACTGCGCCCCGAGAGCTACGGCTGGAGCGTGATCCAGGCCCTGCTCTCCCGCAGCGACCGCCGCCTGGCGCCCGTGATCGCCGCGGCCCGTGGCCAGCACGACAGCCAGGGCGGCTGGAAGAAGGCCTACCGGGCAGCCCGCGCCGGCGAGGTGGCCGCACCGGCGGATCTGCCGGTCCCCCTGCCGGCGCCGCCCCCCTGGGAGGAGGTGGTCCACGCCACCTGGGGGGAAGAACGGGTGCTGCCCTGGACCCATCTGGAGGGCCCGCTACCAGCCGCCACCCTGCTCAGGCACCGGCAGGAGGCGCTGGCTGGCGATAGCAGCGCAGACCCGCCAGCAGCACCCAGCCCGCCACATTGATCCGGCTGTCGTAAAGAGGGATGTCGGTGGCGTGCAGGGCCACCAGCACCAGGACCGCGGCCCACCAGGCCCGGTCGAAGAGGGTGCCGCCGGCCATGCCCAGCCAGCCGGCCCGGACCAGCAGCCACAGCACCAGGCCCACCACCAGGACCGCGACCGGCACCCCGTGGCTCATCGCCAGATCGATCGGCAGGTTGTGGGGATGGCCGTGCCAGAAGCCGGTGCGCATCGGGTAAATGATGCTGAAGGCGGCCGCCCCCCAGCCCAGCCAGGGCCGTTCGGCGATCAGCCCAAGGGCCACCTGCCACTGGGCCAGGCGCGTGATCGCCAGAGGTCGCTGGCCGCCGTGGTCGAGGTCGATCAGCCGGCCCCAGATCGCCTCGGGCACCACCTGCCGGGCCAGCTCCTGCGGGGCCGCCGGCACCCAGGGCAGGGTGGAGAGGCCGATCACCGCCAGCACCACCAGCAGCACCGGCAGCAGCCACAGCCAGCTGCCGGGCCCGGCCACCACGGGCACCGCCAGCAGCAGGGCCCCCCAGGCATTGCGGGAATCGGTGAGGAACACCGCCGCCACCAGGCCGGCGGCGATCACCAGCACCACCCCCCGGCGCCGCCATCCGAGACCGCCCTCGATCAGGGCCGCCAGGGTCAGGGGCCAGGCCAGCACCATCCAGGCCCCGGCGATGTTGGCGTAGTCGAAGAGTCCGGCCAGCCGTTCCGGCGGATTGCCGCCGGCCTTGATGTGCCAGATGATCAGGCCCCCCAGCCACTGGAAGGGTCCGCTCCAGCCCCACCAGATCTGGCCCAGGCCGGTGAGGATCACCGGCACCGTGCCGGCCACCACCGCCAGCGCCACGCGGCGGCGGGCGGCGGGGGTGCCGAGATACACCTGGAAACCCCAGAACCCCCAGAAAAAGGGCAGCCAGTTCCCCATCCCCAGCCAGGCCAGGTCATTGCTGGCGGCCCGGAAGCAGCCCAGCACCATCAGCACCGCCGCCGCCAGGAGCACGACGTTGACCCGGTCCGCCAGCACCGGGCGTCGGCCGCGGCTGCCCAGGATCAGGGCCAGCAGCAGGGCCAGGCCGGCCAGGAAGGCACTGCTGGCCAGCAGGAACATCCCCAGCTGGAAGCAGCGCCAGCCCAGGGGCGTGGCGGCGGCCGGCTTGGGCGCCATCAGGCGCTCATCGAGGGCAGAGAAACGGATCACCGGAGCGGCGGCGGCAGCGAAGGACCGACGGCGGGTCCCGGGGCAAGGCTCAATCAAACACAGCGGTTCGGCCCCGGTAGACCATCACCTGACGGCGCAGGAACAGTCGCACCGCCCGGGCCAGGGCCAGCCGTTCGGTGTCGCGGCCCTTGCGGATCAGGTCCTCCACCTCGTCGCGGTGGCCCACGTGCATGGTGGCCTGCTCGATGATCGGCCCGCCGTCCAGCTCCTCGGTGACGAAGTGGGCCGTGGCGCCGATCAGCTTGACCCCCCGCTCCCAGGCGCGGTGGTACGGCTGGGCCCCCTGGAAGGCGGGCAGGAAGGAGTGGTGGATGTTGATCACCTGGGAGAAGCGGGCCAGGAAGGCGGGGCTCAGCACCTGCATGTACTTGGCCAGCACCACCAGCTCGATCCGCTCCTCCTCCAGCAGGGCCAGCTGGGCCTGCTCCACCTCCGCGCGGGAGGCCGCCGTGATCGGCAGGTGCACGAAGCGGGCACCGAAATCAACCGCCAGCGCCTCCAGGTCCGGGTGGTTGGAGACCACCAGGGGCACCTGCATCGGCAGCTCCCCGGAGCGGGTGCGCCAGAGCAGGTCCACCAGGCAGTGGTCCTGGCGGCTGGCGAAGATCGCCACCCGGGGCAGGGCGTCGGAGAAGTGCACCTGGCCCTCGCCGCCGAGGCGCCCCGCCAGGGCCGCCACGGCCGGAACGATCGCCTCACGGGGCAGGCCGAACCCCTCCAGGGCCCATTCGATCCGGCTCAGGAACAGCCCCGCCCCCGCATCGGTGTGGTGGTCGGCATGGAGGATGTTGCCGCCATTGGCGGCCACCCAGCCCGAGAGTTCGCTCACCAGCCCTGGCCGATCGGGGCAGATCAGCTGCAGGATCGCCGTGAGGGAACGCATCAATGAATCCGGAACGGATCGGTCGGAACCGTCATGGTGGCGCAGGCGGGCCGGTAAAGTCACGGCGCCAGCCACGTCACTGCACCGTCCCATGGCCGTCGCGTCGATCTCCGCGCCCCTCTCCCTGATGGGTGTCCTGCGCCGCCTCAGCCTGCTTGCCGTGGCCCTGGTGCTCAGCGTTTCCCTGGTGGCCTGCTCGGGCGAGCAGACCCGCAAGCCGCCGACGATCAGCCCCGCCGACATGACCCTGATCGCCCGCCAGACCGAAGGGTTCCTGGCCGCGAAGGAGCGCCTGCCGGAACTGGCCGATCTGGTCAACGAGCGCAACTGGGTCTTCACCCGCAACCTGATCCACGGCCCGATGCAGGATCTGGGTCGCCAGATGCTCTACATCAACCAGCGCCTGCTGCCTGCCGACCGGGCCGAGGCCGCCAAGCGGGCCACCAAGCTGAAGGCCTCCCTGGCCAAGCTTGATGAGGCCGCCCGTCTGCAGGACGGCGAGAACCTCCGCAAGGACTACATCAAGGTGGCCACCGGCTTCAGCTCCTACGCCGAGGTGATTCCGGCCGAAGCCATCGCCCTGGCCGAATCCTTCAGCGCCGAGGCCAAGGTGTCCAACGCCGTGCCGCCGGCCCCCTCGCCCAACACCCCCGCGCCCCAGCCGGTCGCCAGCGGCGACGCCTGATCCGCACCCCGGCGGGGCCCCCTGCCCTCCTGCTGAAGCGGGACCGTCCCCTGTGAGCCCCTCCGGCACCTCCGTGATCGTGGTGGGGGGTGGCATCGTGGGCCTGGCCTGCGCCTGGTTCCTGCAGTGCCGCGGCCACACGGTGCTGCTGCTCGATCCGGCCCGGGCAGCCGCCGCGGCCGATGCCCCGGGCGAGGGCCCCGTGCGCAGCGGCAGCCTGGCCGCCCTCGGGGTGCTGATGGCCGACAGCTTCCACCGGGAGCGGGGCCGGGCCTGGGACCTGCGTCAGCGCAGCCTGGAGCTCTGGGCCGAATGGCGCCAGGAGCTGGCCCGACGGGGGCATCCGATCCCCTACCGCTCCGGCGTGCTGCTGCTGGCGGCGGATGGGGACGAGGAGGAACGCCTCGCGGCGCTGGGGGCACGCAAGCGGGCCCTGGGCCTGCCCCTCGAGCCCTGGGACCGGCGCCGGCTGGAGCAGCTCGAGCCAGGCCTGCCCCAGCCCTCCCTGGCGGGGCTCCACTCCGGCCGCGACGGCCAGCTGGATCCGGGATCGGCCCTGGCGGCCCTGGCGGCGGACGGCCGGCAACGGGGCCTGACCGTGCGGGCGGAGGCGGCCGTGGCCCTGCGGCGCGATGGCGGCGGCTGGCGGGTGGACCTGGCCGGCGGCGGCGCAGAGCGGGCGGCGTGGGTGGTGCTGGCGGCAGGGACCGCCAGCGGCACGCTGCTGAAGGCCGCAGCGGAGGTGGGCGCGGGGGTGGACAGTGGCCCCTGGGAGCTGGAGCCAGTGCTGGGCCAGGCCCTGGAGCTGGAGCTGGACGCCCCCCTCCCCGGCCCGTGGCCCGGAGCGGTGGTGTGGCGGGGCGTCAACCTGGTGCCCCGTCCCGACCTGGAGGGGGGCCGGCGCCTGTGGCTGGGGGCGACCCTGGAGCCGGGCCGCCGGGCCGACCCGGACCAGCTCAGGGAGCTGCGCGGCCTGGGCGGGGCGGCACCGGAGTGGCTGGAGGAGGCGCGGGTGGTGCGCCGCTGGCAGGGCCTGCGTCCCCGCCCCGTCGGCCGGCCGGCCCCCCTGCTGGAGCAGCCGGCCCCGGGGCTGCTGCTGGCGGGCGGCCACTACCGCAACGGCATCCTGCTGGCGCCGGCCAGCGCCGCCTGGGTGGCCGGGCAGATCGAGAGCCTTCCCACCGGCACCTGAACGCCGCGGCAGGCCATGAAAAAAGCCCCCCGAGGGGGGCTTGGTGCCGAGCGATCCGGGCCGGGCGGCCCGGGGATCACTTGCTCTCGGTGAACTCGGCGTCGATGACGTCATCCGCGGCGGAGGCGGTGCCGTTGCCGTTGCCACCGGGGGCGGCGCCGGCAGCGGCACCCTCGGCCCCGGCCTGCTGGTACACGGAGGCACCGGCGGCATAGAGAGCCTTCTGCAGCTCCTCGAGGCTGGCCTTGATGGCCGGGGAGTCGTCCTTCTCAAGGGCCTCCTTGAGGTCCTTGGCGAAGCCCTCCACCTTGGCCTTGTCCTCGGCGCCCACCTTGTCGCCGAGCTCGCCCAGCTGCTTCTCGGACTGGTAGATGAGGGTCTCGGCCTGGTTCTTCAGGTCGATCTTCTCCCGCTTCTCCTTGTCGGCGCTGGCATTCGCCTCGGCGTCCTTCACCATCTTGTCGACTTCGTTGTCGCTGAGGGTGGAGGCGCCGGTGATCGAGATGCTCTGCTCCTTGCCGCTGCCCTTGTCCTTGGCGGTGACGCTGAGGATGCCGTTGGCGTCGATGTCGAAGGTGACCTCGATCTGGGGCACGCCACGGGGGGCGGGGGGGATGCCGTCGAGGCGGAAGGTGCCCAGCGACTTGTTGTCGGAGGCCATCTCACGCTCGCCCTGCAGCACGTGGATCTCCACGTTCGTCTGGCCGTCGACGGCGGTGGAGTACACCTCCGACTTCTTGGTGGGGATGGTGGTGTTGCGGGTGATCATCTTGGTCATCACGCCGCCGAGGGTCTCCACACCCAGGGAGAGGGGGGTGACATCGAGCAGCAGGATGTCCTTGACCTCGCCGGCCAGCACACCGCCCTGGATGGCGGCACCCACGGCCACCACCTCATCGGGGTTGACGGTCTGGTTGGGGGTCTTGTTGGTGATCCGCTTCACCAGCTCCAGCACAGCGGGGATGCGGGTGGAACCACCCACCATGACGATCTCGTCGAGCTCGCTGGTGGAGAGCTTGGCGTCCTTGAGGGCCTGCTCCACCGGCACCCGGCAGCGGTCGATCAGCTTGGAGGCGAGCTCCTCGAACTTGGCCCGGGTGAGGGTGAGGTCGAGGTGCTTGGGCCCTTCGGGGGTGGCGGTGATGAAGGGCAGATTGATCTCAGCCTGGGTGGCGCTGGAGAGTTCGATCTTGGCCTTCTCGGCCGCCTCGGTGAGGCGCTGCAGGGCCTGCTTGTCCTGGCGCAGGTCGATGCCCTCGTTGGCCTTGAAGTTGTCGGCCAGGTGATCGACGATCACCTTGTCGAAGTCGTCGCCGCCCAGGTGGGTGTCACCGCTGGTGGAGAGCACCTCAAAGACGCCATCGCCCACTTCCAGCACGGAGACGTCGAAGGTGCCGCCGCCGAGGTCGAAGACGAGGATGCGCTCGTTGCTCTTGCGATCCAGGCCGTAGGCCAGGGCCGCGGCGGTGGGCTCGTTGATGATCCGCAGCACTTCGAGGCCGGCGATCTTGCCGGCGTCCTTGGTGGCCTGGCGCTGGGAGTCGTTGAAGTAGGCGGGGACCGTGATCACCGCCTGGGTGACGGTTTCACCCAGGTACTTGCCGGCGTCCTCGGCCAGCTTGCGCAGCACTTCGGCCGAGATCTCCTCGGGGGCGAACTGCTTGCTGAGCACCGGGCACTTGATCTTGACGTTGGAGCCGGCCTTCTCGACGCCGTAGCTGACTTCCTTGGACTCCTCGTTGACCTCATCGACCCGGCGGCCGATGAAGCGCTTGACGGAATAGAAGGTGTTCTCCGGGTTCATGACCGCCTGGCGCTTGGCGATCTGTCCGACCAGCTTGTCCTGGTTCTTCGTGTAGGCCACCACCGACGGCGTCGTGCGGAAGCCCTCGGCGTTGGCGATCACCGTGGGCTTGCCGCCCTCCATCACGGCGACGCAGCTGTTCGTGGTGCCGAGGTCAATACCGACGACCTTTCCCATGGATGACCACCTCCTGGTGTGGATGAAGTTCTGACTGGAGCCATCTTCCGCATCCAGGGTTCACCCAGGCGAGGGGTGGTTCCCGAACCGGTGCCGTACCGGGAAGGGGGTCTGGGCCTGTCGGAGCCTGGGATCCGGCGGACCTACGGTCGGGCGGCAGCTGCCCATGCGAGCCCATGCCAACCCCACAGGCAGCACCGGTGATCGGTGGTGGCACCGCCCTGGCGGGGGTGCTGGGGGATCCGGTGCGCCACTCCCTTTCACCGGCGATGCACAACGCCGCCATCGCCGCGCTGGGCCTCGACTGGGCCTACCTGGCCCTGCCGGTGGCGGCCGCGGACCTGGCCGTGGTGCTGCAGGGGCTGGAGGCGATCGACTGCCGCGGCCTCAACGTCACCCTGCCCCACAAGCAGGCCGCGGCCGCCCTGGCGCGGGAGCTGACACCGCTGGCACAGCGGCTGGGGGCGGTGAACACCCTGGTGCGACGGGACGGGGGCGGCTGGCTGGGCGCCAACACCGATGTGGAGGGGTTCCTGGCGCCGCTGCGGGGCCTGGCCGCCCGCGAGGCCCTGGTGCTGGGCTGCGGCGGCAGTGCCCGGGCGGTGGTGGCGGGCCTGGTGGAGCTCGGGCTGGGCCGGATCCGGGTGGCGGGCCGCGACAGCACCCGCCTGGGCCGTTTCCTCGCCTCCTGCGCCGACTGGGCCCCCGGCCTGGAACCCCTGGCCTGGGAACCCGGGGCGGACGGACAGCCCGACCCCCTGGCCGAGGCGCTGGCGGGCGCCGATCTGGTGGTGAACACCACGCCCCTGGGCATGGCCTCCGGCGGGGATCCGGCGGCGGCGGCGCGCTCGCCCCTGGATCCCGCCCAGGTGGCCCTGCTGCGGCCGGCCGCCACGGTCTACGACCTCATCTACATCCCCCGGCCCACCACCCTGCTGCGCCTGGCCGCTGAACGGGGCTGCCGCACCATCGACGGCCTGGAGATGCTGGTGCAGCAGGGGGCCGCCTCCCTGCGGCTCTGGAGCGGCCGGCCGGACGTGCCGGTGATCGCCATGCGGGACGCCGCCCTGGCCAGGCTGGGGGCCCCCTAGCCTGCGGGGACCGTCCACACCCGAGCCAGCGCCCCCATGGAAGGTCCTCCGATCTGGCAGCGGCTGCTGGGAGCCCTGGCCTACCTGCTGCCCCTGAGCGACGCCCTGCGCTTCGGCCAGTCCCTGTTCGACATGTTCCCGCTGCTGGGGTGGCTGGCGCTGCCGGCCCTGCCCCTGGTGGTCCTGGAGCAGGCCATCCCCTTCGGCGGCCTGGTGCTGTTCCTGCTGCTGTTCCTGCTGGTGGTGCGCAACCCCAAGGTGCCCTACCCGATCCGCTTCAACGTGCTGCAGGCGATCCTGATCGACATCGTGCTGGTGCTGCTCAGCCTGGCCTTCGACACGGTGCTGGCGCCCCTGGGCGCCGGCTTCGCCATCCGCACCCTCTCCAACACGATCTTCCTGGGCACGGTGCTGCTGGTGCTGTTCTCGGTGATCCAGAGCCTGCGGGGCAAGGAGGCCGACATCCCCACCGTCTCCGAGGCGGTGCGGATGCAGCTCTTCTGAAGGGGGCCACGGCGCTGCGATAGGGTCTTGAATCCGTCGCTGACGGGCCCCGGTGCCCTTCAGCCCCTCCACAGGCGACCATGACGCAGCCCTACTACGAAACGATGTATATCCTCCGGCCGGACATCCCGGAGGAGGAAGTCGAGACCCACGTCGCCAAGTACCGCGACATCGTCGTCGAGGCCGGCGCCGAAGTGCTCGACACCCAGATGCGCGGCAAGCGCCGCCTGGCCTACCCGATCGCCAAGCATCGGGAAGGCATCTACGTGCAGCTCAACCACAGCGGCAACGGCCAGCAGGTGGCCCTGCTCGAGCGGGCCATGCGTCTCTCCGAGGACGTGATCCGCTACCTGACTGTGATCCAGGACGGCCCCATGCCCCCGCCCCGCAGCGTCCCCGGCGCAGCGGTCGAAGTGGCCCCCACCGAAGCGGCGACGGCCTGATCCGGCTTGTTCTCCGCTGATCACTGGGCCTACATTCCCCCCAATGGGTGCTAGGCGATGACTGCGACGGACAAGTCCAAAGCCGGCGAGGAAGCCGGCGAGGAGGTCGGCCCGGAAGGCAGACCAGCGTCCCGTGGCCTGCCGGCCCAGCCGGCCTTTCCGCCCACCAGCTGGCCGGCCAGCCCGGCGCCGCCGGCGGCGAGTGTCCTGACGCCCGGCCAGCCGGTGGCCTCCGTTCCGGTGCCACCGCCGGCCAGCTTCAGTTTCGGAGAAGTTCCGGCCGTTGCGGATCCGGCCCCCATGGCCGTCGAGCCCGTCACTGACGACCTGGGGCCTGCCGTGGAGCCCGTCCCGCCGACATCAGCGATGCCGGCGGCAGCACCGGCGGTGGCCACGGCCAAGCCCACCAGCCTGGCGATCACCACCACCGGTCCCGACGCCCAGCAGCTTGAGATGGAGCTGGCCGCCGCCCGGGATGAGCTGAAGGCCCTGCACGAGATGCTGGAAGACCTTCCTGAGATCTTCGAGCGCAAGTTCCAGCAGCGCCTGGCCACGGTGATGGAGCACCAGAAGCACCTGCTCGCCGACAACCAGGCCCTGCGGGACCGGCTCTACAGCCTCAACCCCGCCGCGGCCGATGGGCCGCCCCCGGGCTCAGGCCGCCCCCAGCCCCTGCTGCTGCCCACGGTGGCCAGGAAGCAGGGCTGGGGCCAGGCCCTGAAGCGGGCCCTGCGGCTGGGCGGCGAAGGGGCGCCCCAGAAAATCAGTCGCCACGACGACGGGCGGCCCATAACCGCGTAGGCATCCCCCACACGTAGATGAAGCCCTCGGCGGCCCGGTGGTCGAAGAGATCCTCCGCGCCGTAGGTGGCCATGTCTGGCACATAGAGGCTGTCGCTGGCGCTGGAGCGCCCCACCACGGTGGCGCTGCCCTTCTGAAGCCGGATCCGCACCAGGCCGTTGACCGTGGCCTGGGTGCGGTCGAGAAAGCCGTCAAGGGCGTCCTTGAGGGGACCGAACCAGAGGCCCTGGTACACCAGATCCGCCCAGCTCATCTCGATCTGGCGCTTGTAGCGCAGCACGTCGGCAGCCAGGGTGAGGCTCTCCAGCTCCTGGTGGGCGCGGATCAGCAGCAGCAGGCCCGGGGTCTCGTAGATCTCCCGGCTCTTGATGCCCACCACCCGGTTCTCGATCATGTCGAGACGGCCGAAGCCATGGGCCCCCGCCAGGGCATTGGCCCGGCGGATCAGGGCCACCGGATCGAGGCGCTCGCCGTCGATGGCCACCGGATTGCCCTGCTCGAAGGCGATCTCCACCACCTGGCCTTCGGCCGGGGCGTCCGCCACCGACCGGGTCATGGCGTAGACCTCCTCCGGCGGCTCCACCATCGGATCCTCCAGGGGGCCGGCCTCGATGCTGCGGCCCAGGAGGTTGAGATCGATGGAATAGGGGGACTTCTTGCTCACCGGCGCCGGGATGTCGCAGCGCTCGCCGTAGGCGATCGTCTCCTCCCGGCTCATGCCCCACTCCCGGGCCGGGGCCAGCACCTTGAGGTCGGGGGCCAGGGCGCCGATGGCGACGTCGAAGCGCACCTGGTCGTTGCCCTTGCCGGTGCAGCCGTGGGCCACCGCGTCGGCCCCCACCTCGCGGGCCACCTCGACGAGGCGGCGGGCGATCAGGGGGCGGGCCAGGGCCGTGGAGAGGGGGTAGCGCCCCTCGTAGAGGGCATTGGCGCGGATCGCCGGGAAGGCGAACTCGCGGATGAAGGGATCGATCAGGTCGTCCACCCGCGACTGGCTGGCGCCGGCCGCCAGGGCCTTGAGACGGATCGGCTCCAGCTCGTCCCCCTGGCCGAGGTCGGCGGCGAAGGTGATCACCTCCTTCACCCCCCACTCGCGCATCAGGTACGGGATGCAGACGCTGGTGTCGACACCACCGGAATAGGCGAGCACCACCCGCTCGGCACGCGGTGTGCCCATGGGCGATTCAGCGCCCGCCCCCTGCTGCCCCAACGTCGCCATCCGTGCCGCTCCTGCGCTGTGGCGACCGATTCTGGCGCCTGGGGGTCATTCTCCCCCCTGGTCCGCCGGCGGCAGCCGCCAGCGCAGCAGCACCACCAGGGCCAGCAGCAGCGGCGGCCCCAGCACCAGGGCGGCCACCACCGCCGGCTGGACAGGCAGGGGCTGGGGCCAGCGCAGGCCGGCGGCGGCCAGCAGGGTGCTGAGCAGGAGGGCCGCCGACCAGAGACGGCCCACCTCCAGGAACTTGGCTGGGGTCATGGGGGCGGCGCGATAGAGTGGTGAGTCGGTCCTTGACGACCCAGCCTGACGGCATGAGCATTCTCGACACCATCAACCCCTCCCTGACCCGCTACCGGCGCAACGAGCCGGCGCCGGTGCTGCCGCTGCGGGATGAGCCCGATCTGCTGAGCCTGCTGGAGGCCAGCGGCCGCCTGGTCGCCGACGAGGAGACCGCCAGCACCGATGTGAGCACGGTGGAGGAGGAGGAGCTGTCGGCGCTGATGGGCGAGAAGGAGGATTACAACCCGGCCGACGAGCCCTCGGAGGAAGACTGGGAGGACTGACGGTCCGCTCCGGCTCCACCCTGCAGCATTTCCGATGGCCTCCCGCGACGGCCGCTTCCCTGCGGCCCTGCTCGCCCTGATCCTGCTGGCCGCCTGCCTGGCCAGTGATGCCCTGGTGGCCAATTCCATGCTGACCCTGCCGCTGGTGGTGGCGGCCCTGGTCAGCGCCGGGGTGGCGGCCCTGGGGGTGCCGCGCCTGCGGGCCCTGAAGCTCGGCCAGGTGATCCGGGACGAAGGGCCCCAGGCCCACCACAGCAAGGCGGGCACCCCCACCATGGGCGGCCTGCTGGTGGTGCCCGTGGGGGTGCTGGTGGGGGGGCTGATCAGCCCGGAGGATCCCCGCCCGCTGGCGGTGGCAGCGGTCACCCTGGCCTACATGGCGATCGGCGCCGTCGACGACTGGCGCAGCCTCACCCGGCGCACCAACACGGGCCTGAGCCCCCGGGGCAAGCTGCTGCTCCAGGCCCTGGCCGCCGTCGGCTTCCTGGTCTGGGCCCACCAGGGCGGCTGGCTGGGGGGCGGGGTGCCAGGGGATCTGGGGCTGCCCTTCGGCCGGGTGCTGACCCTCGGGCTGCTGATCTGGCCGCTGGCCCTGTTTGTGTTCCTGGCCGAGAGCAACGCCACCAACCTCACCGACGGGCTCGACGGCCTGGCCGCCGGCTGCGGCGCCATCGTGTTCACGGGCATGGGGCTGCAGTTGATGCTGCGGGGGCACGGGGGCGATCCGGTGCTGGCCGCCTTCTGCACCGCCATGGCGGGCTGCTGGCTCGGCTTCCTCAGCCAGAACCGCCATCCGGCCCGGGTGTTCATGGGGGACACGGGCTCCCTGGCCATGGGGGCCGCCCTCTCCTCGGTGGCCCTGCTGACCGACAGCCTCTGGCCCCTGCTGCTGATGGGCGGGGTGTTCCTGGCCGAATCCCTCTCGGTGATCCTGCAGGTGGGGGTGTTCAAGGCCACCAAGGGCCCCGACGGCCAGGGGCGGCGCCTGTTCCGCATGGCGCCGCTGCACCACCACTTCGAACTCGGTGGACTGCCGGAGCAGAGCGTGGTGCTCGGTCTCTGGGGCGCCAGCCTGATACTGGTGCTGGTGGGACTGGTGCTGCTGCCCTGAGCAGCCGCCCCCTGTCGTCGATCGCGGCGACCCTGCCTACCGATCCGTCGCACCCCCGGCCATGGCGTTTTTCACCTGGAAGGAAACGGGCCTCACCGCCGACTGCGCCAGCCTGGAGGCGATGGCGTCACGGTTCGAGGAGGCGGCGGCCCTGATGCGCCGCATGGCCGATGAGGGCTTCAAGGTGGAGCGCCACCCGGAGGGGCAGCGCATCACCCACCCCGATCCGGCGGTGTTCGGGGCCTACGGCTTCGTGAGCGAGGAATCGGCCGAGAGCCAGCTCACCCTGCTGGAGGAGCCCGGCGCCTGAGGGGGCCAGATGCGTGGGGGGCCCGGCCGCTCAGCGGCGCAGGTAGCCCACCAGCCACACCACCACGAAGGCCAGGGACGACACGCCCAGGTAGACCAGCGTCCAGGTCTGGAAGTCCGAGACGCTCCATCCGAAGGGCAGCAGCCCGTTGGCCGCGTCACCGGCGGTGCTGAAGGCGAGGATTCGGGAGGCCAGGGGGCCGAAGCCCTGGGAGATCACGGGGAGAGCCGCAGGCATCGCGGCACGTTAGGGGAAGGGGCGCGCGCCGCGTCAGGATCGCCTGATCCGCACCCCACCCCAGCCATGGCACCAGGCCCTTCCCCCTTCCCGCGGACGGTGATGCTGCTGGGCAGCGGCGAGCTGGGCAAGGAGGTGGCCATCGCCGCCCAGCGGCTCGGCTGCCGCGTCATCGCCGTCGACCGCTACGCCGGTGCCCCCGCCATGGCGGTGGCGCAGGTGAGCGAGGTGGTGGCCATGGCCGACCCCGACGCCCTCAAGGCGGTGGTGCGGCGCCACCGGCCCGATGTGGTGATTCCGGAGATCGAGGCCCTGGCGGTGGATGCCCTGGCCGAGCTGGAGGCGGAAGGTCTCACCGTGATCCCCACCGCCCGGGCCACGGCGGTGACCATGAACCGCGACCGCATCCGTGACCTGGCTGCCGCCGGGCTGGGGCTGCGCACCGCCCGCTTCGCCTATGCCGAAAGCGCCGCCGAACTGGCGGCGGCGGCGGCGCCCCTGGCCTGGCCCGTGGTGGTGAAGCCGGTGATGAGTTCCTCGGGCAAGGGGCAGAGCGTGGTGCACGGGCCCGAGGCGATCGAAGCCGCCTGGGAGGCGGCGATGGCCGGTGCCCGGGGGGAGGGGGCGCGGGTGATCGTCGAGGAGTTCCTGCGCTTCAGCCTCGAGATCACCCTGCTGACGGTGCGCCAGTGGCAGGGGCCCACCCTGTTCTGCCCGCCGATCGGCCACATCCAGGAACGGGGCGACTACCAGTGCAGCTGGCAACCGGCCCGGCTGGGGGAGGAGCAGCTGGCAGCGGCCCAGGCGATGGCCCAGGCCGTCACCGACGACCTGGGCGGCGCCGGCCTGTTCGGGGTGGAGTTCTTCCTCTGCGGCGAGCCCGGCGCCGAGGAGGTGGTGTTCTCCGAGCTCTCGCCCCGGCCCCACGACACCGGCCTGGTGACGCTGGTGGGCCAGAACCTGAGCGAATTCGAGCTGCACCTGCGGGCGGTGCTGGGGCTGCCGATCCCGGAGATCCGCAGCCTCGGCGCAGCGGCCTCCCGGGTGATCCTGGCCGGTCCGGACGTGCCTCCGGGAGCCGGAAGCCCCAGCTACCTGGGGCTGGAACAGGCCCTGGCGGTGCCGGACACCCAGGTGCTGATCTTCGGCAAACCCGAGGTCCGGCCCTGGCGGCGCCTGGGGGTGGCCCTGGCCCGCGGCGACGATGAGGCGGACGCCCGCGGGCGCGCCGATGCGGCCGCGGCCTGCGTGCAGGTGCAGACCAGCCGATAAACCGCCACCACCACTGGTTTTTCGCCGCTTTGAGCCCTATGGTGCGCCCCTGCGGGTAGCACAATGACTCAGGCCCATTCCCCCTCGAGGCTGCCTCGCTCCCGGAAGACCCGGCAGAAGAGGGAACTCGGGGCGGTGGCGCTGCCTGAGAAGACCAGCACCCGGCCCGATCCGAAGCAGCGGCCTCCGGCGCCGCACCGGTCCCGCCGCCGGCCCCTGCTCACCTTCGGCGTCGGCGTCGCCGTCGGAGCCTTGATGGCGGGCCCCCTGCCGGCACGGATCGCCCCGTTCCTGGCGGGTCTGATCCCCAGCTCGCGGGGCATCGGCGCGGTGCTGAATCCGCTCACGATTGAGAACCGCCCGATCCTCGTGCTCGGCCGCGATGCCGTGGGCGAGAACACCGACGTGATGTTCACGGTGCGGCTCGATGGCGACATCACCCACATCACCCAGGTGCCGCGGGACACCTTCATCGAATCGCCCCAGCTGGGGGTGGTGAAGGCCAACTCCCTGTTCGCCCTCGGCGGCATCCAGACCGCCAAGGCGGAAGTGGGCACCCTGCTCGCCACCCCGGTGGAGCGCTACCTGAAGGTGAACCTCGACGCGGTCAACAAGCTGGCCGAAGCCCTCGGGGGCGTCGAGGTGGATGTGCCCAAGCGCATGTACTACGTCGACAACGCCCAGGGCCTCTACATCGACCTCTACCCCGGTAAACAGCTGCTGAAGGGCAAGGACCTGGAGGGTTTCCTGCGCTTCCGTCACGACGAGCGAGGCGACCTGGGCCGGATGGAACGCCAGCGCCAGGTGATGGCCGAGGTGTTCAGCAAGCTGGCCCAGCCGGCCACGATCGCCAAGCTGCCGGCCCTGCTGGAGATCGCCGGCAACGACATGGTCACCGACCTGTCGCCGATCGAGATGACCCAGCTGATGTCCGCCCTCGGCAAGACGAAGCTGAGCACCCAGCGGGTGCCCGGCCGCCTCTACTGGCACAACGACCTCAGCTACTGGATGCCGGACAGCAACCAGGCCTACCCCAGCGGCAGCGGCGAAGAGCCGCTGCCCTGAGGCCTCAGGCGGCCGGGCCCCGGCCGTCGTCCGGGGTGCGCCAGCCGGCGGTGAGCTCGGCCAGCAGCTGGGCGAGCCCCTCCTTCTTCGGCAGGTCGGCCTCCGCCGCCCACTCGATCTCCTGGATGCGGGCATCGGCGAGGCCCAGCAGCTCCACGAGATGGCGATAGGCCACCCGCTCCTGGGCGTTGATGCTGGACTCCGCCGGTGAGCGCCGACCCACCCGCACCATCATGTAGCTGAGCTTCAGGGCCAGCTGGCGGTCGTCGGAGCCGGGCAGCTGGGTCACCAGATCGTCCAGGCCCGCCACCGGCAGCCGCTCGGCCAGAAAGGCCTCCAGCTGCGCGTCGCCGAGGCCATTGGGGCTGTCGCCCTGCAACTGGGTGGCCACCTGCTCGGCCAACAGCTCCCGCTCGGCGGTGGAGCATTCGCCGTCGGCCCAGGCGACGGTGCAGACGATGCGCAGCAGGGCCGCCTGGGTGGGGGTGAGTTCAGCCAAGGGTCAGGCCGCGAGGGGGATGGGGGGATGCTGCTCCAGCACGTGCCGCAGGTAGCGGCCGGTGTGGCTGGCGGCGTTCTGGGCCACGGTCTCGGGGGTGCCGACGGCCACGATCTGGCCCCCCTTGTCACCGCCTTCCGGTCCGAGGTCGACCAGCCAGTCGGCACAGCGGATCACATCGAGGTTGTGCTCGATCACCAGGATCGAATTGCCCTTGTCCACCAGACGCTGCATCACGTCCATCAGCTTGTGGACGTCGTAGAAGCTGAGGCCCGTGGTGGGCTCGTCGATCAGGTAGAGGGTCTTGCCGGTGGCGCGGCGGGAGAGCTCGGTGGCCAGCTTCACCCGCTGGGCCTCACCGCCGGAGAGGGTGGGGGCGGGCTGGCCCAGCTTGATGTAGCCGAGGCCGACGTCCACCAGGGTGCTGAGACGCTCGCCGGCCTGGGGAATGGCGGCGAACACCTCGGCGGCCTGCTCCACCGTCATCTCCAGCACATCGGCGATGGTGTGGCCCCGGAACGTCACCTGCAGGGTCTCGCGGTTGTAGCGGGCCCCCTTGCAGACGTCGCACTGGACATAGACATCGGGGAGGAAGTTCATCTCGATCACGTTCACCCCCTGGCCGCTGCAGGCCTCGCAGCGGCCGCCCTTGACGTTGAAGCTGAACTGGCCCACCTGGTAGCCGCGGGCCTTGGCCTCCACCGTGGCGGCGAACACCTGGCGGATCGGATCGAAGGCGCCGGTGTAGGTGGCGGGGTTGGAGCGGGGGGTGCGGCCGATCGGCGACTGGTCGATGACGATCACCTTGTCGATCGCCTTGATGCCCCGCAGCTCCTCAAGGCCGGAGGGGAAAGGCACCTTCATGCCGAGGCGGTTCTCCAGGGCCGGGTGCAGCAGCTCGTTCACCAGGGTGCTCTTGCCGCTGCCGCTCACCCCGGTGACGCACACCAGCCGGCCGAGGGGGATCTCCACGTCGATGCCCTGGAGGTTGTTGCGGGTGCAGTTGGCCAGGGTGAGCCGGCGGCTGCCGGCATCGCGACGCTCGGCGGGGGTGGGGATGGAGCGGCGACCGCTCAGGTAGGCGCCGGTGAGGGAGGCCTCGGCGTTGAGCAGGTCGTCGAGGGAGCCCTCGGCGACGATGTGGCCGCCGTGGACGCCGGCACCGGGGCCGATGTCGACGAGGTAATCGGCGGCGCGGATCGTGTCCTCGTCGTGCTCCACCACGATCAGGGTGTTGCCCAGGTCGCGCAGCTTGGTGAGGGTGGCCAGCAGGCGGTCGTTGTCGCGCTGGTGCAGGCCGATGCTGGGCTCGTCGAGCACGTACAGCACGCCGGTGAGGCCGGCGCCGATCTGGGTGGCCAGGCGGATCCGCTGGGCCTCCCCGCCCGAGAGGGTCATGGCGGGCCGGTCCAGGCTCAGGTAGTCGAGGCCGACATCGAGCAGGAAGCGAAGGCGCATGCGGATCTCCCGCAGCACCAGGTCGCCGATCTGGATCTGGCGGCTGCTGAGCAGGGGCTCGGCCCCTTCGCTGGCCCCCACGCCCATCAGGGCCTCGATGCGCTCCAGGGTGACGGCCACGCTCACGGAGGTGAGCTCGTGGATGGCGTACGGCCCCACCCGCACCGCCAGGGCTTCGGGCCGCAGCCGCAGGCCGTGGCAGCTCTCGCAGGGCACCAGCTCCAGGTACTTCTCGAGCTTCTGGCGCATGGATTCGCCGCTGGCATCGCGCAGCTGGCGCTCCAGGATCGGCAGGATCCCCTCGAAGGGCCGCACATAGCCCTCGCTCTTGCGGTAGCGGCTGTCGGCCTTGATGGCGATCGGCTCCTGGCTGCCCTGCAGCAGCACCGTGCGCTGGGCGTCGGTGAGCTGGTCCCAGGGGGTCTTGAGCTCGAAGCCGAAGGCCTCACCGACGCTGAACAGCAGGGAGAAGTAGTAGCTGTTCTCCTTGTCGCTCCAGGGGGCGATGGCGGCGTACACCGGCAGGGAGGGGTCGGGCACCACCCGCTCCACGGTGAACCTGCGCAGATGGCCGATGCCGTGGCAGTCGGGGCAGGCGCCGTAGGGGCTGTTGAAGGAGAACAGGCGCGGCGAGAGCTCCTCCATCACGGCGCCGTGCACGGGGCAGGCGAAGTTCTCGGAGTAGAGCCGCTCCCGCTCCACGCCCTCGGGCAGGGGTTCGTCGGCCTTGGGCACCACCTCCACCAGGGCCAGGCCCTCGCCGCGCTTGAGGGCGGTGCGCAGGGAATCGGTGAGGCGCTCGTTGATGCCCTCGCGGGCCACCAGCCGGTCGACCACCACCTCGATGTGGTGGGCGTGGTTCTTGTCGAGCTCGATGTTGTCGGCCAGCTCGCGCACCTCGCCGTTGATCCGCACCCGGGCGAAGCCCTCCGCCACCAGGCCGGCCAGCAGCTTCACGTGGGTGCCCTTCTTGCCCCGCACCACGGGGGCCAGCAGCTGGTAGCGGGTGCCCTCGGGCAGGGTGAGGATCTGGTCCACCATCTCGTCGATGGACTGGGGCTTGATCGAGCGGTCGCACTGGGGGCAGTGGGGTTCGCCGGCGCGGCCGTAGAGGAGGCGCAGATAGTCCTGGATCTCCGTCACCGTCCCGACGGTGGAGCGGGGGTTGTGGCTGGTGGACTTCTGGTCGATCGAGATGGCGGGCGAGAGCCCCTCGATCGCATCCACGTCCGGCTTGTCCACCTGGCCGAGGAACTGGCGGGCGTAGGCGGAGAGGCTCTCCACGTAGCGCCGCTGGCCCTCGGCGAAGATCGTGTCGAAGGCGAGGGAGCTCTTGCCGCTGCCGCTCACCCCGGTGAACACCACCATGCGGTTGCGCGGGATGGTGAGATCGACGTTGCGCAGGTTGTGCTGGCGGGCCCCACGGACCCGGATCACATCCTCGAGGCTGCCGCCGGTGAGGGTGCGCAGGGCCTGGTCGGGAGAGGGGACGGCATCCTCCGGCAGCTTGCCGGAGGTGCCGTTGCCGGGAGCCGCGCTCTTGCTGGAGGATCCGACGCGGGCACGGGGCATGGGGGGCGGTCGGCAGCCGATGAGTCTACGGGGGATGGCCCTGGGACAGGCTCAGGCCAAGGCCGGCAGTGGTGCGGCGGCGGCGCAGAGCTCCAGGCTCGCGTCCCAGAGGCGCCGGCACTGGTCGGCATCGAGGGCGGCCGGGGCGATGCGCACCTCGGTGGGCCAGCCCCGCATGCCGCCGAACTGGTCGGGGCCGTAGTGGCCACCGGGCTTGGCCTCGGGCGCGGTGGCGGCGAACAGCTGGGGCAGGGCCCCCATGGCGGCGCTCTGGAACAGGGGATCCATCAGCCGGTAGGCGAGGGGCTCGAGGCGGGAGCCGGTGGCGGCGATCGAGGCGGGCTGGAGATTGGTGCGGGCGATGCCGGGGTGGGCGGCCAGGGAGAGAACGGGGCTGCCCTGGTCGGCGAGGCGCCGCTGCAGCTCAAGGGCGAACATCACATTCGCCAGCTTGCTCTGGCCGTAGGCCCGCCAGCGGTCGTAGCGGTGCTCGCCCTGGAGGTCGTCGAAGGCGATGCGGCCGAAGTACTGGGCCCCGGAGGTGACGGTGACCACCCGGGCACCGGGCCGGTCACGCAGCAGGGGCAGCAGGGCGAGGCTGAGGGCGAAGTGGCCCAGATGGTTGGTGCCGAACTGGAGCTCGAAACCCTGGCGGGTGAGGCGGCGTGGCGGCGCCATGACGCCGGCGTTGTTGATCAGCAGATCGAGGCGGCCGTAGCGCTCGGCGACGGTCCCGGCGGCGGCGGCCACGCTGGCCAGGTCGGCCAGATCCAGGGGCAGCACGTCGAGGGCGCCGGTGGAGGCCGCGGCGGTGAGCAGCTCCTCGCGGGCCTGTTCCGCCTTGGCCAGGGAACGGCAGGCCAGCAGCACGGTGGCGCCGCGGGCCGCCAGGGCCCGGGCCGTTTCCAGACCCAGACCACTGTTGGCACCGGTGACCAGGGCAATCCGGCCGGACTGGTCAGGGATGTCGGCGGCGGTCCAGCGCATGGCGATCGGGAAGCGAAAAGCGTTTGGGGGAGAGCCGTCAGCCGGAGACGTCCTCCTTCGCTGAAATCGTAACGGAATGTGACGGACCCGGTCCTTCGCGGCGCAGCAGGAAGAAGAAGGGGGTCTCCATGCCCTTGAGGTCCATCACCCCCAGCACGGTGTCGTCGTCCACCTTGCGGAAGACATCGTTGATGGGCAGGTGGTCGTACTGCATCGTGGCGCTCTCCACGCCGCGGTAGCGGGTCATCCGCAGCCGGGCCCCGGAGCGGCGGGTGCTGAACAGGGGCAGCAGCAGCTGGAACAGACGGCCGGCCAGCGGCGCGGTGGGGATCGGCACACGCCCGCTCAGGCGCAGCCCCGGCCCCATGGCCCTCGGCTCCAGGCAGGTGAGGCCGCCGCCGAGCGTGTGGAACACCAGCGGATGGACCTCCTCGGCGCTGTCGAAGCGCTTGCCATGCCAGTGGAAGGCCTCCAGGGCGCCGTCGAGCGGGTGGCCGGTGGGGACGCTCTCCCCCGTCCAGGCTCCGAGCATGAACGCGACCTCCACCGGAGGGAGGGCATCGAAGCGGGCGAAGGCCGCCTCCATGGTGCTGGTGGTGCTGGTGCTGCTGGTGGCGGGGGGCGAACCCATGCCGGGTTCCGGCGTCAGGTCTCCATTGTCCGGCGCCGACGGGTGCCGCGCGGGGATTCCCCCCAGCGGCGGCGGTAGTCGGCAGCGGTGCCGCCGCAGGCCAGGAGTCCGGCAGCCTGCATCAGCTCGGCGATGCTGCGGTGGTCCTGGTCGGCCTCCAGCAGGAGCTGTCGCAGGCGGCAGAGGCGCAGCCGCTTGGCCTCCGCCATCGGCGAGCGCCCCAGTTCCTCCTGGAAGCCGTACTGCAGGTTGCGGACGGAGAGGCCCATGGCCCGGCTCAGCTCCTCAATGCGGAAGCGGTGGGTCAGGTGCTCCTGGATCCAGTCGCGGGCATCGGCCACGGCCTGGCGCCGACGCCGGGCGGTGATGCGTTCAGGGCCCTGGTCGCTGTCGGGGGGGTGGCACCACTGGTGCAGGGCCTCCTCCAGGGCCGCGGCGGCATGTTGCGAGCCCCCCGGCTCCCAGGCGGCGGCCCGGGCCAGCTGCAGCCCGGCCGCGATCAGCTGCCGGCTGGCGTGCCCCTGGTCGAGCAGCGGAGACGGCGGCGCCGCACCCCGGAGAAAGGGCTCGGGAATCAGGATCGAGAGACCGGTGATGGCATCGCTGGTGCGCCCCCGCATGGCATCGCCCGGGCGGAACAGCAGGGCCATGCCGGGTTCCGCCACCCGCTCGACACCGTTGATCCACTCCTGGGTCAGCCCCCGGAGCGGTATCCAGAGCACCCCGTGGCCGCATTGCTCCCGCTGCAGTTCCAGCCGGCCGCGACCGCTGAGCAGCAGCACCTGGAACTCCTCCACGGCGCCGCAGCGGATCTGGGCCTCGAACGGCGGCGAGCCCGGCAACAACCGGCTGCGGTGATGGCCGAGGGTGCTGGCCACCAGGCTGTCCCACTGGCCGAACGCCCTGGTGTGCAGAACCGTGCGCAGGCCCGGTGCGTCCAGCAACTGCCGCGGTTGCAGACCGGCCAAGGCGCTGGTGCGTGTGTCTCTGTTCTACAGCGACCAGCACAGGGCGTCCCGCTCGCCAATCAAGAGACTTGCCTTTCTCTCACATCGGCATCCACATGTGCCCATGAAAATGCATTGTCTTCTGGATTGAGTTTCACGCGGTGGTTACGGATGTCCTGCTCGACAAGATGCAGGGGGTTTTCCCCATGGATTGTTCGTGGCCTGCTGAGCATCCTTCCGCTCCGGGGGCGTCAGCCGCCGCTGGGCCCTGTTGCTGGATGCCTCCAACACCCAGGCGTCCGAGGGGTTGGAGTCTCGGCTCTCCAACGACTGGAAGATGGGCGGCGTCTTCGGCTACGGAACCAGTGGACTGTCCACTGACCAGTTCAGCAACGTGTCCATCGATACCGATCCAATCGCCCCTTCAGTTCGGGACGATGGATCGCACCGCCCAGGCGCGATGGTCTGGCCATGGCCTCAACCTGGCCTTGAGCTCTGAAGTCGATTGGGTGCTGAACCCGGATCACTGACGCTTCTGGGTCAGAACCGCGTCGCCAGTGCCTTGGACGTGGGCGGTTCCTTCTGGAGCAATGGCAACGGGATCTCCTGGGGCGGTGGGCTGCGGTGGGGGTTCGGGGGGCTCCCGGGGGCGGGGACACCGCCGCTTCCCCTTGAAGGGTGAAGTCGGCGGCACGGGCCCAGCGCGCTCCTAGCCTGAACCGGCCAGGTGAGCGCCGGTGCGATTGATGACCCTCCACGACAGAGCGGCGGCCCGATACTCCCTGGAGGACGACATCTACTCCTCCTCCGATCTCTCGGTCACCCTGCCGAAGAGCCATTTTCCCAGCAAGGAACACAACCCCCGCGCCGTGTTCGCCGCGATCCGCGACGAGCTGATGCTGGATGGCAATTCCCGCCAGAACCTGGCCACCTTCTGCCAGACCTGGGTGGAGGACGAAGTCCATGCCCTGATGGATCTGTGCATCGACAAGAACATCGAGGACAAGGACGAATATCCCCAGACCGCCGAGATCGAAGCCCGCTGCGCCCGCATGGTGGCCGATCTCTGGCACGCCCCCGCGGTCGACGACGCCATCGGCTGCTCCACCACCGGCTCCAGCGAGGCCGCCATGCTCGGCGGCCTGGCGATGAAGCGCCGCTGGGAAGCCGAGCGCAAGCGGCAGGGACAACCCAGCGACAGGCCCAACCTGGTGACCGGGCCGGTGCAGATCTGCTGGCACAAGTTCTGCCGCTACTGGGACATCGAGCACCGCGAGATCCCGATGGAGCCCGGCCAGCTGATCCTCAGCCCCGAGGCGGCCCTGCGTTACTGCGACGAGAACACCATCGGCGTGGTGCCCACCCTGGGGGTCACCTTCACCGGCCAGTACGAACCGGTGCAGGAGCTGGCGGCCGCCCTCGATGACCTGCAGGCCCGCACCGGCCTCGACATCCCCATCCACGTGGATGCCGCCAGCGGCGGCTTCCTGGCCCCCTTCTGCGCCCCCGAACTGGTCTGGGACTTCCGCCTGCCGCGGGTGCGCTCGATCAATGCCTCCGGCCACAAGTTCGGCCTGGCACCCCTGGGCGTGGGCTGGGTGCTGTGGCGGCAGACCACTGACCTGCCCGAGGAGATGGTGTTCTGGGTGAACTACCTGGGCGGCAACATGCGCGACCTCACCCTCAACTTCTCCAGGCCGGGGGGCCAGGTGGTCTGCCAGTACTACAACTTCCTGCGCCTGGGCCGGGAGGGCTACCGCAAGGTGCATGCCGCCTGTTACGCCACCGCCCAGTACCTGGCGAGGGAGATCGGCAAGATGGGCCCGTTCGAGATCATCTACGGCGGCGAGGATCAGGCGGGCATCCCCGCCCTCTGCTGGAAGATCCGGGAAGGAAGTGAGGTGAACTTCAACCTCTACGCCCTCGCCGACCGCCTGCGAGTACGCGGCTGGCAGGTGCCGGCCTACAGCCTGCCGGCCCACTGCGAGGGGATCACCGTGCAGCGGATCCTGGTGCGCCACGGCGTCAGCCGGGATCTGGCCGATCTGCTGCTGGAGAACATCCGCCAGTCGCTCGACTTCTTCGCCAGCCACCCCGGCCACTCCGCCCTCAGTGAGGCGACCGCTTCGGGGTTCCACCACTGAGCCGGACCAGCGTTGAGGTTGGTGTCATCGCCGCCTCGGCCGCGGCGCCCTGCCCAGGTTGGGGAGTGGTGTCGCTGACGGATCCCGATGAACTGGCTCGAGCCCACCACGTTGCTGCTGCTGGCCTGCGGCCTCCTCTACGGCCTGATGGGGGAGTGGGTCGATGGGGCGATCCTGCTGGCCTTCGTGCTCGGCATCGGCCTGCTCGATGCCGTCCAGCAACAACGCAGCAGCCACGCCCTGGCGGAACTGGCGCGCCTCTCGGCGCCCCGCGCCCATGTGCGCCGCGATGGTCAGGAGCTGGAGCTCGCGACCGACCAGGTGCGCCTGGGGGACCAGCTGCGCCTGGAGGAGGGGGATCGGGTGGCCGCCGATGCCGCGCTCACCGAAGCGGTGGGGCTGTGGCTGGATGAGTCCCTGCTGACGGGGGAATCCCTGCCGGTGGCCCGCACCGAACCGGGGGAGCGGGTGCTGGCGGGGTCGCTGGTGGCGGGGGGACGGGGCTGGGCGACGGTGGTGGCGGTGGCAGAGGCCACGGAACTGGGCCGGCTCGGCAAGAGCCTGGCCACGGTGCAGCCGCCGCTGACCCGCCTTCAGCGCCAGACCCGCCGGCTCACCTCCCGCCTCACCGTGATGGCCCTGGCCCTCTGCGCCGCCCTGGCCGTGATCCAGGGAGCGTCGAGCGGCGACTGGCCCCGGGCCCTGCTGGCGGCCCTGGCCCTGGCCCTGGCGGTGCTGCCCAACGAGATCCCCGTGGTGCTGGCCCTGTTCCTGGCCCTCGGCGCCCTGCGCCTGGCCCGGATCGGGGTGCTGGCCCGCTGGCCGGCGGCGGTGGAGAGCCTGGGCAGCGCCACGGTGCTCGCCGTCGACAAGACCGGCACCCTCACCGAGAACCGCATGGGGGTGCAGCAGCTGCTCACCTGGCCGGACCTGGAGATCTGGCAGGCCGGCGCCCGCTTGGAGGAACCCTTTCACCAGCTGGTGGAGCTGGCGGTGCTGGCCAGCCGGGGCGATCCGGTGGATGCGATGGAACGGGCGATCCAGCGCCTCGCCACCGACCAGCTCGACGGCAGCGAGCACCTGCACCCCGACTGGCCGCTGGAACGGGAGTACCCGCTGCAGAGCGATCTGCTGGTGTTCTCCCGCCTCTGGCGGGACGGCGATGGGCAGCAGCAGCTGGCGGCCAAGGGGGCCCCCGAGGCGGTCGCCGATCTGTGTCATCTCGATGCCGCCGGCACCACCCGCCTGCTGGCCGCCGCCGATGGGCTGGCCCGCCAGGGGCTGCGGGTGCTGGCGGTGGCCCGCGGCCTCGATGGCGCCCCCCAGCACGACCCACCGCCGCCGTCGGCCGCCACGGAGCCGGCCGCCGCCGCCCACGACTACCCCTTCGAGCCGGTGGGCTTCCTGGCCCTGGCGGACCCGCTGCGGGCGGAGGTGCCGGCGGCGATCGCCACGGCCCGGGGCGCAGGGGTGCGCGTCGTGATGATCACCGGCGACAGCCCGGTGACGGCCCGCTCAATCGCCGATCAGGCGGGCCTGCCGCCGGGACCGGTGCTCACCGGCCCCGAGCTGGAGGCCCTCACCCCGCAGGCGCTGGCGGCCGGCATCGGCGCGGTGTCGGTGTTCGCCCGGGTGATGCCCCAGCAGAAGCTCCAGCTGGTGCGCGCCCTGCAGGCCGCCGGTGAGGTGGTGGCCATGACCGGGGATGGGGTCAACGACGCCCCCGCCCTCAAGGCCGCCGACATCGGCGTGGCGATGGGCCAGCGGGGCACCGCCGTGGCGCGGGAATCCGCCGACCTGGTGCTGCTCAGGGACACTTTCAGCGATCTGGTGCTGGCCCTGGAACTGGGACGGCGCGTCGATGCCAACCTGCACCGGGCGCTCGGCTACACCCTGGCGATCCACCTGCCGATCGCCGCCCTCGGCCTGGTGCCGCTGCTGCTGCCGGGCCAGGCCCTGATCCTGCTGCCGGTGCACATCGCCCTGCTGCACCTGGTGATCGATCCGGCCTGCACGGTGGTGTTCGAGGCGCTGCCGGCCACGCCGGGGCTGATGCGGCAGGCGCCCCGCCCGCCGGAGGCCCCCCTGTTCGGCCCCGACACCTGGCGCCACTCCCTCACCCAGGGGGCCGTGGTGATGGTGGCGGCCCTGGTGCTGGCCTTCTGGCCCGACACGGACACCGAATCACGCCGCAGCCTGGTGTTCTCGCTGCTCCTGCTGGCCGGTGGCGGACTGGTGTGGCTGAACGGGGATCCCCGCAGCCGCATCACCGCCGCCGGTGCCGGCATCGGCCTGGGGTTGTGGCTGCTGCTGATGGCCACTCCCCGGTTGCAACGGCTGCTGAGCCTGGCATCCCTGCAGGCTTCCCAGATCGTCACGCTACTGATCACCACCGCAGTGGCCCTTCTGCTGGCGGCGGTGGCGGATCGCTGCAGGTTGAGGCCGCCAATCTCCAAGCCAGCGAATCATTTTGAAAACCGTTGAAGGAACCAAAGGAATGATCCAAAAAATTCAATCACTACATCTTGGCCATCTTCCAAACACTCCGCAATCGGCAGCAGCTGAGATCCCGCCATCGAGTGGCTCCCGTCGGCAGCTCCTGGCCCTGGAAGGATGCCAGGGCCTCGGCTGGAATGGAAACGCGCGCTTTCCGTGCTAGGACAGATTTTATCTGGTTAGATTCTGCTGAAACTCAGCGCCAGCCATGGATACCCAAGCTTGAACGTTCTGCTCGTCTACCCTGAATTTCCGAAAACATTTTGGAGCTACGAGAAGATCCTTGAATTGGTGAACCGAAAGGTTCTGCTGCCACCACTCGGCCTGATCACTGTCGCCGCCATTCTGCCCCAGGATTGGGATTTCAAGCTGGTAGATGTCAATATCAGGCCCGTTTCAGAGCAAGAATGGCAATGGGCTGATCTGGTGATCATGTCAGCGATGATCGTCCAGAAAGACGACATCATTCGCCAGATCAATCTGGCCAGACACCACGGCAAGCCGGTGGCTGTTGGGGGGCCCTACCCAAGCTCAACTCCCGAGGAACTCGTTGCCGCTGGGGCCGACTTCCTGATTCTGGATGAAGGCGAGATCACCCTGCCCCTGTTCGTCGAGGCCTGGAACCGTGGCGAAACAGGCGGCCGTTTCAGCTCCGAGGGCGTGAAACCGGATGTCACCGCCACACCCATCCCCCGCTACGACCTGCTCGAGCTCAGTGCCTACGACTCAATGAGCGTGCAGTTTTCGCGCGGCTGTCCCTTCCAATGCGAATTCTGCGACATCATCGTGCTCTATGGCCGTAAGCCCCGCACCAAGACGCCGGAGCAACTGATCAGCGAACTCGATCGCCTCTACGCCATCGGCTGGCGTGGAGGCGTGTTCATGGTGGATGACAACTTCATCGGCAACAAGCGCAACGTCAAGATGATGCTCACAGCCCTTGAGCAATGGCAGAGGGACCGTGGGTTTCCGTTCCGCTTCGATACGGAGGCCTCCCTTGATCTGGCTGATGACCAGGAGCTCATTGATCAGATGCTGGCCTGCAACTTTGCGGCCGTCTTCATGGGCATCGAGACACCGGACACGGACAGCCTGGCCGCCACGATGAAGTTCCAGAACACGCGCTCACCCCTGCTCGAATCCGTCGACAAGGTGACGCGCTCAGGCCTGCGGGTGATCGCAGGATTCATCATCGGCTTTGATGGTGAAAAGGAGGGCGCTGGCCAGCGGATCGTCGCCTTCTCGGAAGCCGCGGGGATCCCCACGACCACTTTCGCCATGCTGCAGGCGCTGCCCCATACGGCCCTTTGGCACAGGCTGGAGAAGGAAGGGCGCCTGATCGACAAGGTCGGCAACATCAACCAGACCACCCTGATGAACTTCGTGCCGACCCGGCCGGTGGAAGGCATTGCCCAGGAGTATGTGGAGGCGTTCTGCCAGCTTTACGAACCCCACAGGTATCTCGATCGGGTCCATCGCTACTTCCTGAAACTCGGCCCCCCCAGGGTGAAGAGCACCTTCAAGCTTCCCGAGCTGGCGGTGCTCCGGGCACTGCTGATCGTCTGCTGGCGCCAGGGTCTCAAACGCTCCACCCGTTGGGCCTTCTGGCACCACCTGTTCCACATTCTCTGGGCCAACCCCAAGGTGGCGGAGCAATACCTCGCTGTCTGCGCCCACAACGAGCATTTCATGGAGTATCGAGACATCGTGCGGCTGCAGATCGAAACCCAATTAGCCGCCTATGGCCATGAACAGGAGCTGGCTCGCCATCGGCCCATCGCCGTAGCCAACTGAACGGCCGGATGTTCAGTCGCGGAGTCAGAAGTGGAGCTCAAGCCGCCCGTCTCCCCTTCTCGGGTTCGCTCGTGCCCTCAACGCCCAGCAGGCTGGCGGCATAGCTGTGGGCCTCGCCGGAATCACCGCCGGCCAGTTCCGCCAGCTCCGCCTGGCGCTCGCGAGTGTCCCGCAGGTGGGACACTCGCGTGTGGGTGAGGCCGGCCTCAACGCTCTTGCTGACCCGGAAGTGGTGCTGGGCCGCGGCGGCCACCAGGGGCTGGTGGGTGATGCAGAAGACCTGGCGCTGCTCGGCGAGACGCCGCAGCAGCTGGGCCATGGCACCGCTGACGCGGCCGCTCACGCCCGCATCGATCTCATCGAACAGCAGGGTGACGTGGGGGTCGGCCGCGGCCAGGCAGGTTTTAAGGGCCAGCAGGAAGCGGCTCATCTCACCGCCGGAGGCCACCTCCACCAGGGGCGCCGGCGGCTGGCCCGGGTTGGCGGAGAACAGGAACTGCACCGCATCGGCCCCCTCCTCGCCGGCCTCGGCGGGGCTGAGGGCCACGGAGAAGCGCACGTTGGCCAGGCCCATGGGCCGCAGGGCCGCCATCAGCTGCTCCTCAAGGCGCCGGGCGGCGGCGGTGCGGGCCTGGGTGAGCACGGCATTGGCCCGATCGCGCCGCTGGCGGGCGGCGGCTTCGGCGGCCTCCAGGCCCGCCAGGGCGGCCTCGGCATCCGCGCCGGCCAGCTGCTCGCGAAGCTCGTCGCGCCGGGCAATCAGTTCGGGCAGGGACTGGCCATGGCGGCGCTCCAGGGCCTTGAGCTGGGCCATGCGCTCCTGCAGCAGGGCCAGGCTGTCGGGGTCGCTCTCCAGCAGGGAGCCGTAGCGATCGAGGTCGCGGGCCAGATCCTGCAGCCCGGCGAGGGCGTCGGCGCAGGCCCCGTGCAGCGGCGCCACACCGGCATCGAGGCCGGCCATGGTCTGCAGCTCCTGGTCGCAGGCCGCCAGATGATCCAGCACCGAAGGGGCGGCCTCGGCCCCCTCCACCAGCCGGCCGATCAGGGCCATCACGCCCTCCTGGAGGCGCACCGCGTGGGCCAGCCGGTCCTGTTCGCCCTGGAGCCGCTGGCGCTCGGCGGGGTCTTCCAGCGCCGCGGCCTCCAGCTCCGCCAGCAGCTCCTCCTGCCGCTCCCGATCCCGGGCGAAGCGCTCCCGGTCGGCGCGGGCCCGCGCCAGGGCATCGGCCTCCCCCTTCCAGCCCTGCCAGGCGGCACGGGTGGCCTCCAGAAGCGCGGCCAGCTCCTCGCCGGCGAAGCGATCCAGCCAGCGGCGCTGCTGGCCGGGGCGGCCCAACTGCTGGGTCTGGCCCTGGACGGTGAGATCGAGCAGCAGGGGGCGCAGCTCCAGCACCTGGCTGCGGCTCACCACCACCCCGTTGAGGCGGTGGCGGCTGGTGAGCCGGTCGTCCTGGAGGCGCCAGTCGCGGCTGAGCAGCAGTTCGTCGTCCTCGGCGTCGAGTTCCTGGCGCTCCAGCCAGTCGCGCACCGGTGCAGCCAGGCTGAAGCTGGCCTCGATGCGGCCCCGCTCGGCGCCGCGGCGCAGCAGTCGGGCCCCCTGGCTGCCCTGGGCACCGCCGAGCAGGGCATCGAGGGCATCCAGCAGGATCGACTTGCCGGCGCCGGTCTCGCCGGTGAGCACCGTGAACCCGGCCGAGAACACCAACTCCAGGCGCTCGATCAGGGCGATGTTCTCGAGGCGCAGACCCGTGAGCACCCAGGCCTCCGGCGAGCGATCGGTACGTGGCCCGACCGTAGCGGCTGTGACTTTCGTTTAGAAGGGGGTTTCGCCTGCCGGCGCCGCGGCGGTACCTCCCAGCCATGGTTTCCTCCCCCCCCGCCCCCGCCGCGACCCCCGAGCGCCCGGGCGCCACCGTCGAGATGGGCGTCGAGATGGGGGACTTCCTGGAGGCGGCGGGCCTGCTCAGCTACGACCCGGCCGCCATCACCCGCATCTACGCCGGCCACCCGATGCGCCTGGCCCGGCGGGTCTGGCAGACCCTGGTACCGATCGGCCTCTATCTGCTGGGGGTGGGCTTCGACTGGTTCACCGGCCAGCTGGCCAACCCCGCCCGGGCACGGGAACGGGCGCGGGAGTGCGCCGAACTGCTGGTGGCCCTCGGCCCCGCCTTCATCAAGGCGGGCCAGGCCCTCTCCACCCGGCCCGACATCATTCCGCCGATCCTGCTCGAGGAGCTGGCCCAGCTGCAGGACCAGCTGCCGGGCTTCGACAGCGCCCTGGCCATGGCCTGCATCGAGGAGGACCTCGGCGCTCCGGTGGAGACGATCTTCGCCTCGCTGGAGAAGGAGCCGATCTCCGCCGCCTCCCTCGGCCAGGTGCACCGGGGTGTGCTGATGAGCGGCGAACGGGTGGCGGTGAAGGTGCAGCGGCCGGGCCTGCGGGAGCAGATCACCCTCGACCTCTACATCGTCCGCAACATCGCCGGCTGGCTGAACAAGAACGTGGGCCTGATCAAGAGTGATCTGGTCGGTCTGATCGATGAACTCGGCAAGCGGGTCTTCGAGGAGATGGACTACATCAACGAGGCCACCAACGCCGAGACCTTCGCCCGCCTCCACAGCCACAACCCCCGCATCGCCGTCCCCGCCATCTACCGCCAGGCCACCAGCCGCCGGGTGCTGACGATGGAATGGATCGACGGCGTCAAGCTGACCAACCTGGAGGCCGTGCGCGCCCTGGGGGTGGACCCCGACCAGATGGTGGAGGTGGGGGTGAACTGCAGCCTGCAGCAGCTGCTGGAGCACGGCTTCTTCCACGCCGATCCCCACCCCGGCAACCTGCTGGCCCTGCCCGACGGGCGCCTGGCCTACCTGGATTTCGGCATGATGAGCGAGGTGTCGCGGGAGGCGCGCACCGGGCTGATCCAGGCGGTGGTGCACCTGGTGAACCGCAATTTCGGCGCCCTCTCCAAGGACTTCGTGCAGCTGGGCTTCCTGGGGGAAGCGGTGGACCTGGAGCCGATCGTGCCGGCCTTCGAGACGGTGTTCGGCCAGGCCCTGGAGATGGGGGTGAGCCGCATGGACTTCAAGGCGGTCACCGACGACCTCTCCGGGGTGATGTACCGCTTCCCCTTCCAGGTGCCGCCGTACTACGCCCTGATCATCCGTTCCCTGGTGACCCTGGAGGGCATCGCCCTGAGCGTCGACCCGGACTTCAAGATCCTCGGCGCCGCCTACCCCTACTTCGCCCGCCGGCTGATGGAGGATCCCGATCCCGAGCTGCGCCGCAGCCTGCGGGAGATGCTCTACGACGGCGAGGAGTTCCGCTGGCAGCGGCTGGAGAGCCTGGTGGCCAGCGCCTCCCTGCAGGACCAGCTGGACCTCGATGGCCTGCTCGACCAGGTGCTCGATTTCCTCTTCTCCCCCAACGGCGGCCTGCTGCGCCAGCAGCTTGTCGATGCACTGGTGCAGCAGATGGATGCCCTGGCCTGGAACACCACCCTGCGCCTCGGCCGCCGGCTTCCGCCCCGCCTGCTGCCGCCGGGGTTGCGGGCCCTGCCCCCCAGCGCCGCGACCCCGCCGCTGCTGGACCTGGAGCCGATCCAGGAGCTGCTGGCCATCCTGCGCGACCTGCCCGGCTTCGAGCCGTCGCTGCTGCTCAAGCGCCTGCCGCGGGTGCTGGGGGAGCCAGATCTGCGCCGCATGGGGCTGCAGGTGGCCAAGGGTCTGGCGGAGAGGGGCGTGGTGCACCTGCTGCGCGATGTGCTGGTGACGCCGGCGGTGCGCCAGGCCGCCGGTGTCAGCGGTGCCTGAGATCCGTAGAGTCGATCGAACCCATAGGGAGACAAGCGTGAACAAGCGGCGAAGGCTCGTGGCCGCTGTCCTGGGTCTGGGGCTGTGCTGCTCGACTCCCGCGGCCATGGCCACCGAGAACCTGGTGTTCACCAGCGGGGCCTTCCGGCGCTCGATTCCGGTGGCCGACCTGGAGCACCTGGCCACCACCGGCGAGGCCAGGGGCCTGCTGGCCGACGTGCTGCGGCTGGGCCGCCAGGACCCCAAGCAGGTCAGCAAGCTGCTGAACGAATCGGTGAAGCTGCCGATCGTGCTGATGAGCCGCCTGCTCAACACCCGCATCGGTGAGGCGATCCTGGCCCGCCTGGCCCGGATCCTGTTCCCCCTGCGGGCCCCGGAAGCCGGCGTGCCCGCCCTGCGCGCCGCCATGGTGCTGGGCACCTACGAAGGCAAGGGGTCGCTGTCGGCCATCACCTTCCTGCGGGCCTACCCGACCCGGGAGCTGGAGGTGAGCATCCCGGCCCTGATGGGGCTGGCCTCGAAGGCCTCCTCGATCAGCGAGCTGGTGCGCTTCTTCTCCGAGTCCCCCCTCGACGGGCTGCGGGGCAACGAGCCCCAGGCGGCCCCGGCGCCGTCAGCCGCCACGCCGGCCCCCACCGCCCCTGCCCCCTGACGCCCCAGACCGGAGCCCTACATTGACGTCAGCCTCGCCGCTGTCCCCCGTGCCCCTGCTTCGAGCCCTGCGACGTCTGGGCCGGCAGCCCACCATGCAGGACTGGCCGGGGCTGATCGAGGCCTACCGCAGCTGGCTGCCCGTCAGTGACGCGACGCCGGTGGTGACCCTGCGGGAGGGGGCCACGCCCCTGATTCCGGCACCGGTGATCGCCGAACGGGTGGGCCGGGGCGTGAAGGTGTTCCTCAAGTACGACGGCCTCAACCCCACCGGCTCCTTCAAGGACCGGGGCATGACGATGGCCATCAGCAAGGCCAAGGAGGCGGGCTCGGAGGCGGTGATCTGCGCCAGCACCGGCAACACCTCGGCGGCGGCGGCGGCCTACGCGCGCCGGGGCGGGATGCGGGCCTTCGTGCTGATCCCCGACGGCTACGTGGCCCAGGGGAAGCTGGCCCAGGCCCTGCTCTACGGCGCCGAGGTGCTGGCGGTGCAGGGCAACTTCGACCGGGCCCTGGCGATCGTGCGTGACGTGGCCGACCGCTACCCCGTCACCCTGGTCAACTCCCTCAACCCCTACCGGCTGCAGGGGCAGAAGACGGCCGCCTTCGAGGTGGTCGATGCCCTCGGCGAGGCCCCCGACTGGCTCTGCATCCCGGTGGGCAACGCCGGCAACATCAGCGCCTACTGGATGGGCTTCAAGGAGTACCGCCAGGCGGGCCACAGCACGGTCCTGCCGCGGATGATGGGCTTCCAGGCCGCCGGTGCCGCCCCGATGGTGCTGGGGCACACGGTGGAGCAGCCCGACACCATCGCCACGGCGATCCGCATCGGCAATCCGGTGAACAAGGAAAACGCCATCAAGGCTCGAACCGAGAGCAACGGTGACTTCATGGCCGTCACGGATGCCGAGATCATCGAGGCCTACAAGCTGCTGGGCCAGGGGGAAGGGGTGTTCTGCGAGCCGGCCAGCGCCGCCTCGGTGGCAGGCCTGATCAAGCGACGGGAGGAGGTGCCAGCCGGCGCCACGGTGGTGTGCGTGCTCACCGGCAACGGCCTCAAGGACCCGACGACGGCGATCGAGAACAACGACGCCACCTTCCACACCGGCATCGCCCCCGAAACCGAGACCGTCGCCAAGGTGATGGGCTTCTGATCGCCTGACAGAGCCCCAACCGTCTGGGGAAATCCTGGGACATTCCCCACCCCACGCCGGGAGAGCCGGGGGAGGGAAAACCCCCGTGGGCGCCCCCCGGATTCCCCAGGCCCGGGAATCGGTGGAAAACCCCTGGAAACGGCCCCGTTGCGGCGACGATTCCCCAGCCATCGAGCCCGTAAAACCCAGTGGTGGAAAAGGGAGTCAACCGCTTTACCCGTTTTCCCCCGCCCCTACTGCGACGGGCTGTTTTTCTTCTTCTCAATCCTTGATTGATCCTCTGAACAGTCGGGGAGCCACCCGTTGCGCTTTGGCGCGCCCTGTGAAACCGTGGGGCCTCACGAACGCCGTGCCGCCCTCTCCGGCCCCCGCCATGAAGCTGGTCTGCTCCCAGGCTGAACTCAGCGCCAGCCTCCAGCTGGTCAGCCGGGCGGTGGCGACCCGCCCCACCCATCCGGTGCTGGCCAACGTGCTGCTCACCGCCGATGCGGGCACCGGCCGCCTCAGCCTCACCGGCTTCGACCTCAGCCTCGGCATCCAGACCAGCCTGCCCGCCGCCGTCGAGACCAGCGGTGCCATCACCCTGCCGGCGAAGATGTTCGGCGAGATCGTCGCCCGCCTGGCCACCGACAGCCCCATCAGCCTCAGCTGCCCGGAGGGCGAAGAGCAGCTGGAGCTGACCAACCTCTCGGGCAGCTACAAGATGCGGGGGATGCCCGCCGACGACTACCCGGACCTGCCCCTGGCCCAGAGCGGCACGCCGATCCGCTTCCACGCCGAGGCCCTGGTGAAGGGCCTGCGGGCCACCCTGTTCGCCAGCAGCCCCGATGAGAACAAGCAGCTGCTGACGGGAGTCCACCTGCGCCTCGATGGCGAGGGCCTGGAGTGCGCCGCCACCGACGGCCACCGCCTGGCCGTGCAGCGCCTCTCCCACGCCGTGGAGGCCGCCGGCGGCGAGCCGCCCGCCGCCGATGGCGAGGACTTCGCCGTCACCGTGCCGGCCCGTTCCCTGCGGGAGCTGGAGCGGATCCTCTCGGGCCGCGGTTCCCAGGAGCCCCTGAGCCTGTTCTGTGAGCGCGGCCAGGTGGTGGTGCTCTCCGCCGACCAGGTGCTCACCAGCCGCAGCCTCGACGGCACCTACCCCAACTACCGCCAGCTGATCCCCCCGTCGTTCCAGCGCCGCATGGTGCTCGACCGCCGCGCCTTCATCGCCGCCCTCGAGCGGATGGCGGTGCTGGCCGACCAGCACAACAACGTGGTCAAGATCAGCGCCGACCCGGCCGCCGGCACGGCGACGATCCGGGCCGACGCCCAGGACGTGGGCAGCGGCTCGGAATCGCTGGCGGCCACGATCGAGGGGGAGGCGATCGAGATCGCCTTCAACGTCCGCTACCTGCTCGATGGCCTCAAGGCCATGGGCTCCGACCAGGTGGTGCTGCAGTGCAACGCCGCCACCACCCCGGCCGTGCTGGCGCCGGTGGGGGCCGATGAGGCGTTCACCTACCTGGTGATGCCCGTCCAGATCCGCACCAGCTGAGCCCGTGGGTCTTCCCGACCAGCTGCTGCTGAGCGATCTGCTGCGGCGGCAGGTGCGGTGCGATCAGGGCCTTGAGCGCGGCGCTGGCGTGCTGGCCTGGATGCACCCGCCGGTGCACCGGCTGCTGGGCTGGGCCAGCCGGCCTTCGGCCTTCGCCCAGAAGCGGCTGGTGTGGCGGCTGGATCAGCTGCGGGGGCTGGGGGAGCAGGAGGTGTTCGTGAAGGGGGAGCCGGCGGAAACCGACGCGGTCACCCTGGAGCGGTTGCCGACCCTGATCGATGCGGCCCTCACCGGCGCCGATGACGTGCCCCTGGGCCTGGTGGCCGACGCCGCCGTCGAGCTGCGCAGCGGCCGCATCCTCCACTACCTGGTGGCCCGCACCGATCCGCGGCTGCCCGGCACCAGCCGCTGGCGCCTCAGCCCCGACCGGATCGTCGACCAGCAGCCCGGCCGGGTGTTCACCGCCCTGCGGGGGCTGGATGACCTGCCGGTGGCCCGCGCCAGCGTGCGCCAGCAGCTGCTGCGCCGCTCGCGGCGCTGGAAGGAGCAGGTGCAGGAGGTGGGCGGCCGGGTCGAGGAGCGGCTGGAGGGCTGGCTGGAGGAGCCCCCGTGGCCAGAGGCCTTCCGCGAGGAGATGCCCTGGCCCGACCGGGACCGGGAGCCCGCCCGGGAACGCCGCGACCCCTACGACGATGACCCAGGCGGGCCCGATCCCTATCCGGAGGAGCGCTACGCCGGCGAGCCGGACGAACCCGATCCCCTCGAGGACTGGCCCGAGGAGGAGGAGCCGCTGGAGGAGCCCCAGGACTTCCGGGAGCCCCGCCAGGCACCCCCAGAGGAGCCGCCACCGCGCCGCGATCGCTACCGGGGCCGGGAACCCCACGGGGACGACGACCCCTGGATCTGATACTGGAGGGCCGTTGCCGCGCCCCCCGGTGGTTTCTGCCTCGACCCCGTCCTTCTCGGTGCCCGAGGCCCTGCGCAAGGAGGGCCTGAGCCAGGGCGACTACGACGAGATCGTGCGCCGCCTGGGGCGCGCCCCCAACCGGGCCGAGCTGGGCATGTTCGGGGTGATGTGGTCGGAGCACTGCTGCTACCGCAACTCCCGCCCCCTGCTGGGCCAGTTCCCCACCACCGGCCCCCGCATCCTGGTGGGACCGGGCGAGAACGCCGGCGTGGTGGACCTGGGCGAGGGCCAGCGGCTGGCCTTCAAGATCGAGAGCCACAACCACCCCTCGGCGGTGGAGCCCTTCCAGGGGGCGGCCACCGGGGTGGGGGGCATCCTGCGGGACATCTTCACCATGGGGGCGCGCCCGATCGCCCTGCTCAACGCCCTGCGCTTCGGGCCGCTGGAGGACGAGCGCAACGTGGGCTTGATGGAGGGGGTGGTGGCCGGCATCGCCCACTACGGCAACTGCGTCGGCGTGCCGACGGTGGGCGGTGAGGTGGCCTTCGACCCCAGCTACGGCGGCAACCCGCTGGTGAATGCCATGGCCCTGGGCCTGATGGAGACCGAGGACATCGTCTGCTCCGGGGCGGTGGGCGTGGGCAATCCGGTGGTCTACGTGGGCAGCACCACCGGCCGCGACGGCATGGGCGGCGCCAGCTTTGCCAGCGCCGAGCTCACCGAGGCCTCCCTCGACGACCGGCCCGCCGTGCAGGTGGGCGACCCGTTCCTGGAGAAGGGGCTGATCGAGGCCTGCCTGGAGGCCTTCCAGAGCGGCGATGTTGTGGCGGCCCAGGACATGGGCGCCGCCGGCCTCACCTGCAGCTGCTCGGAGATGGCCGCCAAGGGGGGTCTGGGCATCGAGCTGGATCTGGACCGGGTGCCGGCCCGGGAGTCGGGCATGACGGCCTACGAATTCCTGCTGAGCGAATCCCAGGAGCGGATGCTGTTCGTGGTGGCGGCCGGGCGGGAGGAGCCGCTGATGGAGCGCTTCCGCCGCTGGGGCCTGCAGGCGGCGGTGGTGGGCCGGGTGCTGCAGGAGAACGTGGTGCGGGTGCTGCAGCACGGCGCAGTGGCGGCCGAGGTGCCCGCCAGCGCCCTGGCGGACGACACGCCGATCAACCACCACGAGCTGCTGGCCGAACCCCCCGCCGAGATCCAGGCCCACTGGACCTGGAGCGAAGCCGAACTGCCGGCGGCCTCGAATGCCGGTGGCCTGGAGCTGGTCGCTGGAGCGCTGGGCTGGGGTGATGCCCTGCTGCGCCTGCTCGATGACCCCACCATCGCCAGTAAGCGCTGGGTGTACCGCCAGTACGACCACCAGGTGCAGGCCAACACGGTGGTGCTGCCCGGTGGCGCCGATGCGGCGGTGGTGCGGCTGCGGCCCCAGCAGGGGCCCGGGGCCATGGAGGCGGCGACCCGCGGCGTGGCGGCGACGGTCGACTGCCCCAACCGCTGGGTGGCCCTCGATCCGGAGCGGGGCGCCATGGCGGCGGTGGCGGAGGCGGCCCGCAACCTCTCCTGCACCGGCGCCGAACCCCTGGCGGTCACCGACAACCTCAACTTCCCCTCCCCCGACACCGCCACCGGCTACTGGCAGCTGGCGATGGCCTGCCGGGGCCTGTCGTCGGCCTGCAGCGCCCTGGCCACGCCGGTCACCGGCGGCAACGTCTCCCTGTACAACGAGACCCGCCTACCCGATGGGCGGATGCAGCCGATCCACCCCACCCCGGTGGTGGGCATGGTGGGGCTGGTCCACGACCTGGCCCATGTGACGGGGCTGGCCTGGGGCCAGGCCGGCGATGGCGTCTGGCTGCTGGGGGTGCCGCTGCAGGAGAGCGGCGACGAACGCCTGGGGCTGGGGGCCAGCAGCTATCTGGAGGTGGTGCACGGCCGGCTCACGGGCCGCCCGCCCCTGACGGATCTGGCCCTGGAGGGCCAGGTGCAAGGGTTCCTGCGCCAGGCCATCGCCGCCGGCCTGGTGCGCTCCGCCCACGACCTCTCCGATGGCGGCCTGGCGGTGGCCCTGGCGGAGGCCTGCATCGCCTCCGGCCTGGGGGCCGCGCTGGATCTGCCCGCCGGCGCGGGGCGCCCCGACCGGCTGCTGTTCGCCGAGGGCGGCGCCCGGGTGCTGGTGAGCGTGGCGCCGGAGCAGGAGGCGGCCTGGCAAGCCGCCCTGGCGGAGGCCGGTGCGGCCGTGCCGGCCGAGCGCCTGGGCACGGTCACGGCGGATTCCCGCCTGGTGCTGGCGCGGGGCGGCGAGCCCCTGCTGGCGCTGACGGTGGAGCAGCTGCGCCATACCTACGAGCAGGCGATCCCCGCCCGCCTGGGCAAGGCCGGCCCCCCACCCGACAGGTAATGGGCCAAGATGAAGTCGGTCCTTGGTCTGAGCCTGCCGTGCCCTTCGCCGATCACCGCGATGCGCACGCTTCCCTGATCGACCCTGACCGCCCCGACAAGCCGGAGGAGGCCTGCGGCGTGTTCGCCGTGCTGGCGTCGGGTCAGGCGGTGGCCAACCTCACCTACTTCGGGCTCTATGCCCTGCAGCACCGGGGCCAGGAGTCGGCCGGGATCGCCGTCTTCGACGACGTCAAGGTGCGGCTGCACAAGGACATGGGCCTGGTGAGCCAGGTGTTCGACCAGGACGTGCTGGAGCGGATGCCCGGCCAGCTGGCCGTGGGCCACAACCGCTATTCCACCACCGGCAGCAGCAAGGTCTGCAACGCCCAGCCCGTGGTGCTGATGACGCGCCTGGGGCCCCTGGCCCTGGCCCACAACGGCAACCTGGTGAACGCGGCGGAGCTGCGGGATTCGCTGGCGCACCTGGCCGGGGAGTTCACCTCCACCACCGACTCGGAGCTGATCGCCTTTGCGTTGCAGGAGGCGGTGGATTCCGGCCTGGGCTGGAACGCGGCGATCCGCCAAGCCGCCGGCCGCTGCCGCGGCGCCTTCAGCCTGGTGATCGGCACCCCCGACGGCCTGTTCGCCCTGCGGGACGGCCACGGCATCCGGCCGTTGGTGTTCGGCCTGCTGGGGGAACCGGAGCAGGGCCAGTGGGTGGCCAGCAGTGAGAGCTGCGGCCTCGACATCATCGGCGCCAGCTTTGTGGATGACGTGCAGCCCGGCGAGCTGATCCACTTCCGTCAGGCCGATCCGATCCCCGAGCGGCAGCGCTGGTGCGAGGAGCCCAGCAAGCTGTGCGTCTTCGAGATGATCTACTTCGCCCGGCCCGACAGCCGCTTCTTCGGCGAGTCGCTCTACAGCTACCGGGTGCGGATCGGTGAGGTGCTGGCCCGGGAAACGCCCGTGGAGGCCGACATCGTCATCGGCGTGCCCGATTCCGGCATCCCGGCGGCGATCGGTTATTCGCACGTGAGCGGCATCCCCTTTGCCGACGGCCTGATCAAGAACCGCTACGTGGGCCGCACCTTCATCCAGCCCACCCAGGCGATGCGGGAGGCGGGCATCCGGGTGAAGCTCAACCCCCTGCCTGATGTGCTCGCCGGCAAGCGGGTGGTGGTGATCGACGACTCGATCGTGCGCGGCACCACCAGCCGCAAGCTGGTGGCGGCCCTGCGGGATGCGGGCGCCACCGAGGTGCACATGCGGATCAGCTCGCCGCCCGTCACCCACCCCTGCTTCTACGGCATCGACACCGACACCCAGGACCACCTGATCGCTGCCCGGCTGACGCTGGAGGAGATCGAGCGGCACCTGGGGGTGGATTCGCTCGCCTACCTCACCAAGGGCGGCATGGTGGAGGCGGCCCAGGCCAACTCCAGCCATTTCTGCACCGCCTGCTTCGACGGCCAGTACCCGATCGAGATGGACGAGGAGGTGCGCAACAGCAAGCTGATGCTCGAGCCCACCGGCCTGGCGGCGCGGGTGTAGGCCCGGCGGTCGGCCCCAGCATGCGCATCGCCTTCCTGGATTCCTGGCTGCAGGACGTGGCCGAGGGCAGCGGCACGGCGGCGGCCATCGGCGGTCTGGCCGGGGCCCTGATCGCCCGGGGCCACACGGTGGAACGGCTGGTGCCCGAGGGGGCCTGGCCGCGGAATCTTCTGTTGCGCCGCCTCTGGTTCAACCTCACCCTGCCCCGGCGCCTGGCGGCCGCCGAGGGCCGCTACGACCTGGTGGTGGGCTTCGACATCGACGGCTTCCGGGTGGCCCACCGCTGCCCGGTGCCCTACGTGTGCTGCATCAAGGGGGTGCTGGCGGAGGAGTCGCGCTGCGAGAGCGGCTGGCCGCGGCTGATGCTCTGGGGCCTGTCGCGGCTGGAGCGCCTCAACGCCCGCCGGGCGCCCCTGGTGCTCTCCACCAGCCGCTACTGCTGCGAGCGCATCGAAGAGCACTACGGCGTGCCAGCCGAGCGGCTGCGGCTGGTGCCGGAGGGGATCGATGTCGGCCTATGGAATCCTGCGGGCGGGGACGATGCCGCTCGCGAGCCCCACACGGTGCTGTGCGTGGCGCGCCAGTACCCCCGCAAGCGGGTGGGGGATCTGATCACGGCGTTCCAGAGCGTGCAGCAGCGGCTGCCCAGCGCCCGGCTGGTGGTGATCGGCGACGGTCCGGAGCACGCGGCGCTGCAGGAGCTGGTGGAGCGGCTGGGGCTGGGGGAGGTGGTGCAGCTGCTGGGGGCCCTGCCCGACGACGGCGCCGTGCGCGAGTGGTACCGGCGCAGTGCGGTGTTCTGCCTGCCGTCGATCCAGGAGGGCTTCGGGATCGTGTTCCTCGAGGCAATGGCCAGCGGGCTGCCGGTGGTGAGCACCACGGCCACGGCGATCCCCGAGGTGGTGCCCCACGGCCGGGCTGGGTTACTGGTGCCGCCGCGGGATCCCCAGGCGCTGGCCGAGGCCCTTCTCAAGTTGCTCACCGAACCCGAACTGCAGGCCCAGCAGCGGGCCTACGGCCGTGAGCACGTGGGGCCGTTCAGCTGGGACCGGGTGGCGGAACGGTTCCTGGAGGCGGTGTCGCCCCCGGCAGCCGCCGGATCGTGACCAGGCCACGGCTGCGGCCCGAGGTGGAATCAAGGGTGCGGATGGCGGCCCAGAGGTCGGCGACCGGCACCCACACCGAGGGGTAGCGGTAGCGGGCCACATCGAGGATCAGCACCCGGTCGGAGGGGGCATGGAAGGCTGCCAGCGGAGCGATGTGGCCGCCGCCGGCCTGGCCGAGGGCGGGCCGGTCGTAGTTGGCCAGCAGGCGGTCGCCGGGCTGGCTGAGGTTGCGGCGCAGCAGGGCGCGGAACTGCTCGAGGCTGAGCTGGTCGCCGTGGATCGCTTCGGCCGCCACCCCGTGGGCCGCCAGCAGGCCGGCCAGTTCGGCCAGGGTCATGCCCTGGCGCCGCACCACCTCGGCACTCACCACCTGGCGGCCGGCCGGCACCTCGAAGACGTTCTCCTGGGTCCAGAAGCGGTAACGGCCGTAACCCGGCACGGCCGGGGCGGGCACGGCCAGGCTGTTGAGCACCATGGCGGCACTGGCCACACCGCAGTAGGCGAGGTTGGCCTGGGTGAGGAACTGCTCGGCCAGGGGGCCGTAGTCGGCCCTGGCGGCGGTGCTGGCCACCAGCAGGTCCATGCCCGCTGGCTCCATCAGCGGGATCGGCGCCGCCCGCAGCGGTGCCGCCAGGGCCAGCGACAGCAGCACCAGGCCGGGGAACGGGATTGTCGAGCGCGACGGCATGGGTTCGAAGGTAGGGGAGCCATCGCTGGGGTGGGGGTCAGCCGAGCTCCAGGCAGGCCAGGCCGTAGACATCCGCCAGCGACACCGCCGGCGGGGCGCCCCGGTACATGCGCAGGGTGCGGGAGACGGGGGCGAACCCGAGCGACGCCAGCAGCGGGTCGGCGGTGGCATTGGCGCCGGGGGCATCGATCAGCACCGTGCCGGCATGGCGCTGCAGCAGGCCTTCGAGCAGGGCCCGGGCGGCGGCGGGGCTGTCGGCCACCAGGGGCCCGACGCGCCAGCCCTCGCCATCGGGCAGCAGGCAGGGCCGCACCCGGCCGAAGCCGTGGCAGGCGCCGCGGCGGTCCACCAGGGCCAGCACCGTCCCGGCCGGATGCCGCAGCCACTGGCGCAGGAAGTGGGGGCGGGGCGATGGTTCCCGCTCGGCATCGAAGCGCTGGACAGCCGTCGCCGGGATGGCACCACCCTCCAGCAGGCACCAGGGGGGTTCCGGCGCGGCGGACACCGGAGCCAGCGCGCCGTCGTCGGCGAGCCGCTGCCAGCGGGTGGTGGGGGAGGCGGGCGCAAAGCCCCAGCCGGCGTAGTCGTCGATCCGGTCGGGGGCGGCCTCCAGGCCGATGCAGGGCACGTCGGCCAGGTGCTGGAGGGCGTGGCGCCACAGCTGCACCCCGTAGCCCCGGCCCCGCTGGGCGGGCACCACCAGGAACAGGCCGATGAAGCCGTAGGAGGCGTTGTAGCGGACCCCGGCGATGCACCCCACCGGCTCGTCGCCGAGCCAGCCCACCCAGAGGCCCTGGCGGTCGGTCTGGCGGTAGATGGCCACATCGCCCACGCCCGGCGCGAAGCCCTCCTGGCGGGCCCAGCCGGTGATGGTGGGGATGTCGGCGCTCTGCAGGGGGCGGATCGTGAGGGGGGAGGGGCGGCTCCGGACGGGCGTGCTCACCAGATCGTCTCCAGCTCCGGAATGGCGCGGAGCTTCTCGTCGGCGCTGATCAGGGGACGGCGGCCCTGCAGGGCCGTGGCGCCGATGAGGCGATCGGCCGGGTCAACACGTCGGAACTGGGGGCCCCGGGAGAGCAGGGCGATCTCGGCGGTGATCGGCAGCACTTGCAGCCTCAGAGCTTCGAGCAGACGGCGCAGGTAGAGGGCCGGGGGCACGGCTTCCGGGAGGGTCAGGCGTCCGCGTTCGTGCAGCAGGGCCAGCTCCCAGAGGCTGATGTCCGCAATGGCCAGCTGGCCCTGGGCGCGCCCCTGCGCCAGTGCCGTCGCGGCGCGCCGGGACAGCCGGGCGGGCTCATGGGCCCAGAACAGCAGGACATGGGTGTCACAGATGGTCAGCATCACCGGCGCCTTCGAGATCGGCGTCGCCATCGGCGATCGAGGCGACCACATCCCCCAGCGTGACGCTGCCCGCCAGCCCCTCCAGCCAGCGGCGCGCCTCCTCGGCCGGGTCCTGTTCCGGCTCGATGCGGGCAATCACCCGGCCGTGGGAGGTGACCTGAATGGCTTCCCCGGCCTGCACGCGCTTGAGCCAGGCCGGCAGGTTCTGGCGCAGGTGGGTCACGGAGACGCGCGCCATGGTGGGCGTCTGTACATGGAGTCTGTACAGATTAGGGCGTGTGGGGACGGGTGGCCCTGGCAGTTACGAGCGTCGTGCAGAAGGCGGTGAAGCGGGCCGTGGCCGAGGCGGGACTCACGAAGGCGGCCAGTTGCCACACCTTCCGCCACTCCTTTGCGACCCACCTGCTGGAACGGGGGCAGGACATCCGCACGATCCAGGAGCTGCTGGGACATCAGGACGTGAGCACCACCATGATCTACACCCATGTGCTGAATAGAGGGCCGCTCGGTGTCTGCAGCCCAGCAGACATGATGTAGCCATGGCTACATGTGGTTATCGGACCCGTGCACCACGGCCAACGACTTGGCCTTCCAACTAAGATCGCTGTTCAGGAAAGGACTCTCGACCGATGGTTCACTGGCGTTAGCTGCGGTTCACGGAAAGGGGTATGAGCAGGTCCGTGGTTCACGGAACCGTCCAAGAAAGAGTTATGCTTCAGTTATTGAGTAGATTGCAGTTTTAGAGATTCATGCGGAGCGTGATGACATAAAGGGCTCTAAGATCGGCGACATGGTGCTGCAGAACTTTGACCTATGGGCAGGAACGCGAATCGGGACGCTGTTCAAAAGCTGAGATATCATGCAAGAAACTCGGCCATCTTTGCTAATCTCGAATTACTGGGCTGCTATGATGACTTTTCACAAATTGTTTCTCTAGACTACTTGGACGAAGAGACCTTTTCGCGGCTACTAGAGCATTTTCAATTAAGCAAAGGTAATCAAGGTGATCAAGGAGCTCAAAGGGCTGCACTACGGGCAGACTATAAATCTATAGCACGATTCTACTCAACATGCGTACATGAGTTTACGCATTGGCTAGACCATACATCTACTCTTTGGGGGCAAAGACAATTGGTTCTCATTTACAATGCTATCAGTGCGTGGACAAATCAAGATGAGTATGATTTTTACAGAATTGCTATTGCTAATTCTGAAAGACATAGGGCGAGACTTGCGCTCTACTATACAGAAGAGTATGAAGTAAGTCAGCAAGATGTACAGCCTACTCCTTGGCGGTATTCGTATGGTTCTGGGCTTGAATTTGGGATTGATGGTAGGCCAAGAGCAGATAGGCCATTTGTGTTTACTGTTTTCTCAAATTCCAACGATCAGCGGATTATTCGCGTTCCATTTAGCATGTTTGCATTGACTGAGGCTACGGCGACTTATGCTGAGTTCAAGGTTAAAAGCCAGAGTCTTGCACTTCTCGATGATGATTCGAGACTAGTAGAGCAAATTCGCCTAGAGCAGGAATTCCTACAGAATCTCTATGACCCTAAATTAGTAATCTACTCAATGGTGACACATTGCCTGGCTAACTCAATTCAAGTCAATGATGCCTTCCGGGCTTATGAATATTCTTCTGCTCTAGCAACTCTCTGCCTGAATCTACCTAAGGAGCTATTTCATAACTTACTTTTGCCAGAGGAGTTCAATGTTTGGGGTGATAGAGTCCAAGCGCTCAAAGAACTCTCAGATCCAGGGTTCGCATTTTTTGCTATTGCTCAACAAGCCCCTACATATAGAAGTGAGACTTCTGTTGAACTATGGCTTCAAGAAGCCGTAACAAGAGCTGGACTTCCTAGTCTAGATTCAATTGAGTCTTTAGCTATTGCTCGAATGAAAGAACTTGACAAAGATGTGATAAAGGGGATTTACGCAGATCAAGCAAATGCCTTGCTCTCCATTGGAAGAGAAAACTTTGAACAAAGAGGGGTTTGGGGGCGGAATGTTTTATCAATGGAAAACCTTTATAACAAATCAATAGTTCTTCCGCCCGTAGTTTTGGGAGATGGGTGTATCACCCCAGTTGTCCCTACAAGGAGACCTGCTAGTTTGCAGCCAATAGAAGATTGGATTGACCAAATGATTAACATCGAAGTATCTGTTGATCAGTTTGTTCGTGCCTGTCGCTTTTAGTTTAATGGGCTGGTTGGCTGCTCAGCGCAGGAGGCATAACAACCCGGTTGGAGCGGGCAGGTGAAGTTTTTTGCCTATCGCTTGAGGCGATCTGCTGCCGCTCAACCGGAACGTTAGTCAGCATGACCCAAGACGACCGCTGGGCACAACTAGTCGGCCTCGACGAAGAACTGCTCAAAGGCGGAGTCATCCTTTCTGAATGGTGTAGCTTTATCGTCCAGGAAGCGGACGTGGCATTTGCAGACGGCGCAGATCTGGCGTGGATTCACACTACTGTATCTGGAATTGAGACTTACCTTCGATCTGAGCGCTCCGAAACTGGCAAGGAACGGCTTATTGAGTTAACCAATCGCGCTAGTATTGATGCCGGCCTTGCGGACGATTTCCATGTGTTGAGGATATACCGCAACAAATGGATTCATGTTGATGAACCTTGGAGCGATTCAAATCTCCTCGAACGCCCTGAGCAAACCGAGCAGGAGCTTGAATGCATGGCACTATTTGCTGTACGTGCACTTCGTAGGACCATCTATCAAAACCCATGGGTGTAGCGTATCGGCTAACACGTCATTCCAGCGGACCGCCTACGGCGGACGCAGAATTCCAACGGTAGATCTCAATGCCAATTTCTCGCTACGTCATAAACCTAAAGCATCGTGTGGCACAACCAACAGCCGTCGCTAGCGTGTGGCGGATTTCCGATTGGCGAGAGGTCGCACTCTGCTCAGAGGCTGCTTTGAATAACTGGGCATGCAGCAAGGGGAAGCTATGGAACGCATCCGAGGCAGTTGGGGTGCCTGTGCATCGACTGGGAGAGGATCATGAAGGTGATTTGTGGATCGCAAAATTTGTTTCAGACCCCAATTGTGAGTGGCATGGATATCCGGTACGTCCAGTGAAATCCGACATTCCACCGGCGGGAGCCATGAGAGCATGGTGCGAGGCGGGCCGAGTAGATATTTCTGACGTACGACGTATTCAAAAGGGACAATATCAATGATCCAACACACTACATTGCGGATTAACAATATTTATCTTGACTCGTTTCTTTATTCTGGCACGCTTTTTTTGATTAGCATGGATGGGGCAATCACATCTTATGATTGGCAAAGGATGGTTTCGTTAACCCTAGACATACATGGTCGCGAATACTTGGCGCCACTATTTCTTGACTCAAGGAAGCCGAACGCTTTGGCGGAAGGGGACCATGGGTTAGAACTAGAAGTGCCTAACGACATTCTTCGGGATTCCAAAACTAGTTCTATCCTATGGGAGGTTTGGCCAACGGACCTCAGTATATATGCCAACAAGATCTATATATCTGATGAATCAGGCGCGTATACTGCAGAATTTAGGTACACTTCAAAATCGATATCACCTGATAGTATTAAAAGCATAAAGAGTGGCTACATCTACTCAATGGCACCTGGCGATGGGGGCCGTCTTGCTATAGCTAGCAGAAGCAATGGGCTTAGCGTATTGATCCTGAATGGACCTGAGAGGCCGCTCGTGGAAGACGATATATTTGACTGCGATTGGTTCGGAGCTAACCTTGTTGCAAATAGCCGAGAACACACCTACGTGACAACGTTCATGCCACTTCCGATGAGAATGGACTATGCGGATGAACTAGACTTTTTCAATAGCATGAGGCGGGCAAAAAATGCGGAGCCGATTACAGCAAGATTGGAGACCTCGGGGCGGAACGAGTATCGCTGGCTTGTGGGTAAAGAGGTCATCGGAGATGCAGACGAAGCTGCAGGACTTGACTCAGCTATCTCTCGAATTATTAAGGCTCGCTCGGCTTCTTTTGGGTCGATCATCGAGTACTTGGACCGGCTGATCGTTCTGCGGTCGGACAGCCGTCAGACTCTCGACATCCAAAAGCCAATCTTTTGGCGCACTTTTTCTCGTTCTAAGAACTATCTCAATCATTTGCACGCCTGCAGTAGTGACGGTATGCAGATCCGTGCTTATGACACATCAGACCAAGGTGGCGATAGATTTTCAGTCAAGCTAGCCGACCTTGAGAGCTAACAATTCATTCAAGCCCACGTCTCGGCGCGGCACAATCCGATGCGTTAGCCGGATTGACACCCTTTTCAGAGGTTGCCAAAGTATTAGCTAGCAGCAATCGTGCGATCTACGGCCAACCCCTACTTGCCACTAGCATCAATGCCTCTAAAGTTGAACCAGCTACGGCAAGCTTCTAGGGCGCAATGAAACTCTTGCTCGATACCAACGCGATAATTCCCGCCGAGCCAGTCAGCCCTGAATATCTTGAATCAAAGTCACCAGTCGTAGCTGATCTACTTCGTTTAATTGCTGAGGGCAATCATCAGCATTATATCCATCCAGCCTCTATTGAAGAGCTAGAGGGAGATCAGGTATCTTCCAGGAGAGAAGCGAGAAGAATTCTCGTCTCAAAGTATCCTCGATTGCCCGCACCACCAAAAACAGTCCACGAATCAATCCTAGATAAGCTCTCCGATCTAACGCACAACAAACACGATCAGGCTGATTGCTTACTTCTGACCTGCGTAGTCGTAGATGCGGTTGATTACCTTGTAACTGAAGATAGGGGAATTCACAGGAAAGCCAGGCAGTTAGATATTGCTGAGAGGGTCTTATCAATTTCAGAGGCGGTTGCAGCCCTACGAGGCCTGCTAGAAAAGATCCCTAGCCCACCGCCAGCAGTTGACAGAGTCTTGTGTCATGAGATTAACGATACTGATCGAATATTTGACACGTTAAGACTAGACTATCAGGGCTTTGATGACTGGCTGAAGAAATGCAAACGTGAACACAGACAAGCTTGGATTGTCAAGATACATGGTGGAGAATATGCTGGGATTTGTATAATGAAGACAGAGACAGAGAGCGAGTATGGGCTCAAATGTCCAACGCTAAAGATCTGCACTTTTAAGGTAAGCGATCAGCATAGAGGGCGCCGCTATGGTGAATTACTTCTCAAGGCTGTCTTTAACCACATAGCAAATAATCGCATTAGATCCACATACCTAACTGTCTTTGACCATCACAGCGAGCTTGTGAGGTTGCTTGAGGCATTTGGATTTGAGCAAATTGCAGTAAATCCCAATGGGGAATCAGTAATGGCAAAACAGTTCCGATGTAATGAGCATGAGATCGAAGCTCTCTCATGCCTAGAAGCTCATATTCGCTACGGGCCACCATTCATTAAGCTTAGCGGCAATAAGGTGTTTATTGTTCCGATTAAACCACAGTGGCACGCACTGTTATTCCCCGAGCTGACGGAGCAAACATCCCTGTTCGCTGGTGCATATCCATTTGGCAACAGTATCATGAAAGCTTATCTATGCAACTCGAATATTAGAAAAATTAGCCCTGGGGACATCCTTCTGTTTTACCAGTCTAAAATCGCCAAATCAGTTTCTCCTCTTGGTGTAGTTGAGAAAACCCTGGTCTCGGCTGAAGGATCAGAGATCCAGCGCTTTGTCGGCAAGCGGACAGTATTTAGCTCTTCAGATATAACTGCGATGTGTAGAGGTGGGAAAGAGACCCTAGCAATCCTCTTCCGACAAGACCGAAACTTAATCCCACCTATGCCGCTTGATACACTTAATCAGGCCGGCTTGCTGAACGGTCCTCCTGTGTCTATAGTAGAAGTCAAGGAACCAGGAATCTCATGGCTCTCTGTCAAGATCCCTCAATCGCCTTGATGTCCATTCACCCTGAGTATGCCAATAAAATACTCAATGGATCTAAGAAAGTAGAATTTCGCAAGTGGATGTTCAGCAACGCACCCTCTATTGTTGTTATTTACTCTACGTCTCCTGTCTCTCAGGTGGTTGGATATTTCACTGTAGATGGAATAGATGCCTCAGATCCAGCAAGCCTCTGGGGCATGTATAAGGAAGTAGCGGGTATCAAGCACAGAGACTTTGATAATTACTTTAATGGTGTTGAACGAGGGATCGCAATTAGGGTTGGCAAAGTTCATAAGCTTTTAACGCCTTTGCAGCTTGAAGAGCTTATCGGATCCAAGCGACCTCCACAGAGCTTTAGATATCTAGATTCTGATCTTTGCTCTCAAATGTTTACATCCAACCTTGTCTCGGCTTAGGCCTGTGTTGCGCTGCGCAGCCAACAGAAGAAGTATGGCTGAAATCCCTTCTCGAAGCCCGATCAATCTTGGTCGTGTGATTTCAGCACTCTAGTGTCTTGTGCCGTTCTTGCCGGCTAACATCAAGATTCAGCGTACGGTTGTAATGATACCTTTGATACTCACGCAGTGCATCTCGCCGCTGATCGTGAGCGTTGGGCGGCAGACAAAGGGTCTTGTTAGGAGTTGTGGCCTCACACCCCTTGCCACTGTTCAACCTGGTAAGACAGAACATTGAGGGGCATCTTTATCAAGGCCTGGACTCGGGCGATGCGCCAGACGCTTCTAGGCGATCGCTCCGTCATCCTTGGTGAAGATCAGGCCGTAATGGAAGGGAGGCAGAGGAGCGGTGCGCTCCAGCCGCAGTTCCGGTTCGGCGCCCAGCACCAGATCCGCGGTGGCCTCGGCTCCCATGCGCACCTCCTGCTTCGGACCGCGCGGAAGCCCCAGCCAGATGGTCAGCTCGCGGGGAATCGGCAGCCAGTTCACCACCGCGAAGCGGCCCCCCGGGGCCAGCAGGGCATGCACCTCGCGCACCAGGCCGATCTTGTCTTCGATGCCGTGCAGGGTGCTGTGGAGGAACACCATCTCGAAGGGTGTGGGTTGGTCAGACCGGAGGCCAGGCTCCTTCCTTGCTCCAGCACCTCCGCGTCGATGTCGAGACCCACCACCGGCCGGGACTCCACGAGCCGAGCGGCCGGGATCGTGAACAGGCCATAGCCGCACCCCACGTCCAGCATCGCCATGCCGGGACGCAATCCCATCTGAAGGAGCGTGTCGGCGGGTTCGGGCCAGAGGCTTCCCCACCAGTCCCGGTCAGGCATCGAGGTGTTGGAACGGCGCCGCTGGCGATTCTCTGCGTCCTGGAACAGCCGCCGGAATTCTTCGGCATCCACACGGCCGTAGGCATCTCTGTCGACCGCAGCGATCAGGGCATCCATCTCACCGCTGGCCGGGATCAGCTCTCCGACCCGCTCCCTCCAGCAGGCGGGCGAGCTCCTCCAGGTCGATGCGTCCGTCAGCGTTGCGATGGCGGGGCCCACCTGCGGCATGTCGCGGCAGAGTGTCTCGAGCTGCTCCGCCAGGTCGAGGGCGGCCAGAGGTCCATCGCGGCCGGAACGCCCCCCCCGGTACGCCCCCTTGGCTGCGTCACGACGCCATGAGAACCACCCAAGCGCCCAGTTGAGAGCGGCTTGACCAACCACCAGCTCTCAAAAGAACTGGGCGAAAGATGGGGTCACGTCAGAGCCTTACTGCCATCATCATGATCGTCTCGGCCCATGCACTGAAGTTGATGGCCAGAGTGTGATGTGAAGCCGAGCTGACTTGAGCATGGCGGAAGAGGTTTAGGTCCGAAAGCCTTGCTTGTCTTGATGCGACACCTTTGAGCAATCCCCTGGTGTAGACAGGGCATCGTTGAGTTTGTCTCGACAGCGATAGCACCTTGCCTGCCTCTCAGGAACAGCGTTCGCTCGGCCTTAGCTGGTCGAGCAGCTAAAGTCGATCGCTGACTTAAATCCTTGAAGCTCATCCTCTTTCGGAAGTTGCTGATCGCCTCCCTGGCCGGTATCAGCTTCCTCAGTGGCGTGCATGCCAAGCAGCCCCCAGCAGCTGATGTCCAACAGACAAGGCTTGGGGTTCTTCAACTGGAGAACGGCTACCCCACCAAGGCCACCGCTGCCAGGCTCTACGACGAGCTCGACTTCCAGCGCGCCACCCAGGCCTACCTCTGGGCCCTGCCGGC